>NZ_JASDCT010000027.1:0-587 GCF_030407735.1 Planococcus sp. APC 3900 | reverse complement strand
AAGTCACGAACCCAAGAAGTTCAAATGCTATGCTCCGATCGCCCGAAGGCGACCATCGCAAAAGCCGTTCTCGCGCCAAGGCGCTCGTGACGTCTTTTGTTGACGTTTTGCTGTTCAGTTTTCAAGGTTCAGGAATAAAATTTTGGAGCGGGTGAAGGGAATCGAACCCTCATCATCAGCTTGGAAGGCTGAGGTTTTACCACTAAACTACACCCGCATATATTATATGGAAGAAAAAATATGGTGCGCCCGAGAGGACTCGAACCTCTAACCGCTTGATTCGTAGTCAAGTACTCTATCCAATTGAGCTACGGGCGCATTAGAGATGTATGGTGCGGCCGAGAAGAGTCGAACTTCCACGGGATTTCTCCCACTAGGCCCTCAACCTAGCGCGTCTGCCATTCCGCCACGACCGCATTGAATTATTTTTAGGGACAAATTCTATTATACTTCATCATCGTTTCGATGTCAATAAGAATTTCTAATTCATCGTCGCTACGTTTTAATAATAATGGCTGGGGTACCTGGATTCGAACCAGGGCATGACGGGATCAAAACCCGTTGCCTTACCGCTTGGCTATACCCCA
>NZ_JASDCT010000026.1:0-597 GCF_030407735.1 Planococcus sp. APC 3900 | reverse complement strand
ACCATTGGTTAAGTTAGAAAGGGCGCACGGTGGATGCCTTGGCACTAGGAGCCGAAGAAGGACGGCACTAACACCGATATGCTTCGGGGAGCTGTAAGTGAGCTGTGATCCGGAGATTTCCGAATGGGGGAACCCACTGCCTTTAATCGGGCAGTATCCATGTGTGAATTCATAGCACATGAGAAGGCAGACCCAGGGAACTGAAACATCTAAGTACCTGGAGGAAGAGAAAGCAAATGCGATTCCCTGAGTAGCGGCGAGCGAAACGGGATCAGCCCAAACCAAGAGGCTTGCCTCTTGGGGTTGTAGGACACTCTATACGGAGTTACAAAAGGCAGGATTAGGCGAAGCGACCTGGAACGGTCCGCCGCAGCGGGTAATAGCCCCGTAGCCGAAAACCCTGCCCCTCCAGAGTGGATCCTGAGTACGGCGGAACACGTGAAATTCCGTCGGAATCCGGGAGGACCATCTCCCAAGGCTAAATACTTCCTAGTGACCGATAGTGAACCAGTACCGTGAGGGAAAGGTGAAAAGCACCCCGGAAGGGGAGTGAAATAGATCCTGAAACCGTGTGCCTACAAGTAGTCAAAGCCCGTT
>NZ_JASDCT010000025.1:0-633 GCF_030407735.1 Planococcus sp. APC 3900 | reverse complement strand
AAGAATAAGCCAAGTTTTTTTTAAAAAAAGCTTGAGAAATACCGATAACCTTGGTATACTAAATCTTGTCTTTCAAAATAAATCAGTCTGGTAATGATGGCAAAGAGGCCACACCCGTTCCCATCCCGAACACGGAAGTTAAGCTCTTTTGCGCCGATGGTAGTTGGGGGTCTCCCCCTGTGAGAGTAGGACGTTGCCAGTCTGATCAAATTATTCCGAAGTAGCTCAGTGGTAGAGCACCGCACTGTTAATGCGATGGTCGTAGGTTCGAGTCCTACCTTCGGAGCCAATTTTGGAGAGCTGTCCGAGTGGCCGAAGGAGCATGATTGGAAATCATGTAGGCGGGCAACCGTCTCAAGGGTTCGAATCCCTTGCTCTCCGCCAGATATAAGTTCTCAAAATATACGGCCCCTTGGTCAAGCGGTTAAGACACCGCCCTTTCACGGCGGTAACACGGGTTCGAATCCCGTAGGGGTCACCAACTTCATGGAGGATTAGCTCAGCTGGGAGAGCATCTGCCTTACAAGCAGAGGGTCGGCGGTTCGATCCCGTCATCCTCCACCATTTACTCTTACATAGCAGAAATTGACCGTTGGGAAAAACGGGGTGTAAATTGTAAACTAGATAGTATTG
>NZ_JASDCT010000024.1:0-806 GCF_030407735.1 Planococcus sp. APC 3900 | reverse complement strand
AATTTCTGGGACATTTCACGCAAGTGCTTCGCACGCGGGTCGCCATTGCGGTAGACACGGTGGCCGAAGCCCATGATTTTTTCTTTGTTCGCCAGTTTTTCGTTGATGACCGCTTCCACGTTGTCGACAGAACCGATTTCCGTCAGCATCTTCATCACCTGTTCGTTGGCGCCGCCGTGAAGCGGGCCTTTCAAGGCGCCGATGGCTGCCGTGACGCCGGAATAGACGTCAGACAATGTTGCCACAGCCACACGCGCCGTGAACGTCGATGCGTTCAATTCGTGGTCGGCATGAAGCACCAACGCTTTGTTGAACGCTTCTTCTTCCACTGCTTCCGGCAGGTTGCCGGACAGCATGTACAGGAAGTTCGCCGCAAAGCTCAAGTCCGATTTGGGTGCAATCGGATCCTGGCCATTGCGGATGCGGCCGAAAGCCGTCACAAGCGTCGAAATCTTCGCCTGGATCTTGATGGCTTTGCGGTAGTTCGCTTCCGGCTCCATTACTTCTGCCTCTTCGTCGAACAGGCCAAGCATGGAAACTGCCGTGCGGAGTGCCGCCATCGGGTGAACCGATTTGATGTCGTATGTTTTAAAGTGGTCCAGCACAGCCTGTGGAACCGCCATGTTGTCTGCCAATTGCTGCTTCAGTTCCGCCAATTCGTCTGCTTTTGGCAACCGTTGGTGCCACAGCAGATAAATCACTTCTTCAAAGCTCGCGTTTACGGCCAAGTCATCAATATCGTAGCCGACATATGTAAGTGTGTCATCAATGATCGAGCTGATCGCGGATTGGGTTGCTACTACACC
>NZ_JASDCT010000023.1:0-1110 GCF_030407735.1 Planococcus sp. APC 3900 | reverse complement strand
ACAATGTACGGAACCTTGCATAGTTCCAGTGTCGTGTATCCAGTTTTGAAAGAATAAGCCAAGTTTTTTTGAAAAAAAGCTTGAGAAATACCGATAACCTTGGTATACTAAATCTTGTCTTTCAAAACAAAATAGTCCAGTGATGATGGCAAAGAGGCCACACCCGTTCCCATCCCGAACACGGAAGTTAAGCTCTTTTGCGCTGATGGTAGTTGGGGGTCTCCCCCTGTGAGAGTAGGACGTCGCTGGGCGATACATATCGGAGGATTAGCTCAGCTGGGAGAGCATCTGCCTTACAAGCAGAGGGTCGGCGGTTCGATCCCGTCATCCTCCACCATTTTTCTCTTTCGCCGGAGTAGCTCAACTGGTAGAGCAACTGACTTGTAATCAGTAGGTTGAGGGTTCAAGTCCTTTCTCCGGCACCACTCATGTACATGAGCCATTAGCTCAGCTGGTAGAGCATCTGACTTTTAATCAGAGGGTCGAAGGTTCGAATCCTTCATGGCTCACCATTTTAATTTCATTATTGCCACGCGGGTGTGGCGGAACTGGCAGACGCACTAGACTTAGGATCTAGCGCCTTCGGGCGTGGGGGTTCGACTCCCTTCACCCGCACCATTTTTGCGGAAGTAGTTCAGTGGTAGAACGCCACCTTGCCAAGGTGGAGGTCGCGAGTTCGAACCTCGTCTTCCGCTCCATTTTTTTGCACATAATGCCGACCCTTAGCCGGGGTGGCGGAACTGGCAGACGCACAGGACTTAAAATCCTGCGGTAGGTGACTACCGTACCGGTTCGATTCCGGTCCTCGGCACCATTTTTTTGCAAAAACCGGAGCACAACTCCATAGGCGCCCGTAGCTCAATTGGATAGAGTACTTGACTACGAATCAAGCGGTTAGAGGTTCGAGTCCTCTCGGGCGCGCCATATTTTTACACTCAGCAACTCAAGTTCGGGAAGTAGCTCAGCTTGGTAGAGCACTTGGTTTGGGACCAAGGGGTCGCAGGTTCGAATCCTGTCTTCCCGACCAAACAATGGGGCCTTAGCTCAGCTGGGAGAGCGCCTGCCTTGCACGCAGGAGGTCAGCGGTTCGATCCCGCTAGGCTCCACCAA
>NZ_JASDCT010000021.1:0-1676 GCF_030407735.1 Planococcus sp. APC 3900 | reverse complement strand
GAGGCCACTGAAAAACCCTCCCTTGGAATCAGCGGGAGACAAAAAAGAGTCAGAAGGCAGGGAATCCTGCCTTCTGATTCTTTTTTTTCGCCTTTATTGTTCCGGAGCTTGCCTGCGCTCATCCAGTAATCGAAGAATCCGTTTCAGGTTCACGGTGAAAATCGCCATGGCGCCTTGCAAGGCCATGCCGCTCAATCCGGCCCCGGAAGTCACCCGGTACCCATGCCGAGTCTTCAGTTCACTGTTCTTGGCTTCGATTTTGTATCGCTCTTTGACCGCTTTTTTAAAGAAGTCACTTTCTTGGAAATCTCTCTGGATGGTGTGTTCGCTGGATTTAATGGAGACCGAGTAGGTTTTGCTTTTGGCCCCTTCCTTATAACAGCCTTCCCGTAACGGGCAACGCTTACAGCGTTCGATATCGAAAAAATAAGTGTCCGCTTGATTCTGTCCGACACCTTTTCTGCCTTGCCGGGCCTTCCGGATCGCCATATGTCCTGCTTTACAGACGTACATGCCCGCGTCTTTATTGAAATCGAATTCGTCTTCTTTTTTTCGCTGGCCATCTGTAATCTGGGGGTTCAGTTTGGAAATGAGGCAGATGTGATTTTCCTCCGCATACTGCAGATTGCTTTTTTCCGAATACGCTGTATCTCCAATGACCGTATTCACATGGACTCCAGCGGCGCAACTCTTTTCAATGAGAGATTGAAGAAGTTTCCCATCGTTTTTTTCACCGGTGGTCACGATCGCCGCCGTAACGAGTCGCTCGACACTCATCGCGAGGTGGGTTTTATAGCCGAAAAACGATGTGTCCACAGATTTATGCCCGGTTCGGGCATCTGGATCTGTCGAACAGCGCAGCTGTTCGATGTCATCCGCCATTGTTTCTTCCAGGAGACGAAGCGATTCCCCGATTTTCGGATTGGCCGATAGACCGGGAACCTGATCAATCGACGCGATTAATTCCTTGCAGTAATCGAGTTCTGCTTCGAGGTCATCCTTTGTATTCTTCTTCGGAAACTGTTCCTTCATGGACTCATCCACCGAATAAATGGTTTTACGTAATTTACGGGACTGATCCTGCAGGATCTCTTGTGTTTTTTTCAAGTTGTAGCGGGATTGGGTGTGGGTGGCATCGACAATAATGGTCCCTGTTTCAATCAGGTCAAGGTCCATCGCAATGGCCATGGTCTTTTCGATGAGGAGGTCTAAAAGATCGCTATCTTCAAGGCGCAGCTTCCGGAATTTGGTTAACGAACTTGGATTGATTACCGCTTCCTCTGGAGCCATATCCAGAAAAAACTTGTAGGAGAGATCGAATTTGGAACGTTCGACCAAATCTACATCTGACAGGGGATTCATGCTTTTCAGAAGCAGGTATTTGAACATGCGAATCGGGTGGATGGCCATCCGACCATTGTCAGAACAGTACTTTTCCGCCAGTTCCTGTGTCACAAAGGAGAAATCGACCAGCTCATTGATGCGACGGAAAATGTGATCTTGGGGAATGACAATATCATAAAGGGCTGCATAAGGACTGGGTTTCATGGATGGTCTGTCTGGCATCATGGGTATCCCTCCTTGAATTTAGAACCAGTATACAACAAAAAACACCGAATTTCTAAAATTCAGAAATCCGGTGCTTTTTGTTGTAGTTTTTCAGTGGCCTCCAATTT
>NZ_JASDCT010000020.1:0-2235 GCF_030407735.1 Planococcus sp. APC 3900 | reverse complement strand
CAGAGTATGCAGTTGTAGACCCGAAACCAGGTGATCTACCCATGTCCAGGGTGAAGGTAAGGTAACACTTACTGGAGGCCCGAACCCACGCACGTTGAAAAGTGCGGGGATGAGGTGTGGGTAGCGGAGAAATTCCAATCGAACCTGGAGATAGCTGGTTCTCTCCGAAATAGCTTTAGGGCTAGCCTCAAGAAGAGAATCCTGGAGGTAGAGCACTGTTTGGACTAGGGGCCCATCCCGGGTTACCGAATTCAGACAAACTCCGAATGCCAGTGATTTATACTTGGGAGTCAGACTGCGAGTGATAAGATCCGTAGTCAAGAGGGAAACAGCCCAGACCACCAGCTAAGGTCCCCAAATATCCGTTAAGTGGAAAAGGATGTGGCGTTGCTTAGACAACCAGGATGTTGGCTTAGAAGCAGCCATCATTTAAAGAGTGCGTAATAGCTCACTGGTCGAGTGACACTGCGCCGAAAATGTACCGGGGCTAAACGGATTACCGAAGCTGTGGATGGACATCGTTTGATGTCCGTGGTAGGAGAGCGTTCTAAGGGCGTTGAAGTCAGACCGGAAGGACTGGTGGAGCGCTTAGAAGTGAGAATGCCGGTATGAGTAACGAAAGACGGGTGAGAATCCCGTCCACCGAATGCCTAAGGTTTCCTGAGGAAGGCTCGTCCGCTCAGGGTTAGTCGGGACCTAAGTCGAGGCCGATAGGCGTAGACGATGGACAACAGGTTGATATTCCTGTACCACCTCCCCGCCGTTTGAGCAATGGGGGGACGCAGAAGGATAAGGAGAGCGTGCCGTTGGTTGTGCACGTCCAAGCAGTGAGGCGTGGAATGAGGCAAATCCCATTCCTGTAACGTTGAGCTGTGATGGCGAGAGGACTTGTCCTCGAGTCCCTGATTTCACACTGCCAAGAAAAGCCTCTAGCGAGGCGGGAGGTGCCCGTACCGCAAACCGACACAGGTAGGCGAGAAGAGAATTCTAAGGTGAGCGAGTGAACTCTCGTTAAGGAACTCGGCAAAATGACCCCGTAACTTCGGGAGAAGGGGTGCTCTGGTAGGGTGTATAGCCCGAGAGAGCCGCAGTGAATAGGCCCAGGCGACTGTTTAGCAAAAACACAGGTCTCTGCAAAACCGTAAGGTGACGTATAGGGGCTGACGCCTGCCCGGTGCTGGAAGGTTAAGGGGAGTGCTTAGCGCAAGCGAAGGTGCGAACTGAAGCCCCAGTAAACGGCGGCCGTAACTATAACGGTCCTAAGGTAGCGAAATTCCTTGTCGGGTAAGTTCCGACCCGCACGAAAGGCGTAACGATCTGGGCACTGTCTCAACGAGAGACTCGGTGAAATTATAGTACCTGTGAAGATGCAGGTTACCCGCGACAGGACGGAAAGACCCCGTGGAGCTTTACTGTAGCCTGATATTGACTTTTGGTGCAACTTGTACAGGATAGGTAGGAGCCAGAGATGCCGGAGCGCCAGCTTCGGCGGAGGCGTCAGTGGGATACTACCCTGGTTGTATTGAAATTCTAACCCACGCCCCTGATCGGGGCGGGAGACAGTGTCAGGCGGGCAGTTTGACTGGGGCGGTCGCCTCCTAAAGAGTAACGGAGGCGCCCAAAGGTTCCCTCAGAATGGTTGGAAATCATTCGCAGAGTGTAAAGGCAGAAGGGAGCTTGACTGCGAGACGTACAGGTCGAGCAGGGTCGAAAGACGGGCTTAGTGATCCGGTGGTTCCGCATGGAAGGGCCATCGCTCAACGGATAAAAGCTACCCCGGGGATAACAGGCTTATCTCCCCCAAGAGTCCACATCGACGGGGAGGTTTGGCACCTCGATGTCGGCTCATCGCATCCTGGGGCTGTAGTCGGTCCCAAGGGTTGGGCTGTTCGCCCATTAAAGCGGTACGCGAGCTGGGTTCAGAACGTCGTGAGACAGTTCGGTCCCTATCCGTCGCGGGCGCAGGAAATTTGAGAGGAGCTGTCCTTAGTACGAGAGGACCGGGATGGACACACCGCTGGTGTACCAGTTGTTCTGCCAAGGGCATCGCTGGGTAGCTATGTGTGGCCGGGATAAGTGCTGAAAGCATCTAAGCACGAAGCCCCCCTCAAGATGAGATTTCCCATTGCGCAAGCAAGTAAGATCCCTCAAAGACGATGAGGTAGATAGGTTCGAGGTGGAAGCGTGGCGACACGTGCAGCTGACGAATACTAATCGATCGAGGACTTAACCAAA
>NZ_JASDCT010000002.1:0-581488 GCF_030407735.1 Planococcus sp. APC 3900 | reverse complement strand
GGTTAATGTAAATTATATAAGAAGCCCTCTTCCTTTCAAGGTGAACTGAACCCCAAATGGTAAACACTTTAAAAAAAGTGACCCCATTTGGGGTTTTTTCTGTTTTCAGACCCCGGTATACTAAATTTAGCTAACTTGGACGGGAGAAGATCACATGAGTAAAATTATATTCAATGAACACCAACAACGGGTCTTGGAGGCGAATCCAAATGTCGCTTCCGTATCCGATCGGGCGATTCAATACACGCCGGAATTCAAAATCCATGCCGTGAAAGAAAACTTAGCGGGCAAAGGCCCTGCCCAAATCTTTAGTGAAAGTAGATTTGATTTAACGGTTATCGGTTCCCAAAAAGCGAAGTCTTCCTTGAACCGTTGGCGGACGACGTTTAGAACGTATGGAGAAGATAGCTTCTTTGAAGAGCGTCGTGGAAAAGGCAGTACCGGCCGCCCCTCTACCAAAGATCTCTCTGCGGAGAAAAAGCTCGAAAAAGCGGAAGCACGCATCAAATACCTGGAAGCGGAAAATGAGTTGCTAAAAAAGCTCGAGGAGCTCGAGAGGCAGGCGAAGAAACGCAGCTGACCCCAGCGAAAAAATTCGAAGCGATCAATGCGGTGGTGCGGAAGTTCCAACTGAAGAATTTGGTGGAAACTCTTTGCCGCACAGCGAATGTCAGCCGGAGTGGCTATTACGCTTGGCTGGAGAAAGTGGAACAGCACGCCATTCGCGCAGAACAGGACTACCAAGATTACCTGTTGCTCAAAAGCATCTACGATGCGCATGGGGGGAAAATCGGTTATCGCACCTTTTATACGGTACTCACCGAACTGTTGGAAACGCCGATGAACCACAAGAAGATTCTGCGCCTCATGCGCAAATTCAACTTATTTGCCAAAATCCGGCGAGCGAACCCCTATAAGCAAATCGCCAAAGCCACACAGGAACACGCTGTCTGTCCCAACCTGTTGAATCGTGAGTTCGAACAAGATGAACCCGGTAAGGTATTCGTCACCGATATCACATACTTGCCCAACCGTTCGGGGCAAATGGCGTATCTTTCCGCCGTAAAAGATGTCGCCAGCCGTGAAATTGTCGCCTATGAAGTCACGACGACGCTCACGATGGAAATTGTTTACCGCACGTTAAAGAAATTGAAGGAAGCGTTGGACGGCAATGTTCACCCGGAAGCGATGATTCATTCCGATCAAGGCTTCCACTATACCCATCCCGAATACCAACAACGTGTGAAGGAGATGAAATTGACCCAATCCATGTCCCACCGGGGCAATTGCCTCGACAACGCTCCCATCGAATCGTTTTTTGGTCACTTTAAAGATGATGTCGATTTTAAACAAGCAACCAGCCTGGATGAATTGAAAGGGCTGGTGGATGAGTACATGGAGTATTACAACGGAACGCGCAAGCAATGGAATCTAAAAAAGATGACTCCGGCACAATACCGAAGTCATCTGATCGCAGCCTAGCTGCAGGGTACTTTTATTAAACTGTCCATTAAATGGGGCGCAGTTCACACTCTTAATAGTTTGTTTTCTTAGGGAACATCCCTACAAAATTATCTAATATTTCTAAAGCAGCAGCAAAAATCGTCCACCGTATTAAGTTTTCACTTAAAATAAGTGCGCCCTTTTTAGTATCATAATCATTAATGTTCTCCGAAACCCCAATTATTTCTGCGATTCCTTCGGGGCCAATAAAATCTGTATACACAAAAAATGCTAAGATTCCATAGGTTACGACTTTAGCAGCCCTTAAAAGTAGAATAAAAATCCACATAATCCCACCTCCTTATAGTAATATACCTTTTCTAATACTTTTTAAAAGTTATAAATAATATGAGTGACACATTTTAACATTTATTTTAAATGAAAAAGAGCACCCTATTGGATGGAAGAACGGTCAATTGAGAAATTTGACGACTATATGAGCACTTTTTAAAAAAATTGGGCAAATAAAAAAAGTTGCCCAATTGACGACTTTCATAAAAACAGAAAAAACCGTTGGAGCCTTAGAGCCCCAACGGTTTTCATCTTAGTACATTTTCAAGTATTGCTCGCGTTCCCAAGGGTGGACGCTTGTGCGGAACATATCCCATTCGATTTCTTTCGCTTCGACGAAATTGTTCAAAATGTGGCTTCCCAATGCTTTTTTCATCACTTCATCTTTTTGCAATTCCTGCAAGGCGTTGTAAAGTGTGCTCGGAAGATCTTCGATTCCCACTGCTTCACGCTCTTTTTGGTTCATTGCATAGATATTGCGGTCTACGGCATTTGGTGGAGTCAGTTTTCTTCTGATTCCATCAAGGCCTGCGCCAAGAAGAACAGCCATCGCTAAGTATGGATTAGCTGCCGGATCGACTGAACGCACTTCTACACGTGTAGACAAACCGCGTGATGCTGGAATACGCACTAACGGGCTACGGTTCTGGCCTGACCATGCAATGTAACAAGGCGCTTCATAACCTGGCACAAGACGTTTGTACGAGTTTACAAGCGGGTTTGTTACAGCTGTAAAGCCTTTCGCGTGTTCAATGATTCCAGCGATGAATTGGTAAGCTGTCTCACTCAATTTCATTTCGCCGTCTTCATCCAGGAATGTGTTGCGATTTCCATCAAACAAGGAAAGGTTCATGTGCATTCCTGAACCGCTGACACCAAATAGTGGTTTCGGCATGAACGTAGCATGAAGGCCATGTTTACGGGCAATGGTCTTAACAACCAGTTTAAAGGTTTGGATTTCATCACATGCTTGTACGGCATCTGCATATTTAAAGTCGATTTCGTGTTGTCCTGGTGCCACTTCGTGGTGGGAAGCTTCGATTTCAAAGCCCATTTCTTCCAGTTCAAGAACGATGTCGCGTCGGCAGTTTTCGCCCAGGTCCATCGGTGCCAAGTCAAAATAGCCGCCGTGGTCATTCAGTTCAAGAGATGGTTCGCCTCTTTCATCAAGTTTGAACAGGAAGAATTCCGGCTCTGGTCCAAGGTTGAAATGCGTAAATCCTAGCTCTTCCATTTCCTTTAATACACGTTTTAAGTTTGTACGTGGATCTCCAGCAAATGGCGTGCCATCTGGGCTGTAAATGTCACAGATTAAACGTGCAACTTTTCCTTTTCCTGTGATCCAAGGGAATACAACCCACGTATCCAAGTCAGGGTATAGGTACATATCAGATTCTTCAATACGTACAAAACCGTCAATGGACGATCCATCAAACATCATTTTGTTGTCGAGTGCTTTGTCCAATTGGGATGTCGGTATTTCAACGTTTTTGATGACCCCAAGAATATCTGTAAATTGCAGACGGATAAAATTAACGTTCTCTTCTTTTACTAATCGTTGAATGTCTTCTTTTGAATACTTGCCCATGTTCTCTTCACTCTCCTATAAATATTGTATGTAACCCCATCTCATTTAAAGAAACGGGTTAAATCACTTTGTCTGAAACCGCCTTTTTCAAAAGGACGGGCTTGGTGCTTCAATTCTTCGCGCAATAGTTTGCGCAACTCGGCATCGCTTAAGTTTTTCGGCTCTGCCTTTTCGTTTTTAGGGATTTCTTTTGTATCATATAATTTCTTGATGCCTGCAATATTCAGTCCCTGATCCAAATATTCTTTGATTTCGAGAAGTGTATCCACATCATTCAGGGAAAACATACGCTTGTTGCCTTCGGTACGGGCAGGGTTGATCAACTCATGCTCTTCATAATAACGAATTTGCCTGGCGGTCAATTCCGTCAATTGCATAACTATGCTGATTGGAAGAAGCGGCATCGTTCGTCGCACCCGGTTCGTCATAAGTTTCACCCATTTCACATAATTGCTACTCTTAAAGCATACATCATGTCAGATTACCTGTCAACAACATGTTATGTTTTCTTACATTAAAATTTCCCGTATGATCCATACGGGAAATCATTTAAATTAACTTCAATTTTTTTAATGCATCTACTGAATTCAATACGGCAATTTTTACGTGTTCATACGTAAGACCGCCTTGAACGAATGCTGTATAAGGTGGACGAATCGGACCGTCCGCAGTCAGCTCGATACTGGATCCCTGCACAAATGTACCGGCAGCCATAATGACATCGTCCTCATAGCCCGGCATGTAAGCTGGTTCAGGCGCAAACTGCGCATTGACCGGTGAACTCGCCTGAATGGTTTGGCAAAACGCAATCATCTGTTCAGCATTCTGAAACGACACTGATTGAATCAAGTCGGTCCGTTTGTCGCTCCAATGAGGCGTCGTCATCATGCCAGCCTGTTCCAGAAGCGCTGAAGTGAAAATGGCCCCTTTTAACGCTTGCGAAACAATATGCGGTGCCATAAAAAAGCCTTGATACATATCAGGCAGTGCATTAAGAGAAGCACCTGCCTCTCCTCCTATACCCGGAGATGTCATTCGGTAACCGCATTTTTCGATTAAATCCTTTCTTCCTGCGATATAACCGCCGATTTTCGCCAATCCGCCTCCCGGATTTTTGATTAACGAGCCCGCGATCATATCCGCACCCACTTCAATCGGCTCCTGCATCTCCACAAACTCGCCATAGCAATTATCGACAAAAATAACTGCATCCGGTTTTATCTCACGAACCCGGACTATCATCTCTTCAATTTCTTCTATTGTAAATGAAGGGCGTGTATCATATCCTCTGGACCGCTGGATGGCAATGACTTTTGTTTTGTCACCGATTGCATTTTGAGCAGCTTCCCAATCGATTTTATTGCCGGCATCCAGATCTGTATGCTGGTAGCTGATGCCGAAATCCCTCAACGAACCCGTATCTTTTTCTCCTCCTGAAACGATGGAATCCAAGGTGTCATAGGGTTTTCCTGTAAGGTAAAGCAACTCATCTCCCGGCCGCAAGATACCGAATAATGCAATTGTGATGGCATGGGTGCCAGAGATAATTTGAGGCCGCACGAGTGCCGCTTCCGCTTTAAAGACATCTGCGTAAACGCGTTCCAGCGTATCGCGCCCTTCATCATCGTAGCCATAGCCCGTTGACGGGTTGAAATGGTGATCACTGACACGCTGGTTATGGAAAGCATCCAGCACTTTCTTCTGATTAACGTATGCAATTTCATCAGCCAGCTGGAGCTGTAGTTGGATAGTTTCTTCTATTGTTCTAATCTGTGTATGCATGCAATTCTCCATTCTGTTAAACTTCTCATCTTATTATGAGGCACGACTTGAAATAGCGTCAAATTCTGATACAATTCATAGAGTCGTACGCGAAGGGGGATAAAAGGCTATGGCTTGGGAAGTACTGAGCGCCATTGGAACGATTGCTTTTGCAATTTCCGGGGCCATTATTGCAATGGAAGAAGAATACGATATTTTCGGCGTGTACCTTCTTGGCGTAGTCACTGCCTTTGGAGGTGGTGCCGTCCGGAATTTATTGATTGGCGTGCCGGTTTCGGCGCTGTGGGAACAGGAGTTTATGTTTCAGCTAGCCCTTATCTCTATCACGATTGTGTTTTTATTCCCGCATAAATTGCTTGGCCATTGGAATCGCTGGGGCTATTTCTTTGATGCAATCGGATTGTCGGCGTTCGCCGTACAAGGTGCCATTTATGCGGTCGATTTGGAATTGCCGCTTTTTGCAGTGATCGTTGCAGCAGTCCTGACAGGATCCGGAGGAGGAATCATCCGCGACTTGCTGGCAGGCCGTAAGCCATTGGTTTTGAAAGCGGAAATCTATGCGGTCTGGGCTGCTTTGGCGGGATTGTTTATCAGCTTTAATTTAGTGCAAACTGACCTGATGCTCTATTCTTTGTTTGTGCTGATTACAGCCTTGCGGATTCTCTCTTATACATTCAAATGGAGATTGCCTGCCCGCAAAATCCAAACTTCATGAAAACAGACCACTCGGCTAAATTTCCCGGGCGGTCTGATTTTTTATGTTATGCGATTGTCTCGCCGTTCCAGGCAGTCATGCCGCCTTCGACGTTAATTGTATCGATGTTGTTTGATTCCAAAATCCCACATGCCATTTCGCTGCGGCGGCCTGCACGGCACACCATATGATATTCTTTCCCGGCATCCAGTTCCTCGATGCGGTCTGCCATTTCCCCCAGAGGAATGTGCTTAGCTCCAGGAATCATTCCCGCGGCCACTTCGTCCGCTTCGCGAACGTCAATGATGTTCAGTTCTTCTCCAGCTTCTACTCGTTGCTGTAATTCATCTGCTGTGATGGTTTTCATACATACGCCTCCTGAATGTAATTCCTTTTCCACTGAAAATGCTATACCGTCAAAAGCCACCTGTCAACCAGAAAAGCTGAAGCAGCCGTCTAGACCCGACAGGCATAAGGCGCTTTGGCTGTGCAGCATCTTTTCAGCTGCATTGCCGGAGTGACTTATGACCCTGAGCTGGCTGCTGAAGCTGAACATCAAGAAAAGCTGAAACAGCCGTTTAGATTGGACAGGCATAAGCCATTTCGGCAAAGCGACAGAAAACTGAAACTAAGCCCAATAAAAAACCGGACTGCAACGGCAGTCCGGAATCTCCCTTACTCTTCGTGTTCGATCGCTACAGCTTTTGCTGGAGAAAACGTTGAGATAGCATGTTTATAGATCAATTGCTGCTTGCCTTCCGTTTCGACCAGCACCGTAAAGTTATCATAGGATTTAATGGTTCCTTTTAATTGGAAGCCGTTGAGTAAAAAGACAGTTACATAAATATTATTTTTACGAAGCTGATTCAGATAGACATCTTGGATATTGATCGGTTTCATGAAAATCCCCCTAATTCTCTACTTGTATTAAATTTTGTTGTCAGTTTATCAATTCGACAGTCTCTGTCATTTTCCTGCATGAAGGCGATTATTTCCTGCAGATTCTTTTCGGGATCTGCCAATGCATCAATCCAGAATATCGGTAATTTGTTCTTGAAATAAGTAAATTGCCTTTTGGCATACTTCCTTGAGTTTTGTTTGAGTTTTCGAACCGCTTCTTCACGGGTTGCCTTCCCGTCCAAATAAGCGTAGATTTCTCTATAACCAATGGCTTGAATGGATTGGACATCCCGTACGCCCCTGTTTCGCAATGACTCAACCTCAGCAATCAGGCCTCGCCCAAGCATCACCTCTACACGCTGATTGATGCGCTCATAAAGGATATCTCTCGAAATATCCAAGCCGATGATCAGTTCATTGTACATAGGCGATAATGCTAACTCCCGGTCACCTTTTTTCTGGCCGCTCATCAGGATTTCAATGGCACGAATAACCCTGCGTGTATTATTGGGATGGATGTCCGAATCTGGGTCAAGTGCCAGCAATTTCCGGTGCATGTTGTCAGGACCCAGTTCCTCCAGTTCCTGATGCAGACTGTCTCGAAGTTCCTGGTCCACTGCTTCCTCCGAGAATCGGTAATCAAACAAAACCGCCTGCACGTAAAGTCCAGTGCCGCCAACAATAATCGGCAGCTTGCCGCGCGATTGAATATCTGCAATTTTTTCGCGTACCAGCGTTTGGTATTCAGCAACAGAGAAACTTTCGTCCGGATTTTTAATATCCAGAAGATGGTGAGGAATCCCCTGCATTTCTTCCGGCAAAATCTTCGCCGTCCCTATCGTCATGTCCCGATAGATCTGCATCGAGTCCCCATTAATGACTTCCCCGTCCAATCGCTTAGCCAGTTCGAGGCTCAATGCCGTCTTGCCGGATGCGGTCGGGCCAACGATGGCTATTACATCAATCATTTCCGCACATCCAATCACCGATCAGCTCAAAATGAAAATGGCGATCAATTTCGTTCAGCAATTCATGGCGTCCTTGCTCCGCAAGATAAATTTTGACGTTCTTCATGCCTGCTTTATCGAATTGCTTTGCTGAACTGAAAACCCCTTTTCCATTGCCGCCAACAGGATCCATTGCGCCGCTGATCAACAGCACCGGCAAGTCTTTGCGGATGCGGTCAATTTCGGATGGTTTGTTGATGAGGGCCAAGCCTGAGAACAAATCCACATAAAACTGATTGGTCGATTCAAAACCGCACCAAGGATCCGCTTCGTATTTTGCAACCGCTTCTTTATCACTCGATAGCCAAGCACTCGCTGAACCTTCGTCGCCAAAAGGTTTATTGAAACTACCGAAGGTCATTTTACCAAGAGTCTTACTGGGCTGCTGTTTGCCTTGCATTTTTGCAGAGGCCAATGCCACAGCCAACCCCATTTTTCCGGAAGCCCCCGGGTTGCCGCCTGTGCCTGATAAGACGACCCGGCTGATGTCTTCGCTGTAAAGCTGCATATAACGCCGGGCCACAAATGACCCCATACTGTGGCCGAATAAAATAAGCGGCAAGTTGCCGGTTGCCTGCTGGACTTCAGTGATGACTGAGCGGGCATCTTCAACGACTTCGTTAAAACCGTCATGATCTGCAAAATAGCCTTGCACACCGTTGCGTTCCGCAGTTTTCCCATGGCCGCGCTGATCATGGCCGGAAACAATAAACCCCCGCGATGCCAAATACTCAGCAAACTCTTCATAGCGGGCAATATGTTCTGCCATTCCATGAATGATATGGACATGTCCGATTGGGTTTGGCGGTTCATAGCATACATAATAAAGTTCGTGTCCATCAGACACATGCATATAATCTTTGCGTACCTGCATTCTCCACACCCTTCCTCACTGAGTCATATCACCTATTCTTTATACTTACCCAAAACTCTCCAAACTGAGACACCTAATTCATGACTCGCTTGAACATTTTTTCAACATCATAGGTTTTGAAATGAATGATTACAGGACGTCCATGCGGACAAGTAAACGGCTGTTCCGCTTGTTTTAAATCCGCCAACAGCCGCTCCATGTCATGCTTCTGCAAAAAATGATTCGCTTTGATCGACCGCTTGCAGCTCATCATGATGGCTGCGTCTTCACGCAACTTTTTAACATCGACTTTGCGTTCTGTCAGGACCTGTTCAATTAAGTCTTCGATGACTTCCTGTTCGAAGCCTTTCGGGAACCAGGTCGGGTATTCACGCACAATGAATGACGTATCGCCAAACTCCTCGAGAAACACCCCGCTGTCTGCCAGCACATTCAAATTATCCTTTAACCGCAAAGCTTCATCGCGGCTGTAATGGAACGTCAACGGCAAGAGCAGTGATTGGCGCTCATTGCTGTCGATATCGCCCACTTTTTCGCGAAAATATTCGTATTTGATGCGCTCCTGTGCCGCGTGTTGATCAATGAGATAAAATCCGTCATTGCTTTGCGCCACAATATAAGTGCCGTGGATCTGCCCCACTACTTCCAGCTCAGGGAATTGCGGGCTGTCATCTTCTTCACGTTCCGGCAATGGCTGCAGCACTTCCTTGACCGGTGCGGCTTCCTCGGATTGCCGGCGAACCGGCTCCACTTCTTTTTCAATCGGCAGTTCGCTCCAGTCCTCCGCGGCCCTCTCAGGCAAAGGCTGCTTCGGCTCCTGGACTGTAAAGGAACTTTTCCACAGATCCAGTTGTTTGGTCGGCGCCTGCTTTACTGGTTTTGGTTTATCGATGACGGGTGCACGAACGACCGTACTGATCGTCCGGCGGATCGTTTCATGAATCAATTCCATCAATTCTTTTTCTTTGCTTAACCGAATCTGCAGTTTCGCCGGATGGACATTGACATCTGTCAAATAAGGATCGCCTTCAATATTCATCACCACAATCGGCTGCCGCTCAAGCGGCAAAAAGGTATGATAAGCGCGGTGTACCGTATTGGTGATCGCGTAATGTTTTACCCAACGGCCATTGACGAACAACGAAATATAGTTTTTATTGGCACGGGTGATTTCGGGTAGTGACGCGTAACCTGATATCTTATAATCATGCGATTGACCCTCAAAGGGCACCATTTTCTTGGCGATGGCCACTCCGTAGATATCTGCCAGTACACGCTTAATTTCTCCGCTGCCGGCTGTTTGCAGAATGGTTCTGCCGTCATGGGTCAATTTGAAGGCGATGGCGGGATAACTCAATGCAAACCGGTTCAGCAAGTCGATGGTATGGCCCAGTTCCGTTTGCAGCGTCTTCATGTATTTCAAGCGCGCCGGCGTATTAAAGAACAATTGATCGATTTTAATGTCGGTTCCTTTTCTCAAAGAACCGGCACGATGCTCTGTCAGGCGTCCGCCTTCCATTTGTACAAACGTCCCACTTGTTCCATTGGATGTGTGCAAAGTCACTTTGGAGACCGAGGCGATACTGGCCAGCGCCTCTCCGCGGAATCCAAGCGTGCGGATCCGGAACAAATCATGTTCATTGGCAATTTTACTGGTAGCGTGGCGGGAGAACGACAACAATGCATCGTCGGCATCCATTCCCACACCATTGTCGATGATCTGGATGGACGTCAGTCCGGCTTCGATCAGCAGCACTTCAATTGCTGTACTGCCGGCATCGATGGCATTTTCCACCAATTCCTTAACGACCGAAGTCGGGCGTTCGACCACTTCACCAGCGGCTATTTTATTGGATAAAGGTTCGTCCATCAATCGAATGACGCCCATGATTTCACTCCTTATTAATCAGTTTTTGCTGCAATTCGTTAATGAGCTGCAACGCTTCAAGCGGTGTCATCGCGGCAACTTGCACATCCGTGATGGTCTGAAGGATTTCATCTTTTTCGGTATCCATCTCATCAAAGAAGGATAACTGTTCAATGTTTTTTGGCTGTTGCTTTTTATCTTGTTCAAATGTTTTCAGCAGCTCGCGTGCGCGTGCCAATATCGGTTCCGGCAAGTTCGCAAGCTCCGCGACATGGATTCCGTAACTCTTATCCGCCGGGCCTTTTTTCACTTTGTGGAGAAACACCACTTTGCCCGATTGTTCCATTGCCGCCACGTGGACATTGTGAAGCTTATCAAGCGTACCTTCCAACGCCGTCAGCTCATGGTAATGCGTGGAAAACAACGTATTAGCCCCGATTTCACGGTGGATGTATTCAATCATCGATTGTGCCAGTGCCATGCCATCGTAGGTCGAGGTGCCTCGGCCGATTTCATCAAACAGCAGCAAGCTGTTTTTGGTCGCGTGGGTGATGGCATATTGCGATTCCAGCATTTCAACCATGAATGTACTTTGTCCGGACACCAAGTCATCAGCTGCCCCGATGCGCGTGAAGATTTGGTCGACGATCGGCAGATTTGCGGATTCAGCCGGTACATAACTGCCGATCTGGGCCAAAACAATCGTCAGTGCCACTTGCCGCATATACGTACTTTTACCCGACATGTTCGGTCCGGTGATCAACAACATGTTCTGGCCTTCTGCGAGCACGCAATCGTTCGGCACATAATGCTGCTTGTTGAGCATTTTTTCCACAACCGGATGCCGTCCTTCGATGATGGAAATTTCATTGGCATCATTAAAATCAGGTTTAACAAAACGATATTTTTCCGCTACATTGGCGAAACTCAGGAAGACATCCAGCCCGCTCAAGGAGGAAGCCAATCGCTGAATACGAGAAATGTATTGTTTGACTTCATCTCTGATCGCTACGAATAAATCATATTCAAGTGACAGACTTTCTTCTTCAGCTGTCAAAATCAACGCTTCTTTTTCTTTCAGTTCAGGCGTTGTATAGCGTTCAGCGTTCGCCAGCGTCTGTTTGCGGTCATAACGCTCCAAATCCGCCAAATGCATATTCGCTTTGGACATTTCAATGTAATAGCCGAATATGCGGTTGTACCCGATTTTCAGGGATTTGACGCCTGTCAGTTTACGTTCCTTCTGCTCTAGTTCTGCAATCCAGTCTTTGCCGTTGCGTGAAGCATCCCGGTATTCATCCAGTTGCTGATTAAAGCCATCACGGATGACGCCGCCTTCTTTTGAAGACAAGGGTGGATTTTCACTGATGGCCTGCAGCAATTCCCAGACCTCGATGCAGCGATCCAGTTTTTCACTGAACTCCACCAATGCCGGATTTCCCGAATTGGCCAATTCTTCAATCAGCACCGGCACTTTCTCAAGCGAGCTCCGAAGCTGCGCCAAATCGCGCCCACTGGCGCTCCCAAAGGCGATACGGCCGGATAGGCGTTCCAAGTCATAGACTTCCTTCAACAGCCCCTGAAGCTCTACACGCACGAAATATTGATCGATCAATGCGGCCACCATGTGCTGGCGTTCTTCAATCATCCGTTTATTCGCTAAAGGCTGGTGCAGCCACTGCTTTAATTTCCGGCTGCCCATCGCTGTAACGGTCTCATCCAAAAGCCACAACAAAGTGCCTTTTGTTTCACCGCCACGGATCGACTGCAGCAATTCCAGGTTGCGCTTCGAGTGGAAATCGATGCTCAATAATTGATTGTTCTCTTTGTAGGCAAACGCTTGAATGTGATCAAGTGATTGCTTTTGAGTCCGCGCAATATACGCCAGAAGACGGTGGCAGCTCATGTGCAGGTCATTCGGACAGTTAGCCACAAGCGAAGGGCTTAACGGAGCCGCTTCTTCCATCGTTTCGATAGACAGCACCAGGTCCTGCTCTTCTTCGGTCAATAAGACAAATAACTGCTCGGAAACTACCAATTCACGGATGTTCAACGATTGAAGTTCCTGAAGAAGGGCTTTTTCTGTCCCCATTATGTATGTAGCTGTTGCTTCGCCTGTACTGATATCAACATACGATAGCCCGAAGCCATCCGATAACTCGTCAGCAGCTGCAAGGAATACATTCGATTTGGAATCGACGCTTTTCCCTTCTGTATGCGTACCTGGGGTAACAAGGCGCACCACTTCACGCTTGACCACTCCTTTGGCCGTTTTCGGATCTTCCACTTGTTCACAGATGGCCACTTTATGGCCTTTCAGTATTAATTGATCGATGTAATTCTTCGCTGCATGATGGGGAACGCCGCACATGGGAATTCGGTCATCTCCAGTGCCTCCGCGGCTCGTCAGCGTAATTTCCAAAATCTGCGATGCGTTGATGGCATCATCATAGAACAACTCATAGAAATCGCCCATACGGAAAAATAAAAACGCATCCAGGTATTCGGACTTTATTTGAAAATATTGTTGCATCATTGGTGTCGGTGCCATTTTAAAACCTCTTTCAAATCGATTCGTCGTTTCTCTATTATACCAAAATTCAAAGGGGAAAAGAAAAAACTGAAAGAGCTTTGGCTCTTTCAGTTTAATGCTGATGGAAAAGTTATGAGTCAGTGTTGGTATTCAACACACGGCCGTTTCCGCTTTTCTTTGTCCAGCTCCAGCGATCGGCCCCTCGGGGTCATAAGTCAACCCAGCTGCGTGGCAAAGCGCGCCACTCTGCTGGCCTGTCTTATGCCTGACGGAGGTCCACAGGATGTGGATCAGGTAACCGTTGCGACAGGACGTCGCGTACTTAGGTTACCTTTCTTAAATGATCGTTTCCGCTTTTCTTTTTGTCCAGCTCCAACGGCCAGCCCCTCGGGTCATAAGCCACTCTGGCTATGCGGCTGAAAAAACGCCGCTTCGCCAAATCGTCTTATGCCTTTCGGAGCTGAACGGCCGTTTCCGCTTTTCTCTTGTCCAGCTCCAGCGATCAGCCCCTCGGGGTCATAAGTCCCTTTGGCAATGCGGCAGAAGAGATGCCGCACAGCCAAAGTGCCTTATGCCTGTCAGGACTACACGATCGCTTCCGCTTTTCTATTAATCGCAGCTTCCTGGTGTGTCGTTGCGGACTTTTGATCCAGTTTCGCCACGCAACAAGTCGCCGCCTGTTTCTGTGATGATGTTGTTTGTCACTTGGTTAGCGATGGCTGTTGAGACCATCTGCAATAAAGAGTTGACGTCACTTTGCGATTGTTTGAATTCCTGGACAATCGGCACAGCGTCAATTTCTTCTTCAATTTTAGTGATTTTGCCTTCAATCAAAGTCAATGCGCGTTCTTTACCGTATGCCTGGAAGTTGACTGCTTGTTTCTGCAAGCTCTTCAAGCTGGCGATTTTTTCGCGGATTTGTTGGTTTTCGTTAATTTGCGCTTCCGCACGTTTAAAGAAATCCACTTCTTCTGTTGCTGCGATCATATCTGCTACTTCACGTGCTTTGTCGATGATTTCCTGCTTTGTATACGTCATTTATAGACACCCACTTCTTGGTCTGATACGACTTCCATAAGTTCACCGTTCAATGACCATGTTTTAGTTTTAGTAATTCTTAATGCACGATGCAGTGCGGACGTGAATAGTTGCATACTGCAATCTTCACTATTGCCACTGAATCTGATTGTACAGGTAAATGGATCTGGCAGACAAGATTTCCGCCTTGTACAAGCAATGCCTTCAATTATTCGCCGAAAGTTTTAGCCGCACGATGAAAAGAAGACAATGCATGGACAAGTTGAAAGCATTGCCTTCACTTCTATTGCATAAAAACTTTCATTCGATACCTTATTATACTGAAAATCACGCATGTTCTACAAGGCGTCTGCTCGAATTGTCGGTGTTTCGTCAAGAAGCTGCAGATTTAGCCCTGGAACGGATAATCTTCATTGATATATACACGTTCAAATGATTTTGCCTTGCCCGATTGGTCGTCCACTTCCGTAAAGAATCCACTGACCACTGACCGGCCGCGTTTCGGCACTTCAAAACGCGTCGGCATATTGGTTTTGAAACGGTAAAGTACGGCATCTTTATTCATGCCGAGTATTTCATCATATGGACCTGTCATCCCAACATCCGAGATATACGCTGTGCCATTTGGCAAAATACGTGCATCGGCAGTCTGAACATGCGTATGGGTTCCCACTACAACGGAGGCACGGCCATCTAAATGCCAGCCCATGGCGATTTTTTCACTGGTTGCTTCTGCATGGAAGTCCACAAACACTAACGGAGAAATTGCTTTGGCTTCCTCTATCAGCTCGTCTGCTTTTTGGAAGGGATCTTCATGCGGCGGCAGGAAGACGCGGCCATGCAAGTTGATGACAGACAAGGTTTGGCCATTTTTCGTCACAGTCGCCATGCCACGGCCAGGTGCTTCGTCCGAAAAATTAGCGGGACGGATCAAGTAATCCACTTCATCAATAAAATCAAAAATCTCTTTCTGGTCCCATGTATGGTTGCCCATCGTCACCATGTCCACTCCCATGAACAGTAAATCCTGATAGATAGCTTTAGTGATGCCGCGGCCTGCTGCGGCGTTCTCGCCATTGGCGATGATGACATCCGGCGAATACTTTCTTTTCAATCTCGGCAAATATGACTCCAATGCATCTCTTCCGATTGACCCTACAATATCTCCAATAAATAAAATTTTCACAAACTCACCTTTTTCCATAAGAAAAAGGCTTCTTTGAATAGACATTCATCGAAGCCTCACCCTTATTATTTTGCGTATTCAACTGCTCTGGTTTCTCTGATGACCGTCACTTTGATATGACCTGGATAATCCAGCTCTTCTTCAATCCGTTTCCGGATATCACGGGCCAGACGATGCGCCGTCATGTCATCGATCTGTTCAGGGCGAACCATTATGCGAATTTCGCGTCCCGCTTGAATGGCGAATGATTTCTCAACACCTTCATACGATTCGGAAATTTCTTCAAGCTTCTCTAAGCGGCGGATGTAATTTTCCAGTGTTTCGCTTCGTGCACCTGGACGAGCGGCAGACAATGCATCTGCTGCTGCAACGATGACCGAAATGATTGAAGTCGCTTCGGTGTCGCCATGGTGAGAGGCAATACTGTTAATGACAACCGGATGTTCCTTGTACTTGGTTCCAAGTTCCACACCGATTTCCACGTGGCTTCCTTCCACTTCATGATCAATCGCTTTACCGATATCATGCAGAAGGCCAGCACGTCTGGCAAGTGTAACATCTTCTCCAAGTTCTGCTGCCATCAAGCCTGACAAGAATGCAACTTCCACAGAATGCTTCAGTACATTTTGTCCGTAACTTGTGCGGTAGCGAAGGCGCCCAAGAATTTTGATCAAGTCAGGATGCAGGTTATGTACACCTACGTCAAATGTGGTTTGTTCACCAATTTCACGAATTTGTTCATCCACTTCGCGTCTTGACTTCTCGACCATTTCTTCGATGCGTGCAGGATGGATACGGCCATCTGATACAAGTTTTTCAAGTGCCAATCGCGCCGTTTCACGGCGGATCGGGTCGAATCCTGATAGAATAACCGCTTCCGGCGTATCATCGATGATTAAATCGATTCCTGTTAAGGTTTCAAGCGTACGGATATTACGTCCTTCACGCCCGATGATACGACCTTTCATTTCATCATTCGGCAAGTTGACTACCGATACGGTAGTTTCTGCTACATGGTCTGCTGCGAAACGCTGCATCGCCAATGACAAAATGTTTTTCGCTTTTTTGTCCGATTCTTCTTTGGCGCGGGCTTCCGATTCTTTCATCATTACAGCAATATCAGTTGAAAGTTCTTTTTCAACGTCCTGCA
The DNA here is from genome assembly GCF_030407735.1 of Planococcus sp. APC 3900. Taxonomy (NCBI): domain Bacteria; kingdom Bacillati; phylum Bacillota; class Bacilli; order Caryophanales; family Caryophanaceae; genus Planococcus; species Planococcus sp. APC 3900. The sequence continues at coordinate 565,075 of NZ_JASDCT010000002.1, read as the reverse complement.
AGATGATTGATTTCGCTTCTTCGCGTGTCAAAGATGAAATGCGTTCCATTTCGGACTGCTGCTGCCGGACTAACTCCTCAGCTTTGCTTTCCATCTGTTCAATATGCTGTTGTTTTTCTGCGAGCGCTTCGTCTTTGCGTTCCAGACTCGCTTCTCTTTTGTTTAAAGCATCATCCTTGCGATCTAAATTTTCTTCTCTCTGCAACAACCGATTCTCTTGTCTTTGTAACTCAGATCGGCGTTCCCGAATTTCAGATTCTGTTTCAGTACGCAATTTATGATTTTCGTCTTTCGCTTCCAATAAGGCTTCTTTTTTCAGCGCTTCAGCTTCTCGTTTTGCATCTTCGACTATTTGCTCCGCAGAGTTTTTAGCGCCTGCAATATTGGAATCGTTAGCTTTTTTCAATGCAAAATATCCAACAACCACACCGACGATGATACCAAGCAAAGCGAAGATGAACTCGTTAATACCCATTCGGACACCTCCTCTTGCTATTGATTTTTTTCAGTTTAAAAGATGAATAAGTAAAAATTTTTTCAACTGCAACTATTTAAGAATTAGTAAATTATACAATTTTAATTGTATAGATGGACTTATGTCGTGTCAACCAAGAAAAGCGCAAGCGATCGTCTAGCCCTGACAGACATAAGGCACTTTGGCTGTGCGGCATCTCTTCAGCCGCATGGACAGAGGGACTTATGACCCCGAGGGGCTGATCGCTGGAGCTGGACTAGAGAAAAGCGCAAGCGATCGTGTAGCCCTGACAGGCATAAGGCACTTTGGCTGTGCGGCATCTCTTCAGCCGCATGGACAGAGGGACTTATGACCCCGAGGGGCTGATCGCTGGAGCTGGACAAGAGAAAAGCGCAAGCGATCATATAAGGGAAGTAGCCTAAGTATGAGACTTCCTGTATCAACAGTTACCTGATTCAGAGTCTGTGGAATTCTGATAGACATCAGACAAACGCTTTCCTGGTTCTTATACAAATCGAACCTAATAATTCATTCCTGAAATCGCAGAAAAGCCGCTTAGCATGTGCTTGGCGGCTTTTCCCTGCTTATTCAAGTGATTTTATTCGTCGTCTTCATCCAGTAACAGGTTGAAATCTTCTGGGTCTTCTTTATTGCCGGCAATTGTGTAGGATGCTGCCGCCATACCGTAAGACTCACGGATTTTCCCAGAAATTTCATTGCGGACTTCAGGGTTATTCAACAAGAACTGTTTAACATTTTCACGGCCTTGGCCAATGCGTTCGTCGTTGTATGAATACCATGAACCGCTCTTCTGGATAATCTCCAATTCTGAACCGATATCAACGATTTCACCTTCACGAGAAATCCCTTTTCCGTACATGATATCAACTTCAGCTGTACGGAATGGTGGTGCAACCTTGTTTTTCACAATCTTGATCTTCGTTCTGTTACCGATGATTTCAGTACCTGATTTCAAGGCTTCTGCACGGCGCACTTCCAAGCGTACGGAAGAATAGAATTTCAACGCACGGCCACCAGGAGTCGTTTCCGGGTTACCGAACATAACGCCGATTTTTTCACGGATTTGGTTGATGAAAATCACAATCGTGTTCGATTTGTTGATGACGCCAGAAAGTTTGCGTAGAGCTTGAGACATTAAACGCGCTTGCAATCCCATATGAGAATCGCCCATCTCGCCTTCGATTTCCGCTTTTGGCACCAATGCTGCTACCGAGTCGACAACTACGATATCAACTGCTCCACTACGGACAAGCGCTTCTGCGATTTCCAATGCCTGCTCGCCAGTATCCGGCTGAGACAATAGCAATTCATCGATATTAACGCCAAGGTTTTTTGCGTAAACCGGATCCAATGCGTGTTCCGCATCGATAAATGCTGCTGTTCCGCCGGTTGCCTGCACTTCTGCAATCGCATGAAGCGAGACAGTCGTTTTACCTGAACTTTCAGGACCATATATCTCAATCACACGTCCGCGCGGATATCCGCCTATTCCCAACGCTGTATCCAATGCCAAAGATCCACTGGAAACTGATGAGATATTACGGTCGGTTTTTTCCCCCAATTTCATGACAGAACCTTTACCGAATTGCTTTTCTATTTGTTTTAACGCCATGTCTAACGCTGCTTTACGATCGCTCAAAAGAAATCCTCCTCTAAATGAAAACCTAATTTTCTACCTGTTTCTAGTATACTAGCTTATTGAGAAATACACAAGAAAAAAGCGAACGTTTATTCGCTTTATTTATTTAAAAGCGAAATTTAAACGCCTTATAAAGTGCAATTCCCATTTATGGGCAGAAAAAAACACGCAAAATTAAATTTTGCGTGCATCTTCATTGGTTAACGTTCGAATCACATAATGCAGCGCCAGTTTAACAGCCCGCAAGCGGTTTGTATTCCGCATGCCAGATAACTGGAGCCGGAAAGACTGCGAACCGTTTTCTGTAGCGATGCCGATCCAAACCGTACCTGCCGGCTGATCGCCATGGGCATCGGGACCTGCTGCGCCTGTCAGTGAAACGCTGATATCAGTCTTAAATTTGCTGCGCACAGCTTCAGCCATCGCTAGCGCTGTCTGTTCACTGACCACACCGTGTTCAGCAAGAAGCTCAGAAGACAGGCCAAGCTGATGTATTTTCATTTCCTCATTGTAAGTGATGACACCGCCTGCAAGCACAGCGCTTGCTCCTGCGACCGATGCTAATTCAGACTGAAAAAGACCCGCGGTTAAACTTTCAGCGGCGGAAATCGTTCTTCCCTGCCCTTTCAAAAGTTCCACCGTCTTTGAAGCCAATGAATCGTCGTCATAGCCGTAGAGATAGTCACCAACCAAATCCAATATTTCGTTCTTGGTGCTATTGATCAATTGCCATGCTTCTTCAACCGTATTGGTTTTGGCCGTAATGCGAAGAGTCACTTCCCCATCTGCAGCCAAAGGCGCAATGGTCGGATTCGACTGTTTATCTAAAATGTGCTGCAGCCGGTCTTCAAGTTCAGCTTCGCCAATGCCATAAAAACGCAGAACATGCGACAAAATGACATCCGCCTTATTCAGCAGTCTGGCCAGCTTCGGTTTTGCTTCGAACTGGAACATGGGCTCCATTTCTTTTGGTGGTCCGGGTAGCAGAATATAGACGCGTCCGTCTTTTTCGTACATCATGCCCGGCGCCATTCCGTTATGGTTGACGAGCACATCGCTATCTTTCAATACCAGCGCCTGCTTTTTATTGTTCTCGGTCATGGGTCTGCCTGCTCGCTGAAAAAAAGCAACGATGGAGTCCAATGCTTCCTGGTTCATTTCGAGCGTCGTGTCCAAGTGTCGGGCGATCGACTCTTTCGTCAAATCATCTTTAGTCGGTCCCAGCCCTCCAGTGAACAGGATCAAATCAGCGCGGCTTTCTGCAATTTTAATTGCATCTTCCAAACGGTCTGAGTTGTCTCCCACCACGGTATGATAATAAACATTGATGCCCAGTTCCGCTAAATGATTAGACAGGAAACGGGCATTTGTATTGGTGATCTGGCCTAATAATAATTCTGAACCTACCGCAATAATTTCAGCGTTCATCTGTTCAATCCCCTTTGCATGCGTTTATCCTGCAGTTAAAGCCAGTGAAGAAAAACACCTCCACTGCCTACAATTTTTTTGAGTTATTTTGAAGCCATCAATGCGCGGCGGTTGGCATAGAAATAATCCCAGCCCGACCACACCGTGAAGATCAAAGCGATGTAGAGCATAATTTCACCGAACGGCAAGCCAACCAATGTGAAAATAGTATTATGCAGCAACAAGGCTGCAATCGCCAAGATTTGCGCGGTTGTCTTGATTTTCCCCAGGCTGCCAGCAGCGACCACTTCGCCTTCTCCAGCAAGCACCAATCGGAGGCCCGTCACAGCAAATTCACGGCTGATGATGATGATGACAATCCACGATGCGGCAAAGCCCAGTTCTACAAGAATGATCAATGCAGCTGAAACCAATAGTTTGTCGGCCAACGGATCCAAAAACTTCCCGAAAGTCGTGACGAGGTTATATTTACGGGCATAATAGCCGTCCACCCAATCCGTCAATGAAGCAAAGATAAAAATAAGTCCTCCTACAAAATGAGTGACAGGCATTTCAGCTCCGAAAAGCGTTATGTTTCCCCAGTCGAAACCTGCTAGCATGACCACCATAAATACTGGAATCAATAAAATCCTCGAAATGGTGATCTGATTTGGTATGTTCATATTGTTTCTCCTTTCAAACTGTCAAGAAAAATAGCCATCCAAGATGGCTATTCGGCGTTCCTAAATTGAATAACGATATTTTGGGGTTGAATGTTTTGGGAATACTCAATCGGTTCACCATTGAGCGTCAAGGTAATATTTGAATAATCGCCAATACGCAAACGAACGCTTTCCACTTCCGATAGATCGATTTTTTCTGTTTCCTCAGCTTGCATGACACGGGCTTCAGAAGTCAATTCCTGCTGATTTTCATCAGTAGCTGCAATCCACGACGGGCCGCTTGCCGTTATTTCCAACTCACGTTCAGCGGGCCCCTGCCACGAGTAAGTCGTTGTTTCCCCTTGCGTTCCTTCAACAGTCAATACTGCTTCCAGCTCTTCAGGTTCTGCAGCAGGCTCGTCGGCGGGCTCTTCCTCAATAGGTTCTTCCGTCTCCTCCGGCACAGCAGGAGCCGGTGTCTCATAAGGAACACCGTTGCCCTCCTCCACAGGCGTACCCGTAGAATCCCTGTTTGTTGATGCGCTGTAAAAATACCAGGCAACCGCAAGGATCAGGACTATAAACAGCGCCACCAAGACTTTAGGGATAAATTCGGCATATGCTTCATTGGGCGCTGTCCTTGTGACTGAGCGGCTTCTGGAAGAAAAGGTATTTGGCATTTGTGGTTGAGCAGCAGGTTGATCGGCCGGCATTTCCAATTTATGCTGTTCGAGCAATTCTTCCCCGTTCAGCCCAACAGCTGCAGCATATTGCCTGATAAACGCACGTATATAGAAAGCGCCAGGCATCATACTATGGTTGCCGTCTTCTATACCAGCCAAATACCGTTTTTGTATTTTGGTCAAATCCTGCAGGTCTTCCAAACTATACCCTTTGGCGATTCTGGCCTCTTTGAGCCGCGTACCCAATTCACTCAATACAATCACCTGCCTACTTAGAAGTTGAATCCGTCACCAAACATATCGCCTTGTGATTTTTCGTTCATAAAAGTGTTTTTTTCCAACACTTCATAGGTGATTTTTTCTTCTGGATGATGGCGCAATTCGATAATATAATCAAAATCTTCAATGCTGTAATCTGATTGCTCAACAAACTTATCCGGATGCTCCACTACTTTAATGGTGGGCATACGCATCATTTCACGCACCAATTGCATATGCCGTTCATCGGATGAACGGCGAGTGACAATGCCATCCAAGATAAATATATTATTGGCGTTGTGTTCGTCGCCCATCAATTGATTGCGGACGGTTTGCTTGATCATTGTGGAAGATAAAAATATCCATTTTTTATTGGCGCTGACACTGGCTGCGACAATCGACTCGGTTTTTCCGACTCGTGGCATTCCTCTTAACCCCACCAACTTATGGCCTTCCTGCTTGAAGATTTCAGCCATAAAATCAACCAGCAGACCCAATTCATCACGCACAAAGCGGAAGGTTTTCCGATCATCCGCGTCACGCTGGATATAACGCCCATGGCGCACTGCCAGGATGTCACGCAGCTTCGGTTCGCGGAATTTCGTCACTTTGATAGTTTCGATGGTCGACAGTATCTGTTCAAAGCGCTCCAGCTGAACATCATGCTCAGCACGCAGCAGCATTCCACGCCGGCCTTGGTCGACACCATTGATGGTTACGATATTGACGCGCAGCATTCCCAGAAGAGAAGCGATATCGCCAAGCAGACCAGGACGGTTCACTTGAATTTCGTATTCAAAATACCATTCTTTCATGCAATACCAGACCTTTCTCTACAGGAATCTCTAGTTAATATGATAGCGGATTTACTGCTATGGGGAAAGGGGCATATAGTTACAGGAAATGCGATTATATCAGCCATCCGCCATTAATTCGGAGGGTTTGCCCAGTCATATAATCCGCTGTTCCGCCGACCAGAAATTCGACGGCATCCGCTATATCCTGAGGGGACCCCAACCCCAATGGGATATCGTCCTCGATTTCCTGCAATTCTTCTGCAGAAAAGGAATCATTCATTTTCGTCATGATGAACCCTGGTGCCACTGCATTGACACGTGTTCCAGACGGCGCCATTTCTTTGGCATAGGCTTTAACAAATGCCAGTTGGGCACCTTTCACAGCTGAATACACCGTTTCCATAGAGGCACCGGTCTCACCCCAGATTGAAGAGATAAAGACAACATAAGATTTATTATAACGATGAAAAAAAGGTGAAATCGAACGGATCGCCGAAATCGGATTTTTCACATGCACACGCCAAAGTGACTCCATGTCCTGTTCTGTTGTATCAATGAGCATTTTCTGTAAGGAATGCCCGCTCGCCACAATAACGCAGCTTGCATCATAAACATTTTCAGCCAACTGCCCGGATCCTGCTTCATCAGCAAAGTCAGCCTGTATCGGAACAAACTCCTGTGCAGGATACTGTTCCGTTAACCGGGCCGCAAGCCTACTTGCTGGATTCGAATTCCAATGCAGGTACAGCGACCATCCGCTCTTTGCCAATTGATGAGCGATGCTTTCACCGATTTCTCCAGAAGCTCCTAATAAGACGGCAAACCGTTTCACTCTGCTTCTTTCGCAGTCGGCATAATAGTGAAGATCGATTGCTGGGATTCATGGCTGACTAAAGCAAAAGCATTTTGAAGGTCAACCACTTCCAGGCTCTCCAGAACGGGGACAACATCGAATAAGTTCATTTCATTGAACGCGTAATGGGTAAACTGGTTCGCGATATATTCAGGCGAATTCAACGCTCTCAGGAAAAAACCGATTTTCTTGCGGCGAACACGGTCAAGGTCTTCCTGTCCAAAAGGCCATTTTTCAATTGCATTTTGAAGCGTATGTTTGATTTCCTTTATCAGCACTTCGGGTTTGTGGGTATCAGAACCGATCAAAGCATATCCGAAACCATGCTCTAATGAATAATCAAAAGAATAAGATTCATCGATCCAATCGTTTTCGTAAGCATGATGATAAAAATCCGATGTCCGACCGAACAGCAATTCATAGGCCAATTGAGCTGCCAATTCATGCTTGAGCATATCAGGCCCAATCAAATCCAACTTTTCCGGTTTGATGCCGTAAAAGACTTTCGGCTTCTGAACGCTCATTTCCAGTACGCGTTCCTTGATTGCCACTTCTTTCGGCTCTTCCGGATAAATGCGTTTGATTTCTGTTGGCGCTTCAAATGTTTTCTGCGCTTGATCTTCTTTCACCAATTTCATCATCTGATCCGGATCGACATTTCCGACGACGAACAACAACATATTGGACGGATGATAGAACGTGTTGTAGCACGTGTATAAATGTTCAGCCGTGATGTCCTGGATGGATTCTACAGTGCCCGCAATATCAATTTTCACCGGATGGTTTTTATAAAGGTTTTCGATGATGCCAAAATACAGGCGCCAATCAGGCTGGTCATCGTACATCGTAATTTCTTGCGCAATGATGCCTTTTTCCTTTTCTACGGTCTTTTCCGTAAAATAAGGGCTTTGGACAAAATCCAAAAGTGTTTTGACGTTTTTATCGATTTCGCCCGTAGCCGAAAACAGATAAGCGGTCCGGGTAAATGAAGTAAAGGCGTTTGCTGAAGCACCCTGTTTGCTGAACTCCTGGAAAACGTCCCCTTCTTCTTTTTCGAACATTTTATGCTCAAGGAAATGAGCGATGCCGTCCGGCACTTTAATCGGTTCCATTCCACCTTGAGGGACAAAATGGTTGTCGATCGAACCGTATTTAGTAGTAAAAGTCGCAAAAGTCTTCGAAAATCCTTTTTTTGGCAGAATATAAACGTCCAGCCCATTATCCAACTTCTCGTGGAAAAGCGTTTCTTCCAATTGTTCAAATTCGACTTTATGCATCTTTTTCATCCTCCTTGCCTGATAAGAAATAAGTCATTTCCAAAGACAGTTCCTGAGCAACAGCGGCAATGTCGTCTTTGGTAACGTGTTTCCATCTGTTGATCATAAATTCCGGTTCAAATGAATCCGTCAATTCCATGTATTGATCATAAATATCGATTTGTCCACGCGCTGAATCCAATGCCTCTTTCAATTGGTTGGTCAGCAAGGCCTTTGTCTGTTCAAGCTCAATATCAGAAATATTGCCTTTTTTGACTTCTTCCAATTGTTCCAGAATCAATGCCACTGCTTTTTCTTCCAGTTTTGAATCAATCCCTGCCAGCACAAACATCAAGCCAAATTGCGAAGCGAAAGAACTTGATACGTAGTAAGCCATGCTTTCTTTTTCGCGAATATTAACAAACAGCTTCGAATGTGCATAACCGCCAAAGACGCCGTTCATCAATTGCATGACGGGGAATTTTTCGTCGCGGAACGTAATTGGTGTAAAGAATGCCATATGCAATTTCCCTTGTTTCATGTCTTCATATTCAAGCACGCGTGACTGTTCCGGTTTAACCAATTCCAAAGGCGGTGCAGCTATCGCTTTTTCCCGATCCTTGAAGTGAAAAAATTCACGGATATGAGACGCAATCATTTCCGGTTTAACGTCACCCACTGCATATATTTCAATTTCATTTTCAGTCAACATTTCTTTGTATTCGGCAACCAATTGTTCGTTGGTGACATTTTCTACATCCTCAATAGTACCATTCGATGTGATTGAAGCCGGATGATTGGGCAATGCCAATTCCATCATACGCTGCTGCGCATAACGCGTCTTTTCATCAAAAACGGATTCAATGCGTTGGATAATGGCATTTTTTTCACGTTTAAAAATAGCTTCCATAAATAAGCCATGCTCAAAATTCGGCTTGAACAAAACGATGTACATCAAATTCAGGACTTTTTCCAAAACCCCTTTTTCAGACAGGTATTGATCATTCACCGTTTCAACGTTCAGCGTCACAATATGCTCATTGCCCCGCTTTGAAGAATCTATGTAAAGAGATGTACCGTACAGGTCGTCAAGAACCATACGCAGCGCCGTGTGTGAGGGATAGACCTCATTGCTGTGCTGCAGTACATTTGCCAAAATCGAACGGGCAGATGCTTTTTCCTTGGTAAGTTTATCTTTGAATTTAATCGAGAAATTTATCGTTTTAAACTGTGTAGTTTCATTGACGTGCACATTAACGCCTTTAGCAATGTTAATCGTTTCAAACATGTTGAATCCCCTCTCGTCGTTCATGTTCTAACTATACCGAACCTTTTCCGTTAATTGCAAATAAAGAAAAGCGAAGATGCCCGTATTCGCCCTGACAAGCGCTGAAGGATTTGCTGTTAATGGCGCTTTTTGCCATCATCAGCAAGTCTGAAGCGACCTCGAGGGACCGGGCGTCGGAGCTGGATCATAAGAAAAGCGAAAGCGACTGGATCGGCATACAATAAAAAGTGGCTTTTTCGTAAGTCTCTAAAATAACATGGCCGGAGAGATAAAAAGCCTTTCTCTCCGGTTATTTTTGGATGTAGGAATACGTTTTCTGAGAGCAGCCGGCTGATGGAAAGGAAAGCGGCAGAAGACGTGCCCGCGGAACGCATCCGCCGCATTGGACATCAGCCAGGTCTTTCGGGAACGACAAAAGGGCTGTCACCAAAAGTCATCTTTCATGACCTTTTGGGACAGCCCCTTTTAAAATACTTTATCGTTGTCCTTTGATATATGGTTTTCCGTTCGCCAGTGGTGCATTGGCGCGTCCGATAAATCCGGCTAGTGCAAAGATCGTCAAGACGTACGGCAAAATCAATAGGAACACATTCGGAATTTCCTGGATTATCGGTATAGATGATCCGACGATACTCAAGGATTGCGCGAATCCGAAGAACAAAGCAGCTCCCATTGCACCAAGCGGATGCCATTTACCGAAAATCATCGCTGCCAGCGCCATGAAGCCCTGGCCATTGATTGTGGCATGGCCAAAATCATTGGTGATGGTCTGCGCATAGATTGCACCACCGATTCCCGCTAACGCACCGGAAATCATAACCGCGACATAACGCATTTTCGCTACATTGATTCCCATCGTATCCGCTGCCATTGGGTGCTCACCTACAGCACGCAAGCGCAAGCCGAACGGCGTTTTATAGATGATGAACCAGGCTACAAAGGCAACCCCAATCGCGAAGAACGATGTATTGTAAACAGAAGTAAAGAATAATGGACCGATAACCGGTATGTCCGAAAGGAACGGAACATTGTAGCGCGAAAAGCGCTCAGTGATAAAGTCTGTCTGCCCTTTATCGAAAATTCTTTTCACCAGATACAAAGACAACGCAACTGCCAATAAGTTGATGGCAACACCTGATACTACCTGATCTGCGCGGAATGATATGGATGCAACTGCATGCAATAGAGATAACAGCAATGCGGCAACCATGGCGGCGATCAATGAAATCCAAGGTGTGGCTGCGCCGAACGTATCGGCAAACAATAAGTTGAACAAAATCCCGACAAACGCACCAATGACCATCAGCCCTTCAAGGCCGATGTTGACAACACCCGATCTTTCCGAGAAGACACCGCCGATCGCCACCAAGATCAGTGGCGCTGCATAGAAGATCGCTGAAGGAATGATGAAGTATAGAACGTCAAGGAAACTCATATTACTTCGCCTCCTTCTTCTTAGCTGATGCGCGGAGCAGCAGCAAGCGAATGATGTAGCCTGAAGCTACAAAGAAGATGATAACCGCAATTACAATCTCTACAATCTCAATTGGAATACCGGCAGCGTTCGGCATATTCAAAGCTCCATATTTCAAGGAACCGAACAAGGTTGCACCGAAGATGACACCCAGTGGCGTATTCATGCCGAGCAAGGCAACGGCGATTCCATCAAAACCGATTCCGGTAAATCCACCCTTGGAAGAAACGTACTCGAATGTTCCAAGTGCTTCCATCGCTCCACCCAATCCAGCAAACGCCCCTGAAATGACCATGGCGAGAATGATGTTTTTGTTGACATTCATGCCGGCATATTGAGAAGCATTCTGGTTAAATCCAACAGCTTTCAGCTCAAAGCCGAGCGTTGTTTTCTCCAAAATGAACCACATGACACCGACCATAAGCAAAGCAATGACAATTCCCAGATGCAGACGCGAAAATTCCGTCAGATTCTCTAAAAACTCTGAGCGCAGGGAAGCACTTGCAAAAATGCTTTCTGTGCGGTCACCGCCATCAGAAACGGTCCGAATCAATGCATTTGTAACATGCAAAGCGATGTAGTTCATCATGATTGTGACAATTACTTCATGGACATGGAATTTCGCTTTCAAAAGACCTGGCACAAAGCCCCATAAAGCTCCAGCTACTGCTGCTGCGATAATGGCTAATGGCAAGTGGATGATCTTCGGCAATTCGACGGCTACTCCGACATACGCCGCAGCAAACCAGCCAACGATCAGTTGCCCTTCCACACCAATGTTAAAAAGTCCTGAGCGGAACGCAAAAGCAACTGCCAGACCGGCCAGTAAATAAGGAGTGATTTGGCGAATCGTTTCTCCGATCGTATACATGTCTCCAAAAATTCCGTTCCAAAGGGCGGCATAGCCCTCCAATGGATTATAGCCGCTGGCCAGCATGATCACTGCACCGACTAGCAATCCTAAAATAACGGAAACGATGGGGACCAGGAGATTGGTCGCTCTATTCGACATGCTGATCCTCACCTTTCTTCGTCAAATCCTGTGTATCTTTGTGACCGGTGTGTCCTGCCATCAACAAGCCCAATTCCTGCTCAGTGGTGGTTTCAGGCGTGACAATATCCACAATTTCTCCGTCGTGGATAACAGCAATACGGTCTGAAACGTTCATGACTTCGTCGAGTTCAAACGAAATCAATAGAACGGCTTTGCCGTTGTCACGCTGTTCAATCAAGCGGCTATGGATAAACTCGATTGCACCGACATCCAACCCCCGTGTCGGCAGCGCTGCAATCAATAGATCCGGATTGCGGTCTACTTCGCGTCCGATAATGGCTTTTTGCTGATTTCCTCCCGATAGTGAACGGGCTAATTCTGACGGTCCTTGCGTCCGGACATCAAAATCCTTGATAATTTGAAGCGCCTTCTCATTGATTTTATTGTAATCAATAATTCCTGATTTAGAGATGGGTTTTGTATAGTACGTTTGAAGTGAAATGTTATGGCCTACCGGGAAATCCAGTACAAGGCCATGCTTATGGCGATCCTGGGGGATATGGCCGACTCCCGTTTCTGTCACTTTGCGTGGTTTCATATTCGTGACGTCTTTGCCATTGACAAAAATAGTGCCGCTTTTCACTTTTCGAAGGCCAGTTATGGCTTCGATCAATTCGGATTGGCCATTCCCATCAATTCCCGCAATTCCGACAATTTCACCTTTGCGAACGTTCAGATTCAAGCTTTTCACTTTATCGATCCCGCGATAATCCTGGACGACCAAATCTTTAATATCCAAGACTTCTTCGCCTGGGAAAGCTTGCCCTTTAACGGTGGTGAATTCCACTTGCCGACCAACCATCAACGACGCAAGGTCATTTGGATTTGTTTCTGAAGTGATGACTGTGCCAATTCCCTGGCCTTTGCGAATAACCGTAACCCGGTCCGACACATCCATGATTTCTTTTAGTTTATGGGTAATCAAAATAATTGATTTTCCTTCAGCAATCAATCTTTTCATGATTTGAATCAATTCCGTGATTTCCTGAGGTGTCAGGGAAGCAGTCGGTTCATCAAAAATCAAAATTTCGGCTCCGCGGTACAAAGTCTTCAATATTTCGACCCGTTGTTGCATGCCTACAGAAATGTCTTCAATAATCGCATACGGATCTACGTTCAACCCATATTGTTCAGATAACGCTTGAACTTTCTTGGCCGCGTCTTTTTTATTGGTGATGCCGTATTTGGTTGGCTCACTGCCCAAGATGATGTTCTCGGTGACCGAAAAGTTTTCGACCAGCATGAAATGCTGATGGACCATTCCGATTCCCAGATCGTTTGCGACATTCGGATTGGCAATATCCACTTTCTTGCCCCGAACCCGGATTTCTCCGCCTTCCGGCTGGTACAAACCGAACAAGACGTTCATCAACGTCGATTTCCCTGCGCCGTTCTCCCCTAATAATGCGTGAATTTCTCCCTTTTGCAGTTGCAGCGTAATATTGTCATTTGCGACAAACGTACCGAACTCTTTACGGATATTCAGCATTTCAATTACATATTCCACTGTTGTCACTCCCTCGAAACTGCTGACTTCTTTTATTTAATTAATACAGGAAAGGCTTCCGTTGCCAAAAGCCTTTCATCTATTAACTTCCTTCTTTAGATAAAAAAAATCATAAAGACCGGTTGACCCGGTCTTTATGATGACCGTGTTTCTGAGTGACTGTTACTCTACTTTTTCTGGTACTGTGATTTCGCCATCGATAACTTGTTTTTTAAATTCTTCGATTTTAGTCATCACATCTTCTGGAATTGCTCCACGAGAATCCGCAAGGCCTACACCATCATCAGCAAGGCCGTAAGTGATTGTTTCGCCACCTGGGAAATCTCCAGCCATTGCCTGTTCAGAAATGTTGATTACTGCTTTGTCTACACCTTTCAATACAGATGTCAAAGTTACGTTGGCATCGCCAGTTTGGCCTTCATCGTATTGGTCAGCATCTACGCCGATAACCCAGATGTTTGCATCCGGATCTGCTTCTTTGCGTTCTTTTGCTTCAGTGAATACACCGTTCCCAGTACCGCCAGCTGCGTGGAAAATGATATCAGCTCCAGCTGAGTACATACGGTTTGCAGTTGTTTTACCTAATTCCGCTTTATCAAAAGCCCCTGTATATTGAACATCGACTTCAACTGTTTCGTCTACAGCTGCAACCCCTTCAAGGAATCCTGCTTCAAAACGTTCGATTACTGGAATTTCCATCCCACCGACAAATCCGATTTTTTTCGTTTCTGTCATTAGAGCTGCTGCTACACCCGCAAGGAATGCGCCTTCCTGCTCTTTGAACAGGACACTTGCAACGTTTGGAGCTTCTACTACCGCATCAATGATGGCGATTTGAGCTTCCGGCTGCTGCTCAGCAATTTCTGCTACAGCACCTTCCATAAGGTAGCCGATACCGAAGACGACATCAAAATCACGGCGGATCAAGTTGTTCAAGTTGGTGTTGTAATCCGCATCTGATGCAGATTGAAGGTAGTCAAAGCCACCATCGCCCTTTTCAAGGCCATTTTCTTCACCAAATTGCTGGACCCCTTCCCAAGCAGATTGGTTGAAGGATTTATCATCCACACCGCCAACATCTGTAACCATGGCAACCGAGAAATCAGCAGCTTCTTCCGTGCCTTCTCCTCCGCCAGTTTCACCTGTTGAAGTATCTTCTTCGCTTCCGCAGGCAGCAAGCATCGTACCAGCAGCAAGCATTAATGATAAACCTAGACCAAATTTACGTTTTGTCAATGTAATAACCCCCAAGGTTTTTTTGATATTAGCAGGAATTTGATGTTTTACACGCGTTTGCGAACCACATGAAAGCTAAATTTATCAGCTCTGAAGTAATTCTTTGAATAAAGCACCAATCGATCGTCTTCATCGTAATGGAGCTGTTTTAATACCAGTAAAGCCGTTTCCGGTTCACATTCCAGGATTGGAGAAGCATCTTCATGATACCCAGTCGGATCAATGAACGTCACCGCGTAGGAAATATGAATATCGCCGGATTCTTCAATCGCTGTAAAAATGGAACTTTCCTTGCGCCCTAAAAAATCTGCAGGCAAATAGTCCGAAGGCACCTTGTCGATGCAGTAAACGACAGGCTCTCCGTTTGCCGTGCGAACGCGTTCAATTGTAATGACAGTATCATCGGCGGTGCAATGAAAGCGTTTTATATCTTCCTCAGAAGAAAGGGTCTCCGACGTGCTCAAGTAGATAGCGCCGGGTTCCATTCCTGCCTGACGGATCATATCGGACACACTCGTCAATTGTTCAATCCCAGATGTGAAAACAGGCTTTGAATTGACGAATGTGCCGACTCCGTGGCGTCTGACGATGATATTATCTTCTTCCAACAGCCGCAGCGCTTCTCGCAAAGTCGCCCGGCTGACTCCCAGGGTTTTTGACAATTCGAATTCGGACGGCAACTTCTCTTTTTCTTTGTAGACGCCCGCAGCAATATCCTGCTTCATTCGGTCAATAACCTGAAGGTACAAAGCACGATGATCCGATTTAATTGTCATATGATTCACCACCCATGACAGAGATCAGACATCTGATGTAAAACATTCCTACTAATCAAAATTACTATACCACTTATTAGAAATGAAATAAATAGCAATTTGTCGAATTTAGCGAATTTTCATTTCCCTATATTCAAAAATACTAATCATTTTGTCACAAAAAAACCCAAATTACTCAATATTCTTCCTGCTTTGGAACTAACACTGTCCGCGGTTTGCTGCCTTCATAAGGTCCGACGACTCCCCGCTGCTCCATTTGGTCTATGATGCGGGCAGCACGCGAGTAGCCCACACGGAAGCGTCGTTGCAGCATGGAAACCGAAGCTGTCTGCATTTCTGTCACCAACTGGACCGCATCATCATAGATTTCATCTGTTTCTTCATCGATTTTGGTCTCGTCGATTTCACTTGGAATCATGTCTTCCTGGTACTGAGCTTTTTGTTGCTCAATTGCAAAGTCAACAATTTTTTCAACTTCTGAATCTGACAGGAATGCCCCTTGCACACGGACCGGTTTTGATTGGCCTGCTCCAAGGAATAACATATCCCCGCGTCCTAGTAATTTTTCAGCTCCACCCATATCCAGGATTGTCCGTGAATCGATGGAAGATGACACCGCAAAAGCGATGCGTGATGGAATATTCGCCTTGATGACGCCAGTGATGACGTTGACGCTCGGGCGCTGTGTCGCAATGATCAAATGGATCCCTGCTGCACGCGCCATCTGTGCCAGGCGAGTAATGGCGTCTTCCACTTCGTTTGAAGCAACCATCATCAAATCAGCCAACTCATCGACAATGACGACGATAAACGGCAGCTTTGGATGCTTGTCTTCATTTTCCTCATTGAAGACCCGTACGTATTCATTGTATCCTTCGATATTGCGAGTTCCGGTGTGAGAAAACAGTTCGTATCTTCTTTCCATTTCCGAAACGATTTTCTTCAACGCTTGTGCCGCTTTCCGCGGATCTGTGACAACCGGTGCCAACAAATGTGGAATGCCATTATAGACGTTCAGCTCCACCATTTTCGGATCGATCATCATCATTTTCACTTCATGCGGCTTTGCCCGCATGATGATGCTGGTGATGATGCCGTTGATGCACACCGACTTCCCGCTTCCTGTTGATCCGGCAACGAGCAGATGCGGCATTTTATTCAATTCTGTCATCACTGCTTGGCCTGTAACATCTCTGCCTAAGGCAAACAGCAATTTAGCATCAGGCCGGTTGTTTTCTTCCGATTCCAGCACTTCACGAAGACTGACAATCGAGACTTCCGTGTTTGGCACTTCAATGCCGATTGCGGATTTTCCGGGAATCGGCGCTTCAATCCGGATATCGCGCGCAGCCAAGGCCAATGCCAAATCGTCGTGCAGGCTGACGATTTTGCTGACTTTGACGCCGGTATCGGGCAGCACTTCGTACTTAGTCACAGCTGGCCCTAAATGGACCTGCGTCACTTTCGCACGGACGCCGAAGCTCTGGAACGTTTTCTCAAGTTTCTTGGCGTTTTTCTGGATGCCTGAATACTCGCCGCTTTGGTCGTGGTGCGGCGGCAGTGTCAACAAGCTGAGAGGCGGCAGCTGGTATTCTTCGTTTTCCAGTTCTTCTGCAGTCGACATCAACTGGATATCACCGGTGTCCGGTTCTGCAGCAGTTTCCGCAGCAGGCACGTTCTGCACTTCCGGCTGTTTGGGTTTCACGTTTTCAGTAAATGCCGATATGATCGGTTCTTCAGGCTGTGGGCGGTACAGAAGGTCTTCTTCTTCCTCTTCTTCATAAGCCAGGGATTCATTGATTTCCAGCACTTGTTCAGGTGCTGATTTCTTGCGCGGAGCGCGCAGTTTTTTCGGCTCATTCCGCTGGAAACGATTCATCAGCGAATCGATTGCCGGACGTGCACTTGGAATTTTTTCGGCAATAAACGGTGCGGCCGCTTTTCCTGTCAAGATGATGGCACCAATCGACATCAGGATAATCGCGACGATCCAAGTTCCCGCTGTATCAAACAACACATGCAATAGCGCATATAAAAAGGCACCGACGATTCCGCCGCCTGTCGCCAAATACGTAGTCCAGATTGTGCCGGTCATTTGCGTATGGCGAATGGTTTCAGAAATGACATTGGCTGATGTAATCGGCAGGATGGATCCGGCCGCCCAGATTAAATGGCAAATCAACAAAATGCCGATCAGGATAAAGCCGGCTCCTGTTGCCACTTTCAGTCTTGGCTTTGGCCATTTCCGCTTAACCATTACATAGATCGCGACATAGACAATTGCCAGTGGAATCAGGAAGGCCATATAGCCACCGATAAACTCAGCTAAATTGTAGAACATCTTGCCGATGACGCCCAACTGGAACACCATCAACACGGCGATTCCAAGCAGTACCAAACCAATCACTTCATAAGCGATCATCGGCATCGGCTGCTTTTTTTTATTTTTCGGCTTTTGCCGCGGTTTTGCTTTTGCTCTCGCTTTTGGTTTTGCTTTCGTAGTTGTACGAGCCCTGGTCATAGCGATCCCTCTTTTCTTCCATAATCGAAAAAGGATTCCCTCCGATTAGATCGGTATGGAAATCCTTTTGCTTTTTTCTTAGTATTCCATAATTATCGGGATGATCATCGGACGGCGCTTCGTTTGCTGGAATAGGTAGGAATTCAATGTATCGCGAATTTCCTGCTTGATGTTATTCCATTCGAATGCGTCTCTGGTGACATATTTTTCAACGACCTTGCGTACAAGTCTTGTAGATTCATCCATCAGCTCTTCTGATTCACGGACATAGACAAAACCGCGTGAAATCATTTCAGGGCCGGAAGCGATTTTCTTCTCTTTGCGGTTCAGCGTAACCACAACGATGAAAATCCCATCCTGGGACAATAGCTTACGGTCACGCAGAACGATATTGCCTACGTCGCCGATGCCGATTCCATCAATAAGTACATTGCCGGCAGTAACGCGCCCGCTCATCCGGACTTTGCCTTCTTTGTATTCCACGATATCGCCTTTATCGGCGATAAAGATTTCAGACTTATGCAAGCCGACCTGCTGCGCCAATTTAGAATGCGCAATCAGCATTTTGTATTCACCCTGGATCGGAATGAAATATTTCGGCTTCATCATGTTCAGCATCATTTTAAGATCTTCTTGGCTGCCGTGTCCTGATACGTGGACTTTTTTGCTGGCGGTCAAAACATTTGCGCCGGCTTTCGCCAACTTATTCATTGTTTGGAACATTGGAACTTCCATACCGGGTGATGGTGTGAATGTAATTAATACTGTATCTGTTTCTTTGATTTTTACGTCTTTGTGCTGCTTGCGGACCATTTTGTCCAAAGCTTCAAGCGGCTCCCCTTGGTTACCGGTAACAATGATGACCACTTCGTCATCACGGTAGTTCTCCAGGTCTTTCAGGGAAATGACTGTATCTTCGTCGACTGTCAAGTAGCCTAGGCGCAGGCCGACTTCATAGCTGCTCTCCAGACTTCTTCCGGCTACAGCGACTTTTTTGCCTGTCGCTGCCGCGATATCGAATACCTGTTGGATACGAATAAAGTTTGATGAATAAAGGGATACCAGTACACGGCCTTCAGCAGCAAGGAATGCCGACAGGATATGGTCTGCAACCACAATTTCCGAAGTTGTATATCCTGGGCGTTCAGCTTCAGTAGAGTCGGACAGCAGCATCAATACGCCGTCTTCCCCTAATTTCGCCATTTTTGCGATATCGGGCTTGTAACTGCCTTTAGCTGACTGATCAAATTTAAATTCGCCTGTATGCACGATTGCGCCTTCAGATGTGTGGAAGACGATCCCAAATGCGTCAGGAATACTATGTGTCGTATGGAAGAACGTCACATGTGTTTTGTCGAAGTTCATGCGGCTCTTATTGGTTACTTCAAAGAACTTGACATGTTTTAAAGAACCTTGTTCTTTAATATGTTCTTTGGCTAACGCAATTGTCAATTTCGATCCGTAGACCGGCGCTTGGATCTTCTTCAGTAAATAAGCGATTGAACCAATCGCATCTTCGTGGCCGTGAGTCAAAAAGATTCCTTTGACACGGTCTTTGTTTTCTTCCAGGAAAGTCATATCCGGAATGACGATGTCGACACCCAGCATTTCATCTTCCGGGAACATCAAACCGCTGTCCACAACGAAAAGATCTTCATCAATTTCTATTACGTACATTGCTTTGCCGATTTCGCCGACTCCGCCTAAAGGGATAACTCTTATTACTTCATTTTTAATTTTACTCAATTTATTTCCTCCTAAAATTCACCCGTACACATCCATAGAATTCATTATACGGGAATCACCGGAAACAGTCCAAAGAAAAAAATAAACCGGCGCAATGGCCGGTTCTTTTTTTCGATTGCCGTTCGGGATTAAATGATATTTTCTTCAATCAGGGCTTCTGCAATCTGAACCGAGTTCAGTGCTGCGCCTTTGACCAGGTTATCTGAAACGACCCATAAGTGGAAACCATTTGGATTGTCCAGGTCCTGGCGGATACGGCCGACAAATACTTCATCAAGCCCTGCAGTCATCAAAGGCATCGGGTACAGCTGGTTTGATGGATCGTCCATCAGTTCCACGCCTGGTGCTTGCGAAATTGCCTGCTTGACCTGCTCAATAGTTGCCGCTTCTTTGAGTTCCACATAAACCGATTCAGAATGCCCTGTGACCACCGGCAAGCGTACGCATGTCGCTGCGACTGCCAGGGAATCATCGTGCATGATTTTTTTCGTTTCGTTGATCATTTTCATTTCTTCGAATGTATAACCGTTGTCGGTGAATTGATCAATTTGCGGAATTACATTGTAAGCGATCGGGTAATGGCGTTCAGCCGATTTAACCGGCAGCATTTTTGCATCAGCTGTTTTTGCGTTGTCAAAGTCGCCAGCTTGTTCTTTCAATTCATTGATGGCATCAATTCCCGCTCCCGATACTGCCTGATAAGTGGAAACCACCACTTTCGTCATGCCAAACAGTTCTTTTAATGGCTGCAATGCACAGACCATCTGGATTGTAGAACAGTTTGGATTGGCAATTATTCCTTTATGGAGAGAAAGATCGCTTTTATTCACTTCAGGAACAACTAAAGGCACTTCCTTGTCCATACGGAACGCGCTGGTATTGTCTATAACAACGGCACCACGCTTAACCGCTTCAGGGGCGAATTTTTCTGAAACACTTCCTCCTGCGCTGAATAAGGCAATATCAATGCCTTCAAATGATTCAGGTTTGGCTTCCTGAACGGTGAAAGTCTGGCCATTGAATGTAATCTCTTTTCCGGCAGATCGGCTTGAAGACAAAAAGACAATGTCTTTTATAGGAAAATTCCGTTTCTCCAATTGCTCTGTCATTTGCTGGCCGACTGCACCTGTTGCTCCCATTATCGCTACGTTGAATGTTTTCACAATATTCGCTCCTTCAATGTTGATTTGAATTATTGTAACATAATTTACCCTGCTAAAGGAGCAAAACAGCAAAAAAGCTCCCTTTATACTAAGGAAGCTTCTTTCGGACGTATGATGGAAACCGCTGGCGATTCCACCAGGATCTCCAATAAGGAATAAACTTTTTCTAATGTTACCTGGTCGATTTGAGAAAGCACTTCATCGTAAGTCTGGTGTTTGCCCAGCAATAGTTCGTGACGGCCGTTGCGGCTCATACGCGCACTTGTGCTTTCAAGACCCAGCATCAAACTGCCTTTCAGCTGTTCTTTGGAGTCGGTCACTTCCTCTTCCGTAATACCGCCATTTTTCAATTCCTTTAACAAGATCATAATGACTTGCTGCATTTCAGCCATTTGTTCATCTGATGTTCCACCGTAGATCGCCAATGTTCCATGATCGGAATAAGCAGAATGATAGGAGAAAATCGAGTAGGCCAATCCACGTTGCTCACGAATTTCCTGGAACAGCCTTGAAGACATGGATCCGCCGATGATGTTGTTCAGAACAGTGAAGCTGTAGATATCCGGATCATTTAAAGACAGGCCGGGAAAGCCAAGGCATAGATGCCCTTGTTCCGTTTCTTTATTTTTCAGTGAATAGCCGGATGTGAAAACAGGAAGTTCGTACTTTTTCGGACTTTCTTTTTTCTCGAATGAGCCGAATAACGCTTCAATCTTTTCCAGTAAAGCTGGAGTGATGTTGCCTGCCACCGAAACGACCGTATTTGCAGGTGTATAATGGCGATCCATATAGTCGCGGATTTTCTCAGGCGTAAAGCTTGCCAAGGTTTCAGCGGTACCAAGAATCGGTGCGCCGATCGAGTTCTGCGGATACATGACGCGCCATAATTGCTCATGCACATCGTCGTCCGGCATGTCTTCAGTCATGCTGATTTCTTCAAGGATGACTTGGCGTTCCTTGTCGAATTCCACCGGATCCATCTGCGAATTGAACAGCATATCCGCGAGTACCGTTACAGCATGTTCCGCATGATGGTCCAAAACCTTTGCGTAGTAACAGGTATATTCTTTTGATGTATAGGCATTGATATCGCCGCCGATGCGGTCGAATTCCCGGGCGATTTCTTTCGCAGTGCGCGAATCCGTTCCTTTGAACAGCATGTGTTCAATAAAATGCGTAATGCCGTTTTCTTCCGGCAACTCATCCCGTGAACCGTTATTGACAAAAACCCCAACTGCTACGGAATGAAAATGGGGAATGTGTTCGGAAACAATGCGCAATCCATTTTTGCAAGTCTGTGTAGTCACCATGTGCATGTTCCTCCTCATAGTAAAAAATTGCCGACAAAGTCGGCAATTTGAATAGATGATTATTCTTGGTTTTGTTTTTCAGCTGCTTCTTTTTGTTCTTTCAAAACAACCTTACGTGATAAGTTTACACGTCCTTGGCGGTCAATTTCAATTACTTTGACTTGGACGATCTGGTCCATCTTCAGAACATCTTCCACTTCTTTCGTCCGTTCTTCCTGGATTTCCGAAATGTGAAGGAGTCCGTCTTTGCCCGGGAACAATTCAACGAATGCGCCGAACTTTTCAATGCGTTTGACTTTGCCTTCGTAATATTCGCCGACTTTCGCTTCACGCACGATATTTTCGATCATCGCTTTCGCTTTCGCATTCATTTCTTCGTCTACTGAAGAAATGAAGATCGTACCGTCTTGCTCCGTATCGATCTTAACGCCTGTTTCATCGATGATTTTGTTGATCACTTTTCCGCCAGGTCCGATAACATCACGGATCTTGTCAGGATTGATCTTCACCATGATGATTTTCGGTGCATACTTGGAAAGTGTCGTTCTTGGTTCAGCAATCGTCGCCAGCATCGATTCAAGGATGTGGATACGTCCGATTTGAGCTTGCGTCAACGCTTCTTCCAAGATTTCACGTGACAGGCCATCAATCTTGATGTCCATTTGAAGAGCGGTAATGCCTTTTGCAGTACCGGCTACTTTAAAGTCCATATCGCCAAGGTGATCTTCCATGCCTTGGATATCAGAAAGTACTGTGTAGTTTTCGCCTTTTTTGACAAGGCCCATCGCAATACCTGCAACTGGAGCTGTCAACGGAACACCGGCATCCATCATCGCAAGTGTGGAAGCACAGATACTCGCCTGTGAAGTCGAACCGTTAGATTCCAATACTTCTGCAACAAGACGGATCGTGTAAGGGAAATCTTTCTCATTTGGAATGACTGCTTCAAGAGCGCGCTCACCAAGTGCTCCGTGTCCGATTTCGCGGCGTCCAGGCCCACGAAGGAATCCGGTTTCACCTACTGAGAACAACGGGAAGTTGTAATGGTGCATAAAACGTTTTGTGTCTTCGATGCCAAGGCCGTCGATGATTTGAACATCACCTAAAGCGCCTAGCGTACAGATGCTCATCGCCTGCGTTTGACCGCGAGTGAACAAGCCTGAACCGTGTGTGCGGTTAAGAATGCCGACTTCTGATGACAATGGACGGATTTCAGAAGGTCCACGGCCGTCCGGACGGATTTTTTCATCTGTGATCAAGCGGCGTACTTCGTCTTTGACCATTTTATCAAGGATCTGGCCAGCCTGTTTTTTCACAGCGTCATCCGATTCTTCGTATGCCGCCATTGCACGGGCTTTGACTTCGTCAATCGCTTCATTGCGTGCTTGTTTTTCATTGATTTGGACAGCTGCATTCAATTCAGCTTCTACTGCTTCTTTAAGCGTCGCCGTCAATTCTGCATCCAATTCGTAAAGCTGGATTGCCGTTTTTTCTTTGCCGACTTCTGCAGCAATCTGTTCTTGGAAGGCAATCAATTTCTTGATTTCTTCGTGCCCGAACATGATGGCTTCCAAAATCACTTCTTCAGAAACTTCTTTCGCTCCGGCTTCCACCATGTTGATGGCTTCTTTAGTACCGGCAACCGTCAAGTTGATCGAGCTTTGCTCAAGCTGATCGTTTGTCGGATTGATGATAAATTGTCCGTCGATCAAACCGACGATTACTCCAGCGATCGGACCGCCGAAAGGAATATCCGATATCATCAAGGCCAGAGAAGAACCGAACATTGCAGCCATTTCTGATGGACAATCCTGATCTACAGACATAACCATGGAGATGACTTGAACTTCGTTGCGGAAACCATCCGGGAATAACGGGCGGATTGGGCGATCGATCAAACGGCTTGTCAAAGTCGCTTTTTCAGAAGGGCGTCCTTCACGTTTGATGAATCCGCCTGGGATTTTACCGACAGCGTAAAGACGCTCTTCGTAGTTGACCGTCAATGGGAAGAAATCCAAAGGTTTCGGAGTTTTTGAAGCGGTTGCAGTTGAAAGAACTGCTGTATCACCATAACGGATCAATGCTGCTCCGTTTGCTTGTTTTGCCAATTGGCCGACCTCAACCTGTAATTCGCGGCCAGCCCAATCAAGTGTGTAGACTTTTTTTGTTTGCCCCATAATATCGAGCTCCTCTCTCTTACCTTGTTTCTCTATACTATATGTATCCAATAGTAGTGTATCAAAAAAGCATCCGGTATGCGATGCGATAATTTAAAGTTTTATCCATAAAGAAAAAGCGGGACGAATCCCGCTTTTACTTTTTGCTATTAACGGCGTAGGCCAAGTCTTGCGATTAACTCGCGGTAGCGAGCAACTTCGTTTTCACGTAAGTATTTTAGCAAGTTACGACGGCGTCCAACCATTTTGAATAGACCACGACGTGAGTGATGATCTTTTTTGTGAGTACGTAAGTGCTCATTCAAGTTGTTGATGTCTTCTGTAAGAATGGCGATTTGAATTTCTGCAGACCCAGTATCAGTGTCATGCACTTTGTATTCATTGATCAATTCATTTTTACGTTCTTGTGTGATTGCCATACTGTTTCCACCTCCTAATTTCTGATATCCCCAATTACCGAGCAAACGTTGGTGATTCGATTTGCCAAGCAACGGTTTGTACATTCAGTACTCATAAATAATAGCATAAGCCATTTCCGAAATCAACCACACTGATTAATTAATGCCAGCGAAAAACTGCTCAGCCGTCATCTTGTCTCGCTGAATTTGCGCTTTCAACTCATCAATGCCGGAGAACTTCTGCTCATCCCGGATCCGTTCATGCCATTCGACTTCCACCATTTCCCCGTAGATCGATTTGTCAAAATCAAGAATATGCACTTCGATGACTTGCTTTTTCACATCGGGATTATTAAACGTCGGCTTGAAGCCAATATTGCAGACACCATTGTAAGTCTGCCCCTGCACTTGAATTTTCACCGCATAAACGCCGCGGCTTGGCACGACAGCACCCAGTTCCGGCTCTATATTGGCCGTCGGAAATCCGATGGTGCGTCCCCGTTTATCACCATTGACCACGGTTCCTAAAACACGGAATGGCCGGCCCAACAAATGGCAAACCTGCTCGACTGCACCGTTTTTCAATAGCTCACGGATGCGTGTCGAACTGATTTTTTCATTGCCATCTTCCTGTTTTTCTATGACAGTGACGCCGTACTGCCCGTCTCCCAGCTCTTTCATCAAGGTCATATCGCCTTTGCCTTTGCTGCCGAACGAAAAATCGAACCCGGCTGTGACATGGCTGACATTCAGTTCCTTAATGAATATCTCGATAAACTGTTGCGGCGTCAATTTGGCAAACTCTGAAGTAAAGCGCACGATAAAGCAATAATCGACGCCCATTCCTTCAAGGATTTCCATCTTCTGCTGCATAGGCGTAATATAAAAGACTTCTTCTTTTCTGCCGCCCAAAACCAATGAAGGATGTGGATCGAACGTCATAACCGCTGATTTAATGCCTTTGCTTTCAGCTTGTTTGATGGCGTCGCCTATCACGCGCTGATGTCCTTTATGTACACCGTCGAAAAAGCCGAGGGCCAAGGACAATGGTCCCGTCTCACTATCGGGTTTAACGTGAATCGGATAACTTAAATGAATAATTTCCATACTACACCTCGTCCGCTGTCGGAAAACCGAACATTTTTTCAGGCTTCATCTTATCCGCTTTTTCAGGATGGTTTTTATAGAGTGCCACAGGTTGTCCCTGATAGGTCAAAACTACAAATCCCATTTGATCAAGTATGGCATGACGCGCCAGTACTTGCCCGTTTTTTACAGCAAATATCTGTTTCGGTTCGATTTCCATGAATGGAAACACCTCTAGACCATAGCTGAGCGGTTTCAAAATGTCGCCGATAACTCCATTTTGAGCAAGTTCAGCCACTTCGGCAAGTGTTACGCAATCTTTTTTGGCGAATTTACCGGATTCTGTCCGGGTCAGCCGGGACATATGCGCAGGAAAGCCTAATGCTTCTCCGATTTGCACAGCCAAAGTCCGGATATAAGTTCCTTTGCCGCAGCGGATACGGATATTGAATTTGATTTGCTGGCCAGTCCATTGAAGATCATCATCCAATAACTCAATCGAATCGATGCGGACTGTCCGCTCAGGCCGTTCAACGGCGATTCCTTGGCGTGCATATTCATATAGCTTTTTGCCGTTCACTTTGACGGCTGAATACATTGGGGGAATCTGTTTAATATTTCCGGTAAGCTGCAAAAAGACTTCAGCAATTTGCTGGCGGGTAATGAGCTTCTCTGAAAGGTCCGTATCCACCGTTTCGCCTGTTGCATCTTCTGTTTCAGTCGAATAGCCGATGGTCACTTCCGCTTCATAAGTCTTTCCTTGGTCGGTGATATATTCTGCCACTTTGGTCGTATTGCCGATGCAGATAGGCAGTACGCCATCCACTTCAGGATCCAAAGTCCCAGTATGTCCGACTTTTTTCGTTTGCAGGATCTTCCTTAACTTAAAGACACAATCATGGGAGGTCATCCCTTTTTCTTTCCACAATGGTAGAATTCCGTTCAGCGCCATATGCCTTAACTCCTTTGCTTGATGCAAAAAAAGCCTGCTATCTGAAATAGACAGCAGGCTTTTTTTAATCTTCTTTTGGTTCTTGAATATCACGCAGTAATGTATCGATTCGATTGCCGTAAGCAACCGATGAATCGATTTCAAAAGACAATTCAGGAGTTTTGCGAAGACGGATCCGCTGTCCGATTTCGGTGCGGATAAATCCTTTCGACTTCGTTAACCCAAGCAATGTCTGTTCTTTTGCATGGTCTTCACCTAACACGCTGATATATACAGTTGCCTGCTGGAGATCTCCTGTAACTTCAACATCTGTTACAGTGACAAATCCGATACGTGGATCTTTCAGTTTTCGGCTGATGATATCGCTGAGCTCTTTTTTCATCTGCTCGGCTACACGATTCGCGCGCATTGTCATTGCTAATCCACCTCGTTCTTACAAATATTCTTTCTCAATCTCCAAACATTCCCAAGCGGGGTTGCTTTCCAAGTAGTAGAGAACCTGCGCCATTTCCTTATTAGCCATTTCTTTTGAGGAAGAGACGATAACAAAAGCGATGCGGGTCCGCTGCCAAACATTTTGGTGGTCAATTTCCGCTGCGGAAACGTTGAATTTTTGTCTGCTGCGGGTCAGCATGCTTTTCACGACTGCCCGCTTATCTTTTAACGAATGTGCCGTTGGAATGAAAAATTCGCATTCCATGTACAGGATCATTTGCGTACGATTTCTTCCATAATATACGCTTCAATGATATCCATTTCCTTCACATCGTTGAAGTTTTTGATTGTAATACCGCATTCATAGCCTTTAGCCACTTCTTTTGCATCGTCTTTGAAACGTTTCAATGTGTCAATTTCACCTTCGAATACTACGATGCCTTCACGGATGACGCGAACGCCGCTGTCACGTGTAATTTTGCCTTCGGTTACATAGCTTCCGGCAATCGTTCCGACTTTAGATACTTTGAATGTGCTGCGGATTTCAGCTTGGCCGATGATTTTTTCTTCGAATTCCGGGTCAAGCAACCCTTTCATTGCGAATTCAATTTCTTCGATCACTTTATAGATGATGCGGTGCAAACGGATATCTACGCCTTCTGCTTCAGCAGCGCGTTTCGCGTTTGCATCCGGACGAACGTTAAAGCCGATAACGATGGCATTTGATGCAGCTGCCAATGAGATATCAGATTCTGTAATCGCACCAGCGCCTGTGTGGATGATTTTCACGTTGACGCCTTCTACATCGATTTTAAGAAGTGATGCTGCCATAGCTTCAACTGCTCCTTGAACGTCTGCTTTGACGATCAGGTTCAATTCTTTCATTTCGCCTTGTTTCAACTGATCAAACAAGTTATCAAGTGTTACGCGTGTTTTTTCTGAACGCTGAACTTGAAGCGCAGATGTTGCACGTGTTTCGCCCACTTGACGAGCTGTTTTTTCATCTTCAAAGACAACAAAACGATCTCCTGCTTGTGGTACATCATTCAACCCAGTGATTTCAACTGGAGTTGATGGGCCCGCTTCTTTTACGCGACGGCCTACATCCGAAACCATTGCACGGACGCGTCCAAATGTGTTGCCGACAACGATCGGATCTCCAACATTTAACGTACCGTCCTGTACTAGAAGTGTAGCTACTGAACCACGGCCTTTATCAAGCTCTGCTTCAATAACCGTTCCAATTGCACGGCGTGCCGGGTTAGCTTTCAATTCCCCTACTTCAGAAACAAGCAAGATCATTTCAAGCAACGAATCAATGCCGTCTCCAGTCAATGCGGAAATCGGTACGAAAATCGTGTCTCCGCCCCATGCTTCAGGAACTAAGCCATGCTCAGTCAGTTCTTGCATAACACGGTCTGGATTTGCGCTTGGCTTATCCATTTTGTTGACTGCGATGATGATCGGAACTTCTGCAGCTTTAGCATGATTGATGGCTTCAACTGTTTGTGGCATAACGCCGTCGTCTGCTGCAACAACAATAATGGCAAGGTCTGTCACTTTCGCTCCGCGTGCCCGCATGGTTGTAAATGCTGCGTGTCCAGGAGTATCAAGGAATGTGATCTTTTTGCCGTTGTCTACAACTTGGTAAGCACCGATATGCTGCGTAATTCCGCCGGCTTCTCCTGCCGTCACTTTCGTGTGGCGAATTGAATCAAGCAATGTTGTTTTACCATGGTCAACGTGCCCCATGATTGTCACAACCGGTGGACGTTCTTCGTTCAGGCTTTCGTCTTCAGGTTCAAAGTAAACTTCAAGATCTGTTTTATCAACAAGAATCTCTTCTTCCACTTCAACCTCATATTCAGCACAGATCAATTCAATTGCATCTTTATCCAACTCTTGGTTAATGGTAGCCATTACACCAAGCATGAATAATTTTTTGATGATTTCAGAAGGCTCGCGCCCTAATTTTTTCGCCAGCTCAGCTACAGTCAATGACTCGCTGAATGTAATTTTAGCCGGCAATTCTTTCTCTTTTTTAGGCATTGGCGGCAACGGATTTACCGGTTGCTGCTGCTTCCCTTTACGGTTGCGGTTTTGGAAGCCATTGCGGTTTCCGCCTCCTGGACGTCCTGAAGAACGTTGGCCTGGGCCTGCCGTCGGTTTAGCTGCTTTTGGTGTGAAGTTCGAACCAGTTTTTGCTGGTGTAGTCGGACGCTGGCCGTTTCCTTGCGAACGGGATTGCCCTTGGCTTGGAGCTGCTGCCGGACGGGATTGGCTTTGCCCTGATGGACGGGACTGGCCGCCTTGTGATGGACGCGATTGCCCTTGTCCTGATGGACGGGACTGGCCGCCTTGTGATGGACGTGATTGCCCTTGTCCTGATGGACGGGACTGGCCGCCTTGTGACGGACGGGATTGGCTTTGTCCTGATGGACGCGATTGTGCTGCTGGACGCTGTCCTGCAGACGCATTTTTGTAGATGCTGTCTAATTTCGAAACAGCATTGTCTTCTAATGTAGCCATATGGTTTTGCACGTTAATATTGTGTTTAGACAATTCATTGATGATTTCTTTGCTTGGCTTGTCTACCTTCTTAGCGTATTCATGTACTCGAATTTTGGTCATCTGCTCGCCCCCGATTAATTTCTTCGAATAAGCTGGTTATTTTTTTTGCAAAACCTTTATCGGTGATTGCAATCACTACCCGCTCTTCTTTGCCTATCGCATGTCCCAAATCGAACCGCGATCCTAAAACATGCAGATCCACTCCAAATGATTTGCATTTGTCCTGCAATTTCTTTTTGGTATTGTCCGAAGCGTCTTCTGAAATTATTACTAATTTCGCTTTTCCTTTTCGAACTTCGTTCACGGTCATTTCTTCACCGGAAATGGTCATTCTTGCACGTGTAGCCAATCCAAGTAATTGAAGAATTTTTTGTTTCGTCATTATTTCAACTGCTCTCTGAGAACGACGCGAATTAACTCATCATAGATTTCGTCTGGAATCTTGACTTCCAATTGCTTGTCCAGCACTTTCTTTTTGCGGGCAGTCGCGATGGCATCTTCCGATTTCGAAAGGTATGCGCCGCGTCCTGATTTTTTGCCAGTCAAATCGACGGCTACTTCGCCTTCTTTTGAACGGACAACGCGGATCATTTCCTTTTTAGGATGCATCTCGCCTGTAGCTACACACTTCCGTAATGGAATTTTCTTTTGCAGAGCCAACGGACATCACCTTTTCTACATTATTCTTTTTCTTCGTAAAAATCAAAATCGTCCAGTTCTTCACCGGATTCCACTAATTCGATATCAGCATTCGGGTTCGGGTAGATGCCCATTTCCCGAGCGTCAGTCTCGCTTTTAATGTCAATTTTCCATCCAGTCAATTTTGCTGCCAAACGGGCATTTTGCCCACGTTTGCCGATCGCAAGAGATAATTGATAGTCAGGAACAACAACCGTCGTTGATTTTGCTTCTTCATTGACTTGCACATCCAATACTTTGGATGGGCTAAGTGCATTGGCTACAAAGACTACCGGCTCTTCAGACCATTCAACAATATCGATTTTTTCTCCACTCAACTCATTGACGATCGTTTGGACACGTCCGCCTTTAGATCCGACGCATGACCCTACTGGATCAATGTCATCGCGGTGTGCGAATACGGAAATTTTAGAACGGTCTCCTGCTTCGCGTGCAATCGACTTGATTTCAACGATGCCGTCATAAATTTCAGGCACTTCGTTTTCAAACAGACGGCGAAGCAATCCCGGATGGGTGCGCGACACAAATACCTGTGGCCCGCGAGTTGTGCGCTCCACTTTTGTGATATACACTTTGATGCGGTCATGAGGCTTGTAATGCTCATTCGGCATTTGCTCAGTCTGTGGAAGCACTGCTTCAACTTTGCCAAGTCCTACGTACAAGTTGCGTGCGTCCATGCGTTCAACGATGCCGTTGACGATATCGTCAGCACGATCAACAAACTCTTCGAAGATTAGGCCGCGCTCAGCTTCACGAACACGTTGAGTTACAACTTGTTTCGCTGTCTGTGCAGCAATACGTCCGAAATTACGCGGCGTCACTTCTTCTTCCACCACATCTCCAAGCTCGTAAGCAGGGTTGATGACTTTAGCATCTTCCAATGAAATGTGAAGACGTTCGTCTTCCACTTCTTCTACAACATCCTTGCGGGAATAGACCAGCATCGTGCCGGTGTCCAAGTTCAAATCCACACGGACATTTTGTGCCTGGTTGAAATTCCGTTTGTATGCCGTTACCAATGCAGCTTCAATTGCCTCAATCAGGACTTCACGGGAAATCCCTTTTTGTTTCTCTAGTACTTCAAAAGCATCCAATAACTCACTGCTCATTTTATTCACTCCCAGGTTCTTCAATCAGGTTTAACAGAAAAATCAATGGCCAAACGGATTATCGCAATCTTATCTTTCGGAATGTTGATTATTTTTCTGCGTGTTTTGATTTTAATTTCAATTTCCACTTGTTCATCGTCATAGGACTTTAAATAGCCTTCAAACTCTTTTGCATCTTCAACCGGCTCATAAGTTTTGATGTAAATAAATTTACCGATAGCTTTCTCGAAATCTTTTTCCTTCTTCAACGGACGTTCTGCACCCGGAGATGAAACTTCCAGGAAATAATTTTGTTCAATCGGATCGAGTTGATCCAAAATCTCACTGAGCTTTTCACTTACTAAAGCACATTGATCAATATCAATCGGTGCTTCCGGATTGTCCACATACACTCGTAAAAACCAGTTGCGGCCTTCCTTAAGGAATTCCACATCTACAAGTTCCAGGGCTAGTTCACTGGTGATGGGTTGTGCTATCTTCTCGATTTGTTCTGTAATTTTGCTCATACATGCCTCCCGCCAATTTTATGCCATAACAAACAGAAAAGAGCGGGAGAACCCACTCTTCTGCGACAGAGCTATCAGTAAATGTTACTACAATAATACCACAAATCGCGCTGTGGTGCAACTGGCTAGAAGAGAGACAGTTGGTTGGCTTCAGGCATCCCTTCTAAACAGCCATGATCATCCATGTACTCGATGATCGTTTTTGAAACGCGGCCACGTTGCTGAAGGTCTTCCTTGGATAGGAATTCCCCATGTTCGCGTGCAGCCACGATGGATTTTGCGGCGTTGGTCCCTAATCCAGGAATGGCATTGAATGGCGGAATCAGGCTGTTGCCATCTATGATGAACTGATCAGCAGATGATTTGTATAAATCAACCTTTTGGAAGCTGTAGCCCCGCTCCACCATTTCCAGCGTCAATTCCATAACCGTCAGCAAGTTCTTCTCTTTTGTCGATGCTTCCAGGCCTTTGCTGTTGATTTCATCAATCACAGCACGAATCGAATGTGATCCTTTGGCCATAGCGTTGACATCAAAATCTTCTGCGCGCACTGTAAAATAAGCCGCATAGTAAAGAACAGGGAAATGCACTTTAAAGTAGGCGATGCGGACAGCCATCAAAACATAGGCAGCGGCGTGCGCTTTCGGGAACATGTACTTGATTTTTTTGCAGGACTCGATGTACCAGTTCGGCACGCCTTCTTTTTTCATGGCTTCTTCAAATTCTGGCGTCAATCCTTTACCTTTACGGACAGACTCCATGATTTTAAATGCCAAGGAAGATTCAAGTCCCTGGTAAATCAAATATACCATGATGTCATCACGGCAGCCGATTACGTCGGACAGCTGGCAGGTTCCATTTTGGATCAATTCCTGCGCATTGCTCAACCATACATCCGTCCCGTGGGACAATCCGGAAATCTGGACAAGTTCCGAGAATGTGTTCGGTTTTGTTTCTTCCAACATCTGGCGCACAAAACGCGTACCGAATTCAGGAATGCCGAGCGTGCCTGTTTTACAGCCAATCTGCTCTTTCGTCACACCGAGTGATTCAGGTCCGGCGAAGATTTTCATGACTTCCGGATCGTCAGTTGGGATGGTCTTCGGATCGATGCCGGACAAATCCTGGAGCATGCGGATCACTGTCGGATCATCGTGACCAAGTATATCGAGCTTCAATAGATTATCGTGGATAGAGTGGAAGTCAAAATGTGTAGTCTTCCATTCTGAATCCTGCGCATCTGCCGGGAATTGGATTGGCGAGAAATCATAGATGTCCATATAGTCCGGAACAACGATGATCCCCCCCGGATGCTGTCCAGTACTGCGCTTAACGCCCGAACATCCTTGTACAAGCCGGTCGATTTCCGCCCCGCGCAATGTCATGTCTCGATCGTTCGCGTAGCCGCGGACATAGCCATAAGCCGTCTTTTCCGCTACTGTGCCGATGGTGCCTGCACGGAAAACATTGTCTTCTCCAAACAGTTCCTTCGTATAGTTATGGGCAACTGCCTGGTATTCTCCACTGAAGTTCAAATCGATATCGGGAACTTTATCCCCTTTAAATCCTAAGAACGTTTCGAACGGAATATCCTGTCCTTCTTTTTGATAAGGAACATCACAATCCGGACAATTCTTGTCTTTTAAATCGAATCCTGAGCTGACAGAACCGTCATCAAAAAACTCCGATTTCTTGCATTTCCGGCAAATATAATGCGGCGGCAACGGATTGACTTCCGTTATTTCAGTCAGCGTCGCTACAAGCGAAGAACCGACCGATCCACGGGAACCAACCAAATAACCGTCATCCAATGATTTTTTAACCAGCTTATGGGAGATCAGATAGATGACCGCAAAACCATGTCCAATGATGGATTTCAATTCTTTCTCAATCCGCGCTTCCACGATTTCAGGCAAAGTATCTCCGTAAATTTGTCGGGCCATGTTGTAACTCAATTCCCGAACCTCTTCATCAGCGCCTTCAATTTTCGGTGTATACAATTCATCTTTAATTGGTTTGACAACATCGATCATCTCGGAGATTTTAACCGAGTTTTCCACAACCAGTTCATGGGCTGTTTCAGCACCGAGGAAATCAAATGCATCGAGCATTTCGTTGGTTGTTCTAAAATGCACTTTCGGCAGCTTGTGGCGATTCAACGGATTCGCCCCGCCTTGGGATCCGATAAGTACCTGTCTGAAAATGGCATCTGTCTCATCCAAGTAATGGACATTGCCCGTCGCAACCAAAGGTATTTCCAACTTACGGCTGATTTTCACCAATTTCCGGATAATGTCTTCCAAGTTCCATTCATCGCGGATCATTTCCCGCTCAATCAAATGGGAATAAACCTCTTTTGGATGAACTTCCAGATAATCGTAGAATTGCGCAGTCTGTTCAACTTCTTCCATTGATTTTTGCATGACCGCTTCGAAAACTTCGCCTTTGTCACAACCGGAACCGACCAGCAGGCCTTTCCGATGTCGTTGGAGCAATGAACGCGGAATGCGAGGCACCCGGTAGAAATAATCGATGTGAGATGCAGACACCAGTTTGAAGAGATTTTTCAGCCCCTCATTGTTCTGCGCCAACAGTGTGCAATGGGTCGGCCGTGAACGTTTATAAGCGTCTCCGCTGCCCACATAATCGTTTAATTGGTCATGATAAAGAATGCCTTTTTGATCTGCTTCTTTTAAGAGATGCGTCAATAAATAAGATGTCGCTTCCGTATCGTAAATGGCCCGGTGATGCTGTGTCAGCTCGATTCCGAACTTTTTGGCCAACGTGTTCAATCGGTGGTTTTTCAGTTCTGGATGAAGCATACGCGCCAATTCCAGTGTATCGATCGTGGCATGCTTTGTTTCAATACCGTATTTCTTATAGCAGACATACAGGAAGCCCATGTCGAATGAAGCGTTATGGGCAACCATGATGTGGTCGCCTGCCCATTCGTGGTATTTGCGGATCACTTCTTCCACTTCCGGTGCGTTTTTGACCATATCATCGGTGATGCCAGTCAAATCAATCGTTGTCGATGAAAGCTCATGATGAGGATTCGCAAAGCTCTCGAATTTATCGATGATCTGGCCGCCTTTGATTTTAACAGCAGCTAATTCAATGATGGTATCGTAAACAGCGGACAAGCCCGTGGTCTCTAAGTCAAACACAACGAACGTTTCATCTTCCAATAAAGCATGGCGCTCTTCATAAGCGATCGGTACACCGTCATCCACTAAATTCGCTTCCAAGCCAAAAATCGCTTTAATGCCATGTTTTTTGCTGGCTGCATATGCATCCGGGAATGACTGTACGCCGGCATGATCCGTAATGGCAATCGCCGGA
Source organism: Planococcus sp. APC 3900 (assembly GCF_030407735.1). Classification (NCBI taxonomy): domain Bacteria; kingdom Bacillati; phylum Bacillota; class Bacilli; order Caryophanales; family Caryophanaceae; genus Planococcus; species Planococcus sp. APC 3900. Next base: position 529,674 of record NZ_JASDCT010000002.1, on the reverse strand, counting down.
TGGCCCCATCTGGCAGCTTGGCTGACCAATGATTCAACAGACGAAACGGCGTCCATTTGGCTCATCGGTGTGTGCAGATGCAACTCGACGCGTTTTTCTTCAGCTGTATCTTGGCGAAGAACCGGTTTGATCTCAACCATATCCTGTGCCATCATCACCAGATCCCGCACAAAGGTATCCGTCTGAATCGAACCGCGAGCTCTTAACCACATGCCTTTTTTAGCATTGGCCATCAATTCAGCATCTTCTTTGTCACGTGAGAACATCTTCACAAGAATCGAATCGGTATAGTCTGTAATCTTGACGGTCAATAATGAACGGCCGCTCCGAAGTTCTCTGACTTCTGCATCAAAGACGTAGCCTTCAATGGTCACTCGACGTTCCTCATCAACAATCGATTGGATTTCCACAATATTTTCATCCGGTTTGATAGCCGTACCCATCTGGAAAGGCCCAGAAGGCGTACCGTTCTCTTTTCGGTTCGTCTCCCGCTTTTTCATATCGGACAAGGCTTTATTCGCCATCTCCTCTTCTTCACGCAGACGTTCTGCCATGAAAGCCGCATGCGCCGCTTCCTGGTCTTCGTTCGACAGCTGAAAATCGATGGAGACATGCGGGAATCCAAACTGGCGGTATACCCCAGCCAGTTTATCGCTGTATTTTGACTTTAATGCCATCATTTCGTGTTCATGATTGCATTGCAGCAGAAGCTTGTTGCCGTTCCAAACCGGCGCCTGTGACAGCAATCGTTCACGCAGCGGCGGCGCCATGTCAGCCAATTCTTCAACCGCGTATCTCCAGTAGGATAAGACGAGGTTTTCCTGTGCTGTCTCTTGTGCAGATTCGATGTTCAATTGAACCGAAGCAATTGGAGAAAATGTGCTATATAGTCGTTCTTTAAGTAATAGGTACAAATCGATCGGCAGGATATTCTTTACTTTTACAAGGAATTTCCACGATCGTTCTTTTTTATGGACAGTCATCCGTGTCAGTTCAGCCTCTTCGAAAAAGGGCATATGTACATCGTCCGTTAAGTCGAGATGCTGAAGCAGCATTTTAAACCGCATCTTAGGATCTTGCTGGTTTGTCATAATTATCCCCTTCGTAGTAGTGATTTAAGAAAGCGTACGTGCATTTTGTCTGGCGGCGTTGGATTAGGGCAATTTAACATTTGAACATACTAAACATTTGCTGGTATGGATTTTTCGCCATCCAGTTCCACTAAACCCCAAGCTTTAGCATCTGCACAGCTGAGATAGCTCTGATACAAAATGAGAGCTGTATCACTGATCTGCTTTCCCGCAACGATTTCTTTACACTTTACACATTTAACTATTTTGCTAAAACCATTTCTTTCGTTCACCTTAAAAAAGTGCAAACTCACATTTACAATTTTCTCGAACAAGCAGAAAAAGAAAGGAAAGTACAATTTGTACTTTCCTTTCATCATATCAGATTTTGCTGTTATTTTTTAAAAAACTGCTGCAATTGATCAAGCAATTCGTCACGTGTCCATTCGAATGTTTCACCTGTCCGACGTATTTTGACTTCCAGAATTCCTTCAGCCGCTTTTTTACCGATGGTGATGCGAACCGGCAACCCAATCAGGTCAGCGTCTGTGAATTTCACGCCTGCCCGTTCTTTGCGGTCATCAAGCAGCACTTCGTAGCGATTTGATTTCAATAGGGAATACAACTCTTCACCGAGTTCGCGCTGTATATCATCCTTGACGTTTACAGGTACGAGATGAACTTCGTAAGGAGCAACGATGTCCGGCCATGTAAAGCCATTGTCGTCCTGGAATTGTTCAGCAACGGCAGCCATCACACGTGATACGCCGATTCCATAGCATCCCATGATATAAGGCATCGCTTTTCCTTGATCGTTCAGGAATGTGCCTTTAAGCGGAATGCTGTATGTCGTCCCCAATTTAAAGATATGGCCGACTTCAATGCCTTTGGCAAATTGAATTGTGCCTTGGCCGTCCGGCGATGCATCCCCTTCCTGGATAAAACGAAGGTCGTGGTAAGCAGCGCCCGTAAAGTCTTTTCCGGGCGTAACATTTTTGTAGTGATGGCCGCTTTCGTTCGCGCCAGTTACACCATTGACCATGTTTTCCACCGCGTGATCAGCAAACAAGCGGACTTCAGCAGGAAGATTAATCGGTCCAAGAGAGCCGATGTCACACGCCAGTAATTGCTGTACTTCTTCAGGTGTTGCCATCTCAACAACTTTAGCACCTGTTGCATGTTTGACTTTGACGTCATTAATATCATGATCGCCTCTCGCCAAAACGATTACCAATTCGTCATCCGCTTTAAAAACCAGGGTTTTGATGCATTTTTCAGCAGTCGTCCCCATGAATTCTGCTACCTCAGCAATGGTATTCTTGCCTGGCGTTGCCACTTTTTCCATTTCTCCTGGTGTTTCGTCTGAAACCGGATATGAAACATTGACTGCTGCCATTTCGATGTTCGCTGCATAAGAAGAACTATCGGAATACGCAATCGTATCTTCACCGATTTCCGACAGCACCATGAATTCGTGGTTATCTTTTCCTCCGATAGCACCTGAATCCGCAATTACAGCACGGAAATCAAGTCCCAGGCGTGTGAAGATATTGGTGTAAGCCTGCATCATGACGTCATAAGTTTCATCCAGGCTTTCAGGAGTAGCATGGAACGAATAAGCATCTTTCATCAGGAATTCACGGCCACGCAATAATCCGAAACGCGGACGTTTTTCGTCTCTGAACTTTGACTGTATTTGGAACAGATTTAAAGGCAGCTTCTTATAGGATTTGATTTCATCCCGCAACAAGCTAGTGATGACTTCTTCGTGTGTCGCACCTAGAGCGAATTCACGATCATTCCGGTCCTTCAAACGCATTAATTCGTCACCGTAAGAATACCAACGCCCTGATTCCTGCCACAATTCAGCTTGCTGAAGTGCTGGCATAAAGATTTCAACACTGTTAGCGGCTTCCATTTCTTCTCGGATAACGGTTTCCACTTTTTGCAGTACACGTTTGCCGAGCGGCAGGAATGAGTAAATGCCGCTTGTGTTTTGGCGGATAAAGCCCGCGCGCAATAAAAGCTGATGCGATTTTACTTCGGCATCGGCTGGAGTTTCACGTAATGTTGGGATAAAAGTTGCTGTTTGTTTCATTCCAGAATACACCTCAACTGACTATAGAATTTTTATAAAGGGATTAAAAGTTGAGGACAGGCAATAATAATCGCCTGTCCGGTAATGCTCAATCAATTATTAAAAGAAATATTTTTGGATATCGTTCCACGTGACGACGATCATCAACAGCATGAGAAGCATGATCCCGACAAAATGAACCATTCCTTCTTTTTGCCGATCAACCGGCTTGCCGCGCACCGCTTCAAGAATGAAGAACATGAGACGTCCGCCGTCCAATGCCGGAAGCGGAAGCAGGTTCATGATTCCCAAGTTGATGCTGAGCATACCTGCCCAGCTCATCAATGTGAAGAAACCGTATTTGGCTACTTCTTCAGTCGTCTTGTAAATTCCAACCGGACCTGATAAAGCATCAATCGTAAATTGGCCGGTTACAAGCATTCCTAGCAAACGGAAGATCTCTTTGAACCAGAAGACGGTTTGTTCAGCACCGTACACAAAAGATCCAAAAAAGTCTTTTTCGACAGGACTTTGATACAGTACGCCGATTACGCCGATTTCTTCAGGCGATTGTTCGGATACCTCAGGAGTGATGGTGAAATTCAATGGCTCTCCGTTACGTTCAACTTCGAACTCAAGAGCATTGCCGGCATTGTTCTGAACTGATTCAACCAGTTCATCCCAAGTGCCAATCGGATTCCCTTCAATTTCAGTCACCAAATCGCCGTTTTGCATCCCGGCTTCTGCTGCCGGACTGTCTTCTGTCACTTCGGTAATGACAGGTTCAAAGGTAGGAATTCCTTGCATCATGCCAAGCGCCGTGAAAATCAGAAACGCCAGGATGAAGTTGAATAACGGACCTGCGAAAATCGTCATAAACCGTTTTCCGACTGACTTCGAATCAAACTGACGGTCGTAAGGAGCCAAAATGGTTTCTCTGCCATTTTCCTCTACAACTGCATCTCGTGCCACTTCGATGCGGATCAGCTTTTCCTCTTCATCATATCCTTTGATCCACAATTCTTTTTCCAGGTCCGCTTCTTCTACTTCAAGAAACAAGATCTCCGGATAAACATGCTTTTGGTTCATGATGATCTTTTTAGCCTGGCCTTCTTTGTTCAACAGAACGCCGATGCGATGGCCTGCTTGAAGATGAATGGTATCCATATCTTCCCCGGCCATGCGTACATATCCACCAATCGGCAATAAACGCAGTGTATAAAGCGTTTCCCCTTTGGTGATGCCTAAAATTTTCGGGCCCATTCCGATTGCAAATTCGCGCACTAAAATGCCGGAGCGTTTGGCAAACAGGAAATGGCCAAATTCATGGAAAAACACTAAAGCACCGAAAATTATTATAAACGAGATAACTGTCTCCATTTTGAACCCATCCTTATAAAGTTATTCGGTTTTGATCTTTAGCTATTTTAGCATGTTTTTTACAGATTTTCTCGTTTCAGCATCGACATGCAAGATCGTTTCCAAGTCAGGTGTTGCAATAACTTCGTGCTGATCCATCGCCCGCTCGATCATTTCCTCAATCTCAAGGAATTTAATTTCCTCATTCAGGAATAGCGCAACAGCCTGTTCGTTTGCGGCATTGAGGACAGTGGTCATCGTGCCTCCTGCAACACCGGCATCAAATGCCAGCTGCAATGCCCGAAACCGCGTGTAGTCCATCTCTTGGAAATTCAGTTTTCCGATTTCAGCCAAATTCAACCGTTTCGCCTGCTCACGTGGAAGGCGGTCAGGATACGATAAGGCATATTGAATCGGGACACGCATATCGGGTGTGCCGAGCTGTGCCATAACACTGGTGTCCTGGAACTCGACCATGGAATGGATGATGCTTTCGCGGTGAAGCACCACATCTATATCCGCATATGCGAAATCAAACAAAATGTGTGCTTCGATCACTTCAAGCCCTTTATTGACCATAGTGGCTGAATCAATGGTGATTTTCGATCCCATTGACCAATTCGGATGGTTTAACGCATCTTGGACGGTGACGTTTTTCAACTGTTCACGCGTCAAGTCACGGAAACTGCCGCCTGAAGCCGTTAGAATCAAACGGCTTGCCTGGTCTTTCTTTTCTCCATTCAAGGCTTGGAATAAAGCTGAGTGCTCACTGTCAACAGGCAGGATGGCCGCACCGAATTGTTTGGCGCTTTCCATCACAAGATGTCCTGCTGTCACCAAGGTTTCTTTATTGGCAATCGCAATGGTTCGTCCAAGTTTGATGGCTTCAAGGGTCGGTTCCAGTCCCACACTGCCAAGAACTGCATTAACCAAAATGTCAGCCTCATAAACAGCAATGTCGATAAGCCCTTCAGCGCCTGATACGATTGCCACAGCCGGATATTCAGCCGCTAAATCCTTAGCGTCTTCTTTCCGCTGCACACAGACGATTTCAGGTTTGAATTCAGCAATCAGGTTACGTGTGACGTCCATATTTTTTCCGGCAGAAAAACCGACCAATTTAAATTCATGTGGATGTTCACGGATGATGTCAGCTGTCTGTACACCAATTGAACCCGTAGCACCCAGCAACGTAATTTTCTTAACCATTCAGCAATTTCCTCTCTTAGATGAAATGTAAAAAATGAAGCAAAGGCATTACAAATAAAATACTGTCAAAACGATCCAGAATTCCGCCGTGCCCCGGCAAAATCGAACCTGAATCCTTCACATTGAAGTGGCGTTTTAATGCAGATTCCACCAAATCACCCATTTGCCCAAAAATCGAGGCGATGATCGTCACAATGATAATCAGGAAGATTGAATGGTTTAAAGGAATAAAATAATTGAAGATCAAAGCAATTCCAATCGCCCAGATGATGCCACCCACAAAACCTTCTATTGTTTTGTTTGGGGAAATTTCCGGCCATAGCTTCCGCTTGCCGATTTTTCGGCCTGTAAAATAAGCACCTGAATCTGTGAACCATACAACCAACAATGCAAAAATCAAAAAGCTTAAACTGGCTTCACGTGTCTCAATAAAATAAAAGAACCCGATGCCGACATATAAAGTACCCATAATAGCGAAAGCCGCATCATCAAAGGTGAAGCTGTTTTTCACAATAACCGTATGTATCAATAAAAGAATAACAGCTAAAAAGGCAAATTCGACTTTTTCATAGCCTGTCCATTCAAGTACATTGTCTGCCCATTGATCGGGCAGCATAAACGCGTATAGCGCCAACAAAGAAATAAGGCCGGGAATACTCCATAAACTCCGGCCTTTCATTTTCAAAAGCTCTTGCAATGCGATTGTCCCCAGCAAATAGACCAAGAGGATAAATGGCACTCCTCCATAAATGACAAAAGGGATAAAAAGCGCAGCCGCAATAGCCCCTGTTATAATACGCTGTTTCATTTCACTTCGTCTCCTTTCAACCCTCCGTACCGGCGATTGCGTTTTTGGTAATTCTCAATCGCTTCCAGTAAGGAATCTTCATTAAAATCGGGCCATAAAGTTTCCGTGAACCAAAACTCGGTATAGGCTAATTGCCAAAGCATAAAATTGCTTAAACGAACTTCACCACTTGTGCGGATCAATAAATCCGGCTCAGGCAGCCCTTTTGTCATTAAGCCCCCCGAAATAAGGTCTTCGTTGATATCACTGACATCCAACGTTCCCGCAGCAACCTGTGCAGCAATGTCTTTGACGGCATCGACTATTTCTGCGCGGCTGCCGTAGTTCAAAGCAAAGTTCAAAACAAGCCCCGTATTTTCCTTGGTCGCCTCTTTTGCCTTTTTGATGGCTCTCAATGTATGCAAAGGCAAATTATGATGATACCCCATCATTTCCACACGAACATTTTCTTCAATGAGTTCTGGAAGGAAGGTTGTCAAAAACTCTTCAGGCAAACGCATCAAAAAATCCACTTCGATTTTTGGGCGTTTCCAGTTTTCAGTGGAAAATGCATATAAGGTCAATACGCCAACCCCAAGTTCATTGGCCAGTTTGGTCACTTTTCGGACCGTCTTCATTCCTTCGTGATGTCCAGCGACTCTTGGCAACGAACGTTTTTTTGCCCAGCGTCCATTACCGTCCATAATAATTGCTATATGGGCCGGAACGGCTTCATTCGAAATCAAAACTGAGCGATCTCCACTTTCCAAGACCAAATCAGTATTTCGCTTTAGTAGTTTATTAAACATAGTTAGTCCTCCACCTATTACAAATCGGCATGTCTATTGCTTATCATATCAAAAAAAACGGCATTGTGCGCTTCTTTCCCAATACAGCATTTATTTTTGGCATGAAAAAGCGTCCTGCTTAACAGGACGCCTGACATGAAATGAAGTTCGATTAAACTTCCATAATCTCTTTTTCTTTATCTTTAGCCATTTCGTCGATCTTCGCGATGTTGTCGTCCGTCAATTTCTGGACATCATCGGTATAGCCACGCAAGTCATCCACTGTAATTTCACTTTTCTTCTCCAGCTTCTTGAACTCGTCATTCGCATCACGGCGAATATTACGGATTCCGACTTTCGATTCTTCTGCTTCTTTTTTCACTTGCTTCACAAGGTCTTTGCGGCGCTCTTCCGTTAAAGCAGGAACTGCCAAGCGAATCACTGAACCATCATTTGATGGGCTTAATCCCAGATCAGATTTAAGAATCGCTTTTTCAATATCGCCCAGAACTGATTTGTCGTATGGCTGAATCATGATTAGACGCGCTTCTGGAATCGAGATTCCAGCAACCTGGTTAACCGGTGTTGGAGAACCGTAATAATCGATCGTCAATTTATCCAAAATCGACGGCGTTGCACGGCCGGCACGGATTGAAGACAAATCGCGCGAGAAAGCCTGAATTGCATTAGTCATTTTAGATTTAGTTTCACTCATCACTGTTTTCGGCATTATATTGTTCTCCTCACTACTGTCCCGATTTTCTCTCCGAGAACAGCCCGTTTTATATTTCCGTTTTCCATAATTGAGAATACTACGAGTGGGATATCATTGTCCATACAAAGTGTGGAAGCTGTAGAATCCATCACTTGCAAGCCTTGTTGGATCACATCGAAATAAGAAAGCTCTTCGTATTTCACAGCTTCTGAATCCGTCTTCGGATCAGCTGAATAAACACCATCAACATTGTTTTTCGCCATCAAGATGACATCGGCTTCAATTTCTGCCGCACGCAATGCTGCTGTTGTATCAGTTGAGAAGTAAGGATTTCCGGTACCGGCTGCAAAAATGACGACACGCTTTTTCTCCAAATGGCGAATCGCTCTTCTGCGGATATAAGGTTCAGCTACTTGGCGCATTTCAATGGAGGACAATACGCGGGTTTCCACATCCTGCTTTTCCAATGAATCCTGTAAAGCCAATGAGTTCATAACTGTTGCCAGCATGCCCATGTAATCAGCTGTCGCACGGTCCATTCCCATTTCAGAACCGACTTTGCCTCTCCAGATATTGCCGCCGCCTACAACGACTGCCACTTCCACTCCGAGTTCAACCACTTCTTTAACTTGGCTTGCTACTGATTTGATAATTTCAGGGGACAATCCGAAACCTTGCCCTCCTGCCATTGCTTCACCACTTAGTTTTAATACAATGCGTTTATATTGCTGAACACTCATCGGTACCCTCCATTACATAATTTATTGAAAAATAGGGAACACATTCTCGTGTTCCCCGAAATGAATCATATGATAAATGATCTTATTTTTTGTTAACTTGGCTCATAACTTCATCAGCAAAGTTATCTTCGCGTTTTTCGATGCCTTCTCCAACTTCGTAACGGATGAATTCTTTAACAGATCCACCTGTTGAAGCTGCAAAATCACGAACTTTTTGATCTGAGTTTTTAACGAATGCTTGGTCAAGCAAGCAGATGTCTTCGAAATATTTGCCAAGGCGGCCTTCGACCATTTTAGCAACGATTTTTTCAGGTTTGCCTTCATTCAATGCTTGCTCAGTCAAGATTTTGCGCTCGTGTTCTACTTCTTCAGCAGAAACTTCATCGCGTGATACATATTTAGGGTTCAATGCAGCAATGTGCATAGCGATATCGCGTGCAGCATCTGAATCAGTAGAGTTTTCAAGAACAACTAGTACTGAAATTCTTCCGCCCATGTGCAGGTAAGGACCGAAAGCATCTGCATCTGATTTTGTGCGTACTTCAAAGCGGCGCAAAGTAATTTTTTCACCGATTTTAGCGATAGCGTTAGAAATGTGGTCAGCAACTGTCAAACCATTAGACATAGTTGAAGCATTAGCTTCTTCTACTGTAGCTGGTTTAGTTGTGATCAAGTGCTCGCCTAATTCTTTTACTAATGTTTGGAACCCTTCGTTTTTCGCAACAAAGTCAGTTTCCGCATTCACTTCGAAGATTACTGCTTCGTTTTCTTTTACAAGAATAGAAGTTGTTCCTTCAGCTGCGATACGGTCTGCTTTTTTAGAAGCGCTTGAAAGGCCTTTTTCGCGTAGGAAATCAAGAGCTGCTTCCATATTACCGTCTGTTTCTACTAATGCTTTTTTGCAATCCATCATACCTGCGCCTGTTTTTGCACGCAATTCTTTTACCATTTGTGCTGTAACTGCCATGATTAAATTCCTCCTCTGTATTTGCTTGCTATCATTTTCTCAAAAAAAGGTGATAAGAGGGGTTGGCCGCTTATCACCTGTGTAAATTACGAATTACTCAGCAGATTCAGCTTGAGTTTCTTCTTCTTCCGGTTTTGATTCAAGCAAAGCATCCGCCATTTTACCAGTCAACAATTTAACTGCGCGAATAGCATCATCGTTTGCAGGAATAACATAATCGATTTCATCCGGATCACAGTTCGTATCAACGATACCAACGATTGGAATGTTCAATTTCATTGCTTCTGCAACTGCAATGCGTTCTTTGCGTGGGTCAACTACGAACATAACGTCCGGTAGTGAACTCATATCACGGATACCGCCAAGGAATTTAACAAGGCGTTCGTGTTGTTTCTTCAATTGCACAACTTCTTTTTTCGGCAGAACTTCGAAAGTTCCATCTTCTTCCATGCGCTCGATTTGTTTCAAACGGTTCACACGTTTTTGGATTGTACCGAAGTTTGTAAGTGTTCCACCCAACCAACGTTGGTTGATGTAGTAGTTGCCAGAACGTTCTGCTTCTTCTTTGATTGCGTCCTGAGCTTGTTTTTTCGTACCAACGAAAAGTACTTTACCGCCTTCTTCGCCCACTTGTTTCATGAAGCTATAAGCTTCCTCCAATTTGCGGACTGTTTTTTGAAGATCGATGATGTAGATACCGTTACGTTCCACGAAAATATATTTTTTCATTTTCGGGTTCCAACGACGAGTTTGGTGACCGAAGTGTACACCAGCTTCTAACAATTGTTTCATTGAGATTACTGCCATGATTTGTTTCCTCCTGATAGGTTATTTTTTCCCTCCGCATTTTTCTTCTCTGAACCGTTACCCGCATGGGCACCTACGACTCAAATCGAAATGCGTGTGTATTTAACACCATTTGAAATTATACCACGCTTTACGCGAAGACCGCAACAAGTTTCTCTCATAAAAACTAAAACAAATTTAAAATGATCAAATGCCTTTTCTTTCATCACTTTGGCAGTTTTACGGGAATACTCTCGCAGAAGCGCCCTCCATACATTCAAGTCATCCGAGCTCTTAAAGAAGAACTTGTATGCTTCAATCCGTTAAGTACAGAAAAACCGGTTTTAATCCATTAAAAAAACGATGCCAGGCAGATCCCCGCATCGTTTCTTGTTTACTTAGTTCATTTTCAATTGTTCAAGTTCAGCAAGGAATTTCGTGTTCAATACTTTGATGTATGTCCCTTTCATTCCTAGAGAGCGTGATTCGATAACGCCTGCACTTTCAAGCTTGCGAAGTGCGTTTACGATAACTGAACGTGTAATACCCACGCGGTCAGCAATTTTCGAAGCTACCAGCAAGCCTTCGTTGCCGTCAAGTTCTTCGAAAATATGTTCGATTGCTTCAAGCTCACTATATGAAAGTGAAGAAATCGCCATCTGCACAACAGCTTTGCTGCGTGCTTCCTCTTCGATGCGGTCGCCTTTTTCACGAAGGATTTCCATCCCTACTACAGTAGCGCCGTATTCTCCAAGAATTAAATCGTCGTCATGGAATTCTGCATCTACACGTCCAAGAAGAAGTGTTCCTAAACGTTCTCCGCCGCCATTGATCGGAACGATTGTTGTTAAGCCGTTTTTGAACAATTCACGTTCTTCCACCGGGAAGATCGTGTGTTCACTGTTAACATCCAAGTTCTCAGTTGTTTCAGTGATGTTCGAAAGCTTTTGAGTGTATTCAATCGGAAATTGGCGTTCTTCCAACATCCCTTTCATACGCTCGTTTTCGATTTGTTGGTTAATTGCATAACCTAATACTTTACCTTTGCGGCTAACTACGAAAGCGTTACATTCAATTACTTCGCTCAATGTCTCAGCCATGTCTTTAAAGTTTACTTTTTTACCGCCTGCTGCTTCCAGCATAGAGTTAATTCGTCTTGTTTTTCCTAATAAATTCATTTAAATGAACCTCCTACATAATTCGTACCCTGTTTATTCAATATTCTAAAGGTTTTTACTCTTTATTGAAACTAATTCGCCTTGATTTACAGAATAAATTGTGACAAGTCTTTATTTTTCGCCACATTTTCGAGTTTTTCATTCACATATTGGGGGGTAATGTCAATTTGCGCTGGTGAAATCTCGGAAGCTTCGAAAGACAAATCCTCTAACAGGCGCTCGAGTATAGTGTGCAGCCTACGAGCACCGATGTTATCTGTGTCCTGATTTACTTCATATGCAATTTCTGCAAGTCTGACTATTGAGGCATCATTGAAGTGTACCACAATTCCCTCAGTTTCGAGAAGGGCTTTATACTGATTTATCAAAGAATGTTTCGGTTCCGTCAAGATTTTGACAAAATCTTCAACTTCAAGCTTCTGCAATTCCACACGGATCGGGAATCGGCCTTGCAGCTCAGGGATCAGATCGGATGGTTTCGACATGTGGAATGCCCCGGCAGCAACAAACAACATATAATCCGTTTGGACTGCACCGTACTTAGTCGAAACCGTGGAACCTTCAACGATCGGCAAAATGTCACGCTGGACACCTTCACGCGAAACATCAGCAGATGAAGAATTACTCTTGCTGGCGATTTTATCCATTTCGTCGATGAAGATGATGCCGTGCTGCTCAGCGCGGTCAATCGCTTCCTGCGAAATTTCTTCATCATCCACCAATTTAGCGGCTTCTTCAGTCGTTAAAATGCGGCGGGCTTCTTTTACCTGCAAACGCCGTTTTTTCTTTTTCTTCGGCATCAGCGATGATAACGCATCCTGCATGTTCGCACCCATTTGTTCCATTCCCGAGCCTTGCATGGCATCAAACATGGACAATGTGTTTTCAAGCACTTCCACTGTTACCCATTCATCTTCCAGCTTTCCAGCTTTCAGGTCTGCAGCAATTTCTCTTCTCTTCACCCGAACTTCCACTTCCGCTGTCGGTTCTTCCTCTTCCTGCTCGAATTTCTGGCCAAAAAGCATTTCCAGCGGGTTTTGGTTCGTTTGTTTCTTGCGCATGGACGGTGCCAGCAACTTGACGATCCGCTCATTGGCAGCGGTTTCCGCCTGGAACTTCACAGCTTCGAATTTTTCTTCTTTGACGATTCTTACAGCGGCTTCAACCAGGTCGCGTACCATCGATTCGACGTCACGGCCGACATAGCCGACTTCCGTAAACTTCGTCGCTTCCACTTTGATGAAAGGCGCTCCCGTCAGTTTAGCGATACGGCGGGCGATTTCCGTCTTGCCCACACCTGTCGGCCCGATCATCAAGATGTTTTTCGGAATGACTTCACCACGCATTTCTTCATCCAGCCGGCTTCGGCGATACCGATTGCGCAATGCGATGGCAATAGAACGTTTCGCTTCTTTTTGGCCGACGATGTAGCGATCCAAATGGTCAGTGATTTGTCTTGGCGTTAAATCAGATTGATTTTTCATTAGGACAATTCCTCCACAACGATTTGATGATTGGTGTAGACACAGATATCCGCGGCTGTTTCCAAAGCGGATTGTGCGATTTGCGCAGCGGTCAGATTATCGCCTGCGTATTTTTTCAAGGCACGCCCTGCTGCCAATGCATAGTTTCCGCCTGAACCGATTGCCAAAATGCCATCATCCGGCTCGATGACTTCACCTGTTCCGGATACCAGCAGCAATTCGTCTTTGTTCATGATGATGAGCATAGCTTCCAATTGGCGAAGCATTTTGTCCCCGCGCCATTGTTTAGCCAGTTCAACTGCAGCGCGTTGAAGATTGCCGTTGTACTCCGTCAGCTTCCCTTCGAACATCTCGAACAAGGTAAAAGCATCTGCAACCGATCCTGCAAATCCGGTCAGCACTTGCCCGTTGTATAATTTCCGTACTTTTCTGGCTGTATGTTTCATGACTACGGCGTTGCCGAATGTTACCTGGCCATCGCCTGACATGGCGCATTTGCCGTTATGCTGAACCGCGAATATCGTGGTGGCATGGAATTCTTGCATGATAAAATCTCCTCTCTAAGCTCTTGGGTGTGAATTTAAATAGGTATTCCGTAAATGCTCTTTGGTGACATGGGTGTATACCTGTGTTGAACTTAAATGGGAATGCCCCAGCAGTTCCTGTACAGTCCGGATATCAGCACCATTATTGATCAGGTGAGTAGCGAATGTGTGGCGGATCATATGCGGATAAATCGATGAATTGACAGATGCCTTCTTCATGCATTCACTTAGAATATGGCGAACACCCCGGTCTGTCAAAGCTTCACCCCGGCTGTTAACAAACAGATGATCGTGTTTTTGATTCTTCATCAACTTAGGACGCGAATCCTCAATGTAATGTTCCAGGGCATCCTGGGCAAACTGTCCGTATGGGATATAGCGCTCTTTCCGGCCTTTCCCCATCACTTTGACAATCTGCATCGTTTGATCCAAATCTCCCATTCGAATCGAAACGCATTCACTGACACGCATGCCCGTAGCATACAGCAATTCCAATAACGCGGTGTTGCGGATCGATAATTTATCTTCTCCCACAACCGATTTGAACAGCTGAGCCAGCTCTTCTTCATAAAAGAATTGCGGCAGCCGCTCTTCTTTTTTCGGATGGTACAATGACCTGAATGCTGCTTCATTCAATCCAAATTCACGGTTTCCATAACGGAAAAATGAGCGGATTGCTGAAATCTTCCGGGAAACCGTCGTTCTGGATAATTTGGCATCATATAATTTCGTCACGTAATTTCGTGCATGTATATATTCGACTTCTTTGATATCAGGTACGCCCTCGGCATTCAAAAACAGAAAAAAATCCATCAAATCATGTTCATAATGGTGGACGGTGTGTTCAGAATAGTTCTTCTCCAGTTGAATATAGGTCATAAAAGATTCAAGCATCTTTTCTTTTTCCATATATGCTCCACCTTTCACCAAATACAAAAGCCTCTAAATTATACCAAAATTTAGAGGCTTTTATCAATTAAACAGTCACTGTATTCATATAATTTTGAATTGCCGCCAATGCACGATCGGCATGCTTCTCAGCTCGTTCCTGCTTCGAACGGATGCGTTCACCCAAGTCCGGGAACAGTCCGAAGTTGACGTTCATCGGCTGGAAGTTCTTGCTGTCGGCTTCCGTAATGTAACGCGCCATGCTGCCCAGGGCTGTTTCAGCCGGGAATACCAGCAATTCTTCACCTAAAGCCATTTTAGCTGCGTTGATTCCTGCCAGCAATCCGCTTCCCGCTGATTCAACATAGCCTTCGACTCCAGTCATTTGACCCGCGAAGAAAATGTTTTCATCAGCCTTCAATTGGTATGTCGGCTTCAGAACGCGCGGTGAGTTGATGAATGTATTGCGGTGCATCACGCCATAACGGACGATTTCAACATTTTCAAGTCCTGGAATCAATTTAAGCACTTCTTTTTGAGGTCCCCATTTCAAATGCGTTTGGAAACCCACAATATTGTAAAGTGTTCCAGCCGCATCATCCTGGCGAAGCTGAACGACTGCATAAGGGATTTTGCCCGTTTTCGGATCTTCCAGTCCAACTGGTTTCATCGGTCCAAACGTCAAGGTCTTCTCGCCTCTGGCTGCCATTACTTCGACTGGCATACAGCCTTCGAAATAAATCTCTTTTTCGAATTCTTTCAATGGCACCACTTCTGCTTCGACAAGAGCTGTATGGAAACGCTTGAACTCTTCTTCTGTCATCGGGCAGTTCAGATAAGCCGCTTCCCCTTTGTCATAACGGGATTTCAGATAAACTTTGTCCATATCAATGCTGTCTTTTTCGACGATCGGCGCTGCTGCATCATAAAAATACAAATATTCTTCGCCTGTCAAAACGCGAATTTTTTCCGCAAGTGCCGGAGAAGTCAATGGACCAGTGGCAATGATTGTGATGCCTTCCGGAATTTCAGTCACTTCTTCGTTGATCACTTCCACCAATGGGTGATTTTTTACTTTGTCGGTCACAGCTCCGGCAAACTCATGGCGATCCACAGCAAGTGCTCCACCAGCTGGCACAGATGCCCGGTCTGCAGATTC
The DNA here is from genome assembly GCF_030407735.1 of Planococcus sp. APC 3900. NCBI lineage: Bacteria > Bacillati > Bacillota > Bacilli > Caryophanales > Caryophanaceae > Planococcus > Planococcus sp. APC 3900. The sequence goes on along the minus strand of NZ_JASDCT010000002.1, from coordinate 513,922 downwards.
AATGATCACCGAATCCAATTTGCGCATTTCTTCTTTGATGACACCAACTGCATTTGTTAGGGAATTGGCGCGCAATGAATTGCTGCATACCAGTTCCGCAAACTTGTCCGTATGATGGGCTGCTGTCTGCTTTACCGGACGCATTTCGTATAGACGGACGTTTACTCCCCGTTTCGCGATTTGCCAAGCAGCTTCACTGCCCGCCAGTCCTGCGCCAATTACGTTTACATATTTCGTCATTTTCGAACACCTCTATAATTATTATTGAACTTCTTCTTTGTAATCACAGCTCGTGCAATTGATTTGAACGCCTTTTTTCACTTTTTTCTCTACCAGCAATTCGTTGCACTTCGGACACGGCCGTTCAATCGGTTTATCCCATGAAACGAATTCGCATTCCGGATACCGTTCGCAACCGTAGAATATCCGGCGCTTCTTGCTCTTTCTTTCAACGATCTCGCCTTCTTTACAGGTCGGGCATTTGACATCGATGTGTTTGACGATCGCTTTTGTATTCCGGCATTCCGGGAAATTGCTGCAAGCCATGAATTTGCCGTAACGCCCCAATTTATAGACCATCGGCGAACCGCATAACTCACAATCCTCTCCCACAGGCTCATCTTTGATCTGGACTTTTTCCATTTCACTTTCCGCGACTTCAACACTTTTTTCAAAGTCTTGATAAAATGCGTCAATAATAGCGCGCCAATCGACTTCGCCATCTTCAACGGTATCTAGATCGTGTTCCATTTTGGCAGTAAACTCGATATTCAAAATGTCCGGGAAAAATTCGAGCACCAGCTGATGGACAATCTCACCCAATTCGGTCGGGATAAACCGTTTGGCATCCAATGTCACATAGCCGCGTTTTTGGATGGTATCCAGTGTAGGCGCGTACGTGGACGGACGCCCTATCCCCAGTTCTTCGAGTGTCCGCACTAAGCGGGCCTCCGTAAAGCGTGGAGGCGGCTGCGTAAAATGCTGATTCGGCGTAACTTCAAGCGCTGTCACGATATCCCCTTCATCCATTTCCGGCAGAATATTGTCTTTTTCTTCTTTTTGGTCATCCGTGCCTTCAATATAAAGTTTCATGAAGCCCGGAAATTTGACCTGGGAACCATTCGCACGGAATACCGCTTCTCCGTTCTGCAATTCAGCCATAACCGTGTCCAGGACTGCCGGTGACATCTGGCTCGCTACGAAACGATCCCAAATCAATTTATACAAACGATATAAATCTCTTGATAGAATGCTCTTCATCGATTCCGGTGTCCGCATCACACTTGTCGGACGCACCGCTTCGTGGGCATCCTGAGATTTCGCTGATTGCTTGGCAGCAGCTTTTTGCGTGACGTATTGTTCACCGTAATTATCAACGATGAAATCGATTGTATCTTTTTTCGCTGTATCGGAGATCCGTGTGGAATCTGTCCGCATATACGTAATCAAACCGGTGATGCCTTCTTTACCCACTGCAATACCTTCATACAATTGCTGCGCGAGCATCATTGTTTTTTTAGCACGGAAGTTTAATTTGCGGGCAGCTTCCTGCTGGAGTGAAGAGGTTGTAAAAGAGGGGGATGGGTTTCTCTTTCTCTCTTTTTTCACCACGCGGTTTACCGTAAAGTCTTTGCCGGACATGGTGGCCATAACGGCGTTAACGTCAGCTTCATTCTGTAATTTCATTTTTTCTTTTGCATTGCCGTAGAACTGCGCTTCAAATTTCTTCTTGTCCTTCTCGAAATCACCAGTGATGGACCAGTATTCTTCTGGTTCAAAGTTTTTGATTTCGTTTTCACGGTCAATGACGAGTCGAAGTGCAACGGATTGCACGCGTCCGGCCGATAGGCCTTTTTTAACTTTTTTCCACAACAATGGGCTGATGCTGTAGCCCACGAGACGATCCAATATTCGGCGCGCCTGTTGCGCATCGACTAAATCCATATCGATTTTGCGGGGATGCTTGAATGATTCCTTGATGGCATCCTTGGTGATTTCGTTGAATACCACTCGGCAATCCGAGGTTTGATCAATGCCGAGCGCTGTTGCCAAATGCCATGCAATCGCTTCCCCTTCTCTGTCGGGGTCAGCCGCGAGAAAGACTTTCTTCGCTTTTTTCGCTTCTTTTTTAAGATCCTGCAAGATCGGCCCTTTGCCTCTGATTGTAATGTAACGAGGTTCATAATTGTTTTCAACATCCACAGCCATTTGGCTGCGGGGCAAATCACGTAAATGTCCTAGTGATGCACGGACTTTATATTTCTTGCCCAAATACCGTTCGATTGTTTTCGCCTTTGCAGGCGACTCAACAATCACTAAAAAATCCGCCATAATATTTTCCTCCTCATAGAGGTTTCTCAGAACTGCTTAAAGAATTACCTGTTGCAAAATGTATAACAGATTTTCGCTTAATGCAAGGCTTTTCATTTCCTCATTCTTTTTCAGCTGTCATTTGTTGGTACTCTTCAAGCACTTGCCAGCCATTCCAAACTGGTTTTGCACCCTCTAAAATTAATTTATGCGGCCCTTCGGATAATGGAGAGCTAATGTCCCCTGGCACTGCAAAAATATCCCTGCCATGATCTAGGGCATGTTCAATTGTACTCAAAGTTCCACTTTTCACGTAGGCTTCTGTGACAACAACGCCCTTAGACAATCCACTGATAATGCGGTTCCTCATCGGAAAATTCCATTTTCTCGGTTCCATATACGGTGGATATTCCGTTATAACCAAATGTTTTTCTTCTATTATATTATTCAATGACGCATTCTCTTTTGGATAAGGGTGAAGAAAGCCGCTGCCGGTCACAGCAATCGTCCGGCCACCAAGATCGATCGTTTTTTGGTGGGCCATCGCATCTGCGCCTCTTGCCAGTCCACTGACTATGACAAAGCCGTTTTCAACGAGTGGCGGCACAATCTTCTGCAACGCTGCCCGTGAGTAGGGGGATGCTTTTCGCGAACCAATGATCGCTATCTTTTTCGGTTCAGCCAATAAAGTAAGGTCTCCCTTAGCATAGAGCACAGCAGGTGGATCGATCAATTCAAACAGGTTTTGAGGATACAGGGGATGTTGATAAGATACGGGGATTATCTTATACTTTTCGTAGGTTTCAATCAAGGGGAATGTCAAAGATTGTCGGTAAGAGGCTTTCAACTTAGTCGCCTGTTCCAGTTTTATGTTCAATAACAGCATCAGCTCGTATGGAGACATTTGTTCAAGCTTCGTCAAATCCGGATCCTGTGCCAAAAGCGGCAGTAATTTCTGCAAGCTTTTCGGAAATACATAATGCAACGCCAATAAGCGCTTCGTAAATTTTTTGTCCATTTTGTTCCTCCTGTTCTAGTTTGGATAAAAATAAACTGCTTCAGCAAAAGAGCACCTTGTCTCCATACTAATGGGTTTTAGGCTAACCGTAAACCGGAAAATATTTTTATTGCTTGTGGGCTTGCCTTTTGATTTTTAAAATTGGTTTTCCGGCATTCCGCGTATACCTACATTGAAAACGAATAGCTATCCATCAGACACAATCTCCTGCTTTTTATGAGCTGATTATCGGAAGGAGTCCATATAGTGCAGATCAAAATCATCATTCATTGCTTAGCGGCAGTCCTCTGGTCTTTCTCTGCTGCTTACCTTTTCTATATTTATTATTTGAATGCGGGGTATTGGAAAAATCCGTTGTATGTCAGCTTGTTTTTATGTTTTATTGTCTTTATAAGTCGGGTGGGCTTCAACAAATTGAATTTATTTATTTTCATTTTCTATATCGGATTCGCCATTTGGTTTACTGCAGATCTATTTTTAGCTTTAACAGGGACATTTAGGTAGACCGACAAGGGGATGGCATTGCCGCCATCTCTAAATTCCATCCACAAAAATCCGTTTTTCTTCTATATAATAATAGAAATATGCTAGATGAACACTTATCCCTTTTCGATTTGCAGTTTAAAAAGGCTCATCCGGAAAATCATTTGTTGAATTCTTGGAACTATGTTTAACTTTGTCCGTATACATAGATATTCGAACTTCTCCGGAATAAAATGATGGAGGTGCCAGTATGGGTGAAAATAAAGATGTTCAAGAAGAAAAACGAAACAAAGAAAACGCCGCCAACATGGGCGTCGGCATTGCACTTGGGGTATCTATTGGATCCGCTATCGGGGTGGCTATGGATAATTTGGCTATTGGCATCGCACTTGGCATAGGGATTGGAATTGCTTTTGGCAGTTCCGGGGCTTTTACAAGCAAAAAGTAATGAATGTACGGAAAATTATCGAAGGTTTCATAAAGTTTCATTGCCTTCAAAAAACGCCCACTGGAAGCTGCGCAAGACTTTTCCGCTTCATCAATACACATACAAAGAAAAAGGCTCAAAACGCTATATAAGCAGCGTTTTGAGCCTTTATTATTAATGGGTTTTACACTTGTCGTACAACCCTTTTTCTCTGATGACTTTGATCAAAGTTTCTCCGATAACGGATGGAGTGTCTGCAACTTCGATACCTGCTTCGTTCATAGCTTTGATTTTATCGGCAGCTGTTCCTTTACCGCCAGAAATGATCGCACCGGCATGGCCCATACGTTTTCCTTCAGGTGCAGTTTGTCCACCGATAAATCCTACTACAGGTTTCGTCATGTTCGCTTTAATCCACGCAGCAGCTTCTTCTTCAGCTGTTCCGCCAATCTCACCGATCATTACGACTGCGTAAGTATCTTCATCTTCATTGAATTCCTTCAATACGTCGATAAAGTTCGTGCCATTGACAGGGTCACCACCGATGCCGACAGCTGTCGACTGGCCAATTCCCTCTTCTGACAATTGGTGAGTCGCTTCATACGTCAAAGTACCTGAACGCGAAACAACGCCAACATGTCCTTTTTTGTGAATGTAGCCCGGCATGATGCCGATTTTACATTCGTCCGGAGTAATTACGCCCGGGCAGTTTGGTCCGACAAGACGTGTTTTCTTGCCTTCCATGTAACGCTTCACTTTGACCATATCCAATACAGGAATATGTTCAGTGATGCAGATGGCCATATCAAGATCAGCATCAACAGCTTCAAGAATTGCGTCAGCTGCAAAAGGAGCCGGCACATAAATTACAGATACATTGGCACCTGTAGCTTTAACTGCGTCTTCAACTGTGTTGAAAACAGGCACGCCTTCAGCTTCAGTTCCGCCTTTACCCGGTGTTACACCCGCAACGATTTTCGTTCCGTATTCAAGCATTTGCTTCGTATGGAAAAGGGCAGTTGACCCTGTAATTCCCTGTACTAACACTTTTGTGTCTTTGTTAATGTATACACTCATTTTTGTCCCTGCCCTTCTTTAGCCTACAAGTTCTACGATCTGTTTAGCGCCATCTGCCATTGTACCAGCAGCGATAATATTAAGACCTGATTCGTTTAGCAGTTTTTTACCTAAATCAACATTAGTTCCTTCAAGACGGACAACTAACGGCACTTCCAAACTTACTTCTTTAGCAGCTTGAATAACACCTTCCGCAATGATGTCACACTTCATGATACCACCGAAAATGTTAACGAAGATTCCTTTTACATTCTTATCAGACAGAATGATTTTGAAAGCTTCTGTTACTTTCTCAGCAGTGGCACCGCCCCCAACGTCAAGGAAGTTAGCGGGTGTTCCGCCGTAATAGTTGATCGTGTCCATCGTTGCCATAGCAAGTCCGGCGCCGTTAACCATACAGCCGATGTTCCCATCTAAAGAAACATAGCTCAAGTCATACTTGGAAGCTTCAATTTCTTTTGGATCTTCTTCGTCGTAGTCGCGCATTTCCATAATGTCCTGATGACGGTAAAGAGAGTTAGCATCAAAATTGAACTTCGCATCCAATGCCACAACTTGTCCGTCTCCAGTGACAACCAATGGGTTGATTTCAACGATCGCTGCATCTTTATCAACATAGGCTTGATACAAACCAAGCATCAATTTAGCTGCTTTGTTGACCAATTTTGCAGGAATGTTCATGTTGAAAGCCATACGGCGTGCCTGGAAGCCAGTCAATCCGACAACCGGATCGATTTCTTCATAGAAAAGGCGTTCCGGTGTGTTTGCTGCTACTTCTTCAATGTCCATTCCGCCTTCTTCAGAACCCATAAGAGTTACACGTGAAGTTTCGCGGTCTAGAACCAATCCAAGATAATATTCTTTTTGAATATCGCTGCCCGCTTCAATGTACAAGCGTTTCACTTCTTTACCTTCTGGACCTGTCTGATGCGTAACAAGCACTTTGCCAAGAAGTTCTTTAGCGTATGTACGCACTTCATCTAAATTTTTTGCAAGTTTTACTCCGCCAGCTTTACCACGGCCACCTGCATGGATTTGGGCTTTCACCACAACAACATCTGTACCAAGTTCTTTAGCGGCTTTCACGGCTTCTTCAGGAGAAAAAGCTACATAGCCTTCAGGAACTGCTACTCCATATTGCTTTAGGATTTGTTTTCCCTGATATTCATGGATATTCATCTGTCATCCTCCAATCAAACATCTCTATCGTAATTTTATTACCTTTACCATTGTATTAAAGTTGTCACAAAATGTCCACCAAGTTAGCTGTTAAGCAGGAATTTCCTTTGCTTAAAACAGAGAACTTCTCGTTAAAAGAGATTTAACAGGTTCAAACGTGGTTCGATGTATCCTGCATGGCCCATGCTTCTCAAGTGCGGCGACATGGTCTTTGGTGCCGTATCCGGCATGTTTTTCAAAGCCATATTGCGGATATTGAATTGCGTATTTCTCCATGATGGCATCTCTACCGGTCTTTGCCAAAATCGAGGCTGCTGCAATACTCAAACTCTTGGCATCCCCTTTGATGATGGATTCACAAGGCATCGGCAAATCCAGCATCATGGCATCTGCCAGCACGATAGAAGGCGCAGGCGAAAGCTCCAGAGCTGCTTTGGCCATGGAATTCCTGGTCGCCTGGTAAATGTTCACCCGATCGATTTCTTCCGGCGGTTGAACGTGCACTGAGTAGCTGACAGCAATCTGTTTGATGATTTCGGCAAACTGATCACGTTTGAGTTTGCTTAATTGTTTGGAATCATTTAACCCTATAAGGCTGGAACAATCCTCAGGCAGAATGACTGCAGCCGTGACAACCGGGCCAGCAAGCGGACCTCTGCCTGCTTCATCGATGCCTGCCACTAAGGCAGAGCCTTGCTTTCTAAACAAACTGTCGAAATGCAATTTAGCATTATGGTTTTCCAGCAATTTTTCCTGCTGCATTCTTTTTCTATGCCATGAGGCCAATAAAGCCTGTACGCTTTTGCGTGGATCATCTTGGAGTTCATCCATCCACAGCTGCCATTCTGTGGTCGCGTTCAGCCTGATTTTTATTTCATTTGTTTTTTGCATTTCTCCAACTTCTTTCTTTTGCAATTTTTCTCGTTTGCCGCATACCTTGCCAAGATCTAAAAGCCCATTATTCTTCGCTTCAACATAAAAAGCTGTTCCTCAAACCTGAGGAACAGCCAGTTACCGAATGGAGCGAATCCTCACTCTTCTTCAATCATTTCATCTCTGTAATCGAACGTCACTTTACCTAAATGCTGGTTGCGGATATCCCGAACCACTACTTCTGCCGTCGTTTCATAATCGATATCGCCATGTTGGTCGTAACAACCGCGTTTTTTGCCGATGTGATCAAAGGTATTGACGATTTCCTCGTCAACATGGTCAATGCCATAGCGCTCCATCATGCGTTCCGGATAGCGCTCTTCCAGGAATTTCAAAGAGTAAATCGCCAATTCCTGCATTTGGATGACTGAATCTTTGATGGCACCCGTTACCGCTAATTTCAAGCCGGTCTCCGGATCCTCAAACTTCGGCCATAAAATACCAGGGGTATCCAACAACTCAATTTCCTTGCCGACTTTAATCCATTGCTGTGCTTTTGTCACCCCCGGCATATTACCGGTCTTCGCAAGACTCTTCTTCGACAAACGGTTAATGAGCGTCGATTTTCCGACGTTTGGAATGCCGACAATCATCGCACGAATGGCACGGGGCTTGATGCCTTTGGCAATCATGCGATCCCATTTGTCTGACAGTATTTCTTTCGACGCTTTTGTCACGAGCTGGAGCCCTCTTCCCTCAAGGGAATTGATGGCTACCGCCCGGGTACCTTGATCCTCAAAATAACGAATCCACTTTTTCGTTTCAACTTCATCTGCCATGTCCATTTTATTCAAGATAATGAGACGGGGTTTTTGCTGAATCACTTGATCGATCATCGGATTTCGTGAAGATAAAGGTAACCTGGCATCCACAAGTTCAAAAATGATATCAACCAACTTTAATTTTTCAGTAACTTGTCTCCGTGCTTTTGCCATATGTCCAGGAAACCATTGTATCGTCATAAAACCACTCCTTATTTGACAACTCCCGCTTCAGCCAACGGCCAAAAAACGAAACTTGTATCCCCGATCACTTCGTCGGTCGGGACCAATCCGATATGGCGGCTGTCTTTGCTTTGGCGGCGATTATCGCCCATCACAAAAACAGATCCTTCGGGTATGGTGCTTTCTCCCGTTACATCCTCCAGAGCAAAATCTTCTGTCAATGTACCGGTTATTCCTTGCTTGTAGATATCCAGATAGGGCTCTTCAACTGCTTCACCATTTATATATAACTGATCGTTTTCATAGGCGACATGATCTCCCGGCAATCCGATTATACGCTTGATATAATCTTTTTGTTCCGGTGCATGAAAAACGATGATATCGAAACGGTCAGGTTCTCCGACAGAATAACCGATCTTGTTGACGATCATCCGATCTCCATGTTCTAGAGTCGGCATCATCGATTCTCCATCCACTACAATCGGCGTGAATAAAAAGAAACGGATAATTGCTGCCAAACCGAAGGCGATCAACAGAGCTTTGGACCATTCCCACAGTTCATTCTTCTTCTTCACTTCAGTCTCCATGCGTGTTCCTCCCCATGCGTACTGCTTTAATTGTACAAGGAAATAAACTTTTTAGCAAAAAGAAAGAGGGCGCAAGCGCCCTCTTTCATTAATGCAATCTTATCGAATTTCTTTGATACGAGCTGCTTTACCGCGTAGATCACGCAAGTAGTACAATTTCGCACGACGTACTTTACCACGGCGGGTAACTTCAAGCTGTGCAATTTTTGGTGTGTGTACAGGGAATGTACGCTCAACACCAACACCGTATGAGATTTTGCGAACAGTGAATGATTCACTGATTCCGCCTCCACGACGACCGATAACTACTCCTTCGTATACCTGAATACGTTCGCGTGTACCCTCGACAACTTTAACGTGGACGCGGACAGTATCTCCAGGACGGAACGTTGGAAGATCCGTACGAAGCTGTTCTTTAGTGATTTCTGTAATAATGTTTTGCATTATTTTTCTCTCCTTCTACAGATGCTCTTACACCCAAATGGACTGTTGCAGCGGAACATCGTGATCCTGTACTTCACATAAAAGTACAGTATCCATACTACCACTAAACAAATTCCAGCGCAAGAGCATACTGCGATCTATTTTTGTTTTTTCAGCTGAGCGATTATTTTCTGTTGCTTGTCGTTCAATTCGATTTTATCAAGCAAATCCGGCCGGCGCTCCAACGTCCGTTTCAAGGTTTGTTCTTCACGCCACTGATCGACTTTGCCATGATTCCCGGAAGTCAAGACCTCCGGCACCTTCCACCCTCTGAATTCGGCTGGACGCGTGTATTGAGGGTGTTCTAAGAGCCCTGTAGAGAATGAGTCACGAACAGGAGAGTCTGCGTTCCCTAATACCCCTGGAAGCAGTCTGACGACACTGTCGATGACCGTCATGGCTGCCAGTTCTCCACCAGTCAACACAAAATCCCCAATCGAAATCTCATCCGTAACCAAGTGTTCGCGGATGCGTTCATCATAGCCTTCATAATGGCCGCAGATGAATACCAGTTCCTTCTCAGCCGCCAGCTCTTCTGCTTTTTGCTGCGTAAAACGCTCGCCTTGTGGACACATCAAAATGACCCTTGGCGTGCTTTCTTGAGTCAGACTTTCAACGGCATTGAAAATGGGCTCAGGTTTCAATACCATGCCAGCACCTCCGCCGAATGGATAGTCATCAACTTGCCGCTTGTTATCGGCAAATTCACGGATATCCACAACATTCAAGCTGACCGCATTTTTTTCCTGCGCTTTTTTCATGATCGAATGTTGAAAGACGCCTTCAAACATCGGAGGAAACAGCGATAGGACGTTAATGTTCATCAAGACAACAAACCTTCCATCACTTCGATGATCACTTTCTTTTCATCTACATCCACTTCTTTTACAATATCTTCAATATAAGGAATGTAGTGTTTCTTCCCTGTTTTCGGGGTCACTTCCCAAACATCATTGGCGCCTGTCTCCAAAATTTCACTGATGGTTCCGATTTCCTCTCCATCAGTTGAAAAAACTGTACAGCCTAAAATTTCATGATGGTAGAACGCATTGTCTTCAAGCTCCGACAAATCGTGTTCAGCGATCTTTAAATAGGATTCTTTAAACGGTTCTACATCATTGATGTTTGGGTAGCCTTCAAACGTCACCAATTCAAAATTCTTATGCTGGCGATGGCTGGCGATTTTCACCATGATCGGTTTTTTTGCATCCGGCGTGAAAAGCCCCAGTTTCGTTCCTACCGCAAATCGTTCTTCCGGAAAATCGGTGCGCGACAAAACACGCACTTCGCCACGGATTCCATGGGTATTGACAATTTTCCCTACATTAAACCATTGCACAAGCAAACATCCTTTCGTTTTTTCTGAAAAAAAAGGAAGGAACCAGGGCTCCTTCCTTCTTCTTAATCCACAATATCGAGGTAAGTTTTCTTCTTATGATAACCACCTGCTGCTGAGTACACAATTGAACGGACAGCTTTCGCTACTCGTCCCTGTTTCCCGATCACTTTCCCTGTATCCTCAGGATGCACAGAAAGCTTGTAGACGATTCGGCTTGCGTTTTCGTCGGTTTCGACATGAACATGTTCCGGATAATCAACTAACGGTTTCACAATGGTCTCAATCAGCTGCTTCATAAGAAAATCTCCCTTACTTGCTTAATTTTTCGTTATGGAATTTCTCCATAATGCCTTTTTGAGAAAACAAGTTGCGCACAGTGTCAGATGGTTTAGCACCATCATGAAGCCATTTCAACACTAGTTCTTCGTCGATCTTAACTTCAGCTGGAACTGTCAGCGGGTTGTAAGTACCTACTGTCTGGATTTGACGGCCGTCACGTGGAGCACGTGAGTCAGCTACTACAATACGGTAAAAAGGAGATTTCTTAGCTCCCATACGTTTCAAGCGAATTTTTACTGCCATTTCTTAAAGCACCTCCGAATAGTTTCACACAAGATATTATATTAGCAAGCTTTAAATAGTTTGTAAAGTATTTTTTCTTAACACCTTAAATTTTTACTTGAAAAGTGAGTCCAGGCCTGGCATTCCCATTTTCTTTTTGCCTTTTTTATTGGTCATGCCAGACATTTGTTTCATCATTTTCTTCATGTCTTCAAACTGTTTCAAGAGCCGGTTGACATCTTGAATGCTCGTTCCTGAACCTTTGGCAATTCGTTTTTTTCGGTTTGCGTTGATGATTTCGGGTGTGGTTTTTTCCTTCGTCGTCATCGAATAGATGATGGCTTCCACACGATCCATTTGGCTTTCATCAACTTTAGCGTTTTCAAGGCCTTTAATTTTATTGGCCCCTGGAAGCATCTTCAGAATTTCATCCAATGGCCCCATTTGCTTGACCTGAGACATTTGTTCAAGGAAATCATCAAAAGTGAACGTGGAAGTTCTGAACTTCTCTTCCAGTTCTTTGGCTTTTGTTTCATCCACGCTTGACTGCGCCTTTTCGATCAGCGACAACATATCGCCCATCCCAAGGATACGCGATGCCATACGTTCCGGATGGAAAGCTTCCAGCGCATCCATTTTTTCACCCATCCCGACAAACTTGATCGGTTTCTGGGTAACAGAACGGATTGACAGAGCTGCACCGCCTCGCGTATCGCCATCCAGTTTCGTTAAGACGACACCTGAAATGCCGACAGCTTCATCGAAGTTCTGCGCCACGTTTACGGCATCCTGACCAGTCATAGCATCAACGACCAGGAAAATCTCATCCGGCTCTTTAAGGGCACGAATATCCTTCAATTCCTGCATCAAGGCTTCATCGACATGCAGACGGCCTGCCGTATCGATGATGACTGTATCCAAATGTTCTGTTTTTGCATGTTCAATCGCCTGGCGGGCAATTTCAACAGGAGACAGTTCTGTCCCTTTCGAAAAGACTGGAAGAGACAGTTGTTTACCGATTGTCTCAAGCTGCTGAATTGCAGCCGGACGGTAAACATCGGCTGCTACCAGCAGTGGTTTACGGTTGTGTTTTCTGCGCAACAGATTGGCGAGTTTTCCGGTAGTGGTCGTTTTACCGGCTCCTTGCAGCCCGACCATCATAATGACGGTTGGCTGTTTTGTGGAAAATTCGATTTTCCGTTCTTCGCCGCCCATCAATTCAGTCAGTTCATCTTTAACGATTTTGACGACTTGCTGGCCAGGAGTCAGGCTTTCCATGACATCCTCACCAACCGCGCGTTCGCTGACTTTCTTGACGAATTCTTTGACGACCTTCAAGTTGACATCCGCTTCGATTAAGGCGAAACGGACTTCCCGCATCATTTCCTTAACGTCTGCTTCGTTGACTTTTCCTTTGCCTTTGATCTTTGTCATGGTGCCTTGCAGGCGTTCGGATAATCCTTCAAATGCCATTCTTTCCGCCTCCTAGTCCCATTCCTTCAGTTCGTCCAGAAATTGCTGGACGTGTTCTTCTGTGAATGGCTGTTTTTCAAATGACGAAACCAATTGCTGCCGTTTCTGAAATTTCTCGAACAGCTGCAATTTGCGTTCATATTCTTCGAGCATCGCTTCCGTTCGGCGGATATTATCATAAACTGCCTGGCGGGTGATGTCGTATTCTTCCGCAATTTCGCCCAGTGAATGGTCATCTAAATAATACAGCATCATATAGCTGCGCTGTTTAGGCGTCAGGAGCTCCTGATAGAAATCAAACAAATAGTTCATGCGTGTTGTTTTTTCCAATCCCATCATTGATGCTCACCCCACTCATTCTACTGCTTAGAATACTGAATTTTAATAATGCTGTCAAGTAATTTTACTTGTCTGTCTGTGCATCTTCCAATTGCTGCTCTTTATCCAAGCCTTCAGCAAATAAACCATAGACATATTTTTGGGCGTCAAACGGTTGGAGATCATCCAATTTTTCACCCAAGCCTACGTATTTCACAGGAATCTTCAGCTTGTTGCGGATCGCCAAGACAATACCGCCTTTTGCCGTTCCATCCAATTTGGTCAGGACAATGCCTGTGACATCCGTTACTTCTTTGAACGTCTGCGCTTGGATCATGGCATTTTGTCCGGTTGTGGCATCAAGTGCCAGCAGCACTTCATGGGGCGCGCCTGGAACTTCACGTGATATGACACGGTGCACTTTCTGCAGTTCATTCATCAGATTGACTTTGTTCTGGAGACGGCCAGCCGTATCACAGATCAAAACATCCACTCCGCGGGATTTAGCCGAACGGACAGCGTCATACATGACGGCCGCAGGATCTGAACCTTCGCTTTGCTTGATGACGTCAACGCCTACACGCTGGCCCCAAACATCCAATTGTTCGATTGCTCCCGCACGGAATGTATCACCTGCGGCCAACATGACGGTTTTGCCTTCGTTTTTGAAACGATGCGCTAATTTACCGATTGTGGTAGTTTTTCCGACCCCATTGACGCCGACCATTAAAATAACCGTCAGACCCTCAACGAAATTGATTTCGTTGATTTCGGCTTCGCCAGCCTGATAGATTTCAACCAATTTTTCAGAGATGACAGATTGAACGTTTGATGTGTCCTTGACGTTTTTCCGCTGCACTTCAAAACGCAAGTCGTCCATCAACTCAAGGACTGTTTCAAATCCAACGTCCGCCTGCAAAAGGATTTCTTCCAGTTCCTCAAAAAAGTCTTCGTCGACTTTGCGGTATTTCGCCACTAAATCATTGATTTTTGAAGTAAAGCCTGTACGGGTTTTGGCTAAGCCTTCTTTGTATTTTTCAGTTGATTCTTCAGCCTCGGCGTTCCCAGCAAATTTTTCTTTTAATTTTTTAAAGAAACTCACGTGACCACTCCTCTTTTAAATTTTCTCTTCAAGTTTAACGGAAACCAATTTCGAAATTCCAGATTCCTGCATGGTTATGCCATACAAAACATCCGCGCCTTCCATTGTTCCTTTACGATGCGTAATGACGATGAACTGTGTGTCTTCGCTGAATTTCTTCAGGTATTGACTGTAACGCACGACATTCGATTCATCAAGCGCCGCTTCTACTTCGTCAAGGACACAGAATGGCACAGGGCGCACATTCAAAATCGCAAACAATAAAGCGATGGCAGTCAGTGCACGTTCCCCTCCCGATAAAAGGGTCAGGTTCTGCAGTTTTTTGCCTGGCGGCTGAGCGATTATTTCCACACCGGTCATAAGCAAGTCCTGCGGATCGGTCAGTACGAGATCCGCCGAACCTCCACCAAAAAGCTCTTTGAAGACACGTTGGAACTGTTTGCGGATTGCGTGGAAGGTTTCATCGAAACGGCTGGTCATTTCCCCATCCATTTCACGAATCAATGTACGCAAAGTATCTTTTGCTTCATTCAAGTCATTGCGCTGCTCCGTCAAAAATGCATGGCGGTCAGAAACATGATCGAATTCCTCGATGGCGCCAAGATGCACCGGCCCGAGTTCCTCAATCGACTGCTTCAGCAACTTGACCTTTCTGCGGACAACTGTTTCTTCGTCCATCATTTCAAATTGTTTCGCCTGCTCCAGTGTCAGCTGGTAACTGGCTTCAAGCTGCGCAATAAGGCTTTGGATCTGGACATCCAATCGCGTCGATTTGACTTCACAGATTCGGATGGCCTCTACATAGCCTTTGTAGATGCGCTGTTGTTCCCTTAGGTTTTCTTCAAGCTCATTCAGGCCATTTTGCTGCTCTGCCCGCTGTTCTTTCGTCTGGTTGACAGTTTGCTGAATCTGCACTTTCTTCGCTGACCAAGACTCGATTTCACGAAGGATTTCCTCATCCGAATAGACTTTTGCCGCTTCTTCCGACTGGATCCACTGCAGTTCTTTTTGATGTTCCTGCAGCTTGCGGTTACTTTTCTCCAAGCGTTCAGAAAGTTCAGCTTCGCTGGCAGTCAATTGCGTGACACGTTCTTTTGTCACCGCATATAAGGACTTCTGTTCAGCTAATTTCTCCAGAACCTGATCGCGTGCTGATTCATTTTGCTGCTTGAACAGCGTCAATTCGTCGATTTTCACAGTAATGGCGTGCAATTCTTTAACGATGCTCTCAAGGCGGCTGGCGGCTGTTTCCTGACGCCCGGTAATGGCCGTCAAATCGTATTCCCTGTTTTTCTGTTGCGCTTCGAAAAGGCGGAAACGCTCAATGGTGGTTTTTAGTACCGCCTCAATTTCACGCAGGATAATGGCACTTTCGGCTTCCATATCGCGGTATTTTTCGCCTTCGGCCCGCAGAATTTGAATCGATTCTTCAGCTGCTTTGACATCCGCCTGCTCTTTCTGAACGGTTTTCTCTGCATTCAGGATCGTTTCTTTCAATTCCGAAGCCTGTACCAGCAATTGTTCAAGCTCCGCTTTTCGCGTAAAGAAAGAGGCTTGCATTTTGCTGGCTCCGCCTGTCATCGATCCACCGGCATTGACGATATCGCCTTCTAGTGTCACAACACGGAAACGGTTGCCGGTTGCTCTTGCAATAGCCGTGGCACCTTTTAAATCAGTCGCAATGATGACATTGCCCAATAAGTTTTCAATGATCATGCTGTATTGTGGATCGTAGCTGACCAATTCAAAAGCCATGCTGATATAGGAAGGATGTTCACGGACTGTGGCCAGTGTATGTTCTGGAATCTTTCTGGCCTTCATGACAGTCATCGGCAGGAACGTGGAACGGCCTGCTCTTTTCTTCCGAAGAAAATCGATGGCTTCACGGGCATGCTGTTCATTTTCCGTGACAATGTGCTGGCTGGAAGCGCCCAAAGCCGTTTCGATGGCTTTGGCGTGGGTTTTCTCCACTTGCGCAAGCTCAGCGACAGCCCCTCTAATTCCTGCTAGATGACCTTTTTCACGCGCTACCAACACTTCACGTACCCCTTGGAAAAACCCCGAAAAATCAGCTTCCAGTTCTTGAAGTGTGCCAATCCGTGCAGCTAATTGCTTCTGCGATTGATACGCCTGGAACAGCATCGACTGTTTTTGTTCGAAGTTTTGCTTCTGCTGTTGGTAGGCAGCTTCGCTGTCTTTGTATTGCTGGCGTTTGTCATCCAATAACGTTCGGATTTCTTGAGCGTTCTGCTCCGCTTTCGTTTTTTCACTTTCCAGCTTGGACAACTCTGCCGTAAAGTCCGTGCGCTGTGATTCGATGCGTCCTGTCGACTCGGATAATTGCTGTGCCTGCAAACCGATATTCTTCAATTCATTTTTAACTGTTGCCTGTTCATTCATCAATTCAATATAAATAGACTTGCAGTTTTCAATTTCATTTTCGATGTCAGCCGGGCTGCGGTTCAATTGTTCTTCAAGTTGTTTGATTGCCGCTCTAATTGTCTGCAGCTCCACTTTGCGCTCTTCCAGCAAAACTAATTGCTCGGTATGCTTCTTTTCCAAAAAAACATTTTCTATTTTTTCAGCATCCACATTTCCCTGCAATTGCTTGGCTTGCCGATGGGCATTGCTCTTTTTCTCGGACATGAGCAATTTGCGCCCTTGCCATTTCTCGGTCTCCGCACTCGCTTCCACAAGAGAATTCTGCGCCTGATCTATTTTATTATCCAGATCAGCCAAAGTACGGCGGATTTTTGCAACTGCACGTTCTTTCAGATGGATATCAGCTGATAATTGCTGTTCTTTTTCCGTATGTGCTGCAGCATCGAACGTCAGCTGTTCCAATTCCTGCTCCAAGTTGCCCGCATCAAATGCCAATAAAGCGATATCGGCATCTTTCAGTTGTTCGTTCATATCCAAATAATCGCGCGCTGTAGAAGCTTGGATCTGAAGCGGTTCCATCCGGCCATCCAATTCATGCAGGATATCCAGCACCCGATTCAGGTTTTCATCGGTTTCGTTTAATTTCACTTCAGCTTTTTTCTTGCGCTGTTTGTATTTCAGGACACCGGCGGCTTCTTCAAAAATCGACCGGCGCTCTTCTGCTTTGGAATTCAGGATCTCGTCTACACGCCCCTGTGAAATGATGGAAAAGGCTTCTTTTCCAAGCCCTGAATCCATAAACAGGTCGGTGATATCCTTTAGCCGGCAATTTTGCTTGTTCAGCAAATAGGCACTTTCGCCACTGCGAAAAACCCTTCTCGTTACGCTGACTTCGCTGTAATCGAGAGGGACACGGCCATCTGCATTATCTAAAATTAACGTGACTTCCGCAAAATTCAGCGGTTTTCGGGAATCGCTTCCTGAAAAGATCACATCTTCCATTTTGGCTCCGCGCAGTGATTTCGCGGATTGTTCACCGAGCACCCAACGGATGGCATCGGTGACATTGCTTTTGCCGCTGCCGTTCGGTCCGACGACGGCTGTTACTCCGGGTACAAAATCAATGCCAATGCGATCAGCAAACGATTTGAACCCCATGACTTCCAATCTCTTCAAAAACATCGTTAATCCTCCGCTGCTTCTTGCAATTTACGGATTGCCAGCTGAGCTGCCTGCTGTTCCGCCTCTTTTTTGGACCGGCCGTTGCCGACTCCGAGCTCCTGGTCTGCCAGAGACACTCGCGTCACGAACACACGGCTGTGTGCAGGTCCGGTTTCATCGATAATTTCATAACTCAATGCCCCATTATTCTTCTGCTGTATTAATTCCTGCAATTGGCTTTTATAATCCATCACATGCGAAAAAGCACCGATTTCTACTTTTGGAAACAATATCTTCTCCAAAAACGCGACAACTGGGTCCATTCCCTGATCCAGGTACAGAGCGCCGATATAGGATTCAAATACATCTGCAAGCAAAGCTGGACGCGTCCGGCCCCCTGTCAGCTCTTCCCCTTTTCCTAACAGGATGTATTTGCCGAATTGGAGTTCATTGGCAAATAAAACAAGTGACGGTTCACAAACGATGGCTGCACGCAGCTTCGTCAATTCGCCTTCGCTCATTTCAGGATATTTCATATAGAGGTAATGCGAAACCGATAGTTCCAGCACTGCATCTCCCAAAAATTCCAATCGTTCGTTATCGGTAAATTGTTTTCTCCGATGCTCATTCACATAAGATGAATGCGTAAATGCCTGATACAGCAGGGCGGGTTTATTAAATGAAACGTTCAGCTCTTTTTGCAGTTGTTCAAACGCCGCTTTGGCACTTTCTTTTATAACGCCTGGCTTTTGATGATTCGCTTTTCTATTCATTGCCATTTTTTATCTGCCTTCCTTTGTGGACTTCCATCAATTTTACCTTTTTTTCAGCTATTGTGCAAAAAGAGAATTGACGCACAACTGCTTAGTATAACAGCAATTGTGCGTCAATGGGTGTTTAAGTATCTTTTTCGAAAGGACCGCTTGGTCGCTTCTGCATTTCTTGGTGTCCAGCTTCAACGGCCAGATTCTAGGGTCATAAGCCACTCCAGCTAGGCGGCTGAAAACGCCGCTTCGACGGAGCGTCTTATGCCCGTCAGAGCTACACAGGCGCTTCTGCATTTCGTGGTGTCCAGCTTCAGCGATCAGACCCTCGGGTTCATAAGTCACGTCGACTGTGCGGCAAAAACACGCCGCTTCGTCAACGCGCCTTATGCCTGTCGGGTCTTAACGATCGCTTCAGCATTTCGGCCTTAAGCTTGCTTCTTCTCGATGTACGTTACTGCGTCGCCTACTGTAGCCATGCTTTCAGCATCTTCGTCAGAAATTTCCATATCGAATTCATCTTCAAGTTCCATAACCAATTCCACTACGTCCAATGAATCTGCACCTAGGTCACCGGTAAATGAAGCTTCAAGTTTCACTTCGCTTTCTTCTACACCTAGACGATCCACGATTACTTTAGTTACTCTCTCTAATACTGTTGACAATGTCGTCACCTCCCCTCAAATCAGTATACAAAAAACTTTCTTACATGACCATTCCGCCATCAAGATGAAGCGTTTGGCCCGTCATATAGGAAGCATCATCAGAAGCCAGGAAAAGCGCAGCTTTCGCGACATCTTCAGGCGCACCGAACCGGCCCAACGGAATTTGTCCCAACATCGCTTTTTGGACATCTTCGGTCAATTGGTCGGTCATATCGGTCGTGATGAATCCGGGCGCTACAGCATTGGCTGTGATGCCGCGGCTTGCCAATTCACGGGCTGTTGTTTTAGTCAATCCGATGACACCCGCTTTTGATGCGACATAGTTTGCCTGTCCCGCATTGCCCATGACACCTACGATTGAAGCGATGTTAATGATCCGGCCAGCACGTTGTTTCATCATTTGGCGGGTCACCGCTTTGGTGCAAACAAAGACACCTTTTAAATTGGTGTTGATGACATCATCCCATTCATCGTCCTTCATGCGCATCATCAGGTTATCACGGGTAATTCCGGCGTTATTGACCAAAATATCCACAGACCCGAAAGTTTTCATGGCTCCATCCACCATTGCCTTGACTGATTCTGAATCTGAGACATTGGCTTTGACTGCAATCGCTTCTCCGCCGTTTGCTTGGATATCTGCTACAACCGCTTCCGCTTTTTCTTGGCTGCCGCTGTAATTGACAACCACTTTAGCTCCGTTTGCTGCGAATTGCCGAGCGATTTCCGCTCCGATCCCGCGGGACGCTCCGGTAATGATTGCTGTTTTCCCAGCTAATTTGCTCATTTCGCCAACTCCTCTACCGCTTTTTCAAATGACTCCAGGTCATAGACCGGCAAGGTTTTAACCGAACGGTCAATTTTTTTCACAAGTCCGCTCAATACTTTTCCTGGGCCGATTTCGATGAAGACCGTAACGTCCAAATCGATCATTTCACGGACAGATTGCTCCCATAGCACCGGTGAATACAATTGGCGTACCAATAGATCCTGTATTTGAGCAGCATTCGTTTCCGATTTGGCCGTAACATTCGAAACCACCGGTACTTTAGCATCCAATAGGAAAGCAGCACTCAATTCTTTTGCCAGGTCCTGCGATGCCGAACGCATCAATTCCGAATGGAAGGGTCCGCTGACATCAAGCGGAATCGCTCTTTTGGCACCGCGTTCTTTGGCCAGCAGACAAGCCTGCTCCACTCCTGCTTTTGTTCCAGAGATAACGATTTGTCCTGGGCAATTTAAGTTGGCCAATTGAACAACACCTGTGGTATCAGTGACTTCATTCGTCACTTTTTCCAGCTCTGCACTGTCCATACCCAGAATAGCCGCCATCGTGCCTTCTCCTGCAGGAAAAGCGGTATTCATGAACAAACCACGTTTATGTACGATGTCGACAGCTGTCGGAAATTCCATCACATTGGAAGTAACCAGCGCGCTGTATTCACCAAGGCTATGGCCGGCTGTATAGTCAGGCCGGATACCAGCACGGATCAACCGTTCTGTAATCATTGAACTGACTGTCAGCAAGGCAGGTTGAGCATGATAAGTCAGCGTCAATTCTTCCTGCGGCCCTTCAAGCATCAGTTTGGATAAGTTCAGGCCTAGGGACTGATCCGCGTTTTCAAAAAACTTCCGGCTTGTATCATCAGTTAAAAAGCTTTCGCCCATTCCGACCGCCTGAGATCCTTGGCCTGGATAGATAAATGCAATTTTAGTCTTCATGGACAGTCTCCTTTTTCAGCGTACTGTAAATTGTTCCGGTTACATCATATTCCACCATCGTGCGTGTCTGGCGTATCGCATTGAACAATGCTGTAGCGTTCGACGAACCATGCGCTTTGATGACAGGCGCCTTCAAACCAAACAGGCCAGCACCGCCGTATTCGCTGTAATCCAGCATGCCTTTCAAGCCTTTGATATTGTCTTTCACCAAGAAAGCGGCAACTTTTGTTTTAGCAGAACTCATGAACACATCTTTAATCATGGAAAAGACATTCATTGCCGTACCTTCTATTGTTTTCAACACCATATTGCCTGTAAACCCATCGGTGACCACAACATCCGCAACACCATTCAACAGATCACGCGATTCCACGTTGCCGATAAAGTTGACAGGCGCTTCCTTCAATAAAGGAAAAGCTGCTTTGGTCAAATCATTGCCTTTTTTCTCTTCCGTCCCGATATTCAGTAACCCGACCGTCGGATTTTCAATACCTCGGACTTTTTCCGCATAGATGCTTCCCATGATGGCGTATTGCACAAGGTGTTCCGGCCGGGCTTCTGCATTGGCGCCCATGTCCAGCATAACAAACCCTTTTCCATCAATAGTCGGCAAGGTTGGTGCCAATGCAGGCCGGTCCACACCGTCAATTCGGCCTACAACAAACAAGCCTGCTGACATGAGTGCTCCTGTATTTCCTGCTGATACGCATGCGTCTGCCTGGCCGTCTTTTACAGCTTGAGCCATACGGACCATGGAAGCGTCTTTCTTGCGTCTGACTGACCGGACCGGATCATCTTCCGACTCGATGACCTCTTCACAATGGACGATTGTCAGGCGTTCATGTTCCTTAAGAAATTCCTGCATTTTTTCCTGATGGCCGTATAGTTGGATTTCAATATCACTGAATTCATCCAATGCTTTGTATACTCCTGCGATAATTTCTTTGGGGGCATTGTCTCCACCCATTGCGTCAACCGCTATTTTCATTTCTCGTCACCTTCACTTTGCTCTGTCATTCGATACATTTCAAATGTTCCGATGAAAACCGTCAGTTGATCGACTGCCGAAACGACTTTCACGAACGCCCGATTTTTTTCAGGATGGCTGTCGACCACTTCCGCTTTCGCAACGACACGTTGGCCCGCTGTAACCGGACGCAAAAATTGCAGTTCCGATTTCACGGTCAATGCCAACTCTTCGTTCATCACCGCAACTGCCAGAGAATTGGCCTGCGCGAACAGGTGATGTCCCCTGGCAATCTGATTTCGCTGAAAAACATGCTCCGGTTTTACATCAAAAATCGAAATTGCTTTTTTATCCAATTCAATATCAATAATCTCCCCAATGACTTCATCAATCGGGAGGGATTTCACTTCGTCTTCAAAGGTTTTTACGGCTACGTGCTTAATGCGCTCCCGCAATTCCGGTATGGCAAGTTCCATCCGGTCCAAACGGATCGTCTGCACGCTGACATCAAATTCAACCGACAGCTCTTCGTCCGTTACAAATGGATTATCCCTGATCGTATCCTTCAATGCTTGTTGCCGCTCTTTTTTTGGTCTTCTCACTATGTCACCGCCCGCTATTAGCACTTGGTACTAACATCAGTATATAAATAACAAAAAAAGAATGCAAGGGAAATTATGCCCCCCTGCATTCTTAATCCAATCTTCCACCTGATAATACACCGGACTGTTCTATTTGGCGGCGCAGACAGCGCATGTCATCCGCCTGCCAAAATTCTTCACTGTTGATCAATTGTTCTGCATCTTTTCTGGCTGTTTCCAATGCCCGATAATCGTGCACGAGATCTGCCATTTTAAATTCGGGAATACCGCTTTGCTTACGGCCGAAAAAGTCTCCAGGACCCCTCAGCTGCAGATCTTTTTCTGCAAGCACAAACCCGTCATTGGTTTCAGTCATCGTCGCCATACGTTCTTTGCCGATTTCCGTTTTCGGATCCGCCAATAGGACGCAATAGGATTGCTCACTGCCGCGTCCGACACGGCCGCGCAATTGATGCAGCTGTGACAACCCAAAACGTTCAGCATCATAAATGAGCATAAAGGACGCATTCGGTACGTTGACTCCGACTTCAACTACGGTGGTCGATACCAATACATCGATTTTTCCTTCTGTAAACTCGCGCATGGTCTGTTCTTTTTCTTCAGAATGCAGGCGGCCGTGCATCAGCCCGACCGTAAAACGGTCTTTGAAATACATCGCCAGCTGTTGAAACAGATCGACTGCGTTTTGGTAATCCAATTTATCGGATTCCTCGATCAACGGGCAAATGACATAAGCTTGTCGTCCAGCTGACAATTCTTTTTCCATTCGGCCAACAATTTTTCCGAACATCTCTTTTTTCATCCAGTAAGTCTCGATTTCTTTTCGGCCAACCGGCATTTCATCAATAATGGACACGTCCATTTCCCCGAAAGCAGAAATGGCCAAAGTCCTTGGAATCGGCGTGGCTGTCATGAACAACACGTCCGGATTATAACCTTTGTCTTTCAGGACACGGCGTTGGTCTACACCAAAACGGTGCTGTTCATCGGTTATGACAAGCCCGAGTTTACGGAACTGCACTTCCGGCTGAATTAACGCATGTGTACCGATCAGCAAATCGATTTCTCCCGCTGCCAGCTGCTGCAGGATCAACTGGCGCTTCTTGCCTTTTACCGACCCCGTCAATAAAGCGATATTCAAAGAAAACGGCTGAAACCATTGGGACAATGTATTGGCGTGCTGTTCAGCGAGGATTTCAGTCGGCGCCATCAAAGCACCCTGCAGCCCAGCCGTATGGGCTGCATATAGCGCAATGGCTGCCACAACTGTCTTCCCTGAACCCACGTCGCCCTGCAACAGGCGATTCATGCGGAACGGCTCTTTCATATCCTTGCAAATCTCATTGACTACGCGTTTTTGCGCAGCAGTCAAATCGAAAGGCAAGGCGTCAATAAAGAGCTTCAATCGCTCCAAATCATAATCGATAAACGAACCGCCTTCTTCTTCGCGGTTCTTTTTGCGGAGCGCCTGCATCTTCAATTGAAACATCAATAATTCTTCATAAACAAAACGCCTGCGCGCTTGTTTGACTGCTTCACCATCCGGCGGGAAGTGAACCCATTCCAAAGCATCTTGAATTGAAGCCAACTGATAAGTGGCAAGAAATCGCTGTGGCAGACATTCTTCAATGTCTTCTTTCGCCAAATCTAATGCCTGCCTCATCAGCTTACGGAACGTTTTTTGGTGGATACTGCCTTTCAGGCTATAGACAGGTTCAAAATCCGCTCCGCCGGTGCGCGGACCGATGGAATGGCTTGATACCGTAATTACCTGGCGGCCACGGTCCCATTTCCCTGTAAGTGTGATGACTTCCCCTAGATGCAATTTGGCTTTCACATAGGGCTGATTGAAGAAAATAGCCTTAACCAAGTGGCGTCCAACCAACACCCGTACTTGTGTGCGTGATTTTTTCTTACCCAAAAAAAGGATGGAAGCTTCGCTCTCCACCCTTCCTTCCACCGTCACGCGTTCATTATGCGGTGTATCTGCCAAATCCTTCAACTGAAAATCTTCATGGCGATACGGAAATGTCATGATCAAGTCATGTATAGTCTCAATCTTCATTTCCTGCAGGGTTTCGGCAGCCTGTTTGCCGACCCCTTTTAATGTGGCGACTGAATCTTTACTGCCCACTGCCAACAACTGCTCCACCAAAGATTTTGGACTCAAGCCACTTTCCGGTAGGTGTTGCAGCAAGTCCGCCTTTTGCAGTTTCCCGCAATGCACTCGGCATGGATTGGCCGATTTCGAACATGGCACCGATCACTTCATCGCATGGAATGCGGCTGGTGACACCGGCCAAGGCCATATCCGCAGCTACAACTGCATTGGCGGCTCCCATTGCATTACGCTTCACACATGGCACTTCCACTAATCCCGCCACTGGATCGCAGACCAAGCCAAGCATGTTTTTCATCGTGATTGCAAAGGCTTCCGAACTTTGCTGAGGTGTTCCTCCCGCCATTTCGATTATCGCTGCTGATGCCATTCCAGCTGCTGATCCCACTTCTGCCTGGCAACCGCCTGCAGCTCCGGAAATCGAAGCATTATTGGCCACCACAAATCCGAAGGCACCTGCTGTAAACAGATAACGGATCATCTGCTCTCTAGTCGGATTCAATTTATTCTGTACCGCAAATAATGTTCCCGGTACAACGCCAGCTGATCCTGCTGTTGGTGTAGCACAAATAGTTCCCATGGCAGCGTTTACTTCGTTGGTCGCAACTGCTTTGCTGACTGCATCAAGCAATAGGTCGCCTGAGAGCGTGTTGCCTTTCGCACGATAAGCTTGCAACAGGACGGCGTCTCCACCTGTCAATCCTGATACGGAATGGACGCCTTGCAGGCCTTTTTCTACGGCTTCTTCCATGACCGTTAAATTACGGTCCATCTGCTTCATAATATCTTCACGTGAACGGTCTGTCATGAGCATTTCTTGTTCAATCATGATTTCAGAAATCAATTTCTGCTCTTTTTCAGCCCGCTCAACCAATTCTCGTACATTGCGGAATAAAGCTTCCATTTTTATACCCTCCAATTTAATCGGCGATTCTCGTCACCTGCGTAATGTTCGGAAGTTTTCTCAACTCATCCATTACTTTTCGATCCACATTTTGATCAACTTCGATGACCATCAATGCCATATGCCCTTTTTCTTTTCGGGATACTTCCATGTGGCCAATATTAATATCATATTTATACAAACAGTTTGCCACATTCGCAATACAGCCTGAACGGTCTTCATGAACTACGAGTATGGCCGGATGATTCCCTGACAAGCGAAGCGGAAAACCGTTCAATTCCGTAATTTCAATTTTTCCGCCGCCGATTGAAATGCCCATCATCGACATTTCAGAATCCTGGTCACCTATGACGATGCGAGCAGTGTTCGGGTGGTCTACATGTCCGGTTTCGGGAATGAATTCAAACGTCATGCCCACTTTCTCTGCTTCCTCGAATGAGGTTTTGATGCGTTCGTCAAACGTATCGTAATCCAACAACCCGCCAATGATTGCGACATCCGTGCTATGTCCTTTATAGGTTTCTGCAAACGAGCCATAGAGATGAACTTTTGCCCAATCCGGCTGCCTGCCGAATAAATCTCTCGCTACTCTTCCGATGCGTGCTGCTCCCGCAGTATGCGAAGAGGATGGCCCAATCATGACTGGGCCGATTATATCAAAAACAGATTTGAACTTCATGGCTCAAACCCCTTTCTTTCAATTTACGTATATCAATAGTTTACACTATTTCGACATATTTAACAAAAATAAAAGCGCATACAGGGTATGCGCTCAAATCTTAATTTTATTGGAAAATCTAAAAAAATAATATTATTCTACAGCAATTATAAACGGATAAAGAGGTTGTTTGCCTTCATGAATTTCAACTTCGACGTCGCTGTTCAGCGTTTCAATGAATTGACCCAACTTTTCAGCATCAGCCGCTGTCACATCTTCACCGAAAAGAATGGTAACAATTTCCGCTTCACTGTCCACCAGCTGTTTAGCCAGTTTTTCGGTTACCGAATCCAGGTTGCTGTCAGAGACAACGATTTTGCCTTCAGAAATCCCCATGAAGTCATCTTTTTTAATTTCGATGCCATCGATTGAAGTATCGCGGACCGCAAATGTCACAGATCCCGACTTCACATGTTTGGAAGCGCTCGCCATGGCAGCCTGGTTATCTTCCACCGAAGCATCTGGATTAAAGGCCAACAAAGCAGACATCCCTTGAGGTACATCTTTTGTCGGTACGACTGCTGCTTCAATATCCAAAAGTTCAGCTGCCTGTTCTGCAGCCATAATAATGTTCTTGTTGTTCGGCAAGATCAGCACGCGCTCTGCACCGATCGACTTGACCGCGTTGACGATATCTTCTGTCGATGGGTTCATCGTCTGGCCGCCTTCAATAACATAGGAAGCGCCGATGCTGCGAAGCAAATCTGCGATACCTTCGCCCATTGCAACCGTCACCACCGCGTATGGCTGTACTGTCTGCTGTTTTGGCGCATTTTTCTGGAAGTCTTCGCCGACAATATCAATATGCTGCTGACGCATATTCTCTATTTTCATGCTGATCAGGCTTCCGTAGTCCTGCCCATATGTAAGCACTTTTCCTGGTTCTTCCGAATGGATATGAATTTTTGCAATTTCATCATCAGCGATGACCAGCAAAGAATCTCCATACTCACTCAAATCAGAACGAAATAAAGCTTCGTTAAACTCTTTCTTGCCTTTTTCAAATTTCACCATAAACTCCGTGCAGTAGCCAAATTCAATATCAGCTGTATCCATGAAGCTCGCAATATTTTTATGATGTTCTGCGCTGACTAAGTCCGTCATTGAGTTATGCGTATGTTTTTCCGGTAATTCTTCGCCTTTCAATGAAGCCAAGAAACCTTCGTAGACATATACGAGACCTTGTCCGCCACTGTCAACGACACCCACTTCTTTCAAAACGGGCAAAAGATCCGGAGTCCGCTCTAAAGAAGCCTGTGCTTCCGCCAAAACCGTTTCGAACCATACAATGAGATCTTCTTCTGTCTTCGCTGTTTCCATGCCTTTGGCAGCCGCATCTTTTGCGACCGTCAAAATTGTTCCTTCAACCGGTTTCATTACAGCTTTATACGCCGTCTCTACGCCATGCTGAAGAGCTTCAGCAAACTTAAGTGCGGACAATTCCGTTTCGGCTGCAATGTATTTGCTGAAACCTCTGAAAAGCTGAGAAAGAATAACACCCGAATTTCCTCGGGCACCCATCAACAAGCCTTTTGATAAAGCGTTTGCTGTTTTGCCGATGTGTTCTTCTGCTTGGGCAGTCGTTTCCTTCGCTCCAGAAGTCATCGATAAATTCATATTCGTTCCTGTATCGCCATCAGGCACCGGGAACACGTTTAATGCATCAACATAATCCGCATTTTGAAAAAGATGGTGTGATCCCATCTGCACCATTTCAGCGAACTTTAATCCGTTTAATGACTTCATAACTGACTCTTCCTCCTCCTACGGGTTCGTTACACGAACTCCTTGGACAAAAATGTTTACTGCTTTTACTGACATTCCTAATGTTTGGTTTACTGTGTATTTCACTTTGGACTGGACTTGATAAGCTACTTCAGAAATTTTCGTACCATAACTGATGATGACATACATATCAATGACCAAATCGTCATCTTCCTGGCGCACAAGCACTCCTTTAGCGAAATTTTCTTTGCGAAGGATATCTGTCAAGCCGTCACGTATCTGGTGTTTCGTTGCCATGCCTACAATACCATAGCATTCGATAGCGGCGCCGCCTGCTATTTGAGCAATTACATCATTGGAAATATCGATTTGACCATATTCGTTCTTCAATTCAATCGACATTGAAATTCCTCCTTGAGTCCTATTTCACTCTTTTCATTCTACCTTAAACCCTTATAGAAGAAAAGGAGGCGTTTTAGGGTGTAAAGGTTTTTTTCTTTAAAGACCTCGAAATATAGTTGCAAACCCGATATGTCTGTGGTAAATTATTAAAGTATGTGAAACGAAAAACGAACTGAAATTCTATAATAATTTTCAGCTTCACTTGTGAGGAGGGACTTACATGCCTAAAGTATGTGCAATTAGTGGACGTAAAGCTCGCGCCGGAAATGCCCGTTCGCACGCAATGAATTCGACGAAACGTACATGGGGAGCAAACCTTCAAAAAGTTCGCATCCTTGTAGACGGTAAACCGAAACGTGTATGGGTTTCTGCAAGAGCCATGAAATCAGGAAAAGTTGAGCGCGTATAATCGCTCATGGATAATGCCGGTGCTGATCTAATCAGCCTGGCATTTTTTCGTTGTTAACGATTAATGATAAGATCGTTTAAACGCAACATAAAAACAGGCAGCGAAAAGAGTCTTCCTTTTCGCTGCCTGTTTTATGTTGCACTGAACACTTACCCGTCAGAACTTTCCACCATCAGACAGCATCCACTTTGAATGGTGACGCTGCCCTGCCCAAGCAACTCATTGCTGACAAATCGCGTGCTCCCAAAAGGGATTGTGTCATCAGTCACTGGATACTTAAAGCCGGATAACGTCAGTCCCCCGACTTCTTCTGCAAATGGATAAAACGACACATAACGGTAGCGTTCATCCTTTTCCACAGCGTGGGTGCCCGGACTAAAAAAGCGAATGCGGTTTTGGTTGTTCAATAGAACAAAATTCGTTTTCGGAAATTCCTGCTGATATTTGAACATGATATGCAAAGCGCTCATATAGTGATCGAGCCGCCCGCCTGTCACACCTGCCAAGATGATTTGATCGGGCTGATAGGTCATCGCCTTCTCCAACCCGAGCTCGGTATCCGACTGCTCTTTTTCAGATGGAGACCGCGCCAATTCAGGCAAAACTGCAAGGATTTTTTTATAGTCTTCCGCTGTCACCGAATCGAAATCACCCACAGCTGCTGCTGGCTGAATGCCTTTTTCGAGAAGCGTCAGCGTACCGGCATCGACGCCGATATAGGAAGCTTCCGGAAAAAAAGAAAAGTCCGGCAGTTCACCTGCCGGACCTCCTGCGATGAGAATGACGTTCACGAAATCGCCTCTTCTCCTGCTTTCCTGATCGCCTGAAGAGCCTGCGTCCGGTCTTCCTTGCTGTAGATGGCTGATCCGGCTACAAATACAGTCGCGCCAGCTTCTGCACAAGGTTTGATGGTTTCTTCATTGATGCCGCCATCTATTTCAATTTCGATGGAAAGGTCTTTTTCTTTGATGATATCCGACAGTTGTTTGACTTTCGGAACAACAGAATGAATGAACTTTTGTCCCCCGAATCCTGGGTTGACGGTCATGAACAGGACCATATCGATATCTTCCAGCACGTGCTGGATCGTTTCTATCGGTGTATGCGGGTTCAAGACGACACCCGGTTTGACGCCAAACGAACGGATCAATTGAATGGTCCGGTGAAGGTGCGGACAAGCCTCTACATGGACAGTGATAAAGTCAGCGCCTGCTTTTGCAAACTCCTCAATGTAAAGGTCCGGATTTTCGATCATCAAATGGACATCCATCGGCAATTTGGTCAACGGACGGATGGCATTCAGGACAATCGGCCCAAATGAAATATTCGGCACGAAATGGCCGTCCATGACATCCACGTGGATCCAATCCGCTCCTGCTCTTTCCACTTCCAGTACTTCTTCTCCAAGTTTGGCAAAATCGGCTGCTAAAATAGACGGTGCAATTTTAATCATTTGAATACCTCGGCTTTCGGCTCATTATTTCTTCCAGGAATTTCAGGTAATGCTTATAACGGTAATCAGGAATTTCATTAGCCTCTACGGCCGCTTTAATCGCACATTTAGGTTCATTCATGTGCAAACATTCACGGAATTTGCAGTCATTGGAACGCGCTGCGAATTCAGGGAAACATGCAGACAATTCTTCCCGCTCAATGGTCTCAAAGTCGAATGAGCTGAAGCCGGGTGTATCCGCCAGCAACCCATTATTGACTGCAATCAGTTCGACATGGCGTGTGGTATGCTTTCCGCGGTTCAGCGCTTTTGAAATATCGTCCGTCTTCAATTCCAAAGACGGCAAAATGGTGTTCAGTAAAGTCGATTTCCCTACTCCCGACTGTCCTGCCAGAACACTGATTTTCCCTTCCAGGACGGGCATCAGACGATCTCTTAACGCAGGGTCATCAATGTATGTCGGAATTACTTCGTAACCAATCTTTTCATAATCGGCTACATAGCGTTGGATTTTTTCTTTCTCCGTATCTTTCAGCAGATCCATTTTTGTCAGGCAAATGATCGGTTGAATTGAATGCGACTCAATAGCCGTTAAAAAGCGGTCCAACAACAAGGGATGGAAGTCCGGCTGTTTGGCTGAAAAAACAAGGATGGCTTGATCGACATTTGAAATCGGCGGTCTCACCAATTCGTTTTTCCGCTCATAAACATGCAGGATCGTTCCTTCCAAATCGTTGTTTTCCGCTTTGTAGTCAACGTAATCCCCGACGAGCGGCGTTATTTGGCGATTGCGAAATACTCCACGGCCACGGCACTGGATGTAACGTTGTCCATCTTCATCCAATACATAATAAAATCCGCTCAATGCTTTTCTGATTTGACCTTTCGGCATCTTTCCACTCCTTTAGCTGCTGTTTAGTCTACACTTGAATATTCAAAAGTTTCTTCCTGGATGACCGTAGAGTCCCGGACGATCCGGTAAGAAGCACTTTCCCCTTCGGCAATCTGCATTTCAATGCGCTGCTGCTTGTCTTCTGTGATAGTAAACTCCTCGACAGGTTCTACCATCGTCTGTGAATTGTCCTGGACATAGATCTGTACGGTCTGCTCCACCGGCTCTTCACCTTCTGCGGCGGGTTCCGCAGGTTCATATGGAATTTCCACCGTATGGATATAGGTTTTCAACGGTTTTTCCGGTTGGCCTGCAGAAATGACGACTTCAATTGTACTGCCGGCTTCCAGCTGTTCTCCAGCAGCAGGGGTTTGTGACATGACTTTTCCTGCTTCGACTTCATCAGAAGCCTGTTCGGATATTATGCGGATATTAAAACCGGAAGAACGGGCATAGTCATTGAGGTTCTCTTCTGTAAACCCTGCCAAATTTTCTACGTTGCGCAGATCCGGACCTTTGCTGACAATAAACTCGACAGTGGTTTCACTGATGATGACTTCTTTACCGGCTGCGGGTTCTTGAGTCAGAATGGTGCCTACCGGCTGGTCGGAAAATTCTTCACTGGACTCAGCTGGCGCAAATTTCTGTTCTTCCAGCGCTTCTTCTGCCTCTTCAAGGGTGCTGCCGACAAAATCATCCATTTCAGCAATTTCTTTGCCCATGCTGACAAACAGTTGAATTTGCGTTTCGCGGTCCCTCATTTTTCCGGCTTCCGGAATTGTTCGAATCACGTGATCGGTTGCTACTTGCTCTGAGTACTCATCTGTTTCTTCCCCCACAACAAACCCTGCGGCCTGGAGTTCTTCAAGTGCTTCGTTGCGCTCCATACCTGTTATATCCGGAACAGCCACTTGCCTTGGTTCAAATAAACCCGGAAAAGCAATCGCGAGGACCAATCCGCTGATCAGCAGAAAGGCTAGTATGCCCACAATCCATGGCCATTTCTTCTTTTTCTTTTTAGGCGGAGCTTGCTGTTCTTTTTTCACTTCATTCACCGGCAGCGGCATTGTTTTCGTATCCGCCACGTTCGTGTAAGCCGATGTATCCTTTATTGCTGGCATAGCACGCGTTTCATCCTGATCTTCAGGAACCGTGAATTTCGGTTCATTCAGCCGCTCCGGCAATAAAGCCGTTGCCAAATCTTCTTCCATTTCGTCAGCTGACTGATAACGGTGCTGCATATTTTTTGCCGTAGCTTTTAAAACGATGTTCTCTAAACTTTGAGGAAGTGTCGGAACAGCATCGCGCAAAGATGGAGTCTCTGTCTGCAGATGCTTTAAGGCAATCGATACGGCCGATTCACCGGAAAACGGCAGTTTCCCTGTGATCAATTCGTACATCACGATGCCCAGTGAATAGATATCGGATTTTTTATTGGCGGTGCCTCCGCGTGCCTGCTCAGGCGACAAGTAATGGACGGTCCCGAGCACAGAATTTGTCTGGGTATAAGAAGTTGCACTTAATGCCATCGCAATGCCGAAATCAGAGATTTTCACATTGCCTTCTGCATCCATTAAAATGTTTTGCGGCTTGATGTCCCGGTGGACAATTTGATTGTGATGCGCATGCGCCAATGCCGAAGTCAATTGTTTCATAATCTCAACAGCCCGCTCAGGCGACACTGGTGAATGTTCGATTATGTATTCTTTTAACGTTTTTCCCGGAACGTATTCCATCACTAAATAATGCACGGATCCATCTTCGCCCACATCGAAAATATTGACGATGTTCGGATGCGCCAGACTGGTTGTGGACAACGCTTCCCGTTGGAAACGTCTGCGCAGTTCTTCTTCATTTGAAAAATCGTAACGGAGGATTTTGATCGCAATGTCCCGGTCCAAAATCATGTCATGTGCCAAATACACATTGGACATTCCGCCGCCGCCAATCAACTCCTTGATTTTGTAGCGGCCGTTGACGCTTTTGCCTATCAACATACTTATACCTCCTCATCCACAGAGGACAGAAGAATCAAGGAAATATTATCTTCTCCTCCAAGATCATTGGCCAAAGTGACCAGCTTCTGCCCTTTCTGGGAAAGCGGAGCTGTTGATCTGACGATGGAAGCCAATTCCTCTTTCGAAACTTTATTGCTGAGGCCATCTGAACAAATCAATAGATAGGAGGCTTCATCAAAAGAGAAATTAATCATTTCCCTTTCAATCTCAGCCTCGGTCCCGAGCGCCCGGACAATCCAATTTTTCTTCGGATGTTCTTCAGCTTCTTCCTGGCTGATTTCCCCGCTGTCGACCAGCACATTGACATACGAATGGTCTCGTGTAATCTGACTGATGCCACCATTGATCAAGTAAGCACGGCTGTCGCCGATATGGCATAAAATGCCTTCTTTGTCATCAATCAGCGCCGCAATCAACGTCGTGCCCATCCCTTTGCATTCCGGGTTGGCTAACGAATGTTCAAAAACCAGCCGGTTGACTGTTTGAATACGTTCCGAAAGCCATTTCCTTTTGCTGTCAAGCGTCAGGAACGACATTGACTCATCTTCCAGAAAATACTGGCTGAGCTGATCGACGGTCATTTTGCTGGCAACATCGCCGGCTTTATGTCCGCCCATTCCATCTGCCACGACTGCCAATAGGAGGCCGTCGGGGCGTTTTAATACCGCCACACTGTCCTCATTTACTTCACGGATCCTACCTGTATCACTTTCTACCACATACCGAAACAAATCATGACACCCCGATTCTAATCTTATCCTGCTTTAAGCTGTTGCTGTTTTCTGGGTCTTTTGAAAAGCCGCGATGAAAAAACCATCGCTTCCATAATCCTGCGGAAATACCTGAACAAAGCCTGTATGCTTGATGCCCATGGCTGCAGGCAAGGCTGCCTGGATTTTCTCCATTTCAGGATGTTCTTTCAAAAACTGTTCAGCTGTCCCTCTGTTTTCCATGGCATCCACTGTACAGGTGCTGTAGACCACGATGCCGCCTTCTTTTAATAGGCGGGCTGCCTGGTCCAGCAGCTCGAGTTGGATTTTCTGCAGACGGGCGAAGTCCTCTTCTTTTTTCGTATACTTAATATCAGGTTTACGTTTGATGACACCCAAACCGCTGCACGGAGCATCCACAAGGATGCGGTCGAATTTTTCTTCACCGAAACGTTCAACGCTTTTCTTGCCGTCGCCCACTTCTGTTTCAATGACCGTATGGCCCAATCGCTTGGCTGTTTCGTCAATCAGCTTTACTTTATGTGCGTGCAGGTCAAGCGCATACAAAGTTCCGCTATTGTTCATCTTTTCCGCAATGTGGGTGGTTTTGCCGCCAGGTGCTGCGCACATATCAAGCACGGTCATTTCCGGTTCAACCTGCAGGGCATAAGCCGGCAGCATGGAACTTTCATCTTGGATGGTGATAAAACCTTTTTCGAATGTAGCCGTGCGGGCAGGTTGGCCATTTGTGACAATCAGGCATTCCGGGATGAATTTACTCGGCACTGCCTCCAGTTCTTCTGATTCAAGCATTTCAATCACTTCTTCGACTGTGGCACGGGTAGTGTTGACACGGACAGTCTGCAATGGCGTTTTGTTGTTTTCCAATGCCATTTCACGTGTTTTTTCCAAACCGAATTGTTCTGCCCAACGTCTGATCATCCAGATTGGGTGGCTCGTTTCGATGGAAATCTTTTCGTATGGGTCACTGATGGTGTTGAACGAACGGACGCCATTGCGCTGAACTGAACGCAGAACGCCATTGACCACAGAAGCCACTCCGCCATGTCCACGGCGTTTTGCGATTTCAACCGCCTCATGGACCACTGCGTGTGCAGGAATGCGATCCAAGTAGACAATCTGGTACAAGGATAATCTCAGCAAGGTTTTAACCCAAGGTTCGATTTTTCCTTTCAGGTAAGGTTCCAGGTAATAATCCAGTGTCATTTGATGCTGGAGAGTGCCATATGTGATTTCCGTCAGCAAGCCCCTGTTTTTAGCTGCAATGCCATAGCTTTCAATCGTCTGGTGAAGCAATAAGTTGCTGTAAGCCTGCTTGTTCTCCACTGCCCATAGGATTGAGAATGCGGCATCGCGGACGTTGCCTTGAAGTTTTTTGTTTTTCATTCGAATAAATCTCCTGCCTGGATTTTAGGTCCTTTTAAATACTCTTTTGCCGTCATGCGTTTTTTTCCTGCCGGCTGCAATTCGGTGATGGCCAAAACGCCTTCTCCGGTCTGGACCAAAATCGAGTCTTCGGTCAAGCCGACAACTTTGCCGGCTTGGCCGCTGGCGTTTGATGACGTTTTTTCAGCCCACCAGATTTTCATATTCGCTCCATTGAACGTTGTGTAAGCAACTGGCCATGGATGCAATCCCCGAACTTGGTTATAGATGGCCGCTGCTGGCTTCGACCAGTCGATGCGTTCCTGCTCACGCGAAATATTGCGGGCATAAGTAACCGCCTGTTCGTCCTGAGGTATGCGTTCGTTTGTTCCCGCAATAATCGGCGGCAGTGTTCTCTTCAACAGATCACGCCCGGCAATGCTCAGCTTGTCGAACATGCTGCCCGTATGGTCGCGTTCTTCAATCGGTACGACCACCTGCGAGATGATATCGCCAGCGTCCAACCGGTCCACCATGTACATGATTGTAACGCCTGTTTCTTTCTGGCCATCCATGATGGCTTGATGGATCGGCGCGCCTCCGCGGTATGCCGGCAACAATGACGCATGGACATTGATGGCTCCAAGTTTCGGTGCTTCCAAAATCTCACTTGGCAAAATCTGCCCAAATGCTGCAGTAACAATCAAATCAGCTTCAAGATCCAACACATGTTGAAGCTCTTCCGGATTTTTCAGTTTTTCCGGTTGATAGACCGGCAATCCAAGGCGCATCGCTTCTTCTTTAACCGGTGTTGCCGTCATAATTTTTTTGCGTCCGACTGGCCGATCCGGCTGCGTAACGACGGAAATGACTTCATAGCCTTCCTCGACGAGCATCCGCAAAATGGGTGCGGAAAAGGCAGGGGTTCCCATAAATACGATTTTGGTCAAACCTGTTCCTCCTCTTCTTCCTGCTGGCGGATCATTTCATCCAATTCTTCCTGTGTCACATATTTTGTGATTTTGCTGGTAAACAAGACGCCGTCCAAATGGTCCATTTCATGCTGGATCGCGCGGGCTTCATAGCCTTCCGCTTCCAGCTCATACCAGGAACCGTCGCGTTCCTGCGCTTTAATCTTGATGTGGTCATAGCGCTCCACTTCCCCAAAAATCCCTGGGAAGCTGAGGCAGCCTTCAATATCGGTTTCAGCGCCTTCAAATAGCACCAGTTCCGGATTGATCATTTCAATCGGATCCTGCCCTTCACGGAAATCAACGATCGCGGCACGAATTGCTACGCCCACTTGAGGGGCGGCAATGCCGACGCCGTCCGATTCCACCATTGTTTCATGCATATCATCCAAAAGCGCAGCCAATTTTTTATCAAAAGCCGTCACCGGCTGACATTTCGTTTCCAATACTTCGTTCGGGTGTTTTACTACCATTCGAATAGACATATTCATTTCCTCTTTTCTGTTACATGACCGATGTCGGATTCATGTCAATCGACAGCGTGGCGCCTTTTTTCAGCCATTCCGTGCGATGGATTTTGATCAGTTGCTGCATCGTATCGGTCAGTTTCGGTTCTTTTTTGTATTTTATCAAACATTGATAACGATATCTATTGTTGACACGGGCGATCAGGGAAGCTGAGGGCCCGATGATCAAGGTGTTGGGAGACAAGTGGCTCTTCAAATAACGGACCGTTTGATCGGCGTATTCAGCCACTGTCATTAAATCTTCGTGCGTAAACTGGATGTTGACGACATAGTAATACGGCGGATAACCACTCGCTCTGCGCATGGCCATTTCCTGTTCATAAAACGGCTCATACAATTGGTCTTTCGCCAACGTGATGGCGTAATGTTCCGGCGTATAGGATTGGACAAAAACCGTCCCCGGCAGAATATCCCGCCCTGCGCGGCCGCTGACCTGCGTCAGCAATTGATAGGTCTTTTCCGCCGCCCGGAAGTCAGGCAGATGCAAAGTAGTATCCGCCGACAACACACCTACTAATGTGATATTCGGAAAATCCAAGCCTTTGGCGATCATTTGGGTACCCAGCAGGATGTCTGCTTTGCCTTCGCCAAAAGCGGACAGGATTTTCTCATGCGCACCTTTATTGCGCGTCGTGTCGACATCCATTCGAAGAACGCGTGCTTCCGGCACCACTTTCGCCAGCTCTTCTTCGACTTTCTGCGTGCCGGTTCCGAAAAACCGAATATGCTCGCTTTCACATTCCGGACAGGTTTTCGGTACGCGTTCATCATAGCCGCAATAATGGCATTTCATCGTTTCGCTTGAGCGGTGGTAAGTCAGCGAAATATCACAATTGGGGCATTGCATGACCGTTCCGCAATCCCGGCATAACACAAATGATGAATAGCCGCGTTTATTGAGGAACAATACGGTCTGCTGCTTTTTCTCCAGACGGTCGCGGATAGCATCCGCTAATTGCACCGAAAACATGGACCGGTTGCCGTTGCGCAGTTCTTCCCGCATATCCACAATATGGACATCGGGCAATGGTTGGTTTTTTGCCCGTTTTTCCAGTACCAGCAATTCATAGACGCCTTTTTGTGCACGTGCATATGATTCCAATGAAGGCGTTGCGCTGCCAAGAATAACCGGACAATTATGGTATTCACTGCGCCAAATGGCCATGTCGCGTGCATGATAGCGTGGGGAATCGTCCTGCTTATAGCTGGATTCATGCTCTTCATCCAGAATGATCAGACCCAGATTCTGAAAAGGCGCAAAAATAGCCGAACGTGCCCCTACTACCACTTTCACTTCAGCCCGCTGGATTTTTCGCCATTCATCGTATTTTTCGCCAGCCGACAATCCACTGTGCAAAACAGCGACCTGGTCTCCGAAACGCTCTTTAAAGCGAATGGTCATTTGAGGGGTCAGCGAAATTTCCGGCACCAGCATGATCGCTTCTTTTCCTTGCTTCAGCACCTGGTCGATGGTCTGCAGATAGATTTCGGTCTTCCCACTGCCAGTAATGCCATGCAGCAGAAAGGTCTTCGGTGTATTCAATGCATTTTCAATCGAATCAAAAGCAATTTGTTGGGCTCCGGTCAATTGCAGCGACGATTTTTGCTCGATTTCAGTCAGCAGCTTCGGATCCCGGTACGATTCCATATTGGAAATCTGAGCGGCTTCTTTTTCCACTAAGCTGTAGATTGTCGGCAGCGAAACCTCCGCTTCTTTCTGAAGTTGGGAAGATTCGATCGAGCGGCCTGCATTTCTCAGGAAAAAGTCCATCAACTTGAGCTGTTGCTTGGCATTGGCACGAATTTCAATGGCTTCCAGCTTTTCAATGCTGTCAGAGATATGAATCATACGGACTTTTTTAACAGCGGTTTGCTGTTGAATATCGGTATCCGCAATGATTGTGCCTTTTTCCATCTCTTTTTTCAGCAGACTGTATATGTCCACTGCGTCCTGCAGCCGGATAAAAGGCCGTTTTTCGAAATAAATGCGCAAAGGCGCTGCAATTTCTTCAAGCGGTGCATTCAGTACAAAACGCTTCTCGTATTTTGCCCGCAAAGCTGCTGGCACCATGACCTGCAGCGCGTCAATTTCAAAACAAACCGTTTGCTCTTTCATCCATTGGGCCATCTTCAGCAGTTCTTCATTTAAAACCGGCACCACGTCCATCAGCTCATGAATCGGTTTCAGGCGTTTCGGGTCAAATTCTGAAGTCTCTTTGAGCTTAGTGATGAACCCCAGTACTTTGCGGTTGCCAAAAGGCACTTTGACACGCATTCCCGGCTCTGCCAGTACTGCCACTTCTTTTGGAATGGCATAATCAAAAGGGCGGTCGATCGGATGGGCAGCTACGTCCACAATGACTTCAGCTATCATGCAGTTTTTCCTTTTCCGTAATCAAGTCAAGCAATTGGCGGGCCAATTGCTGCTTGGACATCATGTCGAATGCTTGTTCAAAGCCGTTTTTCCCGTAGACTGTCACCCGATTGGTATCCGATTCAAAGCCCGCCTGTGCTTCTGTTACATCATTGGCAATAATATAATCTGCATTTTTACGTTCCAATTTATCTTTGGCGTATTGTCCAACATCATTGGTCTCGGCCGCGAAACCGATCAACACCTGGTTTTTCTTGTTTTCGCCTAACTGTTGAAGGATATCGACTGTCCGTTCAAGAACGATGGTCGAGCCGCCTTCTTGTTTCTTCATTTTTCGATCAGCTACTGTTTTTGGTCGGTAATCAGCCACAGCAGCCGTTTTGATGACGTAATCTGAACTGTCGTAATGCGCTTCGACTGCCTGCAGCATATCTTCAGCACTTTCCACCAGTATCCGGGTAACGCCGCTTGGCACCGGCAATGACACGGGACCGCTGATTAAAATGGTTTCGGCTCCCATCTCCGCAGCAGCACCTGCCATGGCATAGCCCATCTTGCCGCTTGAAAAATTGGTCAGAAACCGAACAGGATCGATGCGTTCACGTGTCGGCCCAGCGGTAACAATGACTTTTTTTCCAGCAAGTTTATGCTCGCGCGTAAAATAACCTTTGACGAGCTCTGTGATTTTCTCCGGCTCTTCAAGGCGTCCTTTGCCGACATAGCCACAGGCCAAAAAGCCTTCGGAAGGTTCGATAAAACGGATGCCGTCTGCATGAAGCTGCTGGATGTTGCGTTTCACTGCCGGATGGTCGTACATATGGACATTCATTGCCGGAGCAATCCAGATAGGAGCGGTTGCTGCCAACAAAGTAGTCGTGACCATATCGTCACCAATGCCGCCGGCCAATTTGCCGATGACATTGGCTGTGCCCGGCGCAACAATGATCAGGTCTGCCCAATCCGCAAGATCGATATGCGCGATGACGGAAGAATCCTTCTCATCAAATGTATCGGTATAGACATCGTTTCTGGACATGACCTGGAACGTCAGCGGCTGCACAAATTGCTGTGCTGAACGGGTCATGATGACTTTAACGGAAGCTCCCGCCTGAGAAAGCTTGCTGACAAGCGCCACAGCTTTATAGACGGCAATTCCTCCGCTGACACATAGTAGGATTTTACGATTCTCCAACAACTCAAACACCCTTTCTAAACAACAAACTCCCAAAGAACAAGTTTGCTCTGGGAGTCGTCTGTTGCGATTAATGGTTAAATTTCGTCTTCGTATACTGCAAATTCATCTTGTTTTTCCTGTGTCAAAGCGCCGGCGGCTACTTCTTCAAGTGCTTTTCCGACCGATTTAGTAGAAACATATGAATCCAATTTTTCATCACCGTGTTCGTGCAATTGGCGTGCACGTTTAGAAGCAAGCGCAACCAGCGAGTATTTTGAATCAATTCGGCTTTTCAGTTTATCAACGGATGGGTATAACATCAGACATTCTCCTTTAGCATATCAAAATATCGTTTTTCAACACGTTCACGTTTGCAATGCTCCGCAATAATGATGGCATTGATTCGGTCACAGGCATTTTCAACTTCATCATTTTCGACTACATAATCGTACAAGTTCATCATTTCCAACTCTTGCCTCGCGGCTTGCAGGCGGGAAGCGATCACGTCATCCGATTCGGTGCCACGCCCGACCAGCCGTTCTTCAAGTTCCGACAGGCTCGGCGGCGCCAAAAAGATAAACAGGCCATCCGGAACTTTCGAACGGACCTGGGCAGCACCCTGTACTTCGATTTCCAGAAATACATCACGGCCCGCATCGCGCATCTTGTTGACGTACTCAAGCGGTGTCCCATAGTAATTTCCGACAAACTCTGCATATTCGAGCAGTTGATCCTGCTCGATCAATTCCTCAAACTCACTGCGTGTTTTAAAGAAATAATCGACTTCATCAACTTCCCCTTCCCGTGGCGCTCTGGTCGTCATCGAGATGGAGTATTCATAATTTGTATCCGGCTGTGAGAACAGCTCTTTTCTTACGGTGCCTTTTCCAACACCCGAAGGCCCTGATAGGACTATCAGCAGTCCACGTTGGTTTCTCATTTTATCCCTCACTTGCCTCGTCATCATTTTCTTTCAAACGCCAGAACTACAGGTTCCTGCTCTGCCGTTACCGGATCACCCGATGTGCCGTTCCATTTTCGCGTCCAGCAGATCGAACTGAATTCTCCTGCTTTTCACAGATTGTTTCACGGACATTTTCTGCTGAACCTTATTCTTCGTTTTCTAACTAACTGTCTTATTATATCATAATACACCGAGAAAATGATAAGATGGAACAAAACGATTTGAAAGAGGGATATTTAATGGCATTTGATGGATTATTTACAAAATCGATGACAAGCGAACTTCAACAGCTCGTCACCGGCAGAATTTCAAAAGTTCATCAGCCCAACCAGCTTGAACTGCTTCTACATATACGTGCCCAAGGAAAGAACCATAAATTGTTGATTTCCATCCATCCGTCCTATTCACGGATTCACTTGACGGCCGCAGCAAACATCAACCCTTCTGAACCGCCGATGTTCTGCATGCTGCTTCGCAAGCACATCGAAGGCGGCGTCATCACCGAAATCTCGCAATACGGGATGGACCGCCTGATCATGTTGAAGATCAAAGCAAAAAATGAAATCGGCGATGACATCGAACGTGAACTCCACGTCGAAATGATGGGTCGGCATTCGAACGTCATCCTGATTGATGCGGAGCGTACGATGATTCTCGACAGCTTGAAACATTTGCCGCCAAGCGTCAACTCTTTTCGCACCATTCTTCCCGGCCAGCCTTATATCTTTCCTC
Source organism: Planococcus sp. APC 3900 (assembly GCF_030407735.1). Classification (NCBI taxonomy): domain Bacteria; kingdom Bacillati; phylum Bacillota; class Bacilli; order Caryophanales; family Caryophanaceae; genus Planococcus; species Planococcus sp. APC 3900. The sequence goes on along the minus strand of NZ_JASDCT010000002.1, from coordinate 471,947 downwards.
CATCCCAGGAGAAAAAAGATCCGTTCGAAGCAGCCGAGGAATTGGCGGTTACAGAGCCAACAGAAATCGTCAGCCAATTTTCCGGATTTTCTCCATTAAATGCGCGTGAACTTGCATTTCGTCTGGAAACTTCCGACAAGAAGGCGGCAATTGCTGAAGCATTTCTGGCAGATTTCCTGAAACAGCAGCCACAAGGCTATTATGTCGAACATGGCGGCAAAAGCTTTTTCTCTGCCACTCCGTTGACCCATATCCAAGAAGAAGGACTGGAATTCCCGACACTTGGTGAACTGCTTGACCGGATGTATTACGCAAAAGCCGAACGCGACCGTGTTAAACAGCAGGCCGGGGATCTGGAAAGATGGCTGCAAAATGAAATTTCCAAGTTGAAACTGAAGCTGAAGAAATTGAAAAAAGAACAGGATCAGGCTGAAAAACGTGAAACGCTTCAATTAAATGGCGAATTGATCATGGCCAACCTTCACCGCATCACCAAAGGCATGAAGGAAATCGAAGTCGACAATTATTACAACGATGAAAAAGTCACCATCACGTTGGATCCGCGGAAAACGCCGATCGACAATTCCCAGCGTTATTATTCACGCTACCAGAAAGCGAAAACAGCCGTCGTCAAAACCCAGGAACAAATCGACAAAACGACAGAGGATATCGAGTATTTCGAGACCTTGATGTCTCAAGTCCAACAAGCCGGCATTTCAGATATTGAAGAAATCCGTGAAGAACTCGCTGAGCAAGGGTTTATGAAGGCTCAAAAATCAAAGAAAAAGAAAAAACCGACCAAGCCTTCTGTAGAAGCCTATGTTTCTTCTAGCGGAACGCCAATCTCTGTCGGCAAAAACAACAAGCAAAACGATTACGTGACATTCAAAGTAGCTTCCAAATCCGATACATGGCTTCATACAAAAGACATTCCGGGTTCACACGTCATCATCCATGACAGCAATCCCGATGAAACGACTATACTCGAAGCTGCTACGATTGCTGCTTACTTCAGCAAAGCACGTGAATCTTCTTCTGTACCGGTCGATTACACTGAAGTCCGCCAAGTGAAAAAGCCGAATGGCTCAAAACCTGGATTCGTCATTTATTTTGAACAGAAAACCGTATTCGTCACGCCAGATGAAGAACTGGTCATTAAATTGAAAAAATAAGTTAGGATGCCGGAAAGCTTTATGCTTTCCGGTTTTTTATTGAAGTTAATCAGTGAACTGCAATTAACATGGAATTCCACAGTTTATTGGAGAGAATTGACCTATTTATCCAAGCAGTCTGTTTACTCCTTCATCACTCTTAGACATCATGTTAACAAGTTTATTTACTGCGAAATTGAAAGCGTAATGGCTGCACTCATTTAGTTTACATAACATTAATATGTTAAACCGAAAGAGTTTTCACACATATTAAGCATAACCCGTTGCCCTGGCCAGACTTAAATGCTATGTTCATAAAGGATTGAAAATTTAAGGGGGCTTTACACGTGTATACATACTCAACTAAGAGAAATTTATTTTTTGCTGCAAGTGCCATTGCTGTAGCTATGCTGGCAGGCTGTGGCAATGACGAAACACAAACTGAAGAAAAGAAAACCGCGTGGGATGAAATTCAGGAACAAGGAACATTGACTGTTGCGACTTCCGGGACGCTATTGGCCACATCTTTTCATGACGCGGAGACGGATGAACTGACGGGTTTTGAAGTGGAAGTTGTCCGGGAACTTGGGGAACGTTTGGATCTTGATATTGAGTTCACTGAAATCGGATTTGATGAAATGCTGACAAGTGTCAATACAGGGCAAATTGACATTGCAGCCAATGATATTGAAATCACTGAAGACCGTGCGGAAGAGTTTATCTTCTCGACTCCGATCAAGCATTCCTATGGGACTGCGGTTGTGAGAAAAGATGATTTGTCCGGCATCGCAAGTTTGGAAGACCTTCCTGGGAAAAAAGCAGCAGGTGCTTCTACGTCAATCTATATGGAAATTGCACGTGAATACGGCGCAGAAGAAGTAACTTATGACAACGCCACAAACGAAGTGTATTTGCGCGATGTTTCAATCGGCCGTACCGATGTTATCCTGAACGATTATTATCTATCCACATTCGGTGTCGCAGCTTTTCCTGACTTGAATATCACCATTCACCCTGACATCAAATATGCTCCGTCAGAAGTTGGGCTCGTTATGAACAAAGACAATACCGAATTGGCCGATAACGTCAATAAAGCATTGGAAGAGATGCTTGCAGACGGCACGATCACTGAAATCTCTGCAGAATTTTTCGGCGGTGCGGATGTCTCTGTCAAACCGGACATTGAAGAAAATTAAGCAGGAGGTTGTCTGATGAATGATATCGAATGGGGATTGCTGTTTGACCCGGCATTGGCGATCGAATCCCTTCCCTACGTACTGGAAGGAATCGGCTATACCTTATTGATTTCCGTAGTCAGTATGGTTCTTGGCATATTCATCGGCTTTTTCCTGGCACTCGCCCGTACATCGCGGTTACAGATTCTGCAATTTCCTGCACGCCTGTATATTTCCTTTATGCGAGGTGTTCCAATTCTGGTGATCCTGTTCTTGCTGTATTTCGCCCTGCCGGTCATCGGCATTGAATTTTCAGCCGTACAGGCCGCCTTGATCGGATTCACCATCAACAGCGCCGCTTATATCGCTGAAGTATTCCGTTCATCTCTTGCCTCAGTCGATAAAGGGCAATGGGAATCATCCACTGCACTCGGCTTGACCTATTGGCAATCGATGCGCCGGATCATTTTGCCGCAATCAGTGCGGATTGCGGTCCCGCCTTTATCGAATGTCTACTTGGATTTGATCAAAGCCTCTTCATTGGCTGCCATGATCACCGTTCCGGAGATTTTTCAGAAAGCGCGGATCGTCGGCGCCCGTGAATATGATTTATTGACCATGTTGATTTTGGTGGCGTTGATCTACTGGGCGATCTGTTCAGCGATGACCATTTTGCAGAACTACCTTGAAAAGCGTTATGCGGACTACCTTTAAAAAGCATCCGGAGATTTTTCTCCGAGATGCTTTTTTTTACTTTATTTTGTTTCTTCCTCAGTCATATAGAGGACTTCCCACATATGCCCGTCCAGGTCCTTGAAACTCTTGAGATACATATATTCATCATCCATTTTTTCACCGGCTTGTTGAGCTCCTGCTGCGAAAGCAGCATTGACCAGGCTATCCACTTCATCTTTGCTGGTTGCAGAAATAGCTGTGATCACTTCCGCACTGTTCGAGGTATCCGCAATTTCTCTTTTTGAAAAACTCTTGAAAAACTCTTCAGTCAGCAGCATCCCGTAAATCGATGGCCCGATAATCATGCAGGCTCCTTTTTCATCTGTCATCTCTTCATCAAACCCAAAGCCCATTTCTTCGAAAAATGCTTTGGACCGATCTAAATTTTTTACCGGCAAGTTGACAAAAATATGCTTGGATTGGACACTCATTTTTCTCCCCTCCTTTCCTGTTTTTTTGTTATCTGCATTATTCTCTGTTAGAACAAAATCTCCTGCCCAATAAAAAAAAGATCCTTTAAAAGGATCTTTTAAGCCAGGCGGTATCGCAATATATAAGGCAGCAAGAGAGAAATAACCGGAAACAAGACCAAGACGCTAAAAATTAATGCATATGTGCTAATTGGATAGGCAAAGGAGCTGAAAGCGAAGATTGGTCCAACTAGCAAAACCGATGCCAAAATCCTTGAAAGGAATTGGACTTTATAGAGCTTGCCGCAAGCCGGGCAGGCAATCGGTTTATAGGCCAGCCAAAGAGACTTGCTGACTTGTTTCCAAGTAAATGAAGTCTGGCAGATTTCACATCGCTGCATCATTCTCCACCCTTCAGCCCATCTACATATTGTTTCGCTTCCAACAGTGACCAGCCGAATTCCTGTCTGGTTCGTTTGACGGCTTCGACTTTTTTCCCTTGCTGCAGCAGTCGCCGGAGTTCTTTATTGATTTCAGGTTCTGTAAACGTTTCACCTTGCGAGGATTTCTGGAGAAGTTTCTCCATATGCCTGACTCTGGTTTCCAAGGCTTTAATCCGCTGTTCCGTGGCATTATAAAAGATATAGACCAATACAAGAACAGCCCCAATAATAATCATAATCCATGACAAATCCATTTATTCAGCACCTCCCAAATAGGTTTTTCCGCGTTGGTAAAACCCTTCCATTTCTTCTTTCGGCACCAAGGCGCCTCCAGTCGACCAGACGATATGACTAGCCGCAGCCATCTGCAGCTGATTTGTTTCGGCATAATCTGTCGCCTGTATTTTCAACGGCCCCAGCAGTCCGGCAGTGGCGGATGGTTCGACAAAAATTTCTTCGCTGTCCGCCAGCAGCGCCAATAATTTGAACAGCTCCCGGTCTTCCACCGTGTAGATGCCGCTGACTGTTTGTTCACTGATGCCTGAAGCAAAGCTCGATGGCCTGCCGACAGCCAACCCGTCGCCTTCGGTCACATTGTCGATGCCAAAATCCTGGACGCTGACTTTGTTTTTTTCACCGGTCATCAATCCAATCAGCACGGCAGGCGAATGCGTCGGTTCCACAAAAAAGCAGTGGACAGCGTCACCAAAAACCTGCTTCAGACCGAATGCAATGCCGCCGGGAGCACCTCCCACTCCGCACGGAAGATAGACAAACAGCGGATGCTCGGCATCCACTTGGATGCCCCTATCCTCCAATTGCTTTTTGAGTCGGAAAGCCGCGACGCTATAGCCCAAAAACAGGTGTCTGGATTTCTCGTCGTCGACAAAATAAGCATCCCGCTTGGCAAGTGTCTCTCTTCGCCCTTCAGAAATTGCTTCGCTGAAATCTCCTTCAAATTCCACCACCCTGGCACCTTTTTCACGCAGCAAGTCTTTTTTCCATTGCTTGGCGTCTGCAGACATATAAACAGATACCTGGAAACCGAGTTTGGCACTGATGATGCCGATGCTGAGGCCCAAATTCCCCGTTGAGCCAACACCAATGGCATACTGGCTGAAAAATTGCTTGAACCGATCAGATGAGAATTGTTCATAGGATTTCCCGGCTTCCAGCAAGCCGGCGTCATTAGCCAATTTTTCCGCATGATGCAGCACTTCATAAACGCCGCCGCGAGCTTTAATCGATCCCGCTATCGGCAATTCGTTATCGCATTTAAGAAACAACCGGCCAGCTATAGCTCCATCAACATATTCACTGAGCCGCTTTTTCATGGATGGAATCTCGCGCAGCGGCGATTCCACAATACCGCCTGTTGCTGCGGTGTCCGGAAATTCCGTTGACAGATACGGGGCAAATCGTTGCCACAGCTGTTCTGCCTGCTCCATGTCCTGCAGACCGATAGGAAGCTTCATTGCATTGATTTTTTGCCGTTTCGGATTTTGCCAGACGACCGGTTTCAAATCGATGATAGTCTTCAGCAATGGATACTTTTCGATCCAGCTGTTTAATTCCTGTTGTCCCATGCTCATCTTACGAATCCCCTTTCAGTCGTTCATGCGGTTAGTTTAATCATACAGGACCACTATAAAAAATTAATCCTCATAAAGTATGTTTTTACTGGTTGGCAGACAACCGGCTCATTCCTTTGTTAATTCCTAGTAGAGCTAAGCCAATTACAATGAATAACCACCATTGTATATGGATGACTGGACCAATTCCATCAAAGAAAAAACCAATTCCTAAAACAAAAGCAAATGCTGCCATACTGAATAATCCTGAGTACACATAAATTTTCCATTCCTGATTTGCCGGTTTGAAAACAGTAGAGCGGATAATACGGAAAATGAAAAAAACTCCAATCACTCCAACAAGAATTAATGCCACTAAAATCATTAAACCGCTTCCTAAAGCAAAATCATTTTCTACAGAAGTAAAAATAGAAATGGCAGCATTTATTATTCCATAAGAAACTGCAAACCAACCGACTAGCCCCAATATTCCTGACGCGAAAAGCAACATGAGATTTCTCTTGTCTTCATTCGGCATATTGGCAATGAGTTCATCTGCATAGGTTTCAGGAGAATCACCGAAAAGATCTGCAGCAGCTTTACCATTTTCTTGCGCTTCGATCAAATGGTCTAGTAAATCCATTAATAATTCTTCTGCTGCCTGTTCATTGACTCGTAAGTCTGTCCGGATATATAGCAATAAATCTTCGTAAATTTTCTCGTTTTCCGCATTTAAAAAATCTCTTTTGTGGTTATTCTCTTTAATTAATTCCATTGTCTCCCTCATATCCTCCACCCCTTTTCAATAATTGGCTGACCGGTTTGGCGATTTCCAGCCATTCAGCAGCAATTTGTTCCAACTCCGCTTTTCCTTGATCGGTCAAAAAATAATATTTGCGGTTGGGTCCCGATGCAGACGGCCTCATTTCACCTCGGATAAATCCGTTTTTCTGAAGCCTCAGCAATACCGGATATATGGTGCCGTCACTGATGTCCGGCAAACCGATTCCTTGCAGTTTTTGCGAAAGCTCATAGCCATAAACAGGCTGTTCTTCTACTACCGCCATGACACAAGCATCCAGTACCCCTTTCAGCAACTGGCTTCTGAGAGCCATATCTGTTCCTCCTTACGGTACTTGGCGATACATGATAGTGATCCAAAAAAATAACTACCTTGCATTACCAATTAGTTGTTTTCATTGTATTCATTCAATTTCATTTTGTCAACCAATTCTCTTGATTCATTATAAAAACCGACCAAGAGGCCGGCTTTACAAAGTTCCTGCTTTTAATTTTTCGTGCCAATCCGCAAGCATCGGCATGTCGTTTTCACTAATAGCACCGGTATTTAAAGCTTGTTCCACCAGTGTAGAAAAATCCGTCAACGTATGGAACGTATAGCCTGCTCCGGTAATCGCTTGGATCGACTGCGGCAACTCGTAAGTGAAGATGGCTACGATGCCCAATACTTCAAAACCGGCTGCTTCAAGTGCCTGTGCCGCCTGCAGCACCGATCCGCCTTTAGAGATGAGGTCTTCCACCACTACCACTTTTTGGCCAGGCTCAATTTTGCCTTCGATCATGTTCGTTTGGCCATGCTCTTTCGCTTTGGACCGGACATAGACCATCGGCAATTCAAGCAAGTCGCTGACCCATGCTGCATGCGGGATTCCCGCAGTCGCTGTTCCGGCAACCACTTGGCATTCCGGATAATACGCTTTGATGGTTTCTGCTAATCCAGCCGCAATGTCTTTGCGCACCGCGGGATAGGACATCGTCAGGCGATTGTCACAGTAAATCGGTGATTTGACCCCTGATGCCCACGTAAAAGGATCTTGCGGACGCAACTCGACCGCTCCGATGGATAATAAGTGGTCTGCAATTTCATTTTTCAAGATCTTCCACTCCATTCTGCTGCAATTTGTGCATAGCTTTCTGCCGGATTCTCCGACTTCGTGATAGCTCGCCCAACGACGATATGGCTAGAGCCTTTTACACGCGCTTCCGCAGGTGTCGCCACCCGTTTTTGATCATCGGCTGAAACCGATGCCGGCCGTATTCCCGGTGTCACCATAAGGAAATCCGGGCCGCAGACTTTGGTGATGGCTTCAGCTTCCAGAACCGAACAAACCACTCCGTCCAACCCTGCCTGCATCGCCCGCTTTGCATAATGCAGCACGGATTCTTCAAGGCTGACATAGACAAGCTGATCTTCATGCATCTCTTCTTCGCTCGTCGACGTCAATTGCGTGACGGCAATGAGTTTTGTGCTGCTGCCTGCCAATCCGCGTTTGGCGGCTCTCATCATTTCCAGCCCGCCTGCGGCATGGACGTTGACCATGTCCACACCCAGTTTGGCCAAGCCCCGCATAGCGGATTCCACCGTATTCGGAATATCGTGCAGTTTCAGGTCCAGGAAAATGTCGTGCCCCTGTGACTTGATGTAACGGATGAGATCCGGACCTTCCTGGAAATAAAGTTCCATGCCCACTTTCACAAAAAGCGGCTCGGAAAACCGCGACAGAAGTTCCTCTACTTGTTCCTTCGATGCAAAATCTAAAGCGATGATGGGTTTATTCACAGACGGTGGCTCCTTCCGACAAGTTCTTTTACCGAATCAAATCCAAGTTCATGCAAGCGTTCAGGCAATTGCCCAATAATTTCGGGACAGACAAAAGGATTGACGAAGTTGGCTGTACCGACAGCCACTGCACTGGCCCCAGCTGATAAGAAGTCGATGACATCATCCACATTGGTGACGCCGCCCATTCCGATAATCGGCAGCTTGGTGTGCTTGCTGACTTCGTAGACCATCCGCAGCGCTACCGGCTTGATGGCAGGACCTGACAAGCCCCCTGTGATGTTGGCGATGATCGGGCGTCCTGTTTTGGTGTCCATGCGCATGCCGAGCAGTGTATTGATCATGGTGATGCCATCCGCTCCACCTTCTTCGACCGCTTTGGCGATCGACACGATATCCGTGACATTCGGCGATAATTTGATATAGACAGGCACGGAAGAAACTTCTTTCACTGCACGCGTCAGTTCGCGGGCTACATCCGGGTCTGTTCCAAAAGTGATGCCGCCGAGTTTGACGTTCGGGCAGGAAATATTGATTTCCAGTGCATGGACATTCGGCGCCTCCGAAATGGCTTTCGCGACTTCCACATAATCTTCAGTCGTCGTGCCAGCCACGTTCGCGATGATCGGCACATCGTATTGTTCAAGCCAAGGCAGTTCCTGCCCCGCTACTTTTTCAAGTCCGGGATTTTGCAGTCCGATGGCATTCAACATGCCGGATGCCGTTTCCGCAACCCGCGGCGTCGGATTTCCCAGCCGCGTTTCAACCGTCGTCGCTTTGATCATGATGGCGCCAAGCTGAGACAAGTCGTACAACTGCGCATATTCTTTGCCGAACCCGAAGCAGCCGGATGCCGGCATGATTGGATTTTTTAAATCGAGTCCTGGAAGTTCAACTGTTAAATCTGTCATGAAATCACCACTCCTGCTGGAAATACCGGTCCATCTGAACATACCTTGATGTAATCCGTTTCGCTTTTCGTTGTACGGCAGACGCAGGCAAAACATGCCCCGATGCCGCAGCCCATCCGCTGTTCATAAGACAAGAAGCCTTTTTTCTGGGGATACGCCCATTGCACAGCCTCTAACATTGCCGTCGGGCCACAGCTGTAATACGTATCAAAATCACTCGGGAGTTCATTGAGAATATGCGTAACAAACCCTTGGGTGCCATGAGAGCCGTCGACTGTAGCAATATGCGTGTCGCCAAGTTCTCGGAACTTGTCTTCGTAAAACACAGCCTGCTTGCTTTCGAATCCGAGAATATGGACGGTTTCAATGCCCCGTTCATTTAATTGCTTGGCGAGTTCGTATAAAGGAGGCACACCGATGCCGCCGCCGATCAAATACGCTTTTTTCTGCGCTTCTTCCACAGGAAACCCGTGGCCGAGCGGTCCTAGGACATCCAATAGATCACCCGGTTTTTTTTCTGAAAGCAATCCGGTGCCGCGGCCTTCTGCCCGGTAAATCATCGTGAATTGTGAAGCTTCCAAATCAATGGACGCCACAGAAATCGGCCGGCGCAGCAGCGGTTCAAAGCTGTCTGCGACACGGATATGGACAAATTGCCCGGGCTCGGCCATTTCATTGGCCAGCCCGCCCTGTACCGTTAATTCAAAGATATGCTTGGCGATTTCCTGCTGTTTGACGACCTGCATGCGCTCTTGTTTGATCATACGCCTGCACCCATTTCCTCCGCAGAGAAAGTCATTGATTCGATGACACGCAGCATCGCTTCGGCTGTATCCAGCGAAGTCAGGCACGGAATGCCGTTTTCGACAGATTCGCGGCGGATGCGGAAACCGTCACGCTGTGGCTGTTTGCCTTTTGTTAACGTGTTGATGACAATTTGCGTATCGCCGTTTTGGATGACGTCCAGTAAGGTCTTGCCTTCTGATCCGATTTTTCCGATCGGCGCAACAACAATGCCTGCTTCTTCGAAAGCTTTCGCTGTGCCGCCGGTCGCCATGATCTGGTAGCCGATCGCTTTAAAGCGTTTTGCCAAACCAACCGCTTCTTCTTTGTCTTTATCTGCCACCGTCAAGAGCACAGTGCCATGATCTTTGACTTCCATGCCAGCTGCTGCCAATCCTTTGTACAACGCTTTTTCAAGTGTCGTGTCTTTGCCCATGACTTCTCCTGTCGATTTCATTTCCGGCCCAAGTGTGATGTCGACACGGCGAAGCTTCGCAAATGAGAAGACAGGGACTTTAACGAAGACGCCTTTTGAAATCGGTGCAAGCCCAGGCGTAAAGCCTTGATCGACGATGCTTTGCCCTAAAATCGCTTTTGTCGCGATATTGGCCATCGGGATCGATGTGATTTTGCTCATGAACGGAACCGTCCGGCTTGAGCGCGGGTTGACTTCGATGACGTACACTTCACCTTTGGAAATGACATATTGAATATTCAGCAACCCGACGATGTTCAGCCCTTTTGCAAGGCGCGTCGTATAGTCGACCAGCGTATCCAATAATTCCGCTGAAATATTTTGCGTTGGATAAACCGCAATCGAGTCGCCCGAATGGACGCCTGCGCGTTCGATATGCTCCATGATGCCAGGAATCAAGACGTTTTCTCCGTCCGAGATGGCATCCACTTCGATTTCAATGCCTGTCAGGTAACGGTCGACCAAGACCGGATGTTCCGGGCTTGCTTCTACGGCATGTTCCATATAATGCTTCAGGTCTTCCTCGTTGTAGACGATTTCCATTGCGCGTCCGCCGAGTACATAAGATGGGCGGACCAAGACCGGATAGCCGATGTCTGCTGCAATGATGATTGCTTCTTCTGCGTTGACAGCCGTTTTGCCTAATGGCTGTGGAATGCCGATTTCGTGAAGGGCCGCTTCGAATTTATTGCGGTTTTCTGCACGGTCTGTATCTTCCAGTGATGTACCCAAAATGGTAACACCATTCTGTTCCAGCTTCTCGGCCAAGTTGATGGCTGTCTGTCCGCCGAATTGGACGACGACGCCTTTCGGCTGCTCCAAGTCGACGATGTGCATGACATCTTCGATCGTCAACGGTTCGAAATAGAGTTTGTCTGAAATCGAGAAATCCGTTGAAACGGTTTCCGGGTTGTTGTTGACGATGATCGCTTCATAGCCTGCTTCTTTAATTGCCCAGACAGAATGCACGGTTGCGTAGTCGAATTCGACTCCTTGTCCGATGCGGATCGGTCCTGAACCGAGAACAATGACCGATTCTTTGTCCGTTTTCACTGATTCGTTTTCATCTTCATACGTACCGTAGAAATAAGGCGTTTCGGATTCGAACTCTGCCGCGCATGTATCGACCATCTTATAGACCGGCATTAAGTTATTTTCTTTGCGCCAGTTGTACACTTGCTGTTCCGTCGTATTCCATAGTTTGGCGATTGTCCGGTCAGCAAAGCCAAGGCGTTTCGCACGCTTGGCAGTATCGTAGTCGAAAGCGGCGTTTTTCAGCACATCTTCGTATTTGACGATGTTCTCGAACTTTTTCAAGAAGAATAGATCGATTTGGCTCCATTCATTGATGGTTTCAATTGTCACGCCTCGGCGCAGCGCTTCTCCGATAAAGAACAAACGCTCATCTCCCGCACGGCAGATGCGTTTTTGTATCCACTCATCGCTCATGGCATCCGCATTTTTCAGCTCCAGATGGAATTGTCCTGTCTCCAATGACCGGACCGCTTTCAAGATGGATTCTTCAAAAGTACGGCCCATCGCCATCACTTCGCCTGTCGCTTTCATCTGTGTACCCAGATTGCGTTTTGCTGCTTCGAACTTATCGAAAGGCCAGCGCGGAATCTTTGTTACAACGTAATCCAGTGCAGGTTCGAATGCAGCATAGGTCCGGCCCGTGACTGGGTTCATCATTTCATCCAAGGTCAGGCCGACTGCGATTTTGGCAGCCAGTTTGGCGATCGGGTAACCGGTCGCTTTTGAAGCCAGAGCTGAAGACCGGCTGACACGCGGGTTTACTTCGATGATGTAGTAATTAAAGCTGAATGGATCGAGTGCCAGCTGCACGTTGCAGCCGCCTTCGATTTTCAATGCGCGGATGATCTTCAGCGACACGTTGCGCAGCATCTGGTATTCACGGTCCGATAAGGTCTGGCTTGGTGCCACGACAATCGAATCGCCAGTATGGATGCCGACCGGATCGATGTTCTCCATGTTGCAGACAACTATCGCCGTATCGTTTTTATCGCGCATCACTTCGTATTCGATTTCCTTGAAGCCGGCGATTGATTTTTCCAGCAAGCATTGTGTAACCGGGCTGTATTTCAAACCACTGGCGACGATTTCCTGGAGCTGTTCATAATCGTGGCAAATGCCTCCACCCGTTCCGCCTAACGTGAAGGCCGGACGGACGATGACCGGATAACCGACACGTGCGACAAAGTTTTCGGCTTCTGCCATGTTGTGGATGATGTCTGAATCCGGCACCGGTTCTCCGAGCTCGTTCATCAAGGTTCTGAACAAATCACGGTCTTCCGCTTTATGGATCGCTTCAAGCTTAGTGCCCAAGATTTCAATATTCAATTCGTCCAAAATTCCTGACTCGTCGAGCTCAATCGCCATGTTCAGCCCAGTCTGGCCACCAAGTGTCGGAAGCAAGGCATCAGGCCGCTCTTTGCGCAGAATGCGGCTGACGAACTCCAAAGTGATCGGTTCGATATAGACTTTATCTGCAATTTCGGTATCCGTCATGATGGTCGCCGGATTCGAGTTGATCAGGATGACGCGATAGCCTTCTTCTTTTAGAGCCAGGCAGGCTTGCGTTCCTGCATAGTCGAACTCTGCTGCTTGTCCGATGACGATTGGTCCGGATCCGATTACGAGTATACTTTGAATATCTTGTCTTTTAGGCATGTTGTTGCTCCTTTCGAGTTGCGTTCATAACATCAATAAAGCGGTCGAATAAGTAGTTCGAGTCTTCCGGTCCCGGTGAGGATTCCGGATGGTACTGGACAGTGAATGCAGGATAGTCCAGATGTGCCAGTCCTTCATTCGTTCCGTCGTTCAATGCGCTGTGCGTCACTTTCAACCGGGTGCCTTGAAGCGTCTCTTCATCTACAGCGTAGCCATGGTTTTGGGAAGTGATTTCAATTTTACCGGTGACCAGATCGCGTACCGGATGGTTGCCTCCCCGATGGCCGAACTTCAGTTTAAACGTATCCGCTCCGCAGGCTCTCGCGAACAATTGATGCCCTAGGCAAATGCCGAAAATCGGAACTTCTCCAAGCAGCTCGCGGACCACTTCTACGCATTCTTCCACGTCTTTTGGATCTCCCGGGCCATTCGACAGCATGACGCCGTCCGGCCCCCATGCCAAAATTTCTTTTGAGGAAGTATTGTACGGCACGACGATGACGTCGCAGTCACGGTTGTTAAGCTCGCGCAGGATGCCATGCTTCATGCCATAATCGATCAGCACCACTCGTTTGCCGCGTCCCGGACTTGGATAAGGGCGTGCTGTTGAAACTTGTGACACTTGATTGCTTGGCAAAACGGTTGCTTGAAGGGTCTTGACCACTTCTTCAACTTGAACGTCTTCACCTGCTGCAGTCAATACGCCTTTGATGGAACCTTTCGAACGGATCAGACGCGTCAATTTCCGTGTATCAATTCCTGAAATTCCGGGAATGTCTTTAATTTTGAATAATTCATCCAGCGTTGCGTTGTTTCTGAAATTGGATGGGAACTCAGCGATTTCACGGACAACCATTCCTTTGACTGCCGGTTCGATTGATTCGAAATCATCGCTGTTGATGCCGTAGTTGCCGATCAGCGGGTAAGTCATAGTGACGATTTGTCCGCAGTAAGAAGGATCTGACAAGATTTCCTGATAGCCGGTCATGCTGGTATTAAAAACGATTTCCCCTACTGAAGCGCCCTCGCCCCCGAATGCTGTTCCTTCAAATACCGTACCGTCTTCTAAGATCAAATAACGTTTCATCAATTTGTCTCCTCCTGCCATACGATTTCTCCGCCAAAAATGGTCATTACCGGCCAGCCTGTACAACTCCAGCCGTCAAATGGTGTATTTCTGCCTTTTGATAAAAAGGCATCTGCTTGAATCGTCTGCTCTTTTTCCAGATCCAGCAGTACCAAGTCTGCTGTTTGTCCGGGTTCCATGCTGCCATACGGCAACTGGAAAGTTTCACTCGGCTTGATCGTCAGCCAGTCGATCAATTGCTGCAGCGTCCATTTGCCTGTTTTGACAAACTTGCTGTAGAGCAGTGGAAATGCTGTTTCAAATCCCACGATGCCGAACATCGAACCGTTCATGCCGTTTGTTTTCTCTGCCGCTGTATGGGGAGCATGGTCCGTTGCAATAAAGTCCAGCGTCCCGTCAAGCAAGCCTTCGTGCAATGCCTGCCAATCTTCCTTCGCGCGGAGCGGTGGGTTCATCTTGTAATTCGCGTCGTCTGAAGGAATGTCATCTTCTGTCAACAACAAGTGGTGCGGCGTCACTTCAGCTGTGACGCGGACCCCTGCCCGTTTGGCATCACGGATGACGCGGACCGATTCTTTCGTACTGACGTGGCAGACATGATAATGTGCGCCTGCTGCTTCCGCAAGAAGGATGTCGCGTGCGATATGCACCGATTCCGCAATCGACGGTATGCCCTTCAACCCCAACTCTTTGCTGCGCTTGCCTTCGTGCATGACACCGTCGTAGATCAGGCTATTGTCTTCACAATGGGCCACGACTGCCATATCGATTTTCGCTGCATCCTGCATCGTTTCATACATCATTCCTGCCTGCTGTATGCCGACGCCGTCATCAGTGAAAGCGAATGCGCCGTTTTCCTTGAGTTCCTGCAAGTTCGTGCGTTCTTTTCCGGCTTCCCTGATCGTGATAGAGGCGTACGGCAAAACCCGGATAAGCGCATTTTTCTCGATCAATCCGTTGACCAGCTGCAGATTTTCTTTCGTATCGGGTACAGGGCGTGTATTCGGCATGGCGCAAATGGTTGTGAATCCGCCTTTAGCTGCTGACTTCGTCCCGCTTTCGATCGTTTCTTTCTGCTCACCGCCCGGTTCACGCAAATGCACGTGGACATCAACAAATCCTGGTGCGATCATCCGGCCTTTGCCGTCAATTTCTGTTTCGTTGTTCGCTGCTAACTCTTGACCGATTTCATCAATCTTGCCATCTGTGATGCGAACATTCGTTGGTGCCAATTCTCCATCTTGCAGCATGTTTACGTTTTTAATGAATAAATTCAATTCAATCTCTCCCTTTCAATGCGTATTCAAGTACTGCCATCCGGACAAATACTCCGTTAGCCATCTGTTTGAAGATCCGTGAGCGTTCACATTCAACGAGGCAATCTGCAATCTCCACGCCTCGGTTGATGGGCGCCGGATGCATGATGATGGCACCGTCTTTCATTCTTTTCTCCCGTTCAACCGTCAAGCCGTACTGCTCATGGTAATTATCCTTCGAAAAGAGAGCTGATACGGCGTGGCGTTCATGCTGAACCCGAAGCATCATCACGACATCCGTCTTGTCAATAAAGTCATCCAAGTGTTCCGATGAATCATACTCACCGCTCCACTCAGCCGGACAGATGAAGTTCACTTCTGCACCCAACTGCTGAAGAGCCGCTGCATTCGATTTTGCCACACGGCTGTGTGCGATATCTCCGACGATCGTCACATGTACGCCTTCGATGCGGCCAAACTCTTGAAAAATCGTCAACAAGTCCAGCAAGGACTGCGTCGGATGCTGCCCCGATCCATCTCCTCCGTTGATGACCGCTACCTGGCAGCCTTCAAGCTGCTGGTAATATTCTTCTTCTTCATGGCGAATGATGACTGCGTCCACGCCGATCGATTCCATCGTCTTGACTGTGTCGTACAGCGTTTCCCCTTTCAAGATGCTGGAAAAAGCTGTTTCAAAGGGCAGCACCGCCAACCCCATTTTGTGCTCGGCCATTTCAAAGCTCATCTTCGTCCGCGTGCTCGGTTCAAAAAACAGATTGACGACCGCCCCATCGATTGGGGCCTTTTCTCCCTGCCGGAATTGTTCTGCACGTTCCAGCAAACTCATAATCGTTTTATTTTCCAGGTTGTTCATGGATAGTAAGTTCGGCATAGTCTTCTCATCCTTTCATCCATCCTACAAAAAAAACACCTTCCCAGGGGCAGGAAGGTGTGAGGAAAAAAGGGCAGAGTACTCCCCATTCTTCAACCCTTTCCATGCCTCTCTGGACATTCATTAAAAGGTGATTATTCAGTTCCGTCATCTAATTCGTTTTTGTCCAGACCCGGCAGTATCAAATTCAGAATTACGCCGACAATTGCTGCGAGCGCCATTCCTTCAATCGAGAAGGTTTCACTGAACTCCAGCTTGGCTCCTCCGATGCCGATGACCAGGATAACCGAGGAGATCACCAAATTGCGGTTATTGCCGAAATCGATGTTATTGTCCACCAGCATGCGCAATCCGGAAGAAGCGATGATGCCGAACAGCAGGATGGAAATTCCGCCAAGAACTGCTGTCGGAATCGTCTCGATGACTGCCATCAGTTTGCCGAAGAAAGAAAAGACGATGGCGAATATAGCAGCACCGAGGATGACATAGACCGAGAACACTTTCGTGATGGCCAATACACCGATGTTTTCACCGTATGTGGTCTTTGGTGGACCGCCGACCAGTGAAGAGATGAACGTTCCGATTCCGTCGCCCAAGATTGAGCGGTGCAAGCCCGGATCTTTTATGTAATTGCGGCCTACGATTTTGCCGAGAACCAGCTGATGTCCGATATGTTCAGAAATCGTGACGATGGCAATCGGAACCATGACGAACAGCAAGGTGGGTGTTACTTGGAATGAATAATCCACTCCTGGAATCAGGAATTCCGGCACTGCAAACCATTTCGCTGAACTGATTGCCGTGTAATCGATGATGCCGATCGCGGCTGAGTAGCCGTAACCCACGATGATGCCGATCAGGATGGGCATCAAGGAAATGATGTTCTTGAAGTAAATATTGCAGATGATCGCGGTCATCAATGTTACGAGCGCTGCTGAGAAATGCAGCAGGCTGTACTCCGAAGCGTCGCCGACTGGAATAGTCATTGCCATATCCACCGCTGTTCCGGATAAAGCCAGTCCGATGACGATGATGACAGGCCCCACCACAATCGGAGGCAGCAATTTCATCAGCCATTGATAGCCTGTCTTCCAGATGATCAGCGCGACGATGGCGTAAACCAGTGACACGAACATGGCACCGATCATTGCAGATCCGATTCCGCCGGTTTCAGTGGCGATGGTAATCGGCACGATAAAGGCGAATGAAGATCCCAGATAGGCCGGCACTTTGAATTGGGTGATGATGATGAAGATGATCGTGGCAATGCCGCTTGTCAATAAGGCGATGGCCGGGCTCAAGCCGACCAACTGTGGAACCAGGATGGTCGCGCCGAACATCGCGAACATATGCTGCAGGCTTAATGAAATCCATTGCCCGGCTTTCGGTTTATCGTGTACATCTAAAATGGCTTCGCTCAATTTCCGTTCTCCCCTGTCTCTAACTCTTTATTCGTGAATGGCTACCCGGTCAACCTGATCGCTTTCAATCATCTGGACGACAATCCGTTCATCGCTTGAAGTCGGAATGTTTTTTCCGACAAAATCCGCACGGATCGGCAATTCACGATGGCCCCGGTCAATCAGCACTGCCAGTTGGATTTGTGAGGGCCTCCCCAAATCCATAACTGCGTCCATCGCAGCCCGGACTGTCCGCCCTGTGTAAAGCACATCGTCCACCAGAATCACTTTTTTATCGAGAATGCTGTGCTTGATGTCCACCTGTTGGACTAGCGGCTCCTGATTTTTCGTTTTGACGCTCAAATCGTCTCTGTAAAGGGTGATATCGAGTTCCCCTTCCATTATGGGACGCCCTTCGATCTTTTCAATCTTTTCTGCCAGCCGCTTCGCAATGAAAGCTCCCCGCGTTTTGATGCCGACCAGTATGCATTCATCGATGCCTTTGTTCCGCTCGATAATTTCGTGTGCAATGCGTGTGATCGCTCGGCTGATCGCCTGTTCATCCAAAATATCCGCTTTTTCAACCATGAGATCCGCTCCTTTTCTGCAAATAAAAAACCTCTTGCCTGAGAGGCAAGAGGATAGATGCGCAGAAAAATTCAGCACGGAAGACAGACTTCCGGCTTGCGTAAATACCTTCTCAGCCTCTCTGGACTGTTATTAAAGGTGTTCAATATTCGATTCGTTTTTTCAAGTATAGATATAGATGGTGTGGTTTGTCAATCCTTGTCTCGAAGAGATTCAAGAAGTTCTGCAAATTCAGCCGGCGGCTCTGCAGAAAACTCCATGTATTCATTCGTTTTCGGGTGAACAAATCCGATTACTTCAGCGTGCAATGCTTGTCCGCCAATATCCATCGTTTTTTTCGGTCCGTATTTCGGGTCGCCCACAAGCGGATAGCCGATATACTTCATATGAACACGGATTTGATGGGTTCTTCCGGTTTCCAAGCGGCATTCCACCAGCGTGAAATTGCCGAAACGCTCTAAGACACGGAAATGTGTCACGGCATGCTTGCCTTTATCGACGATTGCCATGTTCTGGCGTTCTTTCGGATCACGGGCAATCGGCGCCTGGATTGTTCCTTTATCATGCGGAATATGGCCATGGACCAATGCCACGTATTTGCGTGTTACAGTTTTTTTCACCAATTGATCAACCAATGAGGTGTGGGCAACGTCATTTTTCGCCACCATCAGCAAACCAGATGTATCTTTATCGATTCTATGGACAATTCCTGGGCGTACGACGCCGTTGATTCCTGAAAGGTCTGTGCAGTGATGCATAAGGCCATTGACCAATGTCCCTTTGGCATGTCCGGGAGCCGGGTGAACAACCATGCCTTTCGGTTTGTTGACGACCAGCACATCCTCGTCTTCGTAAACGATTTCCAAGTTAAGGTCTTCGGGCACGACATCCAGTTCTTCAAGCTCTGGAGGTGTGACGATGATGACATCCTGCAAACGCACTTTGTAATTCGGCTTCACGGTAATGCCGTTCACTTTTACCGCACCTTCTTTAACCCAGTTCGCGATCTGTGAACGCGACCAGTCTTCATCTATCGATGACACGGCTTTATCTACTCGTTCGCCGGCCATTTCTTCTGTGATTTCAATCGTTAAATCTTCCATTAAGACACCTTTTTCTTTTGTTGTTTTTCGTCATAAATAATATAGATGATCATCAATACGACACCGATCGTTAAAGCGGCATCCGCAACATTAAATATCGGAAAATCATAATTGATCACTGGAATCAGCACATCAACAAAATCGACGACTTCCCCACGCAGCATGCGATCAATAAAATTGCCGACTGCTCCGCCTAAAAGAACCATCAGGCTCAGCTGGAATAAAGGCTGTCCATTTGCATGTTTATGAAAATAGTATAGAATTCCGATGATGACCGCTACCGTGATGATTGCAAACAGCCACATCTGCCCTTCCAGCATCCCCCAGGCAGCGCCACGGTTGCGGTGTGAAAGCCACCCGAGATAAGGGTCGATCACTGAAATCCGTTCACCCAATTCCATATTCTTCAGGACCAGCCATTTTGTCCATTGATCCAATGCAATTATCAACAATGCGATTCCATAATAAATAAACATCCGTATCCTCCGTCAATTCAGCAGTCAATCTATTTTAACACAATGTCAGCAAAAAAAGTAAAGGTCTGAAAAACCGGCATTCCGGTTTTCCAGACCTCTACTATCGGCTTTATCCATTGCTGGAATTAAGCGTATTGTGTTTCTACGACACTTGCACAGCGCGGGCATAATGCCGGATGCGCTTCACTTTGGCCAATTTCTTCTGAAATCGTCCAGCAGCGTTCGCATTTTTCGCCTTCAGCTTTTTCGACTGTTACCGAAACTTCGTTCAGTTTCACTGCGTGAGCCGGTGCCTGGCCTTGTGTACCACCGTATTCGTATTTGGATACGATGAACAATTGGGCCAGGTTGTCGTCTGTTGAAGCGAGCAATGCGGCCAATTCTTCATTGCCGTAAACTGTCACTTTCGCTTCCAGTGATTTACCGATCGTTTTAGCTGCACGCGCTTCTTCAAGTGCTTTCAGCACGTCATCGCGAACATCCATGAAACGGCTCCATTTTTCATCCAGGCCTTCAAATGCCGGATTGGAAACTGCTTCTGGGAAGTCGGTCAATTGAACACTTTCTTCTTCAACAAAGCTCAGGTATGACCATAATTCATCTGCTGTATGCGGGATGATCGGCGCTGACAGCTTAAGAATCGCCATCAGTGAATCGAACATTACTGTCTGCATAGCACGACGATGCGGGTGATCCTGGCTTTCGATGTAAACAACGTCTTTCGCTACATCCAAGTAGAATGAGCTTAAGTCATTTGAACAATAATTGTTCAATGCATGATAGATGGATGAGAACTCGTAAGTTTCATATGCATTGCGGACGGTTTCCACCATTTTCTGCAATTTCATCGCCATGTACTGATCCATTTCGCGCATATCTTCAAATGCCACGCGGTGCTCTTTTTCATTGAAATCAGCCAAGTTTCCGTGAAGGAACTTCAGCGTATTACGGATTTTCCGGTAAACTTCCGATACTTGCTTGAAGTTCTCGTCAGACACACGGACGTCCGCTGTGTAATCTACAGAAGCCACCCATAAACGCAGGATATCCGCTCCCATTTGATTCATCACTTTAGCTGGCACGATGACGTTGCCCAGTGATTTACTCATCTTGCGGCCATTGCCGTCAAGCGTAAAGCCATGGCTCAGGATGCCTTTATATGGTGCGATGCCGTTGATGGCTACGCTTGTCGTCAACGATGAGTTGAACCAGCCACGGTATTGGTCAGATCCTTCAAGATAAAGGTCAGCCGGGTATTGCAGATCTTCGCGCTCAACCAGTACACCTTGGTGAGATGATCCTGAATCGAACCAGACATCCATGATGTCCATTTCTTTTGTGAACAAGCCGTTCGGGCTGCTCGGATGAGTGAATCCTGGTGGCAACAACTCTGCCGCTGGACGTTCAAACCAGATATTTGATCCGTTCTCGCGGAACAGATCCGCAATGTGGGCAATGGTTTCTTCTGTGATGACCGGATCACCGTTTTCAGCGTAGAAGACCGGAATCGGAACGCCCCACACGCGCTGGCGTGAAATATTCCAATCGCCGCGGTCACGCAGCATGTTGAACAGGCGTGTTTCGCCCCATGCCGGTGTGAAGGACGTTTCTTTGATCGCTTTCAGGATCTGATCACGGAAAGCATCGATCGAAACAAACCATTGAGCTGTCGCACGGTAAATGACCGGTTTTTTCGTCCGCCAATCATGCGGATACGAGTGTGTGATGAATGAAAGTTTTTCAAGAGCTCCTGCATTATCCAATGCTTCTGTGATGGACTTGTTGGCTTTGTCGTAGAATTCACCTTCGAATCCAGGCGCTTCGTCTGTCATGACTCCACGTTCGTCCACTGGACACAGAACATCCAGTCCGTATTTTTTGCCGATCAAGAAGTCATCTTCACCGTGTCCAGGAGCTGTATGAACGCAGCCTGTACCGGAATCGGTCGTTACGTGGTCGCCAAGCATCACTAGCGATGTGCGGTCATACAATGGATGTTTCGCCAGAATATGCTCCAACTCAGCCCCCTGCAACAGACGGACAACTTCATAATCCGTCCAGCCCAATTCATCAGCAACTTCCTTCAACAGTTCCTGTGCAATGATGTACAGCGATCCGTTTACGGAAACTTCCGCGTAATCCAATTTGGCATGTACAGAAATCCCAAGGTTTGCAGGGATTGTCCAAGGTGTCGTCGTCCAGATGACCAATTTCGTGCCTTCAGCCAATACGCCTTTGCCGTCAGTGACAGGGAAAGACACGTAGATGGACGGAGATTTTTTGTCGTGATACTCGATTTCCGCTTCAGCAAGTGACGATTCACTTGATGGGGACCAATAGACAGGTTTCAAGCCTTTATAGATATAGCCTTTATTGGCCATTTTGCCGAATACTTCAATTTGGCGTGCTTCATATGCCGGTTTTAACGTCACATAAGGATTTTCCCAATCCCCACGCACACCAATGCGTTTGAATTGCGAACGCTGGCTGTCGATTTGCTGGTAAGCATATTCTTCACAGAGTTTGCGGAACTCAGCCAGAGACATTTCTTTGCGGTTTACACCTTTATTCGTTAGAGCCTGCTCAATCGGCAAGCCGTGGGTATCCCAGCCTGGAACATATGGTGCATGGAAGCCCATCATTGAACGGGAACGGACGATCATGTCTTTCAAAACTTTGTTTAAGGCATGGCCCATATGCAAATCGCCGTTCGCATAAGGCGGTCCGTCATGAAGGACGAAGAAAGGACGCCCTTTTGTCCGGTCCAATACTTTTTTGTAAATGTCCATCTCTTCCCATTTCTTTTGCATTTCCGGTTCCCGGTTCGGCAAATTGCCGCGCATCGGAAAATCTGTTTTCGGCATCAATAAGGTATCTTTGTATTCCATCTCTATTCCTCCTGTAGGCATAATAAAAAGCCCCCATCCCTGGAAAGGGACGAGAAGCTTAGACTCGCGGTACCACCCTTGTTGCAGCTAAATAGCTGCCACTCGATCACCGTAACGTGGCGTAGACGGAATTGGATACTGTCGTTCACCAATCCTGCTCAAGAGTGATTTTCTTCCATGCATCCGTGCCAGGCTTTCACTGTCCCTGGTTCGCTTTGCCTTCCTGCATGGCGTACTGTCTCTATCAGCGCGTTTTTTTGTATGTCGTAATTATAGAAGCAGAAAGTCTCAGAGTCAAGAGTTCGACTCTTCTTTATCCTTCTCAATCTTCTCTAAGTTCTGTGTATCAATATCGTATTCCAACAACGTTTCCCAATCATCTGTATCGATCAAATCCAATTGGGCTTCAACCAACATTTTGAATCGGTTTTTGAAAATGCGCGACTGCTTTTTCAATTCTTCGATCTCTGAAGCGATGCGACGTGCTTTCGTCAATGACTCATTGACGATCCGGTCAGCGTTTTTCTCAGCTTCCTTGATGATCAATTCCGCTTCTTTCTGTGAATTCCGGCGAACCTCTTCCGAAGCTTCCTGAGCCACAAAAATCGATTTCTGCAAGGTCGACTCGATTGTATTGAAATGGCCCACACGCTCGTCGGTCGTTTTCAAACGATCTTCAAGTGCCGCCTTTTCTTTCAAAAGGATTTCATAATCTCTCATGATCTGTTCCAGGAATTCATTTACTTCATCTTCCTGATATCCTCGGAATGCTCGGCTGAATTCTTTGTTATGTATATCTAACGGGGATAATGGCATTGAGTAAACCTCTCCTTAACTTGTCATCTTATCTTCCTATTATACAGTCCACGGCCCAAAATTTCAGTATTATTTCGTTTTTTTTAAAAGCCGCCTAGTTTTTCGCTTCCAGGCGGCCGACTTGCAGACGGACCTTGTCTTTTTTCGTGCGGCCTTCAATCATGATCAAGCGCACACGTCCGTAGCCTCTTGAAGAAATCATGTCCGATTCATGCAGTTCAAAAGATGGCTGCTCCTGCAGCGTCCAATTGACCTTCACTTTTCCCCCATGAATTAAAGCAGACGCTTTCTGCCGTGAAATGTTATAGACCGAGCTCATGACAGTATCCAATCTCATCGAACTGACTGTGTACGATTCTTCGAACCATTCCTCATGCGTCTCAATCAGCTCTTCAGCAACGGTCACTTCATTCAAATGCACCTTCACTTTAGCCGCACTGACGAAATTGCTCTGCAGATAAGGGCTGATTTCATCCATAACAGCCAGCTGTACGCGCTCATTTTCTATCCGGATATCACCAAATTTACTGCGGTCCAAGCCTAACGACATCAAAGAACCCAGAATATCAGGATGGCGCAGGTTCACGAACTTCGAAGGGTATTTCAACTCGAAGACTGTGATGTTGAAATCCTCCTGCTGTGGTTCAAAATAGGAAGGATACAACAGCACACGCTGTCTTTCCGCATCTTTAAAGCGTCCCGAAGCCATTATCTGCACATCACTCGAGCCAACGACCGCCTCAACGATAAAACGCTGGCGCGGATCCAGAAAATCAGTCAATTTCGGTGAATAGCGGTCTTCCACTTCACGCAGCCAGCCTGATACCTGCTCAATAAATTGCTGTTCTTCTTTTCTGAAATGCTGAAATATCTCTTCCATATGGATGCTCCTTTACCTATGGTCATGTGTTCAAGAAAAAAACCTCACATCACGTGAGGTTTTGAGTTAAATGAAGTAATTCGCTAATACAACAATCCCCTGGCTAGCCAGGCTTAACGTGAAAATCGCAACAATCGGTGAAATATCAATCATTCCGATCGGCGGGATAAAACGCCTGAAAATATCCAAGTAGGGATCGGTGATTTTAGAAATCATTTGGCCGAATCCTGATTCCTTGATGCTCGGCACCCAGCTCATAAAGACGCTGACGATTAAAATGTAAAAATAGATATTAATGGCCGAGAGCAATAAATTTACAAGAACTATCATATTATTTTATGGCACCCCTCTTATTCTTGATCATCGTAATAATATCCTGAAATGGCGCCATCCACTTCAACAGTGTCTGGTACACATAGGAAGATGTCAGTTCCGATGCGTTGAATATCTCCGCCAAGGGCGTAAACTGTTCCACTCAAAAAGTCGATGATCCGAAGACCTTGATCTTTTTCAATACGTTGAAGATTTACGACAACGGCCTGCTTGCTTTTCAGGCTTTCTGCAATATCCTGCGCTTCTGCATAAACCCGTGGTTCTGCCAAGCTGACTTTTGAAGATTTTGAAGCACTCTGCAAACTAACTAAATTAGGCACAATGGTCTCCTCCACTTTCTGGCGCCGTTCTTTTGGTGTTTTTTTCGGCTCTTGCATGACTGCCGGTTTTTCATACCGCGGAGCTGGCTTTTGTTGAGTTGCTGGTTGTTCACGAACAGGCTGTTCACGAACTTGTTCTTCTTCGTATTCATCTAAGTAGAAAAAGTTTTTAAATTTATTTTTCATGCTCATTGTTTTGCCTCACTTTCCGACCCGACTAATGCTGTTCCGATCCGGACGAAACTTGCCCCTTCTTCTGCAGCGATTAAGTAATCATTGGACATGCCCATGGAGCATTCTGTGCATGGAGCATGTGCCCACTGTTTCTCTGATACTTGGAGTTGGAGTAATTTTAATCCTTTAAATGCTTTACGAATCACTTGGTCATCCGTTGTGTTCGGTGCCATCGTCATCAATCCGACTACCTGGATTTTGTCGAAGGCTTCCAAGGATTGTATAAAATCAATTGCCTCTTCCGGAGCAATTCCACTCTTTGACTCTTCACCCGATACATTTACCTGTACAAAACATTTTACTTGGCGGGTCGCACGTTTTTGAATTTCTTTTGCCAAGCTTAAACGGTCCAGGGAATGCAGGTAATCAATCTCGTCGATGACGTCTTTTACTTTTCGGGTTTGAAGATTGCCGATATAATGCCAGCAAACATCTTCGTCGATTGCCTCAAGTTTTTGGGCCAATCCTTCAGGACGGTTTTCACCTAAATGGCGGATCCCCGACTGTATGGCTTCTTTGGTGCGTTCCACACCTACTTGTTTGGTGACAGCAATCACTTGGATATGTTCTCTTATCGAATTTAACTGTTCAGTAATTTCTTCAAAAACTGGTTTGATAGGTTCCATGCTTTCACAACTTTTCTATAGAAGTCCAGTATATTGTAACAAGATTCGGCTGATTTATCAATTAAGCCATTTCCTAAAAAAAACAGCTGCCCAACCGGCAGCTGTTCGGATTAACGTCTCTTTTGACGATTACGCAAGAACGTCGGGATGTCCAATGCATCTTCGTTATGTTTTTCTTGTCTTTGTGGTTCCTGATTGTAGTAAGGCTGTTGTTCTTCACGGCGCTGCTCGTCGCGGCGTTGTTCTTCACGGCGTGCATCACGGATTGAAGGTGCAGGAGTCTGCTGTTGGATCGACTGGACACGGCTCGAGTTCAATCCAGAACCTCTAGGAGTTCTTGGCTGCAACTGTTCTTCATTAAATCCAGTAGCAATTACAGTAACGATGATTTCGTCTTTTAAGTTATCGTTGATAACCGATCCAAAAATCATGTTCACTTCTTCATCAGACGCTGAAGCTACGATATCCGCTGCTTCCTGTACTTCATAAAGGCTAAGGTTAGAGCCGCCTGTAATGTTCATCAAGACGCCTTTTGCCCCATCAACGGATACTTCAAGCAACGGGCTCGAAACTGCTTTTTTAGCAGCTTCAGAGGCACGGTTTTCTCCTGAAGAGACACCGATTCCCATCAATGCAGAACCTTTGTTGGACATGATTGTTTTAACATCGGCAAAATCCAGGTTGATCAATCCAGGGACGGCGATCAAATCTGAGATACCCGATACACCTTGGCGCAACACATTATCCGCTTCACGGAATGCTTCAAGCATCGGTGTGTTTTTGTCTACGATTTCAAGCAAACGGTCGTTTGGAATAACGATCAGTGTATCAACAGATTCCTTCATAATGGAAATTCCGCCGATTGCCTGTGTTGAACGCTTGCGGCCTTCAAATGTGAAAGGACGAGTTACGACACCAACAGTCAAAGCGCCAAGTTCTTTAGCGATTCCGGCAATAACCGGTGCTGCGCCAGTACCTGTACCGCCGCCCATTCCTGCAGTTACGAATACCATATCCGCTCCGCGCAATGCTTCTTCAATCTGTTCCTTGCTTTCTTCTGCAGCTTTTTTCCCTACGTCAGGGTTTGCTCCAGCACCAAGGCCGCGCGTTAATTTACCGCCGATTTGTAGGCGTACTTCCGCTTTTGACAAGTTCAATGCCTGTGCGTCTGTATTTACTGCAATAAATTCTACACCTTGGACTCCATGCTCGATCATCCGGTTGACAGCGTTGTTCCCGCCGCCGCCTACACCGATGACTTTAATTATGGCCATTGCATCAATATTTGTATCAAATTCCAACATTCTTTTTCCTCCTAAAATTGCTCAGCTTTTTTACTTGCAAGCTAGATACAATGTTGATTTTATTCAAAGAATCGATCAAACATCTTCTTGGCTTTAGTTACGACACCTTCGGAATTTTGTTTTGGCTGTTTTTGTTTCTTAGGCTGTTGTACTTCTTGGTGCTCAACTTTCACAGCGCTTGCGGCAGCTGTTCCAGTTCCAACTCGGCCATAGAAGACATCTTCCATGTATGCGTATTGGATCAGGCCAACTGCTGTTGTGTACTGAGGTTCGCGTACACCGATAAACTCCGGAGTGAACAGACGGACACGCGTTTGCAGGATGTTCCGTGCAAGTTCAGGCAAGCCATCTAATTTAGCCATACCACCGGTTAAAACGACTCCTCCTGGCAGGTCTTGTACACCTAAGCGGTAAAACTCATCCAAAATCAGTTCGAAAAGTTCTTCCAGGCGAACTCCGATTATTTCAGATATGTATTTTTGATTGTATTGTTCTGTGGAATCTGATCCGATGACCGGAACTTCAAACACTTCATCTTCTGAAGCATCTTCAAAAAATGCATGGCCATGCTCGAGTTTGATTTTTTCAGCTTGATCCGTCGGTGTCTTTAGAATGATGGACAAATCTTTTGTAACGTGGTCGCCTCCAACTGGAATAACAGAAGAAGCGGTCAAGTGGCCTTCTTGGAAGATGGCAATAGAAGTAGAACCTCCACCGATATCGATACACGCTGTACCATGATTTTTTTCATCTTCAGTTAATGCGTAGCTTCCTGCAGCAAGCGGTTGTACGTAAATATCACGAATTTCCAAGCCTGCTCTTTCCACACAGCGAAGTACGTTGTGTAAAATGGTCTTTGAAGTCGTCACCATTGTACCATCCATTTCAAGGCGGATACCAATCATGCCCCGTGGATCTTTGATTTCACCCAAATGATCGACCACATACTGTTCAGGAATGATGTTGACCAATTCGCGTTCTGGCGGAATCGACATAACTTGTGCCGCTTCCAATACGCGATCCAAATCATCGTCTGTAATTTCCCGGTTTTCACTGTTGACTGCCACAATCCCTTTAACAGGTTGAAGCACCGCTTTGTTTGCCGGAATTCCCAATACGACCTCGTGGATGGATTTCCCGATCATGCGTTCTGCCTGATCGACTGCTTTTTTAATGGACTGCACAGTTGCATCTATGTCAACAATCGCACCTTTTCTGATTCCATTAGATTTTACATTTCCGACGCCGATTACATTCAGCGACTTGTTGGCCATTTCCCCGATTAAAACTTTAACGGATGACGAACCGATATCTAGACTAACGTATAATTCTGATTGACTCAATTCGTGGCACCTCCTTATAAACTGCTGTACTTATATTCTATTGCAAATCATGCACCTTGTCTAAGAAAATCGCAAAACTTAGAAAAATTTCCTTCAATTGTTCAATTTATTTCTCTAACTTCTTTCTTTTCTGCCCATTTCGCTAAAATGATGCGTCGAATGACTGCGATATTTTGGAATAGCCGAACGCCGAACGCAAAGATTGCCGCTAAGTATAAATCTACCCCTAAATGGACACCCAGAAAAGCAAGACCTGCTGCAAGGGCGATATTAAAGAAAAAACCGGATACAAATACCTTGTCGTCATAAACCTGCTGAAGATGTGCACGAATTCCGCCAAAAAGCGTATCGAGTGACGCCAATACGGCTATGGACAGGTAATTGGCATATTCCGGAGGGATTTGAATATCCGTCAAAAGCCCGAGCGATATTCCGAGTATTAAACCTAATATGGACAACCACATCGCTATTCCCCCTCTGATGCCTGTAAATATTTGGTGTCGATAGCACCGTCGTATGCCTCGATGACAAGGTCAGTTTGAGGCTCAGAGACTGTCAGTGTCAAGTTATCGATATAGAAGTCGTCCAGAATACGCGACGCCAATAAATGATTATACAGCTTTTCCGAGTCTTCCAACGACTTCGAGATGATTTTGATGGAAAACGGCGGTGTATCGACCGGTTTCGTATTGACGGTCGTTTGGCCGTTTATATCCCGGATCGCTGTCGTGTTGATGATTCGTTTGCCATCAATCGATACATATAAGCCATTGAAACGGTTGATTTCATTTACCAGGCGAATAAGCAAATCTGGTGAAATCCCTTCAATGTCCAGTCCCATCGCAACCGCTTCCAGGGAAGGTTCAATCAGGACTTCGATGCCGGGTCCAACAGTTTCTGCCAGGCCAGCGGCTTTTCTAAGTTCACCCGCTGTTTCCCGCAGCGCTTGCTCTGGGCTCGCATCCGAAGCAGCTTCGTATTTGCCTAAAGTATCATCGAGTGAGCTGATTTCAGATAACAGCTCTGATTGAAGCTGATTTTCTCTTGCCAATTCCTGTCTGATTTCCCAGGCATCCCGTGTATCACGGATGTCCGGTTCATTGATCGTATTGTACTGAATGGCTGTCATTAAACCGATTATAAACATAATCACCGTAAATCGGGTAAGAATCCTTTTCTTCACGCAATTCCCCCCTGACTCATGATTCCGCCAGAAGAGCAGGCATTTCAATCAATTGCCCCTCATCCAACGTCACAATGATATTATCATTCAGCAATTGATCCATGATGCCACCCGTCAATTCCATCGAAGAAGTCAATACATCAGGTTCACCAATCGCTTCTATGACAAACGGTGCTGGGTATTGCACGCCATCGACGGTGATGACCGGCCCTGTACAGACGATGTAGGAGTTTCCATGAATGCGCTGGCCATTGATGGAAATGGCTTCAGCTCCGGAAATATACAATTCATTGATTACTTGGAAAACATGGCTTTCGTGAACAATGTAATCGTTCGGATTCACTGAATTGGGATTGTAATCGCCGTCCTGCAACGTTACTTTCAAACCGTTCCCTTGAACTGGCACCAACCCTAGGTACCGCCGCAGTTCTTCTGCTTCGGCCGCGTATTCGGTATATCGATTTTCTCCATCCGCAAATGATTTTTCAAATTCCTGGACCTTGCCTTGCTTTTCCTGCAATTCTTCACGCAATTCCTTATTGTGTTCCTGCTGTTCGATCAGGTCTTTCCGATACCGTTCTTCCTGTTCAAAAAAGGCTCCACCTGTAAATCCTTCTGTTTCTTTATTGGCATTCGACAAGCTGTAGGAATAAGCCATGATAAAACCAAGAACTAAAAAG
This sequence comes from Planococcus sp. APC 3900, assembly GCF_030407735.1. Classification (NCBI taxonomy): domain Bacteria; kingdom Bacillati; phylum Bacillota; class Bacilli; order Caryophanales; family Caryophanaceae; genus Planococcus; species Planococcus sp. APC 3900. The sequence goes on along the minus strand of NZ_JASDCT010000002.1, from coordinate 441,612 downwards.
ACCAGTGAAAAAACGATCGATTTACTGAAGTTTTTGCGGTTACTCTTCTTCGGGTTCTTCATCGTCGGCACCTTCCTTCTCGAGGCCAAAGACATCTGCATAAGAACGGAAGAAAATCCCGACTTCCATATCGATAATGCCTTTTTGCCCTTCTTCCAATTGAGCAATGACAGAAGGATAATAATTAATTTTTTCAGCCAAGGTACTCAAAATGCCGTGGATCTCATTTCCATCATTCATATATAAAGTTACGTAGTCTGCGTCTTCCTGATCAGGATCCAGTATCACTTGTGAAACTAGCTGAAGAACCTCAGCATCGATTTCCAATAATTGATCTACCAGTTTCTGCCGTTTCTTATCGTCTTCAAAATTCGAATAGATCGGACCGTCGACGACAGTGACCGGCTGATCCAGAGCCAAATTATTGGATAGAACAATCTGGTAGCTGTTGCCACGGTCTAAGTAACCCATTTGAACATATTCAGTCAGCTTCACTTCCACGCCTGTCAGCCATTTTTTCTCGACAGAAGCGTCTTCGATCCACTCGAGTTTTTCCAATTCCTCCGCTACCGCTCCTGCATCGAAAGACCACATCGAATCTCCGATGGCTAATCCACTTGCAGCCTGGTAGCTTTCCTTGTCAAAGAGCACAGCGCCTTCAATGGTAATCGTCTGGATTTCACTGTACTTCGACTGGCTGTATAAAAGTACGGCAAGCAAAGTGAGGAAAATGAACAGCAGCGCCACGAACTTGCGATTGGTTCTTCTTTTCCGGCGCTCGCGGAGCGTCGGGATGCGTTCTTCGATGTCAATCACTTTGTCCATAATTGCTGCCCCTTATCTTTTATTCGTTGGCTTCCGTCATCTGCTGGACTGCGGTAATGAAAGCATCGCCTCGAATTTCAAAACTGTCGTATTGGTCCCAGCTTGCGCATGCAGGAGATAAGAGGATCGTGTCGCCGCTGGCGGAATGATTGATCGCTTTCTCGACCGCGTCATCCATTTTCCCTGCTTGTACGATATGTGCTACACCACAGTCTTCTGCAAAAGCTGTAAAGCGCTGTGCCGTCTCCCCAAACGTAATCAAAGCTTTGACCCGATTCATATAAGGACGGATTTCTTCGAGTGAATGGTTTCGCTCCAAACCTCCAGCCAATAAGATGATATTTTCCGGGAAAGCTTCCAATGCACTTTTCGTCGCTAAGGCATTGGTCGCCTTCGAATCGTTGTAGAATTTGCGTCCTTGCCACTCCACAATAAACTGGGAACGATGCTTAACGCCCGTGAAAGAAGTCAAAACACGTATGATGGTCTCCTTCGTTCCACCCCACAACATAGCTGCAGCGGTTGCCGCCAAAATGTTCTCCAGGTTATGCTGTCCGCCAAGTATAATTTTTGAACGTTCAATCAGCTTTTCGCCTTTCCAGTATATGAAATCACTGTCAGCACTGATACTTGTCGGCGTCCGTCCTTTTAAAGTGAACGGCACCAACTGCGCTTTGCAGTTTTTGGCATGGTTCACCAACAAAGGCTGATCGGCATTATATATGAAATAATCCTCAGCTGTCTGATTTTCAGTAAGCTTCATTTTTGAAGCTCGATAGTCTTCAATCGTCCCATGATAATCCAGATGCGCTTCGTAAATATTCGTGATAATTGCGATATTCGGGCGGAAAGACTCAGTTCCTTTTAGTTGGAAAGAAGACAATTCGGTCACCACCACATTTTCAGGCTTCGCTTTTTCAGCAACCCCGCTTGCAACTGTGCCGATATTCCCGGCAATCAATGGCTTTTTATTGTCTTGGTTGAGCATATGGAACAACAAAGTGGTCGTTGTCGTTTTGCCGTTAGATCCAGTGATGCCGATAAATGGCGCTTCACTGATCAGATAAGCCAACTCAATTTCAGTCCAAACCGGAATGTTCTTCTCCAGTGCAGATTCAATCAATACATTGGTATAAGGGATACCCGGATTTTTGACAACCAGTTCAAATCCCTCTTCCAGTAAATCTTCAGGATGTCTCCCACAAATAACGGTGACGCCCATATTTAATAACTCTTGCGCTTCCGGATTTTCTTCAAAAGGCTTGGAGTCGTTGACTGTAACAAATGCTCCCAGTTTGTGAAGGATGCGTGCAGCGGTAAATCCGCTTTTCGCAAGACCCAGAACCAAGATTTTTTTATGGTGTAATTGTGGCACCTCTTTCATTTACATTACCTCCAAAAAGACTGCGATTGCCGCGCTGATAAGACCGACTGACCAGAATACGATGACTACTTTCCATTCTGACCATCCGCTTAATTCAAAATGATGGTGGATCGGGCTCATTTTAAAGATTCGTTTCTGGCGCAATTTGAAACTGCCGACCTGCAGAATAACTGAAGCTGTTTCGATAACGAAAACAAGCCCAATCAGCAATAGCAGCAATTCCTGTTTCAACAAAATAGACACCATGGCCAATGCGCCACCCAAAGCCAATGAACCCGTATCTCCCATAAAGACTTTAGCCGGATATTTATTGAAAATCAAAAATCCAAGCAAACCGCCTGTGACGGAAAAAGTAAAGATGGCAATGCCGATTTGGTCCTGATAAATCGCCAATAGGCCAAATGCGGCAAATGCAATTGAAGCTGTGCCGGCCACTAAGCCGTCAAGCCCATCTGTCAAATTGACTGCATTGGAAAATCCGACCAGCCAAAAGACAATGAAGAATACATAGAACCAGGATAATTCCAGTGCGATATCTGTAAATGGAATTGTTACGCCAGTCTCAAAATCGATGCCGTTCAATACCAAGAACGAAATGACTGCGATGACGATTTGTGCAATTAACTTCTGCAATGAAGTCAATCCGAGATTTCTTTTTAAGACTACTTTGATAAAGTCATCCAGGAATCCGATCAATCCATATCCGAAAAGTACAAGCAATAGAATCAGTACTTTGGCATTCAGGAGTTCGGCAAACCAGGCAACCAATAGCACAGTGATGATGATTGAAATTAAGAAAACCAGTCCGCCCATAGTCGGCGTTCCTGTTTTCTTCATATGTGATTCAGGTCCTTCTTCACGGATGCTTTGCCCGAATTTCATCCGTTTCAGCAACGGAATGAAAATCGGCATAAGCACGACCGTTAGGATTAAAGCAAGTCCAAGACCCATTATTGTATAAGCGTTCATTTAGAGAGCTCCTTTAAACACGAGATTACTCGGTTGTTTCTTCTGTATCTGTTTCCGTGGCTTCGGCTTCTTCTGTTGTTGCTTCTTCTGTTGTTGCTTCTACTTCTTCTGTTTCAACTGTTGCTGTTTCAGAAGTTTGTGCTTCTGTTTCCGTAGCTTCAGTGTCCGTTTGTGGTTCCTGCTGTTCACTTTCAGCTTCAAAACCTTTTGCAGCCTCTTCTTCAAGCAGCTGCTCGCCATCGTCTTCGGCGGCCGCGTCTTCTTGTGCCTGCGCTGGATAATAAATTTCCGGAGGATGAAGCTCGATTACTACAGGCTCATTATCCTCTACAATTTCGCCTTCCGCAATGCTTTGCGTCAAAACATATCCTTGGCCCGCAATTTCCAATGCTAAGCCGCTTAAGGACTGATAGGCAAGAAGTTCACGTTTTGACCAGCCAGTAAAATCAGGCAACGCCGTTTTACCCGCTGTCTTCAGAATAACTTTGCCGCCTTTCAGTACAGTCTCCTCATTTTCCGGGTACTGAGCCACGACTTCTGACTGGTCACCAGTAACTACGACTTCGACACCAAGCTCAGTCAACTCTTCAGTAGCCTCTGCCACAGATTTGCCTGTATATTCTTCCACAGGCATCGTCGTAGCTTCCGCCATATTTTCCGGCTCAATGTTCAAATACTTCAAGCTATTTTCCATAACAGAAGTAAAGATTTTCGCTACCGGTACAGAACCATATTCATCAGCAGGCACATTCGGCTGCTGGACACCGATATAGATAAGCAGTTCCGGATCATCTGCAGGCGCCATTCCAAGGAACGAGAACAAATAATTGTTTCTGCCTTTCAAATAGCCGCCGCCTTCTTTCGGAACTTGCGCTGTACCCGTCTTCCCGGCAATCGTGTAATCCTGCAATGCAAATCCTCTTGCTGAACCGACTTCGGAAGTCACGGTTGACGCAAGAACTTCCCGTACTTTTTCAGCAGTTTCTGCTGACACAGGCTTCCCGGCTTCTTCCGGCTCACTTTTAACCGTGACTTTTCCAGTATCCTTGTTCTTGATTTGATCGATGACGTACGGTTTCATCATGACGCCGTCATTTGCAATAGCAGAGGCGGCTTGAATCATCTGAATCGGCGTTACTGTCGATCCCTGTCCATATGCTGTCGTCAATTTATTGATTGGGTATTGATCCAGTATTTTACCGGCTGCCTCTTTCGGCAGATCGATGCCGGTCTGTTTGCCAAATCCAAATGCATCCACGTATTTCATAAACGTGTCTGCTCCCATGCGCTCCAATAAATAGGCCATCGATACGTTAGAAGAGCGTTGAATCCCTTCAAGGAAGGAGATGGTTCCCCAACCGCGCCCACCGTTATGGTCACCGATGGTAGTGCCTAATAAATTATAGGTTCCAGAGTTATAGACAGCGTTCGGATCCCATTTGCCTTCTTCTATTGCAGCTGCCAATGTAAACATCTTCATTGGAGATCCTGGTTCAATCGTCAATTCGATGCTTTCGTTCAGCCAATTGTCCGAAAGTCCTTCACGTGTATTCGGGTTGAACGTCGGACGCTGTGACATAGCCAGAATTTCACCAGTTTTCGGATCAGCAACTACGGCGATCATTCGCGTCGGATCGTATTCTTCCTGAACTCCAGACATGGCGTCTTCCAGGAAATTCTGCAAGGTTCTGTCTAAAGTCAGCTGAACGTCTGAACCGTCTTCGGCTGGTGTAACTGCCGACTCACTATTAGGCAATAGGAAGCCCCATTTATCCGTATCGAATTCCATTCTTCCGTTCTTGCCGGTCAATACTTCATTGTGAATGGATTCCAGTCCCATCCTCCCGGTAGTCTTGGTTTCGCCATCCTTCAGCTCTTCTTTCATGGCATAGCCAATCAGGTGAGACGCAAAGACGCCGTTCGGGTATAGCCTTTTCAAATCCCGGACAAACAATAATCCCGGAATATTGGCTTCTTTCATTTCAAGCATCTTTGTGTGGCTGATTTCGCGTCCTGCAGAACCGAATTCCACTTGATAGCGATCTTTTTCCACGCCTTGTTTCAATGTCTCTAAAATACTTTCTTCAGAAGCATCCAGGTATCCAGCCAATTTTTGGGCTGTTTCTTCCACGTCTACGACATGCCGTGGATCACCGGCTTTTTGCGTTGCTGATTCGTCCAGTACCGCGACAAGTTTGTAAGTGAGTGTGTCTTCAGCAATCACTTCTCCGCTCCGGTCAATGATGCGGCCCCGTTCAGCAGTCAATACTTCTTCCTGGCTGTATTTCGCTGCTGCTCTGGCAGCAAGTTCCTGCCCTTCCACTTCTCCCGTTGCTTGAATCGTCACAATTCTGGTCAATAAAAGGAAAAAGAGCCCTGCAAATAACAAAAATAGCAGAAAGGCTCCTCCTTGAAATCGAAACTTTTTTTTCATTGTCCAGGCACTACCTTTACATTGTGCTCATTTAATTTAAGGCCAAGGTCTTTCGCTTTTGCCCAAATGCGCTCGTATGAAGACAGTTCTTTCACCTGTACGGACAAATCTGAATTTTGCTTCGTCATTTCACTGACTGATTGTTCAATTGTTTGGATTTCTTGTGTGGATGCCTGAATCTTCGATTGATTCTGCAAAATCACCAAGGCGCACAGGATACAGACTGCTACGAAAGTTACATACAGTATTTTTTCACCTTTAGTGATTAAACTCTTTCTTCTTACCGGCTGCCGACTCGGATTTTGAGGAACGGCCGGCTGTTGGATGTAGGTTTCAGTTCTTGCATTCAACGCCATTTGAACACGTCCTTACTCGTTTATTTTTTCTGCAATCCGCAATTTTGCGGATCTTGACCGGTTATTGTGTGCAAGCTCTTCTTCTGTTGGCAGAATCGGTTTTCTTGTAATCAGCTTCAGTATCGGCTCCATCCCGTCTGGAATCACCGGCAAATTCGGCGGCAGTTCCGGGAGGGACGAGGCTTCTTTGAAAATCGCTTTGCAAAGCCGGTCTTCAAGGGAATGGAAGGTGATGACACTGATTCTTCCCCCGATGGCCAATAGATCAATTGCATCCTGCAGCGATGTCTCAGCAGCGCCAAGTTCATCGTTTACTGCAATTCGAATCGCTTGAAATACCCGTTTCGCAGGATGTCCGCCTTTGCGGCGGGCAAAAGCAGGAATACCGTCTTTGATGCATTCGACTAGTTGCCCCGTTGTTTCAATGGGTTGCTTTTCTCGTGCAGCCTCGATTTTGCGGGCTATCTGTTTAGAGAATTTTTCTTCACCGTAGCGGTAGAAAATTCTTACCAAGTCTTCAAAAGACCATTCGTTGACGACGTGATAGGCGCTCAATTCAGCGCTTTGGTCCATTCTCATATCCAGTGGCGCGTCGTTATGGTAGCTGAAACCGCGTTCCGGAGTATCTAATTGCGGGGAAGAAACGCCGAGGTCATAAAGAATGCCATCGACTTTTTCCACTCCACGCATTTCCAGCTCTTCTTTTAAAAACTTAAAGTTGGCATGGATGAATGTAATTCTATGTAAGTAATCTTGCAGTTTTTCTTTTGCATGAGCCAGTGCCGTCGCGTCTTGATCAAAGCAATACAAATGACCTTGGTCAGATAATTGCTGAACCAAATATTCGCTGTGGCCTGCGCCGCCCAGCGTACAATCCACATATATGCCGTCAGGACGAACGTTCAGACCATCGACAGTTTCATGCAGTAAAACCGTGGTGTGGTTGAACAATCCATTTCCCCCGTTCATTTTTAAAAGTCAAAATCAGTTAAATTTTCCGCGATTTCGTTAAAGGAATCTTCAGAAGCTGCAAAATAGCTTTCCCATGAATCTTTTGCCCATATTTCAAAACGGTTGGACACACCTAAGATGATGCATTCTTTTTCAAGTTTCGCATAAGAAATTAATGTCGTCGGTATATTGACGCGTCCTTGCTTATCAAGTTCCACTTCTGTAGCTCCTGAAAAAAAGAAACGTGTAAAAGCACGAGCGTCTTTTTTGGTGACCGGCAGCTCTTTCAGCTTTTCTTCAATTTTCTGCCATTCGTCCATAGTGTAGCCAAATAAGCATTGATCCAGGCCTCGGGTAATGACAAATTGGTCACCCAGCTGCTCACGAAACTTTGCTGGAACGATTAACCGTCCCTTCGCATCAACGCTATGTTGATATTCGCCCATGAACATACCCTTCACCCCACTTATTGTACTAAATGTACCACAATCCCCCACTTGTCACCACTTGTTTTTGAAATATTTCACGTTTGTTACATTAAAATGTCTCAACAAGTTATTTTGACATAAAAAAAGCCTGCGAATGCAGACTTTTTGACAATTATAACCAAATAATTTTATGATTTTTATCATACTTCAATGGCAATGCCAGAAGATCTTTTACGAGTCCACTTCCGTATTGATTCATATAAATAAACGGGCTATAGATTCGTTCTTGGAACCCACCATTCGGCAGCAACTCGTTTTCAATGGCAGCGTAATGGCCAAACTCAATGCTATTTTGAAGCACCACTTCATCTTCCAGTTTATTCTTCAAAAAACTTAATTGCTTAACGTGCAATTGCAGATTTTTTTCCACAATCGGCGTTAATCCCGTGCTGATGGTAGAGAACTTTTTATGGATCTCTTTGTATGCTTTTTCGACCTGGTTCTGCAGCTCCGCAATCAGGGCCTCGGCTTCCTTTTCACGGATCGATTCCATCAACTCATTTCTTTTGATGGCCACTTGCCGCTCGTTGACCACTGCAGCAAAATCCAAATTGTACTTTTCTAAAAGACGCTGCGTCTGGCGGTTCACTAAAGTCAGGCTTAAGCGCGGCATAACAACCGGCAGTTCCATGCCGAACAATTCGAAAGCGCCTTTGAAAGCTGCCCAATAAGCGATTTCTCCAGGGCCGCCTACAAAAGCCAGCACCGGGAAGACCATTTCCTGCATCAGCGGTCGTGTCACCACATTATTGCTCAGCAGTTCAGGAGTCTTTTCAGCTATATCCAAAAGCTGTTGCTTTGTAAAGCGGATGGCACCGTTGTTCGCAACAAACTCCCCGTCTTGGCGCTCTAGCAGCAAGCGTTCCCCCTTCACTGTAATAAACAAATGGGCTGCGTTTTCTTCGGCTCCGATGACGGCACTATAGCCGTCCTTCGCCAATGATCGCTCAGCGGCTGCAACCGTTTCCGCAATTTCGGCGGATCGTTCAATCATCTGTTTGAAATAAGGAGACTCATAGTTGCGAAGATTTTCATCTGCCGCATCGATATACAATAGTCCTTCTTCCTTGAAAAAATGATCGAGCAGGCATGCGAAGAAATCGGTGAAGGATACAGATTGTTCCAACAAACCGAAAACCAGGCCATGGATTTCTTTGGTATGTTCGGTTTCGGGAAGACTGCGGAAATACTCTTCCAGAAAAGAAGCGATCTTCGGTTTATTCAGCGTGGCAGAAGAAGCGGAATGCTTTCCATATTCAGCGTGCGGAATGTTTAATTTATCCACTCGTCCATTGACTTCTCTGTACAGATGGCTGATTTCAGCCAAATCGTGGTCTTCTCCGGCAATCCAAAATACCGGCACCACCTTGGTGTTCAGCTGCGCAGAAGCCTGTTTGGCCAGAACAATAACCGATATTGCTTTATGTACCGTATATAAGGGACCTGTTAAGAGGCCTGCCTGTTGGCCTGTCACAACCACCGGCGCACCTTCTTCGAAACTCTTCAAATGCCGTTCTGCTGATTCGGACAATCCATTCCGTCCCATGTATTGACGCAAAACGCCTGACAGTTTGATGCGATCGACAGAATGGCTTTGAAGCTTCTTCAATCGCCCTTCAAGTGACTGCATTTGCGGATCATATGAAAAATACTGGCGGATGGCCGGTCTGCCATTTACATAATCACTCATCAATTTACTGGCCGGTTCTATATATTGTTCCTCTACCTTCATGAAAAAAAGTCCCCTTTTCCCTTTACATTTAAAATCTACTATATCAAACGCATCTCCTAAAGAAAAAAAATACGCCTGCTAAACTGATTCAATGATGATCATTACCAGTCCGGCCAGCCATACAAACGCATAAGCGAAAGCCAATAGCAGAAAGCAGGTTCTCCATAATTTCCGGAAAAACGGGATGATTTCAATTTCTTTGGCGGTTCTCCATTCGATGACCAGCAAGACGATCGCCAATACAAGTGCCACGAAATAAACAATCGCAGATACAGAATAGCCCCATAGGAAGTCTACCGACGCAGGTACGGAAAAAAATAGCAAGAAAGTGGTGATATCAGATGCCACACCAAGCGCTTTCCGTTTTTTCTTTCTTAAAAACAAAAAATAAACAAAGATGAAAAGAAGAAAGGGAATATAAAGAAAAATCGTTCCAATTGTATGTAATAGCGTCATTTTTCTACCTCAACAGTTTTTAATAGGTGATAGAAAGCCTTGAATAAAGGCAATTCCAATTTGGAACGATTCAATACATACAGCATCAATCCTTCAACTTCCATCGGATCGCCTGCCAAGCGATCTGTCAACATTGCCGATGCTCGTTCTGGCTCTGCTGCACAGAATGCAGCCACTTTCTCAATCGGCTGCAGCGATTCAATTTCAGGAAATGCCAAATAAAGTTCGTTGTACAGGTTTCTGAACAATTCATATGCATGTGGATTGGTGATCAATTCACCGTTGCGGATTTTCATCAACGCTGTCAATGGATCGATCAAGCTGCTGAACAGCAAGCTTTCAAAAAGCTGCTCTTCAATCGTCTCCACCCAATTTGTCTGCCAGGCAGAAGATTCAAGAAGCGGCTGAAACTCTTCCATATGGCCTTTTACCAAACCATAGGTGACGTGTGCAGTTTTGTTGAAACTAATTTCCGTATTGCTCAACTTGACGCAATCTGTTTCCAAAACAGCTGCTGCAATATGGCGATGCGACAAAGTTCTGGCTTTTTCCAAAAACAGCATCCCTTGCTGAAGGAAAACAATCCGGTTGCTTGGACAGCGGATTTTCAGAAGCCTTAAAATCGGCTGAAGATCTTCGTACTTCACCGTCAGAAGAATAAAAGCGTCCGGATCGATCTGCTCAATATCCGTGTAGGCTTTTATATACTGCCGGTCCTTGCCATGTATGATTCCCTGCTCGTTGATCGACGCAGCTTGTTCTTCATGCTCCGTGACCACTTGTACATCATGGCCCGCTTTTTTCAATAGATAGGCTGGCAGCATTCCGTTGGCCCCAGCTCCGATAATTGCATATTTCATAGAATCACTCCTTACAGTGCCACAGTTTCTTAAAAAAGAAGCCTGCCCATATTAGGCAGACTTCCAATAATAAACTTTATTATACAGGATAAATCGGATGTTTTCGATATGGCAATGGCAAATCTTTTGTTTCATAAAAAGACAGGCGTTGAGAAAGAACCGAACGCAATTGATGCGGCGCGACAATTTCATCAATGATCAATTCAGATGCCAGACGATAAATATCGATCTCCTCTTTGTATTCTTGATGTTTTTGCTGTACGTACTGAAGGCGTTCTTTCGGATCTTCGATGGCTTCAATTTTATTCGAGTAAACGGCATTTACCGCCGCTTCAGGACCCATCACTGCAATTTGCGCTGTCGGCAACGCGATGCAGACATCCGGTTCGAAGGCTGGGCCTGCCATCGCATAGAGACCGGCTCCGTAGGCTTTGCGGACAATGACAGAGATTTTCGGCACTGTCGCTGAACTCATTGCGGCGATGAACTTGGCACCATGGCGGATGATGCCGGCACGTTCGACTTTTGTGCCGATCATAAAGCCTGGAACGTCTGCCAGGAACAACAACGGAATTGAAAATGCATCGCAAAGGTTGATGAATTTTGCTCCTTTGTCGGCTGAATCACCGAATAGGACTCCCCCTTTAACCTTTGGCTGGTTGGCAAGAATGCCGACCACCTGGCCGTCGATACGTGCAATTCCGGTAATCAATTCCCCAGCGAACAGCTTTTTGATATCAAAAAAGCTGCCTTCATCGACTAATTGATCAATCAGTTCATACATGTCAAACGGCGCATTTTGGTTTTCCGGGATAATTGCTTCCAGCGAACGCCCTGCTTTGGCTGCTTTTGCCTCAATCTTTTCAGGCTTGACGGCAAAATTAGACGGGAAATTCGTCAAATAGCGGCGCGCTTCAGAAATTGCTTCTTCTTCCGTCGCCACTAAGACATCGCCGACGCCACTGACGGTGCAGTGCATGCGGGCTCCACCCATCTCTTCTAGCGTCACTTTTTCTCCGATGACTTTTTCCGCCATACGAGGCGACCCCAAATACATCGAGGCATTGCCCTCAACCATGATGACGATATCACAGAAAGCCGGAATATAGGCACCTCCTGCAGCAGATGGACCGAACAATAAGCACACTTGCGGAACCATTCCGGACATTCTCACCTGATTATGAAAAATTTTGCCTGCTCCCCGGCGATTTGGGAACATATCCAGCTGATCTGTGATCCGGGCTCCCGCAGAATCCACCAAATAGAGCATCGGCACTTGCATTTTTTCAGCTGTTTCCTGGATGCGGATGATTTTTTCTACTGTACGCGAACCCCATGACCCGGCTTTGACCGTTGAATCGTTGGCCATTACACAAACGGTTTCCCCGTTGACTTTCCCAATGGCTGTAATAACGCCATCCGCCGGAAGATCTTCTGCTTCGACATTGGCAAAACGTCCATCTTCCGCATAGTTCTCGTCATCAAACAATAACTTCAAACGATCACGGACAAATAATTTATTGCTTTCTTTCAGTTTGTCGTGGTATTTTTGCTGCCCCCCAGCAAAAATTTTCGACAGTTTTTGTTCCAAGCGTTCGTTATACCCTGTTGTTTCAGTCGTTTTCGTCATCTCACTGTCCCCTTTGCAATAAAATCGATTATCCCGCTTTAACGGGCAGTAAGACTCCCGCTTCTGCAAGCGGGAGATCCACTGACCGTAAAAGTCCGATTGGATCGGGCCGACAGGATGCCGGTTACATAGGCATTGCCGCAGGAAGCGGCAATGCCTATGTTCTGCTTTTTATCAGTGGGGGATGAAGAAACCCCCCCACTGATTGAAGTTTCTCTTTATTCGCCGACAGTCAACAGCAAATCGCCTTCGTTGACAAAGCCGCCAACTTCGACATGAACTTTCTCGACTTTTCCGCCAAATTCAGCTTCCACTGGAATTTCCATTTTCATGGACTCGATTGTCAAAACAGCTTGTCCAGCCGTTACCGCTTCCCCTTCAGCCGCCAATACGTTTAATACCGTTCCTGCCATAGATGCTTTCAATTCTTTCATAATGTGTGTTCCTCCTTTGTTTTTTCCATCCATTGCGGCAATACCGCAGTTGCGTAATCACCTGAAATAAATTCTTCTGACCTAATAAATTCCTTAAATAAAAGAATATTGGTTTTTACACCAGTAATTGTAACATGATTGAAAAAAGTCTGTGATTTTGACAAAGCATCAATCCGGTCGGTTCCGCGGATGATAATTTTTGAAATCATCGGATCGTAGAAAGGCGTCACTTGGTTGCCTTCTTCGTAACCCGTTTCAATACGTGCGCCTTCTCCCCATTGAAGCTTTTCGAGCTTACCTGGAGATGGGAAAAATGTTTTTGGGTCTTCAGCATACACGCGGTACTCAATGGCATGGCCTTTTGTCTGTATGCTGTCCTGAGAAGGCAATTCTCCTCCATCAGCTACAGTCAGCTGCCATTCAACAAGATCCAGCCCTGTCACTTCTTCGGTGACAGGATGCTCGACTTGCAGACGCGTATTCATCTCCAGGAAATAAAAGTTATTATCCTGGTCGACGATAAATTCGACGGTTCCCGCATTGGTGTAGTTAACCGCTTTTCCTGCCTGCAGCGCAGCTTCGCAAAGCCTTTCGCGGACATCTTGCGGCAAATTCGGCGAAGGCGATTCTTCAATCACTTTCTGGTTGCGGCGCTGGACTGAACAATTCCGTTCGTATAAATGAACAAGATTGCCATGGTGGTCGCCGAAAATCTGAACTTCAATATGGCGGGCGTCAGCAATAAATTTCTCCAAATAAACCACATCGTCTCCAAAATAGGCCTTGGCGCGGTTTTTAACAGAGACAAACTGTTGAGTGAGCGCTTGCTCACTTTCACAGCGCACCATACCGATTCCACCGCCGCCTGCACTGGCTTTCAGCATCAATGGATAACCGATAGCTTCAGCTTCCTGAATTGCTTCTTCCAGTGTGGCCACGCCTTCTTCAGTACCGGGAACCACTGGCACCCCAGCCTGGATCATGGTTCTTCGGGACTCGATTTTATCCCCCATCTTTTCGATGATATCGCTTGAAGGTCCGATAAAGACCATCCCGGCTTCTGCCACGCGACGGGCAAAACCGGCATTTTCCGACAGCAGGCCATATCCCGGATGGATGGCGTCCACACCGTGTTTTTTAGCTTCTTCAATAATTTTATCGATTTGCAGGTAAGACTGTACGACCGGATTTGGACCGATCAGTACAGCTTGGGTCGCTTCACTGACGTAAGGCAGATCCCCATCTGCCTCAGAATGAATAGCAACCGTCTCGATACCGAGTCGTTCGCAGGTCCGAATGATTCGGCGTGCGATTTCTCCCCGGTTCGCGATCAGGATTTTTTTCATATTAGAAATACCCCCTATGTTTTCTCCCTTCTATAGCATATACGAATTTTGTAAGCGATTTCAACTATTCATTAAAATATTTCTTTTTAAGTAGAATGAAACATAAAATTATTCTCTCAAATCGCCAAGCCCATGTTATGTGGAGCTATGACCCGGTCTACTCTTCAAGCGCGCCACACCCGGACTTTCTGAAGAATTCCATAAAAAAAAACCCCTTCGAAAAGGGATTTCATTTTTTCGTTTTATTGAGGAAGCCATCGACTGCATCATGATGGGCGTCTTTCTCCCATAAAATAGCGCATCTTCTAACTTCCTGTTCCACACGTTCTTTCAAATCGGTCTTCTGCCATTTGCGGATGGCCATTTCCTTATAGGCGCGGTGAACGTCGGGATGGACTTTCTTCATCGATTTGAAAAAGTCAATGATATCTTGGTCACTGCGAATAATAGCTGATGCCCAACCGGACTCTTTTAATTCAGACGCTGTATATACCTTAGCTTCACTGAGCATTTGCAACGCTTTATCATGCTGCAAGGTTTCCAGAAGATATGTTCCGCCTCCCCAGCCGCTGGTGATGGCTAGCGTGCCTTGGATAAAGCCGCACTTGGCATGATCCCATACAAGCCTGTAATCGCACGCTGTGGCGATTTCACAGCCGCCGCCGACTGCTGCACCATTAACAACTGCCACAACCGGTACAGGCAGTGTTTTGATTGAATAGAGCACTTCGCTCATGCGCTTCAGCATGCCGTATGCCTGTTCTTCCGTTCGAAGGGCATGGAATACCGACAGGTCGCCGCCTGAACAAAAGGCCTGCTTGCCGGCAGCTGTGATGATAACGGCCCGGACAGAAGGATGCTGTGCCTTTTCCACCAATTCCTCCAGTCCCATTGTGACTTCATCGTTGATGGCGTTGCGGATATGGGGCCGGTCAATCGTAAATGTCATAATTCCCTCTGTAAGGTTGATTGTATAAGACAATAGAATTCCTCTCTTCTGCCAATTTTTCTGTTGGCGGTTAAATCCGCCACTTGCTTATGTATAGAGAAAAAGGCTATCGAGAGCCATGGCCTCTCAATAGCCTTTCAGCAGCAAATACTGTTTTATTTGCTTGCTACTACTTCTTTCCCTTTGTATGATCCACATGCTTTGCAGACGTGGTGAGCCAATTTACTTTCGCCACAGCTTGGGCAAATTACCATGCCCGGCACTGACAATTTAAAATGTGTACGGCGTTTTCTTTTAGCGGTTTTGGACGTTCTTCTAGCTGGTACAGCCATTGGTGACACCTCCTTACACTAATTCTATTCATCTGACTGATCAAAATACTTTGCTAAATCAGCAAGTCTTGGATCCGGTTTTGGTGGTGCCGCTTCTTTCTCAGCTTCGTACTCTTCGTCTGTTGAATACGACCAATCATTCCCGCCTTTGATGACGGCCTGATCAGCGTCTTCCTTAAACACCTGAATCGGTATTTCCAGCAAAACTAATTCTTCCAGTATCGGCTGAAGATCAATGATCTCAGTTTCTACAGGGTGAACATCGCTTAGCTTATCCTCTTTGGCATTTTCAGACCAATCGAAGACTTCAACCGAATCAACGTTTATCGGAAACTCAACATCCTCCCAAGTTCTGGCACAAGGCAGCGTAAGCATACCTTCGAGATGGATTTGGCACGTTAATTGTTGCGAACCAATTGTGCAATGTCCTGTAA
Organism: Planococcus sp. APC 3900; assembly: GCF_030407735.1. Taxonomy (NCBI): domain Bacteria; kingdom Bacillati; phylum Bacillota; class Bacilli; order Caryophanales; family Caryophanaceae; genus Planococcus; species Planococcus sp. APC 3900. The sequence continues at coordinate 426,032 of NZ_JASDCT010000002.1, read as the reverse complement.
CATGTACAGGCGAAATTTCCCGAATATCGCTATTCCGTGATTTCACTGCATCCAAATGAACCATTTGGTCAATTGGCAGTCCGTCTTTGCGATGCTTTTGAAGCTGTTGAATCGCTATTTTCATAAGTAATCACCTCAAGACAACAAAGTTGATTATATAATGCACAGAAAAAGATGTCAAGAAAAAATCTTGTCACACTATTTCAAACATCGGTATACTATTGTTAATTCTACCAAAGAGGTGAGCAGATTGGAAGCTGTAGGAATTATTGTTGAATACAACCCTTTTCATAACGGACACCTCCATCACGCCCAGCAAGCCCGTAAAGAGTCAGGCGCCGACATCGTCATCGCAGCGATGAGCGGACAGTTCCTGCAGCGCGGGGAACCGGCATTCGCCGATAAATGGGCACGCACAGAGATGGCATTGGATGCCGGCATCGATCTGGTAATAGAACTTCCCTATGTGTATGCAACGGCTCAGGCCGCAGATTTCGCAAAAGGCGGCATCGCGCTGCTCGATGCCATCGGCTGCTCTTCTTTTTGCTTCGGCAGTGAACAGGGGGCTATTGAGCCATTCTTGAATTCACACCAATTGCTGACTGAACATGCGATGGCATACCAGCAGCTTATCCATGAAGCTGTCCAGACCGGCATCAGCTACCCCAAAGCACTGAATAACGCCTACTTGTCTTTGGTTGGCAATGGCACGGACTTTGCCGATTTGACGCAGCCGAATAATATTTTAGGTTTTCATTATCTGGAAGCCGCTCAAAAACTCGGCTCTTCCATAACCCCCCTGACCATCCAGCGTATAGGCGCCAATTATCATGACCCGATCCAAGCAGGACTGCCGATTGCCAGTGCCACCGGAATTCGCGATGCATTCTTTAAAGGAGACTCCGTCGAGGAATTATCGGCTTATATGCCAAAAACTTCGATTGCGTCATTAAAGAAAGCGGAAAAAGAATACGGTTCCTTCGGCAGCTGGGAACAGTTCTATCCTTTGTTGCGCTTTACAGTTTTGCGGGAAGGGCCTGAAAGGTTGAAACTGTATGCCGAAGTGACTGAAGGCATCGAAAATTTAATCTACCAGTCCGCCAAAACAGCAGACAGCTTTGAAGCGTTCATTTCACTGATTAAATCAAAACGGTTTACACGGACACGGATCCAACGGATGCTGACGCATATCTACACAGGCTTTACATGGCAGCTCCTGCGCTCATTTGAAGCTCCGGCTTATATCCGGCTCCTCGGCATGTCAGAAGCCGGGAGAAGCTATCTAAATCTGCAAAAAAAGAATATCAAGCTTCCTGTAGTGAGCCGTGCAGCTGAGCTGAACGATCCAATGGGGAAACTTGATATTCATGCTACTGCGATGTACTTGCAAGGTATGGGCTCCACTGAGTTAAAAAAAGAATTCACAACACCGCCGATTTACCGGGGCTGAAGTTCTTCCAAAAATGCCAAGGCATCTTCCACTGTATCGACGGGAACGATTTCCATCGCTGTCCCGATTTTTTCGGCCGTTTCCACAGCGATGGTATAGTTGCTGTCACCGCCGCCTTCCACTGCTGCGTTCGGTGCAAAGAAAATGTCAATGCCTGCAGAATCAGCAGCCATGATTTTTTGATCGATGCCGCCAATTCTGCCTACAGAACCATCGCTTTCCATGGTACCGGTGCCGGCGATATCATAGCCTTTAGTAATATCTTCATCCACCAGCTGGTTCAGGATCTCGAGTGTGAACATCAAGCCGGCGGAAGGGCCGCCGATGGTATCGGAATCGATTTTTACTTCGGGCGTTGTTTCAATCCTTTTATCTTCGACAAATGATATCCCGAGACCGACCCGTTCTGGATCCGTCGGCAACGGCGCCAATCCGATGTCTGTACTGATTTCGCGATCATCCCGCTCATAGAGCACTTCCACCTGTTCCCCGGCTTTTTTGTCGCTTAAATAATCGATGAATTCCTGCATTTCACTGAAGTTATTGCCATCCACTTCAAGAACACGATCTCCAGGCGCTAAAATGCCATCTGCGGCTCCCCCATTTAATACATTCAGGACAAAGACGCCATCGTTGCTGACTTCGTACGGCAACTCCGCCTGCTCAAATGCAATCTGCAATGCATTCACCTGTGAATCGGACATGAGCTTCAACTGACGCACATTGTATTCTTCATCGCTTTCATGCGGGCTTCTGACCTGCTCCGGCGGCATGACTTTGTAGCCATCCTGGAATTTTGCCCAGACATACAAAGCGGGAGTCGCCGTCAGCATGGAGACTGTCATTAGGCTGAGGCTTCCTTCATCGTCTTCATCGCCTCCTGCGACTTCTACAAGCGGTGACAGCTCGTATGCGCCTCCGGGTCTTGTGATATAGGCATCCAAACGATATGAAGACAGAAAGACCACCAGAGCCACCACCGCGACGAAAATGAGTAATCGTTTATTTTTCATCCAGTTCTTCCTTTCATTGGCTGAAATCGTTGCTGCCTTAAGCGTTGCATAAGAAAAAGCCACGAAATTCGTGACTCACTGAAATTTTGAATGAAGAGCCTTTTCAACCGCTTCGGGTACAAGACCGGTAATGCTGCCTTTGTATTTTGCCACTTCTTTAACAATACTCGAACTCAGGAACGAATATTGGTTGTTGGATACCATGAACAAAGTTTCGATATTTTCATTTAAGAACCGGTTCATGGATGTGATTTGCATTTCGTATTCAAAATCACTGACAGCTCGAAGGCCGCGAATGATAGCGTTTGCTTTTACTTCAACTGAGTAATCAATCAGCAATCCTGAAAAAGAATCCACTTTGACATTCGGAATCGATTGCGTCACTTGCGAAATCAGATCCATACGCTCGTTGACGTCAAATAAAGGATTTTTTGAAGAATTATTCATAACCACGACTTTCACTTCATCAAAAATAGTGGATGCGCGTTTAATGATATCCAGATGCCCCATTGTTATCGGGTCAAAACTCCCTGGAACTACAGCAATTTTAGTCAATGCGTTCTCCCTCTTCCCCCTGGTAACGGTAAATTGAAATGATGGTGCTCCCGTAAAGTTCTTTTTTATAGCGTTCAAAATATTTAGTGCGATCCGGAAGCTCCACTTCCTTGTCGTGCTCACAAACTATAATCGCATCTTTCGTCACGATTTCCAATTCTCCCGCTTTGTCCATCAAATCATAGGATTTTTTCAAATGATATGGAGGATCCAGGAACAACAACCTCGCCTGTACACCGTTCTTCTTTATGGCCTTGACTGCCCGTTCCGCATCGGCCCGAAATACTTCTGCCTGGTCCGTAAGGCGTGTCTTCTCCAAATTGCTTTGGATCGTTTCAACCGCTCGGCGGTCCTTGTCTGTAAAAATGACATGGTCAATGCCGCGGCTAAGCGCTTCAATGCCCAGTCCGCCGCTTCCGGCAAACAGGTCCAACGCAACCCCTCCATCAAAAAATGGGCCGATCATATTGAAAATGGATTCTTTCACTTTATCTGTCGTCGGTCTGGTGGAATTGCCAGGCACCGCCTTTAATGGGATCCCTTTAACCGAGCCTGCTACAACACGCATACTATCGCCTCTAACTTAAATGATTTTCTTGATGCATTTTACATGCATAATGGTAAAATGAAGACTGGAAAGGACGTGAAATGATGATACAACGTTTTATCGAACTCGGAGAAGGGTACGGAGATATCTATGAGCTCCGCGAACTCATCACAAGCAATCAACAGCGTTTCATGCATGGATTTGTTTTTCTCTCCACCAATCCGCAGGGACAGGATGTACTATCAATTGCTGCTGCATTCAAACCGGCTGCTGAAGGAAACTTCATGCCGATCTATATTTGCCGCGAAGGAATTCCAGTCAATTCCAAGCGGTTGGACGTATTTGAACAAGCGGTTGCTGCACTCGGACATACGCCGATCAAAATGGAAGTTAAACACTCTTCCGTTTATGCAGACAGAAAATTTTTCCACAACCACTTGATTTCCGTTTTAAGATTAAACCATTACATTCCGCCGATGCAATAATCACAAGCCAATCTTGTAATCATATTCTTTTGCTTTATCAGGCTTGGCATTTTCATATTCCGTTTTCAGGAATGGACGGTATGATTCGAGCACTTGTTTTACATAAGGCAATTTATTTAATTTCGTTTTGGTCGCTTCTATGACATCCTGGTCCATATACAGGACGACGTATTTCAATCTGCGGGAAATATAATGGACATGCCCAAATTTCCGCAGCGATTTAGCTTGTTTCAAATGATGCACATAGACAATGAGGCCTTGGCGATCATGCATAAGTATCCCTCTTTTCTTAGCTTCTAGAATACCATAGGAAAGAAAAAAGCCGCAACCGAATAGCGAGAAACTTCCATTGCTTCAGAAGTGGTTGATCCGCAGCTGATTTTTTCACTTGCAGACGCTGAAATTTTTCCGGTTGTTAAAGAGGGATAAAATGACAGTGCACCATTCAATTCGCTATACTGTTTTTATTACGGTATTTCAGGGAGGTAACAACAAGTATGGGTAAAAAGACAAAAATCGGCTTAGCAGCTGCGGCTGTCGGAGCTGCTGCGTGGGCAGGCTCTAAAGCATTGGCTAACCCCCAGCAACGGCCCGCAAAAGAAGTTTTGAATTACGAACGTCCAATCGTCCTGGCACATCGGGGCGGCAGCAAATTGGCGCCTGAAAACACGATGGCTGCATTCAATCGCTCAGCTGATCTTGGAGTCCATGGTTTCGAAATCGATATCCGTATGACCAATGATGAAGAAATCCTGGTTTTCCATGATGAATTCATCGACCGGACTACGGATGGGGCTGGCAGAGTTGCAGACATGTCGCTTGACCAGTTGAAGGCTTTCGATCTCGGCTATCATTTTATCGATACCGATGGCAACCATTCTTACCGCGGGAAAAACGAACGGGTTGTACTGTTGCGCGAACTGATTGAAAAATTCCCTCAAATGTTTATCAATATCGATATAAAGGACGATCCTGCAACCTATGAAGGCAGTTTAGTCCCTTCGAAACTATGGCGTCTGATCGATTCACTCGGAGCTCAAGACCGCGTGGTCGTGACTTCTTTCTTCGATGAACAAATTGACCGATTTAATTTATATGCACAAAACCGTGTAGCCATCGGCGCAGGCGAGAATGAAGTCAGAAAAGCATATACGGCCTACAATAGCCAGTTTGGCCATTTGTATCAGCCGCGGGCAGACGTTTTCCAGATTCCTGTCAAATCCTCTGTGTTCCGGTTGGATTCTCCCCGCTTTATTGCGTTCTTGGAGAGTTTGAATATTCCCGTGCATTACTGGGTCATTGATGAACAGGATGTAATGCGTGCTTTAATAGGCGCAGGAGCCAAAGGCATTATCACCGGACGACCGGATCTAGCCGTGGAAATCATTTCCGACATGGAATAAGAAACCGCATAAAAAAAGTGCAACGCAAGCGTTGCACTTTTTTTATGGACTTTGGTTCTAGAAGGCGATCATGCCGAACAAGAACAGCCGCCGCCTGTACCGCAACTTCCTCCACAGGAAGAATCGGATGAGAAAAATGGATTGGAAGAAGGGATTTTTACTGCCTCTGAAACAGATCTTCCAAGGATAAAACTCACTTGGTCCATCAGGTCCTGAAGCTCATTTTCAGCCAAGCGCAGATTGGCCACTTTTTCATTCAGGTCCAAGCGTCGTTTATCGACTCGGATCTGCTTCATCACCCGTGAGTACTCCGGATGATATTTCCCAAAACGCTGTACTTCTTCATATTGGTCTTTTAATCTGGCGAAAGCCTGGATTTCATCCGCAAGATTTTTATCATTATAGACAGAGGCATAAGCAGCCCGGTAAAGGTCAGCTTGCTCTGATTGTAAGATCATTTGGCCTAACTCATCTGCAAAGTCAGTTATTTCAGCCCATTCATAGGTCATAATCATAGCATTTTCCTCCTTTACGCTTTAATCATAGCAGATATTTTTGAATTTCACTACAGACTTGAAAGGATTGTCATCATGAACCCGATAACTCATCAATTGGAGCGCATTCTCGAAAATAGCAGCGCTGAAGATTTAGAAATTCTGACTGATTACCTGACAAATTTCGAAAAAAAACAGCAAGGTGAATTTGCTACCTATTTAAGTGCAAGTTTGGACATGACCCGTATTACAGACGACCAAGCTTCTATGGTGTCTATTCCAAATACTCCCCACATCCATAATAACGTAGGGATTCCCCATGGTGGGATTCTGGCAGTGCTGCTCGATACTGCGATGGGCACACTGGCAAACAGCAAATGCGATCCCGGATTTGCAGCTGTAACCACGACGCTGACGATCAACTATCTCACAGTGGCTGATGAAAAGAAAATAAGTGCACAGGCACGTGTGATTCGCAGTGGCAGACATACGATGGTACTGGAAGGAAATATCTTTCAGGAGGATGGAAAACATATTGCGACAGCAACCGGTTCGTTTTTCATCATCCCCAAAAAGGAAAAACCTGCTATTGCTTCTCAGCAGTAGCAGGCTCTTTTTCAAGGAAGGTCTGGGTATAGTACTTGCCGAAAACACCGACTCCCGTTTGGTTGTATTGTTGGCTGAGCAAAGTTTTACGATGGCTGTCCGAATTGGTCCAGCCATGCACTGTCTCCGCTGCATCGTAATAGCGTGTTGCCGTGTTGACAGCCGCTTGCTTAAACACGATATCTGCTTCTTGTAAGCGGGCATGCAGATCTTTGATTTCCATTTCCTCGGAGGAAAAATTCTGCTTAGCCATGTCTTCGCTATTCGCTTCAGCGACCTTGTTGGCTACAGGATTGACGGCCAATGGCTTGGTTTGATGATGCAACCGGTAAACATTGACTAAATCGACAATCTGTTTAGCATTCCCTTCATTGATGGATTGCTGAAGCGTTGAAGAGGGTGTTTGGATCGGCAATAATTCACCTGAATACATCATGTCATAAGGCTGGTGGCGTATTAAAGTTTCCGCGTCCATAAAACGGACGGCCTCCAATGAGCGGTCGATAGAGTCGATATACAATTGGGCATAAAGCCCGTCAAATTTGACCAGCAGCCGTTTGTCCAAGTCTTCCGCTGCAATATTGAAGGTATAGGTATTGGTTTCATACTTGATGGTGACTTCATTTTCTATAATAGTGAAACGGTACAAATCATCCAGGCTTTGTCCAATTTTATAGGGAGCTGCATCTGCTGCCGCTCCAGCGGTATAGACTTGGACGATTTCCCCTTCTTTCACGCCGATCATCGTAAAATGGGCGTATGATGCGTTATATATCCACCAGTCGTATCCAAAGGCAGATGGCTCAATCCGTTCGGGTTCTCCGTATCGCTCAACCCATTTGTCGCTGGACTCCCCGATATAGGTGGAGATGCCTGTGGCCGGCCGGTCGATATCCAGTGATTCATCCACAATATCTTCGTTCGGCAAAGGCTCTACCGTCCGCGGTGCTTCTAGAACGTCATTTTCGTTTATAGCAGGATCGAAATAAAATAAGCCGATTAGAACGATCGATAGAAAAATCATAATGCGCAGCAAGTCTTTCAACCGAACAGCCCCTTTGCTATTGTATCAACACTATTATAACAGCCGCCTTTACACTGACACAATCTAGCCATTGCAACAACTCAAATTATGATCTATTATTAAAGGAGCATTTAGTCTTTTTTGTTATAGAGGAGGAGAGATCCTATGTATTTTGAAAATACAGGACTTGAAAACATTCACGTAGATATTGCATTACTTGAAAGCATCATGAACAAACATGGTCTGACAAAAGAAGGACAATGGGATTACGAGCGTGTCACTTATGACCGCAAATTCATCGTACGCGAAGGCACATATTATCTGCGCGTATTCGCTTATGCTACTGACGGAGATGTTGATTCAAACGATGCCACTATGCGCGTCTTGAAGCCGGTACTCGGTAAACATTATTATCCGCATGGTGTTGAATATGGTGAAGACGAAGAGTTCCCAGAACACTTGGTTAAAACTTGTATCGGATTATTAGACTCCATCAAAAAGGATGTTCAATCTTTCGAAATCAATGTATAAAAATTCCGCAGTTCACTATTGAACTGCGGTTTTTTAAACCGATTCATGAATATCCTAATTTCATAAGGAGGACTTGATCAGTGAAGTGGTTGACGAAGAGAACATTAACGACCGCCATCGTCATTGCGGTCTTAATTTTAATTTCCATATACATACTGCCTATTTCCATACCATTAATTATCGCCTTAATTACGGCTATTTTTTTGGAACCACTTGTTAATTTTATACAAAAAAGGTTTAAATGGCGTAGAAAAACCTCTGTGATTTCTGTTTTCATTCTATTTCTTGTTATTGTTTCCGCTTTGCTTTATTGGACCATCACGCAATTGGTTGGCCAAATTATTCAATTTACGAAAATGGTACCCGAATACATCAACTCCCTATCTGCTATGTGGGATGAGTTTCAAGGGTTCTTTTTCCGTTCAACTAGAGATATGCCCGTTGAAGTGGTCTCTTCGTTTGAAACTGAACTTGCGGGCATCATGGAAGAAATCCGCAATTGGATTTTGACCATCGTCAATTACGATACCATTTCAAATCTGCTGACAGGCATCCCTTCTTTTCTCGTCAGCTTTATCGTCTTCCTGATCGCGCTCTTTTTGTTCATGTTGGACTTGCCGGATTTGAAAGTCATGCTTTTCAACCGACTGAAAGATTCAACAGCGGAAAAAGTCCGTTTTATGTTTGCACGTTTGAACAAAGTTATTTTCGGTTTCTTAAAAGCACAATTCCTGGTCAGTTGCATTATCTTTATCGTTTCACTGGCAGCTCTGGCATTTATCGCACCGGAATATGCGATTGTGATGTCCCTGCTGATTTGGCTGATTGATTTCATTCCTATTTTAGGTTCGATCATCGTCCTGACGCCTTGGTTTGCTTACGAGTTCATCACCGGTGACATCGTCCAAGGAACCCAATTGGCTATTCTGGCTTTGGTACTTCTGATCATCCGCCGGACTGTGGAACCGAAAGTAATGGGAACTCAAATCGGCCTGTCTCCTTTAGCGACATTAATAGCCATGTTTATCGGGCTGCAGCTTATCGGCTTCCTCGGATTCTTCGTCGGACCGCTGATTGTCATTCTCTTTACTTCAGCTCGCGAAGCAGGCATGATTAAAATTGATTTTAAAGTATAAAAAAGGAACCCCTGGGGGTTCCTTTTTTTATCCACCTAATATCGCTTTAAATACAGAAGTTGTGTGGCCGCCTTCGTAGAAAACATAAAGCAGCAGATAGACCATAACCCCTGTTATCGCAGTGGAGAACCAGACCACACTGGTGATCGGTCCGATTTTACGGTGTTTCGACAGTTGGTTTTTCCAACCCCAATAGATTGTGATCAAGCCCATAACTCCGCCTGTCGTAGCCAAGGTGATATGGAAAATCAAAAAGACAGTGTAAAAGATTTTCAACTCGTCAGGGCCGCCAAATGCGGTGTTTCCGACAAAAATTGTTCGAGACATATAGATGATGAAGAAAGTCAATGCCGCAGCACCTGCTCCCACCATCACTTTCTTGTGAGCTTCAATTTTGCGGCGACGAACCAGATTCCAGCCGATCGCCACCAAAATTGCGCTTAATACGATAAAAAATGTACTGATAGTCGGCAGTAGCGGCAAATTCATTTAAGTTATTCTCCTTTAAGCATTGTGTCTGTGGTAAGCCATGTCTTTTCGATCCTGTAAAACTTTTGCAGTGATTTCGTCAGCGTTATCGTTTTCATTGCGCAGCCATTCATAGAATACCAACCAGATAAAGACTGTGAAAACGAGCTCTTGAATTATTTTCATTGTAATTCCGCCCGTCCGCTGGTCCTCAATCGTCGACATCGTAGAGAATAACTCAGGCCCTGAAAGGTTCAACTGAGAAAGAGTTCCTGCAGGCACACATAGAGCCATTGCCTGAAGCCAGGCTTCTCCATTCGTATACGTCGCATAGAAAGGTGTATCACTGAAGATGATCAACGCACACGCCGGAGTTACCAATACACTAAGTCCGAATAAGTACGCCAATTTCTTCAAGCCGTGGAATTTATGCACGCCCTCCAAATTGTTGACCACTGGCCACCAATACAAAAGCGCTGACGTGAATAATACGATATTGACAGCGCCGTGGAGAAGAACATCCTGTTTAACAAAATCGAATACCATCGGAATGTGATAAAAAGAAAAGGCCATTCCAAACAGGATCAACGCAAGCATCGGTTTTGTTAAAAGGTTAAATACTGGTTTGATGACAGGCAGCTCAGTGAAAGCCTTCCAAATATAACTCGGAATTCCCATGATCAAAAGCGGTGGAACCAACAGCAGCAATAACGCCATCTGGACCATGTGCATAGTAAACAAAATATGTCCGTATAAATCCACTGGTGAACCTTTAATAATATAAAGTAAAGCGATGCCTGAACTAAAAAGCGCAGCTTGTTTTACACTAAGCGGTTGATTTCCTTTAAATTTCCCACGCCACTTTACAGTGACCAAAAAATAGAGAATCGTCACCAGAACGAGGACTGCTAAGTAATACGGACTCCATAAAGCCTGAAACCCGAAAATACTGATTGGCATTGTAATGGGACCTCCTTTTCCTCAAGTACCCTCATTATATAGTGCTCTTCAAACTATATCAATGAACGAACTATGAACAATCCCAAATGCGCAAGCCCCTTCTTTTGTGGAGAGATGATCAGAGGGCCGATTGCCATTTCTTCTTGCACCAACAAACCGGGCATCTACTTTTTTTCTATATCCGTGGGCATAGCCTTTATTCTTCTCCAGGCCCGTTTTAACGCAGCTTCATGTGCTGAGCTGTAACTTGACCCGAAAGACAAAAACCCCCCTTACCTCGAAAGGTAAAGGGGGTTTAAGAAATTCTACCACCAAACAATTGTAACTAATGCAAGAATGGTGATGAAAGCTACGAACATTCCACAGAACATGAAGAACGCGACCATGCCGTGTCCTTTTCCGCTCATGTGCATGAAGTAGTAAAGCTGAAGAACAACTTGGATTGCTGCAAGCAACAGAACGATTGGAACAATCAAGTAAGCGGAGAATCCAGCAGTAACCATTGTAAAAGCAATCAATGTCAAGAAAATCATGATTGCAAATGTCGCTAAATGGCCACGCATTTCTTCTGCTCTCTTTTTCTTCGTGTATTCGAATTCTGCCTGCGATCTTACATGAATATGTGTATCGTGTGCCATTATCCGATCACTCCCATCAAATAGACGACAGTAAAGATGAATACCCATACGACGTCAATAAAATGCCAGTATAACGAAGCTAAATAGAATTTTGGTGCGTTGTACATATTCAATCCACGTTTTGCGTTGCGTAGCATCAATGCGATAAACCAGCTAAGACCGAACAGTACGTGAGCACCGTGCGTTCCAACTAATGTATAAAACGCTGAACTGAAAGCACTATTCGTATAGCCGAAGCCTAGATGGACATAATGGTTAAACTCATAGATTTCCAACCCTAGGAAAGTTGCACCAAGCAAAACGGTAATTCCAAGCCAAGCCTGCATTGCTTTAAAATTATGGTTTTTCATATGGTACATTGCGTAAACACTTGTCAATGATGATGTCAAAAGAATCATTGTCATTGCAAAAACTAGCGGCAGTTCATAAAGTCCAGCGGCAGAGAATTCCATGCCGCTTGGCCCTTTATCTTTTAAAGCAAGGTAAGTTGCGAAAAGTGATGCAAACGTTACTGTCTCCGCAGCAAGAAGCAACCAGAAACCAATAAACTTATTTTTCCCCTCCATCGTAGCCGTTTCAGGATGTTCCGGCCATGATTGAGGAGTATATTTTTGATTAATGTCCATCGGTGTTGCCTCCCTTCGCGTCTTCAAGTAATTCTGCTTTAGTAATATGGAAGCCCAGATCATCTTTCAATGAACGCAATAGCATTGAACCGAAAGTGATTCCCAGACCAATAATCAACACTGCCAACGCCCATGGCTTGTCGCCATCGAGGAAGTACAATGCTCCGAATGAAGCGATGAACATACCAAGTGAAATTACAAATGGAATGATCGAGCCATTCGGCATATGGATATCGCCAAGAGGTTCAGCGAAAATCATACCTTTTTTGTTGCCATCCATTTTTTCGATCCACACTGAATCAAGACCACGAACTAATGGAGTTTGAGCAAAGTTATAGAACGGCGGTGGAGATGCAATTGCCCATTCCAATGTACGGCCGTCACCCCACGGGTCATTGCCGACGCGCTCGTTTTTAATAGATGTCAATACTACGTTGACTAAAAGGATGATTACACCGATAGCCATGAATACTGCACCAACAGAACTGATTGCGTTGAATAGATCCCAGCCCTGGTCTGCTCCGAACGTGTAAACACGGCGTGGCATACCCATCAAGCCAAGGAAATGCTGAATGAAGAATGTTAAATGGAATCCGATGAAGAAGAACCAGAACGTCCATTTGCCTAATTTTTCACTAAGCATCGTTCCGAACATTTTCGGCCAGTATAAATGTGTACCTGCCAAAATTGCCAGAACCACCCCACCTACAATTACGTAGTGGAAGTGAGCTACGATAAAGTAAGAGTCATGCAACTGGTAATCCAAAGGAGCGATTGCCTGCATTACCCCTGTAACCCCACCCGCAACAAATGACGGAATGAATGCTACAGCGTAGATCATTGGTACTGAGAAGGAAATATTCCCTCCCCATATCGTTAAGAGCCAGTTGAAGATCTTGATACCGGTTGGGACTGCAATGATCATAGTAGCAAGTGCGAAGACAGCGTTGGCTGTTGGCCCTAAACCGACTGTGAACATGTGGTGAGCCCAAACCATGAATCCGTAGAAACCGATAAGGATTGTTGCGAAAACAAGTGCAGTGTAACCGAATAGGCGTTTACGTGAGAAGATCGCAAAGATTTCGGAGAAAATACCGAAAGCCGGCAAAATCAAGATGTAAACTTCAGGGTGACCGAAGATCCAGAATAAATGCTCCCAGATGATCGTGTTACCGCCCATTTCAACTGCAAAGAAGTTAGCGTCGAACATACGGTCGAAGACCATGAAGAAAAGTCCAACAGTAAGTGGCGGGAATGCCAATAAGATCAACGCAGAAGCAACGAAAGTTGTCCATGTGAACAAAGGCATTCTCATGTAAGTCATACCCGGAGCACGCATGTTGATGATCGTTACCAGGAAGTTAATCCCTGCGATCAGCGTACCAAAACCGGAAATCGTTAATCCCAGTGAATAGAAGTCAATGCCTTTTCCTTCGGATGCAAGGGCAAGAGAAGCATAGTTCGTCCAACCTGCATCTGGTGCTCCTCCCATAAACCATGAAAGGTTAAGGAAAATACCACCAAAGAAGAAAAGCCAGAAACCTAGTGAATTCAAGAATGGGAAAGCTACATCACGCGCGCCGATTTGCAAAGGCATAATAGCGTTCATGAAAGCCAGTAAAATCGGCATCGCTGCCAAGAAAATCATGGTAGTACCGTGCATTGTTATAATTTCGTTATATGTTCCAGCACTTAGGAAATCATTCCCTGCTTTAGCCAACTGGACACGGATCAACATCGCTTCCAATCCACCGATCAGGAAGAAGATACCACCTGAGATGAGATAAAGGATTGCGATCTTCTTATGGTCGACCGTTGTCATGAAGTCCCAAATCGTAGCGCCGAAGCCCTTTTTTTGAGCAATAGAACTCACACTGTATACCTCCCTTTTTTAAGCTTTATTTCTACTCTTCGACTGATAAGCCCATTAAATAGGCTGCAAGAGCATCAAGTTCTTGGTCTGTCAATTCGTTACCGCCGTTTAAAGAAGCGGCATCCGGCATCAAGTTGCCCGGCTTGTATTCTTGTGGATCTGCAATCCAGTTTTTAAGGTTTTCTTCATTGTGTTCTAAGTATCCTGCAACACGGTTGCGGTCGCCGAATGTCGCCATGTTAGGGCCTACTCCAGAAGCAGTGACTGCACCTGAAGTTGCGTGACAAGAAATACAAGCTAATCCGTCTTGTCCGAACAATTCTTCACCTTGCTGAGCAAGAGCGCCTTCGGCAGGAGTTGGTTCAGCCTGCATTGCCGTTACCCATTGGTCAAACTCTTCGCGATCTACAGATTTCACTTTGAAATCCATCAATGCGTGAGAAGGTCCGCAAAGCTCAGCACATTTACCGTAGAATACGCCATCTTCAAGCTCTGAAGATTCTTGGTCAAATTCAAGGTAGAAAGTGTTTACGTTTTCAGGGTTAACATCCAATTTACCGCCAATGGATGGAATCCAGAATGAGTGTTTGATATCCGCAGAAATCAAGTTGAAATACACGCGCTCATCAGTCGGTACGACTAATTCTTGTGCAGTTGTAATTCCTTGTTCTGGATATTCAAATTCCCACCAGTAAAGTTTACCGGTTACGTTGACTGTCAAATGAGTCGAATTGCCATCCTCTGCCTGAACGTCCATTGATGTAACGTCAGCCAAATCGAATGTCGAGTACACTGTCGGAACAGCAAGAATTAAAAGAAGAACAATCGGAACAGCTGTCCAGATAAATTCTAATCTCGCGCTTCCTTCGACTTGTTCAGGGATCATGTCTTCTCCCATTTTAGAACGGCGGAACTTAACAATTGCCAATACGAAGATAATCGATACAACAATAATGACAAACAGCATAACGACAGATGATAAAATCAATAGGTTGAATTGATCTTGAGCAACTTTGCCTGCTGGTATTAAAGTTGAAATCTCTTCACGTCCGCATCCCGCAAGAAAAACCAGTAATGTGGTCATCAATGCGAAAAGGCGCCATTTTTTAATCCCTTTCATCATAGCTTTTCATACCCCTCTCTCATATAAATAATTTCTCTTTAGAAATATTGCTCAGACAAAGACAGCGAAAATAATCATTGAAACAAATAAAATGGTCATATAGTTCAATGAATAGATGAACATTGTCTTCGCCCATTTCAAATCATCAATCACTTTAAAACCGCGAATAGCCAATACAAGCCAGCCAATGTTCAAAAGTGTAGCTAAGATGATGAAGCCCGTCCCAAGTTCCATTAATAGGAATGGCAGAGGGATAAGCATTACAACCCATGCAAGCATCGATTTTTTTGTTCGGTGAAAACCCTTAACTACCGGTAGCATGGGAATATTCGCTGCCCGATACTCTTCTGTCCGTTTCATAGCCAAAGCATAAAAATGCGGCGGCTGCCAAATGAACATGATCAGGAATAACGCCCAAGCGCCTGCGCCCAGTGATGGTTCCACAGCAGCCCATCCGATAAGTGGCGGAATCGCACCAGAGATGCTCCCCACAATCGTATTGCTGACATGCCGTCTTTTTGACCACATGGAATATAAGACGACATACGCTAAAACTCCGGCAATTCCTAATACACCAGCGGATATAGAAGCGGAAAACAAAAATATTTCGCCTATAACGATGAAAGAAACAGCGAGTGCCAATACAGCAGATGGCTTAAATCTTCCTGTCACTGTCGGACGTGCTTTCTTACTTTCCATTAACGGGTCTATATCCGTATCGATGTAGTTGTTCATAGCTGCAGAACCCGCAATGATCAGTGCAGAACCGACTATTGTATAGACGAGGATATTCAGCTCACTCAGAAAATGTCTGTCAGAGAACTGGAAGGCGAGCCACAATCCTGTAAAAACAGTAATTAAATTAGAATTCACGATTCCAATTTTTATAAGTGCCAAGAAGTCTTTCAGAAATGTGGACGCTTCCGGAGCTTCGTTCGCCTCTGCAGACATTGCCCGGCCGTTTGACATATAATTCCCCTCCTTTCAAAGTTGTAAGCATATTCCGCTAACCATAACTATATCTAAATTCCAGTTGTTTTTCTACATATAACTGAAATTTCCTGATAAAAGAGATGATTTTCACGCAAATGGTCTCACAAATATCCATCTCCTATCATACATGAACGGCCTCACTATTTTAAGATAGAAAAATAATAGTTTTTGAACAGTTTGTGAAGCTCCAATTATTATGTCCAAATCTTGAAAGTTTCTACTATTGCTGATTTCTCGTTGTGTTTTAAAGAAACTTTCGCTATTATCGAGTATGCAGGTAAATGAATCTTGAAAAGTTTTCTATAGAAAAAAGTAGGTGGTATTTTGCAGCAAAATAGATATATCAAATGGTTTGCCGTTGCGGCTACCATAGGCATGCTGTTTATTCTTCTGGGCGGCGCCCTGGTCACTAAGACCGACAGCGGTTTAGGCTGCGGACGAAACTGGCCAGACTGTAATGGCAAGCTGATCCCGGATAATATTACAGCTGAAGTATTGATTGAATTTTCGCACCGCCTTGTTACCGGGGTCGTCGGTATCCTGATAGTCATTTTAGCAGTATGGGCCTGGAGAAAATTCGGCCATGTACGAGAAACAAAATTTTTGGCAATTATGGCCGTTTTCTTTTTAGTTCTGCAGGCATTGATTGGTGCAGCACAAGTTCTTTGGGGACAAGGTGATTTCATCTTAGCTCTTCACTTTGGCATCTCCCTGCTGTCGTTTGCTTCCATCTTATTATTGACGCTGCTGATCTTTGAAGTGGATCGGAAGTTTGACGCTGATCGTTTGCAGATCGGCAAAAAATTGCGCTTCCATACAATAGGCGTTACGTTATACTCCTACATCGTAGTCTATACGGGCGCTTTAGTACGCCATACCGAATCCAGTTTGATCTGCGCGGATTGGCCACTATGCCGAAACGATGACTTTGCATTGCCCAGCAATATGTACGAATGGGTCCAAATGGGCCATCGCGCTGCAGCCGGCTTAATCGTCATCTGGCTCGGTTACATTGCCTGGCACGCATTCAAGCAATACAAAGACCAGCGTGTCATCTATTGGGGTTGGATCATCGCTTTCATCATCGTCCTTCTTCAAGCGACCACCGGCATGCTCGTTGTTTTGACAAAGCTGAATTTGTTTGTGGCACTTCTTCACTCGCTGCTCATCTCTATGCTTTTCGGTTTATTGTGCTATATGGTGCTGCTCGTTTCACGCAGCCGAATTAAAAAGTAAAAACAAAAATGGCTGGCGCTTTGGCGCCAGCCATTTTTTATTTTTTCTCCATTTCAATCAATAGGTCGCCTGTAGAAATGCCATCACTTGCCACTACATGGATATCTTGAATGGTTCCATCAAACGGAGCCTGAACAGTCGTTTCCATCTTCATTGCTTCAGTTACCAGCAAGTGATCTCCACGTTTCACCTTAGTGCCTTTTTCCGTTAGGACTTTTAATACTGTCCCCGGCATAGTCGCCGCAATATGGCTTTCATTGGTCGGGTCTGCTTTCGGTTTAGCGGTACTGTCCGTTTCCACCGTCATGTCCTGAATGCTGACTTCACGTGGTTGGCCGTTCAATTCGAAATAGATGATGCGCGTTCCATCTTTTTGCGGTTCGCCAATTGATACCATCTTGATCATCAATGTCTTGCCTTTTTCAATTTCCACTTCAATTTCTTCCCCTAATCTCATCCCATACAAGAATGTCAGGGTGTCGAGAACAGAAACATTTCCGAACTGAATATTGGTAGCTGTATACTCCTCAAATACCTTCGGATAAAGCGCGTAAGCCAAAACCTCATGGCTTGTAACCGGACGCTCCAACTTGTCGTAAAGAGTTCTTTTGATTTCATCGAAATCAGCAGGATCCAGCAATTCGCCAGGGCGAACTGTAATCGGTTGGCGCTCTTTCAAAATAACTTTCTGAAGCTCTTCAGGGAATCCGCCATGAGGCTGTCCAATATAACCTTCAAAGAATTCGATGACTGATTCAGGGAAATCGATTGTTTGCCCTTTTGAGATGACAGTCTCTTCATCCAACTCGTTTTGAACCATGAACAAAGCCATGTCTCCCACCACTTTAGAAGAAGGCGTTACTTTTACGACATCCCCAAACAGCAGGTTGACGCGTGAGTACATGGTTTTGACTTCTTCCCAGCGCAATCCAAGCCCAACTGCTTTTGCTTGCTGCTGGAGATTGCTGTACTGTCCGCCTGGCATTTCATGCTCATAGACTTCTGCATGCGGACTGTTCATGCCACTTTCAAAGTCAACATAGTACTTGCGGACATCTTCCCAGTAATGGGACAATTTTTCGATTCCTTTAATATCTGCTCTGACTTCACGCCCGCTGCCGCTTGTTGCGTAATAAAGTGAATTGGCGCTTGGCTGTGACGTCAGCCCTGCCATCGATCCAAGTGCGGTATCTACGATGTCCACGCCTGCTTCGATGGCTTTTGAGTACAAATAGATGCCGTTGCCGCTTGTATCATGTGTGTGAAGATGGATCGGCAATGAAACCGTATCTTTTAATTCGGATACCAAGCGATACGCTGCTTCCGGTTTCAAAAGACCCGCCATATCTTTAATGGCCAGAATATGGGCGCCCGCTGCTTCCAGCTCCTTGGCCATATCCTTGTAGTATTGAACCGTGTACTTGTCACGGCTTGGATCCAGGATGTCTCCTGTGTAGCAAATCGCTGCTTCAGCGATCTTGCCGGATTGGCGGACTTCATCAATCGCCACTTCCATTCCTTTGATCCAGTTCAAGCTATCGAAGATGCGGAATACATCGATTCCTGCATCACCGGACTTGCGGACAAATTCGCGAATGACATTATCCGGATAGTTTTTGTATCCGACGGCATTGGCGCCGCGGAACAGCATCTGGAACAACACATTCGGAATTTCCTGGCGCAGTTTAATCAGGCGAGCCCATGGATCTTCTTTGAGGAATCTGTAGGATACGTCAAAAGTGGCGCCTCCCCACATTTCCAGTGAAAACAGGTCATTCTGCAACTGAGAAGTTTCTTTGGCGATTTCAAATAAATCATGTGAACGGACGCGCGTTGCCAATAACGATTGGTGGGCATCACGGAATGTTGTATCCGTCAACAAGACATCTTTTTGCTCATGTATCCATTTCGTCAATCCGTCAGCACCCTGCTGATCGAAAATCTGCTTTGTCCCGCTTGGTGCCGGAGCTAATAGATCCACTTCCGGTTTGCGCGGCGCTGCATGAATCGGTTTGTTGTTCTTCTCGATCCCTGGGAAACCGTTGACGGTCACATTGCCGATATAGCTCAATAACTTCGTACCGCGATCCTGTCTTACCGGGAAGATGAACAATTCCGGTGTGCTGTCGATAAAGCTTGTATCAAAGTCACCTTTGATGAAATTTTTATGCTTGACGACATTTTCCAGGAACGGGATGTTCGTTTTGATTCCCCGGATACGGAATTCCTGAAGGTTGCGGTCCATTTTACCGGCAGCTTCCTTGAACGTTACGGCCCATGTAGATACTTTCACCAAAAGCGAATCGTAATAAGGTGAAATTACAGCACCCTGGAAGCCATTTCCTGCATCCAGACGGACACCGAATCCTCCACCAGAACGATAAACCATCAATTTCCCGGCATCGGGCATAAAATCGTTTAATGGATCTTCTGTTGTTACACGGGATTGGATCGCGTAACCGAATAACGGAATATCCTTTTGCTGTGGAATGCCCACTTCTTCACTATGGATCATATGCCCTCTGGCAATATGGATCTGTGCATGGACAATGTCGATTCCTGTGATCATTTCTGTAATGGTATGTTCCACCTGAATGCGCGGATTCACTTCAATAAAGTAAAATTCATCGTTTGCTACAAGGAATTCGACAGTTCCCGCATTTATGTAGTCAATGTTTTTCATCAATTTAACTGCAGCATCACAAATCTCATTACGCAATTCGTTGCTGATTGAATTGGAAGGCGCGATTTCTACGACTTTTTGGTGGCGGCGCTGAATTGAACAATCTCTTTCATACAAATGAACGACATTGCCTTCTGTATCGCCTAATATTTGAACTTCGATATGTTTTGGCTTCTCAACGAACTTTTCAACGTACATTTCATCCGATCCAAAAGCCGCTTTCGCTTCGGACTTTGCGCGTTCATATGAAGATGCCAGCTCTTCCTGCGTTCTGACGATGCGCATTCCGCGTCCTCCACCGCCAAGAGAAGCTTTGATCATTAACGGAAACCCAGCTGTTTTACTGAATTCTTCAACTTCCTGTAATGACTCTACAGGACCATCTGTTCCTGGAATTACGGGAATGCCTGCAGCGATCGCCTGAGTACGCGCTTTCACTTTGTCACCGAACATGTCTAAATGTTTGGAGCTCGGGCCAATAAAGACAATTCCTTCTTCTTCACAGCGTCTTGCAAAATGGACGTTTTCCGACAAGAAACCATATCCTGGGTGAATTGCATCCACGCCGGAATCTTTTGCGATGCGAATGATATCTTCAATATCCAAGTAAGCATCAATCGGCTTTTTGCCTTTACCCACTAAATAGGATTCATCTGCTTTGTAGCGATGATACGAACCGCTGTCTTCCTGTGAGTAAATCGCAACAGTTTGAATTTTCAGTTCTGTACAAGCGCGGAAAACCCGAATAGCGATTTCTCCGCGGTTTGCTACCAAGATCTTGTTAATCTCCTTCACACCACAGCACACCCTTTACTTTTTCGTTTTTTCGTATTTATTGAACATGGAAACATTCATTAATACTCCCATAGCTAAAGATAACAAAATTACCGAGGTTCCGCCATAGCTTATAAAAGGAAGTGTGACTCCAGTTAACGGAATTATGCCCGTCAAGCCACCTAAATTAACGAAAGATTGAATTCCGATCATGCTGGCAACACCCGCTGCAAGCATTCTTGCCAACGGATCATGCGTGGTCATGGCAATCCAAAGCCCCCGCAAAACAATGAAAGCCAGTCCGCCTAAAACGAAAACGACACCCAGGACTCCCAGTTCTTCAGCAATGACAGACATGATGAAATCCGTATGCGGTTCCGGAAGATAGCCAAGCTTCTGTATGGATTGGCCGAGTCCCAGCCCGCTTAATCCACCGGATCCGATAGCCAGATACCCATTGACTATTTGAAAGCCAAAGCCCAGCTCATCGGAAAACGGATTAAAGAATGCATCTAAACGGCCAAGGCGTTTCTCGGTAAAAATCATGTCTCCAGCAAATAGCATGAAAGGCACAATAATGATTGATGCTGCAGCGATAAAAACACCAGCCAGACGGATAAAGGGTTTTAACCGAACCCCACTTGCCGACATGACTGCTAAACCAACTGACCCGATAATCAACATCGAACCAAGATCCGGTTCAAGAAATACCAAAAATAAGACGAGCGTCAAAATAATAACCGGTGGAATGATGGATTCATTCAGCTTGTTGATGGTTCCTTTATTGTATTTGTTTGAAAAAACACCAGCCAAGTACAAGATGATGCCGACTTTCGCCACTTCAGACGGCTGGATATTGGCAAATCCGAGGCTGATCCAACTTTTTGCCCCACCTGCTGCAAATCCAATAAAATGAACAGCTATCAATCCGGCAAAAACAACAGTTAAAATCGTCACCATCATCCAGCGTTTTTTAAAATGCTTGTATGGAAAGATTGCGGCCACTACAAAGACCGGGAATGCGATGGCTAAGTTGATTAATTGCTGTATGTAAAAACGATCGGGCGCTGAACCGTAATAGTTGACCGACCAGGCCATACTTGAACTGTAGATCATGATCAATCCGAATAAGGTCAGTGCTAAGTATGCGAAAAATAATGGGTAGTCGAAGAATTTTGCGTATTTCTTGATGTAAGATTTCATTTTTATACCTCTTTTAATTTGATAGTTTTAATGGCAAAAGCGCAAGCGGCCTACACTCGCTTCGCTTGCGGCTTTCGCAGTGCTGAATGATTATACTTCTTAAATTGTAAAAAACTCAAACAGCGTTCGTTTGAGTTTTAGATCATTTATTTGTATACGCTTCATGCAGAATGGAAAGTTTCTTCTCCAGCGTATCCATTAAATTTTTTCCAGCCTCACGTTCAATGAGCCCCAGCTTTACCGCAAAATCAATTTCGCGTGAAAGACCGAACATTTGGGTGTCAAGCACCTCTTCGTATAAAGGACAAGATGGCAATGTCAAATGGTCCATTTGCACCTTAATCAGCTGCTCGATTTTTTCTGCATCAGCTTTGAGGAGTTCTAAAGCCTTCAGATGGTATGTTTGTTCTTCTGTATGTTCCATGAGGACTCCCCCATTTTATGAGTTTTCTTCTCTATTTTCCTGTTTAAAGTGTATCTTTTAAGGAGGGAAAATGCAAGCCTCTATAAAGAAAGAGATGAATCCCTTTGGCAACTTGACACAAAAAGGTATACTGTTAAGAGAATGAATATTTTAATGGAGGGTTTACCCATGGAATTTATCGTACCTTTTAAAGGTGAAGTGAAGTTCAAACTAGTATTAGATCCCACTGTCTGGATTTTTGATGACCGTAAATTGAATCTGGAGACGTATTTCCAGGAAGAGCGGATAGAGAAAGACGAACTTGAAGAGTATAAACGCGGAATGGGCGAGCATTGGTCCCGTGAAATCATGGAAGGCAATACCGTTCCGCCTACCTTGAATTCAGAAAAAACGTATAAGAGCAAAGAAAAGAAAGAGATGCTGACAGGTACGTTCGGTATCGCATTCAAGCCATTCCTATTAAATGCAGAACCATTTGAACACACTAAGCGCGTTGTTTTCGAAACGGCGAATGGAGAGTTCGAATTCCCGATTGAACATGCCCAACAGCTGATTTTCAAATTCAGTGAAAAAGGACAGCCTCTAAGAGAAAATGGCCCTGTCCATGTGTTGCTTCCGGATGGCTCCAATCAGGATAATCCGATTACCGATATCCAAGCCATCCGATTCGAATAGGAGTGATAGACCATGCGTGTCCAATGCGTAATCTGCGATAAAATTGAAGAATTAGTGGATGATACCTTACAGGCCAAGCGCTTGCGCAACCGGCCCATCCACACTCATATGTGCAATGAATGCCATGACCGTATCACCGAAAGGACCAAAGAACGCCTGGCGACCGGTTCCTTCCGTTTTTACCGCAGCTCCCGCAGTATTGAGGATGACTTCTGATGAAGCTCTTAAAAGGTCTCTGGATCGGTTTTTGGAGCGGGTTGATATTGGGGCTTCTGCTGAAATGGATTCAATCTGTCACTGGCGAACAAGTATATACCCTGTTGCTGAATGTCGATTTTATCCCGTTGATCGGCGATGTGCAATGGTCTGAGATAACCGAATTCATTTTCCACTTGCTCATTTCACTTATCATTGGCGTTGTTTATGTCTATTTGGCCAAAAGACGCAAGTATCCATTCGGCCAACTAGTGCTGATCAGCCTGTTCCTGTCCGTGCCTTTTCCGTTTCTCTATTTCTTGTTATCCTGGCTGGCAGTCGAAGCTGATGTGCCTGCAGCCACTGATTGGGGAGCGTTTCTTTATTGGCTATTCGGACATCTTACTTATGCTTTATTATTGCCGATCCTTTACAAAACCTTTGAACGCAAAAACGCTGTATCTCAATGAGATACAGCGTTTTCGCGTTTTTCGCGCCATAGGCGGATTTTATAAAGGATCAGAATAAGCGCCGCAATGACTAGCCCCTCCACAATCGGCAGGAAGAAGGCTAAGAAAGTTAGCCCCAATCCTCCGACCGCAAGAAACAGGCCGATTACTACGTTTTTCCCAATTGATAGCTTTTTAGCAAACCCCAATTTATAAACAAATGCCGAAAGCAGGAAGATGACTGCAAAAAGTGCATATCCTGCAGCTTCGAAACTTGGCATACTTTGGTATAGAATTCGGGCTACCGGATACATATTGTCATAGACAAAAGCTTGATCGTCCACGGATTATACATCCTTCCATTCCACTTATTCTTCGATGGCAACTTTTTTCTTCTTAGCCATACGCTCACGTTCAGCTTTATCAAGAATTTTTTTGCGCAAACGAATCGTTTGTGGTGTAATTTCACATAACTCATCATCATTCAAGTATTCAAGTGCTTCTTCAAGACTCATCAAACGTGCTTTTTTCATCGTAGTCGTTTGGTCTTTGTTGGCTGAGCGGATGTTCGTTGCAGCTTTGATTTTTACAATGTTCACTGTCAAGTCACTATCACGGTTATGTTCTCCAACGATCATGCCTTCATAGATTTCAGCACCGACTTCAACAAATGCAGTACCGCGGTCTTCGATGCCCATCAAGCCGTAAGTCGAAACTTTACCGCGCTCCATAGATACCAATACACCTTGGCGACGTCCACCAACACGGCCAGAAGCAACTGGCTGGTAGCTGTCGAATGTATGGTTGATGATTCCGTATCCGCGAGTCTGTGTAAGGAATTCAGTTGTGTAACCGATCAATCCACGAGCCGGTACGTTAAACACCAAACGGACTTGTCCGCTTCCGTTATTGACCATATCCAGCATTTCGCCTTTACGTTCGCCTAATGATTCAATGATTGCGCCTGTATATTCTTCAGGAACATCCACTTGAACGCGTTCAACAGGTTCGCAGCGAACTCCGTCTACCATGCGGACGATAACTTCTGGTTTTGAAACTTGAAGTTCAAATCCTTCACGGCGCATGTTTTCGATCAAGATCGACAAATGCAGCTCTCCGCGTCCAGATACAATCCATGCATCCGGTGAATCTGTAGGTTCTACACGCAATGATACATCAGTCTGCAATTGTGCATCCAAACGTTCCTGGATTTTTCTTGACGTAATCCACTTACCTTCTTTACCTGCAAACGGGCTGTTGTTTACTAGGAAAGTCATTTGCAAAGTAGGCTCGTCGATGCGCAGGATCGGCAATGCTTCTTGATGATCCTGTGGACAAACTGTTTCCCCAACGTTGATGTCTTCCATACCAGAAATGGCAATCAAATCTCCAGCTTCCGCTTTTTCGATTTCCACCCGTTTAAGGCCCATGAAACCGTGCATTTTCGTCACACGGAAGTTTTTGAATGACCCGTCAAGTTTCATTAAAGAAACCGATTGGCCAACTTCGATTGTTCCGCGGAATACGCGGCCGATTCCGATACGTCCAACATAATCGCTGTAATCAAGAAGAGCTACCTGGAATTGAAGTGGCTCATCTCTGTTATCGATTGGCGCTGGGACGTGTTCCAGGATCGCATCATAAATGACCTGCATGTTTTCTTCCTGATCAGCAGGATCTGAAGAAAGACTTGCTGTGCCGTTCATGCCTGATGCAAAGATAACCGGGAATTCCAATTGATCGTCATTCGCTTCAAGTTCAATGAACAATTCGATGACTTCGTCAACCACTTCTTCAGGACGTGCAAAGTCACGGTCAATTTTGTTTACAACAACGATTGGCTTCAAGTTTTGTTCCAATGCTTTTTTCAGAACGAAGCGTGTCTGTGGCATACAGCCTTCGTACGCGTCTACTACTAATAGAACACCATCAACCATTTTCATGATACGTTCAACTTCTCCGCCGAAATCAGCGTGTCCAGGAGTATCCAAAATGTTGATTTTAGAATCTTTGTATTGGATTGCAGTATTTTTCGCAAGAATCGTAATTCCGCGTTCTCTTTCGATATCGCCAGAATCCATCGCACGTTCTTCAACGTGTTCGTTTGAACGGAAAGTTCCGGATTGTTGTAGAAGTTGATCCACTAGAGTTGTTTTACCATGGTCAACGTGGGCAATAATAGCAATGTTTCTTAGGTCGTTACGTAATTTAGTCATAATTTCACTCCAATATTCTTTTTTCATGCCTATAACTGTGCTAGTATAGCACATATAGGTGTAAAACCCTAAGATTTTATTTCAGGCTATATGCTACAGGAGGAAAATCGCTTGATTGGCTTATTGAAAAACGTAAAATGGATATTTGTCTTTTATTCTATTGCAGCATTGCTGGCGATGGCAGGAATCGGCTTAGCTGTAGGCCTGCGCAGCGTTTTGGGTATTTTCGCAGCAATTTTGGTGCTTTGCCTGATTATGGGCATGGGCTTTAAGAAAAAGAAAGAGATGCGGGAAGCCGGATTACTGTAATTATAAAAAAAGATGCGGAATTCCGCATCTTTTTTTACTTGAGTCGGATGTATTTTTTCAACAGCTCCTGATGGATGGCTGGATTAGCTGCAATAAATGTATCTTGCTTCAATAGATTTGCAGGTTCCCCTTTAAAGTTCGTCGTTACCGCCCCAACTTCCTGGGCTATGACCATGCCACCGGCGATGTCCCACGGCGATAGCCTCATCGAGATATAAGCATCAACCCGTCCGCTTGCCAAATAAGCAAGCTCTAGAGCCGCGGAGCCATAAGAACGCATGCCCCGTACGTCACGGATCAATTGAAGAGTTCCTTCATGGTCAAGATAACGGTTCGGCACTGCCCATGTTGCATTCATAGCAACAATCGATTCAGCAATCACCGTCTCCATAAGCGGCCGCATCTGTTCATCATTATAATAGGCTCCTCTTCCTTTAACTCCGTGGTATAAATCATCATTGACAACATCATAGATATAACCTAATTGGCCAACTCCATCTTTGAAGATTCCCAACGAAATAGCAAAGTTGCGTTTTTGATGCACAAAATTCATCGTCCCGTCAATTGGGTCCAACATCCAGATAACCCCTTCTGAGCTTTGAATATCATCTCCAAAGCCTTCTTCCCCAAAAATTCGGTGGCCCGGAAAATCTCGCCGGATGCGGGCTATGAAAAATTGTTCAATTTCTTTATCGATGTTCGTCACCAAATCATTGGCATTCGATTTTGATTCAATGGTGATATCCGTTAAGAAAGAATTGCGGATGCGATGCCCCGCCTCTTTGATCAATGACTTTATGTACAAATCCATTGCGTGCAAATCCATATGTGTATCCCCTTTCCTCTTTGTTTCAGTATAACGAAAAAGGCATCTGCTGTCTTACTTCAGCAGATGCCTTTAATGTATAGACGTATTAGAGCGCATGAAGGGCCTCCAGTTCCACGTGAATCTCTTGAAGCCGCTGCTTGCTTTTCGACATTTGTTGATCGTCTTTTTGCTGCATCGCATCGTATAAAGAAGCAAGTTCATAATCAAGTTCCAGTTTCAGCACATGTACATATTCCTTCTCTACATCCGCTTTGCGGATTATCTGAATCATCTGTTTCATAATGAGCACCCCTTTCTCATCATACTCCGAAAATTCTGACTAATATTGTTACAATTATTATAATACCACTTTCTTCTAATGAAATCCATTGGCAGAAACGTATTTATATTCTTTTTTCCCAAACTTCGTTAAAATGAAACCTGATTACCTAATTTTAAGGAGGATATTTACTTGACGTCTTATTGGAATGAGCAAGATTTCGATGTTTTCACTACTCCTGGCCTGGATGCCAGGATGTCTGCATTAACTGAATATGTCCGTCCGAAGTTCGAGGAACTAGGAACTGAATTTTCTTCTTTCTTCTCTGGAAAAACAGGAAATGAGTTTTTCCCGCACGTGGCAAAGCATATGAGAAGAACCGTAAATCCGCCAAATGACAGCTGGGTTGCGTTCGCTCCTTATAAAAGAGGCTACAAAGCGGTCCCGCATTTCCAAATCGGCATGTGGGAAAGCCATGTGTTCGTCATTCTGGCGGTCATCTATGAAGCGCCCAATAAAGCGATCATGGCTGAAAACCTATTGCATTCTGATGCCCTTGCACAGCTATCGGATGACTTTGTAGCCTCTGGCGACCATATGAAACCCCAATCCGATGCGCTGATCGAATTAGGTGAAGAAGGCATTGAGAAATTACTGAACCGACTTCGCGATGTCAAAAAAGGCGAATTTGTGATTGGCCGACATTTAACTCGAAAACAGGCGGATTCCATGAACAAACAGCAGTTTTTCCAATTTGCCGAAGAAACTTTCGAGGCATTGCTTCCGGTTTACAATACCCTGCTACAAAAATCAAAAGAACCTGTCAGCCGTTAAAGCTGAAGGTTCTTTTTTTCATTTTATTTCGTTTTAATTTTGATGACTCCATCGCCGCTTCCTGCTTTCATCTCCTTGATGACAGGGAAACTGGCATAGCCGCTTTCTTCTTCAAATTCACGGAAGTATGTCTTTTCTTCCGAAATTGCAGGAACCACCTGCTTGAATTTGCGGTAACGCGTCAGCAGCTCCTGCCTGTTGATGCCTTTTTCATAAGCCATTTCGATTCCTTCAAAAAAGCTAACGACATCAATGATTTCTTCGGTTGACCATTCAATTGAAAATGGATAGGAATAATCCATAGTTAACCCCTCTTTTCATTCAGTGATTGACCATTTCTTTCGTATTTCTCCAGCTTGTTTGACCATGCCATCAATCAATTGCCGGACTGACGGAACATCTTTGATCAGGCCTGTAACTTGCCCTGCCCAGCCAAAGCCCTGGTCCTTTTCCCCATTATAAATGAAGCGTTTATTGGCTTCACCGCTAATGAATTCTTTTAAGGCTTCGTAGCTTGGCGTCTGTTGTTCGATTTCAAGGATTTTGTCGGTCCAGCTGTTGCGCAGTGTTCTGGCAGGAGCTCCAATGCTGCGTTTAATGATGACCGTATCGTTCTCGGAGCTATTAATCAATTGTTCCTTATAGGCTGCTGAAGCATGGACACATTCTTTAGTGGCAATAAAGCGCGTGCCCATTTCTATGCCTTCTGCCCCTAAGGCATGAGCAGCCATCCAACCGCGGCCGTCCCCGATCCCGCCTGAGGCGATGACCGGTATATCCACCGCATCGACCACTTGAGGAATCAATACCATCGTACCGATATCGTCTCGTCCCAAATGTCCGCCGCCTTCATGGCCGACAACCATTACAGCGTCAGCTCCCAGGCTTTCCGCTTTTTCAGCTTGTCTTGTGGCAGCGACGAGAACCAGCTTCTTGATATCCGTCCCTTTCAGCTGTTCAAAAATCGGTGTTGGATTGCCGCCTGTCATGGAGACGACTGGTACGTTTTCTTCGATTGCCACATCCAGCATATGAGAAAATGCACGGCCGTGTTCGCCAATTGCAAAATTAACACCGAATGGCTTGTCCGTCAATTCCCTGACTTTCCTGATTTCTTCCCGCAATTGTTCAGGTGTAGAAAGGCTCATTGCTGTAATTTGCCCAAGGCCTCCTGCATTTGAAACTGCGGCTGCCAGTTCTGCATAAGCCAGATAAGCTAATCCTCCTTGTATAATGGGGTACTGAATGCCCAATAGTTCTGTCACCCTTGTTTTGAATTCCATGGACTCACTCCTTTTCCCTTGCTTATTTTGTATTCGCTGCCACACGAGGAAATCCTTTTATTTTTATAGTATAGCAACTTGCATCATGCTATAATTCTCCTTGTTTTCATTTTATATATAGTGAGGTGGGCTTATCATTGTCTCAATTAGAAACTCCGTTATTTGATGCGCTGTTAAAGCATCGAAACCGGCACCCGATCCAATTTCACATTCCAGGCCATAAAAAAGGCCAGGGCGTCGATCCCGCATTCCGGGAATTTGTCGGCGACAATATTTTATCGATCGACTTGATCAATATCGCCCCTTTGGACGATTTACATTCACCAAAAGGCGCCATTAAAGACGCGCAGGAATTAGCTGCAAAAGCCTTTGGCGCAGACCATACATTCTTTTCCGTACAAGGAACAAGCGGTGCCATCATGACCATGATCTTAAGTGTGGTCGGCCCCAACGACAAGATTCTTGTGCCAAGGAACGTCCATAAATCCATTATGTCCGCTATCGTATTTGCTGGCGCCATCCCGATCTTCATTCATCCCGAAGTCGATCCGGAGCTCGGAATCTCCCACGGAATTTCTGCAGAAGCGGTGGAGAAAGCGATTCTTGAATATCCGGACGCCAAAGCCGTGTTGGTCATCAACCCGACTTATTTCGGTGTAGCCGCTGATTTAAAACGCATTGTCGACATCGCGCATGGCCATGACATCCCAGTCCTGGTCGATGAAGCGCATGGCGTCCATATCCATTTCCATAAATCATTGCCTGTTTCTGCTATGGCTGCAGGCGCAGATATGGCGGCAACGTCTGTCCATAAACTTGGCGGGTCCATGACGCAAAGTTCCGTATTAAATGTCAAAGAAGGGCTGGTATCACCCAAACGTGTCCAGTCCACTCTGTCCATGCTGACGACAACTTCGACTTCCTATCCGATTTTGGCGTCTCTTGATACGGCACGTCGTCAGCTTGCCATTCATGGCTATGACCTGATTGATCAGGCAATCAGACTTGCACAGGATGCACGCAAGCGCATCAATAAAATTCCGCACTTGCATTGCGTAGGCAAAGAAGTGCTGAATTCTTCCGCAACTTTTGATATGGATCCGACCAAATTATTGATCAGCGTCAAAAATCTTGGCATCACGGGGCATCAGGCTGAAGAATGGCTAAGAGAAAACGCCAATATCGAAATTGAACTTTCCGATCTTTATAACATCCTATGCCTGGTGACCATCGGCGACACGCGGAAAGAATTGAATCTGCTGATCAACGCTTTGCAGCGCATGAGCGAGTCTTTAGACAGCGATGCTGCCATTGTTGAACCGGTTGTGCTGCTTCCGGATATTCCCCGGCTTGCCATGACGCCGCGCGATGCTTTCTACGCTACGACGGAAGTCATATCAATCAATGAAGCAGTCGGACGCATTTCCGCAGAATTCATCATGGTTTATCCACCGGGCATTCCTATTTTCATCCCCGGAGAAATCATTACGGAAGAAAATATCAACTACATCCATATGAATGTCGCAGCCGGGTTGCCTGTCCAAGGTCCGGAAGACGACACATTGCAAATGCTGCGCGTAATAAAAGAGCAGCAGGCTATCAGATAAAAAAGATCCAAGAGCAGGACGCTCTTGGATCTTTTTATATGCCTTCTATGTCTTCAGGATCTACAAAGCCGTATCCTTTGTCCTTCAGGCCTTGAATGATCCCTGGAAGGGCCTCAGACGTCCATTCCCGGTCATGCATCAATAGGTTGGCGCCATTGTTTAAGAACTCGCTGTTGACCATGATATCCGTCAAAGATTGAGCATCCCGGTATTGCTGCTCCCAATCATAGCCATAGGTCCAATTCATGAGGACCATTCCTTCCTGCTCGACCAGCTGTTTGCTGAAGTCGGTGTTTGCCCCGTGCGGCGCCCGGAAAAATTTTGGCTTTTCTCCAATGATGTCTTCCACCGTTTTGTTCAATAGGAGGATTTCTTCTTCCTGTTGCTGCTCTGGCAAATCCCTTAAATTGGGGTGGCTATTGGTATGGTTGCCGATGGCAAAGCCCATGTCATGAAGTTGCTTTAACTGTTGTTTTTCTTCATCGGTATCCAAAAAATGGCCATTGACGAAAAAGATTGCTGGAATGCCTTGCTTTTTCAACAGCTCTGCCATTTCCAACGCGTGTTTGTCCGGAGCATCATCGATGGTTACCAGTACAACTTTTTCATCGGCTGCTGCTATGGGCTGTACAGACCAGTTCGCCGGATTGATGCGGTACTGGGGCTCATCAGCAACTTTTTGTTCTTCTTTCTCTTCTTCATTCACTTGCTGTTCTTTCGATTCAGTTGTTTTTTCAACTTTCTCGGTCTCTTCTTTTTCATTTTCCGCTTCTTCTGCAGACGGATTTTTTTCTTCAGGTGGAGCACCCTGTTCTTCTCCGCAACCTGCCAACACGAGCAAGGACACTGCAAGAACAGGCCATTTTTTATGTATCAAACTAAACACCCCTTTACTAAACAAATCTTACCACGCCTCATCCATTGTTTCCAAAAAAAAGAAGCCGCATAAGCGGCTCCCTGTTTCTTACTTGATGATGTGAATTGGTGTTCCAAGAGCTACTTCCGCAGCTTCCATTGTGATTTCCGCAAGTGTTGGATGAGCATGGATTGTCATTGCAATATCTTCTACTGTCATTCCAGCTTCGATGGCAAGACCAAGCTCAGCGATCATATCTGATGCGCCAGCTCCGACAATTTGAGCACCTAACAGCAAGCCGTCAGATTTACGTGAAACAAGTTTCACAAATCCTTCAGTTGCATTTAATGAAAGAGCACGGCCGTTTGCAGCGAATGGGAATTTCGCAGCCGCAGCTTCGAATCCTTCTTCTTTCGCCTGTTCTTCAGACAAACCTACGCTTGCAAGTTCCGGATCTGTAAAGCAGACCGCCGGAATAGCCATATAATCAACTTCAGACTTCTCGCCTGCAATTGCTTCTGCAGCAACTTTACCTTCATATGAAGCTTTATGCGCCAATTGAAGACCAGCTACCACATCACCGATTGCATAGATGTTGGAAATGTTTGTACGGCATTGCTTGTCGACTTCGATCAAGCCGCGGTCAGACATGTTCAGGTTCAACTCTTCTAGACCCATTTCGTCTGTGTTTGGACGACGGCCTACAGTTACAAGAACGTAATCCGCTTCAACGGTTTTTTCTTCTCCGCCTGCCTCATATGTTACTTTAACGCCTGAATCAGTTTCTTCTACACCTTTGGCAGATGCTTTAGTGATGACTTCAACGCCTTTTTTCTTCAATCCTTTTTTGACGATAGCTGTCATTTGCTTTTCAAATCCAGCAAGGATATCCGGTGCGCCTTCAAGGATTGTTACTTCAGAACCCATGTTTGAGAATGCAGTACCAAGCTCTGTACCGATATAGCCGCCGCCGATAACGACGAGTTTTTTAGGAAGCTCAGTTAATGCCAAAGCTCCTGTTGAATTAATTACACGTTTTGTAAATTTAAAAGTCGGGATTTCCACAGGACGTGATCCGGTAGCAATAATCGCGTTTTTGAATTTATACGTTTGTGCTGAATTTTCATCCATAACACGTACTGTATTTTCATCAACGAAATAAGCTTCGCCGCGCAGGATTTCAACTTTGTTGCCTTTAAGAAGCGATTCAACGCCGCCAGTCAATTTCTTAACGACGCCATCTTTGAACGCTTGCGCTTTTTCAAAGTTGAGTGAAACTTCTTTGGCTACAATACCCATATCTTCTGAGTGTTGAGCTTCTTCAAAACGGTGTCCAACTGAGATCATTGCTTTTGAAGGGATACAGCCGACATTCAAACAAACGCCGCCAATATATTCTTTTTCAACGATTGTTACTTTTTGGCCAGTTTGTGCTGCGCGAATAGCCGCCACATAACCGCCAGGGCCTGAGCCGATGACGAGCGTGTCTGTTTCAATTGGAAAATCTCCTACTACCATAAGTTTTACGCCTCCATTAATAATAATTCAGGTTGACTTAATAAACGTTTAATATGATTTAATGCGTGTTGCGCTGTTGCACCATCGATCATTCGGTGATCGAAGCTCAATGACAATGCTAACACAGGTGCTGCTACAATTTCACCATTTTTAATTACAGGTTTTTCTGCAATGCGGCCAATTCCGAGAATTGCCACTTCAGGATGGTTAATGACTGGAGTGAACCATTGCCCACCAGCAGAGCCAATATTGGTGATCGAGCATGAAGCGCCTTTCATTTCAGCAGCAGTTAATTTACCATCACGCGCTTTTGTCGCCAACCCGTTGATTTCATCAGAAATCGCAAATATGGATTTGCGGTCTGCGTTTTTGATGACTGGAACCATCAAGCCTTTTTCCGTATCAGCAGCAATGCCGATATTGAAATAATGCTTTTGGATGACTTCGCTTGTTTCATCATCAAACGATGTGTTCAATGCTGGGAATTCACGCAATGTGCTGACCAACGCTTTTACCACGTAAGGCAAGTAAGTCAGTTTGATTTCTTTTTCTGCTGCAATGTCCTTGAATTTTTTGCGGTGTGCTACCAATTCAGTGACATCCACTTCATCCATCAACGTTACATGAGGAGCAGTATGTTTCGAGTGGACCATCGCTTTGGCGATCGCCTTACGTATACCAGACATCTTCTCACGCGTTTCCGGGAACTCCCCTTCAGGAGCTGCTGCTGCTTTAGGTGCTGCTG
Organism: Planococcus sp. APC 3900; assembly: GCF_030407735.1. Classification (NCBI taxonomy): domain Bacteria; kingdom Bacillati; phylum Bacillota; class Bacilli; order Caryophanales; family Caryophanaceae; genus Planococcus; species Planococcus sp. APC 3900. The sequence continues at coordinate 392,012 of NZ_JASDCT010000002.1, read as the reverse complement.
CCGCTTTGTCAGTGCTTTCTGCTGCCGCTTCCTGCGTTGTTTCTTGTGGCGCTTCAGAAGCTGCTGGCGCAGCTGCTTTCTGGTCACCATTCATGAAGGCTTCTACATCTTCTCTTAGAATGCGGCCGTTATTGCCGGATCCGGTGACTTGTTTAATGTCAACATCGTTGTCGCGTGCAAATTTGCGGACAGACGGCATGGAAATGACACGCGCATTCGGATCTGCTTCTTCTGTAGAGTCAGCTTGCGGCTGAGCTCCTGCGCCAGTCTGTTCTTTCGGCTCTTCTTCTTTGGCAGGAGCCTTATCGACTTCCTGGCCTGATTCAGCAGTGCCGGACTGGACTTGTTCTTCTGTTTCTTCTTTCACTTCAGGAGCAGCTTCTTCTTTATCGCCGTGGTCTCCTTTAAAGTTCATTTCTTCAGCGTCAGGCGCGTCAATACGGACCAAGATATCGCCAACTACTGCAACCGTTCCCTCTTCAACCAATACTTCTTCAACTGTTCCTGAAACCGGTGAGGGAATCTCGACAACGGCCTTGTCATTTTGCACTTCAACAAGAATATCGTCTTCTTCAATTGTATCTCCTGCTTTTACAAACCATTTTACGATTTCACCTTCATGGATACCTTCACCGATATCCGGCAAACGAAATTCAAAAGCCATCTATATCACCCTTTCGGTTCTGTCTAATTAGAAAGTAAGTACTTTCTTCGCTGTCTCTACTATATCCTTCGAGTTCGGAAGCCAAACTTGTTCTGCTTGTGAGAATGGGAATACAGAGTCCGGCGCAGTAACACGAAGAACTGGTGCTTCCAGGCTTAAAATAGCGCGGTCCGTGATTTCAGCCACGACACTCGCTGCGATTCCAGCTTGTTTTTGCGCTTCTTGGACGACCATAGCTCGTCCAGTTTTTTCTACTGAAGCAATGATTGTTTCAATATCAAGCGGCTGGATGGTACGAAGATCGACCACTTCAACCGAATAATTTTCTTTTTCAAGCTCTTCTGCCGCTTTGATGCTTTCCTGCACCATTGCGCCATAAGCGATGATCGTCAAATCTTTGCCTTCACGTTTCACTTCAGCTTTGCCAAGTGGAATCGTGTATTCTTCTTCCGGCACTTCCTGGCGGAATGAACGGTATAGCTTCATATGCTCAAGGAAAATGACAGGATCGTTATCGCGGATTGCTGAGATCAACAAACCTTTTGCATCGTAAGGTGTAGAAGGGATGACCACTTTCAAACCAGGCTGAGCCGCCATTAACCCTTCCAACGAATCAGCGTGCATTTCAGGTGTGTGAACACCGCCGCCGAATGGAGAACGGATGGTTACAGGAGAATTCAAGCTGCCGCCGCTGCGGAAACGCATACGCGCCATTTGTCCACTGATGGAATCCATTACTTCAAAAACAAATCCGAAAAACTGGATTTCCGGTACTGGACGGTATCCTTGCAATGCTAAACCGATTGCTAGACCACCAATCCCTGACTCAGCTAAAGGCGTGTCGAACACGCGATCTTCGCCAAATTCTTTTTGCAAACCTTCTGTTGCGCGGAAAACACCGCCGTTATTTCCTACGTCTTCACCGAAAACAAGAACGTTTTCATCGTTCTTCATCTCTGTTTTCAGAGCGTCGGTAATCGCTTGGATCATCGTTAATTGTGCCATGGCTTACTTCGACTCCTTTGCTTTATAAATATCCAACTGTTCCTGAACATTAAACGGCACGTCTTCGTACATGATCTCTAATAGATCGGATACTTTTTGTTTCGGAGCGCCGTCAGCTTTTTTGATTGCTGCTTTGATTTCTTCTTTAGCTTTTTCAATTACTTCGTTTTCTTTTGCTTCATTCCAGATGCCTTTTGCTTCCAGGTATTTACGGAAACGGACAAGTGGATCTTTCTTTTCCCATTCGCTGTCGATATCTGAAGTACGGTATCGGGTCGGATCGTCACCAGCCATTGTGTGCGGTCCGTAACGGTAGCAAAGTGTCTCAATCAATGTAGGTCCGTCGCCTTTAACTGCACGTTCACGAGCGTCACGTGTTACCGCGTACACCGCTAACGGATCCATACCGTCTACAAGGACGCCTGGAATTCCGGCTGCAACCGCTTTTTGTGCAATGGTTTTCGCTGAAGTCTGAAGTTCGCGAGGCGTAGAAATCGCATACTGGTTATTTTGAACAATGAAAATAGCCGGTGCGCGGAATGCGCCTGCAAAGTTGATTCCTTCATAGAAGTCACCTTGTGAAGAACCGCCGTCTCCTGTATAAGTAACCGCCACTGCTTCTTTCTTGCGTTTTTGCATGCCAAGTGCCACTCCGGCTGCCTGGATGATTTGCGCACCGATAATGATTTGCGGAGGCAAAATATTCAAACCTTCAGCCATTTGGTTCCCCATGAAATGTCCACGAGAGAAAAGGAATGCCTGGTGCAACGGCCAACCGTGCCAGATCAATTGCGGAACATCACGATAGCCCGGCAAAATGAAATCTTCTTTTGACAAAGCAAAATGCGAAGCCAATTGAGAAGCTTCCTGCCCTGCTGTCGGAGCGTAGAATCCTAGACGGCCTTGGCGGTTCAACGAAATTGAACGCTGATCGAGAATACGTGTATAAACCATCCGGCTCATCAATTCCTGAAGGTCTTCATCCGATAATTTCGGGTCTGCCTCTTCGTTGATGATTTCGCCTTCTTCATTTAAAATCTGGACCATTTCAAACTTTTCTTCGATTGTGTTAAGCGTTTCCACTGGATCGAACTGCTGTGATTTTTTCGCAGCCATAAAAGCAACTCTCCTTTTTATCTGTATTAAAATAATTACATACAATTTATGATACAATTTCACATTCCACTTCAGTATACGTTACTCGAATAGCTCGGTCAATCATATAGAACCTAACATTTTTGCATAATAGTAATAATGAAATAATTTAGATATTTAAAACTGTATCAGTTGTTTTTTTCTCCTGTATTATAATACAGAGAACAAATTCACTATCTTTTATAGCACAGAAAAAGCGGCCGTAGGGGCCGCTTACTCTTCGTTTTCATTTAATTTTTCCATTGTGGCATCTTTCAACTCATTTACCTGTTGGGTTAAATCATTAAACGCTGTCACAGCATTTTGCACTTGCTCATTTTGTTCATTAACTTCTCCAGCTTTTTCTTGAAGCATCTGCAGATTATTTTCTTCATCCTTCAACATTTCATATAATTCTTTTTGAAGTCCGATCAGCCCCTCATACGCTTGCGTAAATTCATCATGAGCAGCAAAGCGCTCGTGCATTTTTGCTTTCAATGCTTCGAGGTCAGTTTTAACAGCTGCTTCTTCGGCATCTTCAATCACTCCATCAATCTCTGTGAAATTTTCTTTGGCTGCCTGCATCGATTCCTTTTCAGTTTGAAGGAAATCAAGGCGTTCATCTGCAGAATCAATTGCTGATTGAGCCTGTTTTTCAACATCTTCTTGCTGCTCCTGTGTTAACGCCATAATTTCTTCAAACAATTGCTGCTCTTTTTTCTCGCGTTTTTCCAGGTCATCCTGGACATCCCGATATTCTTCTTCGGCATCGAAAGTATCATTCAGGACTTGATCCAATTCTTCACGAGTTCCCGAACCTGAACAGCCAGCCACTAAAAGAAGAATGATGAAAGCACACAGTACCCCTAATTTCCTCATCCTTTTCACCCCTTATTTCCATGAATTAACTATAGTATGCCATTAAGTAAAATACAACACCGGCCAGCAGCTTTTTCTTTTTTCAAAACAGCCGCTTTACGTTATACTGATATGTATAGCAAGCCAATTGAAAGGATGAAATCACTTGATACGAATGAAAGACATTATACGTGAAGGTCATCCTACACTCAGAAAACGCTCAGAAGAAGTGAAATTCCCACTTTCTGAAGAAGACCGGAAACTGGGTGAAGACCTTCTGGAATATGTAGTAAACAGCCAAGACGATGAGCTGGCTGAAAAATACGACCTGCGCCCAGGCGTTGGAATCGCAGCACCGCAAGTAAATGAAGCGAAACGAATTTTTGCCCTGCATTTTGACGAAAGCTCTGGCGAAAACCTCAGCATGATTGCTGTTAACCCCAAAATCGTCAGCCATTCTGTAGAAAAAGCTTACTTAGCAGCTGGAGAAGGTTGCCTGTCTGTTGATCGTGCAATCCCCGGCTATGTGCCAAGATACGCCCGCGTCACCATCAAAGCCTTCAATTTGGATGGGGAAGAGTTCAAAATGCGCTTAAAAGGACTTCCTGCCATCGCATTCCAACATGAACTTGATCACTTGAACGGCGTCATGTTCTTTGACCATATCGACTCAAAAAACCCGTTCGCTGAAATTGAAAACGCCATCGCAATTGAAAGAGACTCGGCTGAGTAAGCCGAGTCTCTTTTTTGTCTGATTCTCTTTTTAGCTTTGGGCGCTTGCGCTTTTCTTATTGTCCAGACTCCAGCGCCCAGCTCCTTGGGTCATAAGCCAACCCAGCGCCGCGGCAAAATCGCCACTCTGCTGGTCTGTCTTATGCCCGGCAGAGGTCCGCAGGAGGCGGATCACGTAAGCGTTGCGACAGGAAGTCGCGCCTTTAGCTTACGTTCCTCAAACGGGCGCTTGCGCTTTTCTTTATCAAATCAACTTCAAATGCTTGAACGCTTTTGCCAATCCGTCATTGTCTACATGATCCGTTACATAAGAAGCACGTTTCTTTGTTTCTTCATGGCCATTTTCCATTGCTACACTGTATCCTGCAATATCCATCATCTGCAGATCATTCAACCCATCGCCGAATGCGATGGTTTCTTCTATAGAGTGTCCAGTAGCTTTAATCAAATGTTTGATACCACTGGCCTTGGTTCCTCCTTTTGGCGTAATATCGCATGATACCCGGTGCCAGCGGACAAAATCCACTTGTTTGAATGTGTCATGGTATTGCTGCTCTTCTTCTTCTTCACAAAATACCAAAGCTTGATAGACATCATTATTCAGGTAAAATTCTTTATCCACTTCAGGATGTGCCATTTTCAAGGTTTTGATGCTTTCGTCAATGTCCGGATGGAAGTCGATCGAAGACACCATTTTATTTTCATTCATAAATACCAGAGGATGGTCACGCTGATCCGCAAATTCAAAGATATCGTTCAGAACATCTGCATCAATTGCCTGCTTATGGATAGCCTCGCCTTTATGGGCTATGTACTGGCCGTTAAACGTAATATAAGTGTCGATATCCAGCTCTTTTAGGACATTAGTGATCATAAATGGGCCGCGCCCTGTTGCAATGGCTAAATCATGGCCGTTCAAACGCGCTTGCTGCAAGGCTTCTTTAGCAGAAGCCGGTAATTTTTTATGGGAATCCAATAAAGTCCCATCAATATCGAGCAATAATAATTTAGACATTTTCTCGTCTCCATTCCATGTGATTGGGCCCTTAAAATAAAGCCCGCATTCTTTACAATTGTCAGAAAACGCAGTATACTCGCCTTAAGGAGTGGTAAGCCATGTTGAAACGTTTGAAACGAAAACTTCTCAGACAGCTCAATGGCATCATGAACAAAAAGAAAATTGCATAAACGATTTAGCCCTTCTTTATAAATAAGGAGGGCTATTCTTTATTTTAGTACAACGACATGATAATATAAAGGAAGTGCATTTATTTGAGCGTGGAAAAAGGAGAGCAAACAATGATTTTTAAAGTATACTACCAAGAAAACCGTTTTGAAGTACCAGTTCGTGAAAATACCCAAAGCCTTTATGTGGAAGCAGCATCCGAGCGCGAAGTCCGAAACCACTTAAAAGACCGTAACTACAATATTGAACTTGTTCAATTACTTGAAGGCAATCATCTCGAGTATGAACAAGCCAGCCAAAATTACGAAGTCGAGAGCGTAGAATAACGATGAAATTCGTTAAAAACGATCAGACAGCTGTTTTCGCACTTGGCGGACTAGGCGAAATCGGTAAAAATACGTATGGTGTCCAATTCCAGGATGAAATCATTCTGATTGATGCAGGCATTAAATTCCCGGAAGACGATTTGCTCGGAATCGATTACGTTATTCCGGATTACACATACTTAGTAAAGAATGTCGACAAAATTAAAGGCCTTTTCATTACGCATGGCCATGAAGATCACATCGGCGGTATCCCTTACCTTCTTAAGAAAATCAACATTCCTGTATACGGCGGAAAACTGGCTCTAGGCCTATTGCGCAAAAAGCTGGAAGAACATGGCTTGTTGCGCCAAACGAAGATGATGGAAATCGAAGAAGATGACGTCATCAAGTTCCGTAAAACGGCTGTTAGCTTTTTCCGTACTACTCACAGTATCCCTGATGCTTTTGGTGTCGTGGTAAAAACGCCACCCGGCAATATTGTCCACACAGGAGATTTCAAATTCGATTTCACACCGGTAGGCGAACCTGCCAACTTATTGAAAATGGCCCAAATCGGCAGTGAAGGCGTTTTATGCTTATTGTCCGACAGTACCAATGCTGAAGTTCCTGACTTTACCATGTCAGAACGAAAAGTCGGCGATTCCATCAAAGACATCATGAGAAAAATTGATGGACGCCTGATCTTTGCGACTTTTGCGTCAAACATCTACCGTCTTCAGCAAGTAACGGATGAAGCGGTCGCACAAGGCCGTAAGATTGCCGTCTTCGGACGCAGCATGGACAACGCCATGACAATCGGCCGTGAGCTAGGCTATATCAATGCACCTGAGGATGCCTTTGTAGATACACAAACCTTAAACCGTTTACCTGCAAACGAAGTTCTGATTCTTTGCACCGGTTCACAGGGCGAACCGATGGCTGCCCTTTCAAGAATCGCCAACGGAACACATCGCCAAATCCAGATTCAGCCAAACGACACAGTTGTCTTCTCGTCTTCTCCGATTCCGGGCAATACGAGCAGCGTCAACCGTACAATCAACTTGTTGTTCCGCGCTGGAGCAGACGTGATTCATGGATCACTTAACAATATCCATACATCAGGCCACGGCTCAGAGCCCGAAAACAAATTGATGCTTCGTTTAATCAAACCAAAATACTTCATGCCGATTCATGGTGAATTCCGGATGTTAAAAACGCATGCAGGATTGGCCGTTGAATGTGATGTTCCTTTGGAAAACACATTCATCATGGAAAATGGCGAAGTTCTTGCTTTAGGGCAAGACGAAGCTTCTGTTGCAGGACGCATCCCTTCTGGTGATGTCTATATCGACGGCAGCGGCATCGGAGATATCGGCAATATCGTTTTGCGTGACCGCCGTGTCCTTTCCGAAGAAGGATTGGTCATTGTTGTCGTCAGCGTTGACATGAAAAAGAACAAGATGGTTTCAGGTCCCGACATCATCTCACGCGGATTCGTTTACATGCGTGAGTCTGGCACAATGATCTATGAGGCTCAGCAAATGCTGAATCGCCATCTCAATAAAAAAATACACAGCAAAAACACAGAATGGGCAGAATTGAAAAATGATATTTCTGACGTTCTCGGACCGTATTTGTATGAAAAAACAAAACGCCGTCCAATGATTTTGCCGGTAATTATGGAAGTTTAATTAAGCAAATAAAAAAAGGTGCACCGGATAATCATTCCGATGCACCTTTCTTTATTTTCATATAATACAGGGAAACAAAGACCGGAAAAGGATGCACTCCCTTTTCCGGTCTTTTTCTTGTTTTGCAGCAATCAATTCATCATTTTTTTCTCGAAACGATTGATGTCCGCGTCTGATCCAATGATGATCAGGACATCTTCCTGTTCAATCTCCATATCGGCCTGCGGAGAAACGATAATGTCGTCTTTCCGTTTAATGGCTACGATGTTGATGCCGTACCTTGCCCGGATATCAAGCCCAATTAATGTATAGCCTGCCAATTTGTGATTGGCTTTGATTTCCATAATGGAATGTTCGTCGGACAGTTCGAGATAATCCAGCACGTTATTGGACAGGATGTTATGGGCAATCCGGATTCCCATATCCCGTTCCGGGTGAACCACTTTATCGGCGCCAATTTTATCCAGCACTTTAGCATGGTAATCATTTTGCGCTTTTACCGTAATTTTTTTTACGCCTATTTCCTTCAACATCAGCGTCGTCAATATACTGGCTTGGATATTTTCCCCAATTGCCACGATGACGTGTTCAAAATTTCGGATTCCCAATGATTTCAGAACCGCTTCATCGGTCGTATCCGCTACAACCGCTTGTGTCGCGATGGACGAAAATTCATCTACCCGTTCCGAATCCTTATCGATTGCCATAACGTCCGCATCCTGTTCGATCAACTCACGCACAATGCTTCCGCCAAACCGGCCAAGCCCAATGACTACAAATTCCTTTTTCATATCCATCCTCCACATTTTCAATTGCTTCTATTCTAGCATACATAAAGCAAACTAAAAATCTCAATATGCCGAACAACTTTCGGTAAAATAAAAAAACCCCGCTTATCGGCGGGGATCCAAAGGTCGTTTTGGACGATTTTCACAATACTCACAACTGATGTCTGTGCAAGGTTCTTCCCGCCATTCATTGCAGTCGGCGCAGTAGCTTGCATCAAATTCATCGTCAAACGTCAGTGCCGACAAACAAGTGTGGCAATAGGTATGGACATCCATCCAATTGATAAAACGCTTGTCTGCTACAAGGTACAATCCTTGCTGGTCCTGCTTGTAATTCATAATCGAAGGTTTTTGAATGACCCGGTTTTTAGGATCAAGAAAAAAATTCATTTTGCCGTTCACATTGATCACTCCTAGAGTTTGGTCGTGCTATAGTACTTGGATTCATCAGCTGTATCCGGACAGCTGCTCTACTCCCAATGCCGGTGACAACGGGACATCGGCTGAAATCGCGCAGAGGCTTATTGTTCCGTCCAGCCATCATTTTTATATGTTAGTTTCATTCATCGGAAAGCTTCCATTAGCCTGTTATAAGTTAAATGTACTATTTTTAATTTCACACTTTCTCTATGATAGTAAAAACCCATGCCAAATTGCAATAGATAACAATCCTTTATTGAAAATAATTTCTGACTTGAAAAATATCGCTCTTCTCGTATAATGAATATATGCTATTAGTAAACTAAAAGTATATTTTAACTAAACTTTATGAAATTTTCACTTAATAGGAATCGAGGAGAATTCTGTTGGAAATCGGAACAAAAATCAAACGTCTTCGATTAAAGAACGGATTGACACAGGAAGAATTGGGAAAACGGACCGACTTGAGCAAAGGCTTTATTTCTCAGTTGGAACGTGACATGAATTCCCCTTCTATAGAAACCTTTTTCACGTTGCTTGAAGTGCTGGGGACCACTCCCAAAGAATTTTTTTCCGATGAACGGGACGTCAAAGTTGTATACTCCACCGCCGACCACACTGCACACGTTGACGAAGAAGCCGGATATGAAGTGGAATGGCTTATTCCCACATCCAATGAAAAGGAAATGGAGCCTGTCTATTTAACTTTCCAGACAAATGGGCATTTTAAAGAATTTGAACCCTCTTCTGCAGAAACATTCATCTACGTTCTCGAAGGACGGGTTCTGCTCAGAATCGGTGATCACCAATATTCGGCAGCTGCCGGCGATTCCATCTATTTTGAAGCTTCCAATCACCATCAATTGATCAATGATTTTGATGGCATCTCTGAAATGATCATCGTTACCACACAATCTTATTTATAATTCAGGAGGGATCTTATGTCCGAAAAATCAATTATACGTTTTGAAAATGTCACGCAGACCTATGAAGGTGCCGGCAATGTATTGAACAATGTCAGCTTTGAACTGGAAAAAGGAAAATTCTATACGCTGCTTGGTCCATCAGGCTGCGGGAAAACAACCATTTTGCGCCTGATAGCCGGTTTTGCAACACCGACCAGCGGCGATATCTATATAGAAGGCAAAAAAATGAACACGATTCCTGCAAACCAGCGCCAAGTCAATACGGTGTTCCAGGACTATGCTTTGTTTCCTCATTTGAACGTATTTGAAAACATCGCATTCGGATTGCGCATCAAGAAAGTGAAAGGCCCGGAAGTGGAGCGCCGCGTAAGAGAGGCTTTGGCTTTCGTCAATCTGCAGGGCTATGAACAACGTGAAATCGCAGAGATGTCCGGCGGTCAGCGCCAGCGCGTTGCCATCGCACGTGCAATTGTCAACGATCCTGAAGTCATCTTGCTCGATGAGCCCCTTTCTGCCCTGGATTTGAAACTGCGGACAGAAATGCAGTATGAATTGCGGGAACTTCAGCAGCGCCTTGGGAAAACCTTCGTCTTTGTTACCCATGACCAGGAAGAAGCACTTGCCATGTCTGATGAAATTTTCGTCATGAACGCTGGCCAAATCCAGCAAAGCGGAACCCCGATGGATATCTATGATGAGCCTATCAACCGTTTTGTCGCCGACTTTATCGGTGAATCGAATATCGTCAGCGGCGTCATGATTGCCGATTATCAAGTTCGTTTTGCCAATAAAGACTTTGAATGTGTGGATGCGGGATTGAATCCGAATGAACAGGTGGAAATCGTCATCCGTCCTGAAGATCTCGAAATCACTACGGCAGGTACCGGCAAAATGGCCGTCACTGTTGATACCCAATTGTTCAGAGGGGTGCATTTCGAAATTTCCACAATTGACGAAGTAGGCAACGAATGGCTCGTCCATTCTACGAAAAAAGTTGAGGTCGGTTCACAGATCGGCCTGGATTTCTCACCAGAAGCGATTCACGTTATGCGTTTGAACGAATCGGAAGAAGCATTCGATGCACGGTTGGAATCCTACGGAGCGGCTGTCAATGAAAGATAACCCATCGCGCCCGTTATACCTTGTCCCTTATTATATATGGATTGCCTTATTCGTTATTGCACCGATTGCCTTGATCTTCTATTTCTCGTTCTTGGATTTGACTGGTGCCTTTACATTGGAAAACTACCAGAACTTCTTTTCTTCCGTTTACCTGCGGATGACATTAAGCTCGTTCTGGTACGCTTTCCTGATTACCGTTATCACAATCCTGATTGCCTATCCAACAGCTTATTGGTTGACTAAGACCAAGCATAAGCAGCTGTGGCTGTTGTTGATCATCATTCCTTCATGGATCAACTTATTGTTGAAGGCTTATGCCTTTATCGGGATTTTCGGATTGTACGGCCCTGCCAACAAACTGCTTCAGACACTCGGAGCAGGCCCGTGGCAGATATTGTTTACAGATTTCAGCTTTATCTTTGTATCGGTTTATATTTTCATTCCGTTTATGGTCTTGCCGATTTTCAATTCGCTGGATAAAATCAATCCGGCATTGATCGATGCTTCACGCGATCTGGGAGCTTCCTCTTTCACGACTTTCAGACGCGTTATTTTCCCCATGGCCATCAATGGAGTGAAATCAGGTGTACAGGCTGTGTTTATCCCTGCCTTGTCGCTTTTTGTCATCACTCGCCTGATTGCTGGAAACAAAGTCATTACACTGGGTACAGCAATCGAACAGCAATTTCTTGTGACACAGAACTGGGGAATGGGTTCGACCATTGCCGTGTTCCTGATCTTGTTCATGATCATCATCATGATGCTGACTGGCCACAAAGAAAAAGGAGGTGCATATAATGGCAAAACTAAGTAAGTCCGCAAAACTGTATTTGGTAGTCGTTTTTGCCATTCTCTATGCGCCGATCTTTTATCTGATCTTTTACTCCTTCAACAGCGGAGGCACCATGTCGAGCTTTGAAGGATTCACTTTGGAGCATTACGGCGCTGTATTCAACGATACGCGGCTGCTGATCATTTTAATGAATACTATCATTATCGCTTTGTTGTCTTCACTTATCTCAACAGCAATCGGCGTTCTTGGCGCAATTGGCATCGTCTTTTTGCGAAACCGCAAAACGCGCAACGCCGTTCTGTCTTTGAACACCATTTTGATCGTCAGTCCGGACGTCATCATCGGGGCATCGTTCCTGATTTTGTTCACGATGATCGGCGTCAAACTCGGCTTTGCTTCTGTCTTGATTTCACACATCGCCTTCAGTATTCCGATTGTGGTGATCATGGTATTGCCGAAGCTGCAGGAAATGAGCGGGTCGCTGATAGACGCTGCGACCGACCTTGGCGCATCGAAACGGGATATTTTGACACGCGTTATCATTCCTTATATCAAGCCGGGTATTTTCGCTGGATTTTTCCTCGCCTTGACTTATTCGCTTGATGATTTTGCAGTTACGTTTTTCGTTACAGGAAACGGTTTCTCGACCTTATCCATTGAGATCTATTCAATGGCCCGTGCAGGGATCACTTTGACCATCAATGCACTTTCCGCGTTGATTTTTGTAGTAACGCTTGGACTGGTCCTCGGCTACTACTTCTTTAATCAACGGGCCGGACAAACCCCTGGAACAGGAGGCGCCAAACTATGAAAGAAATCGTCAGAGCCGCTATAGCCATCCTGCTGGTATCGGCCATTCTCTTATATGTGGTCAACGCCATGGAAAAAAGTTCGGCAACTATTGGCGGAGGCTCCATTTCCGTCTACAACTGGGGTGAATACATCGATCCCGAACTGATCGACCAATTTGAAGAAGAAACCAATATTTCGGTGGTTTATGAAACATTTGATTCAAATGAATCGATGATGACCAAAATTGAACAGGGCGGCACAACTTACGATGTTGCGATGCCTTCTGAATACGCCATCGAAAAAATGAAGGAAAACGACCTGCTGCACCCAATGGACCATGAGCTATTGCCGAATCTTGAGAACATCGATCCGTATTTCCTCGACTTGCCTTTTGATCCAGGCAACGAATACTCGATTCCTTATTTCTGGGGAACAGTCGGGATTGCATTCAATCCGACCTTGTTGGAAGGACAGACGTTCGAAAGTTGGGATGATTTATGGAATCCTACACTCGAACAGGAAGTGATCCTTGTCGACAGTGCGCGTGAAGTCATCGGCATGGGGCTGAACAGTTTAGGCTATTCACTGAATTCGACCGACATGGGTGAATTGCGTGAAGCCACGGATAAATTGAAAACGATGGGCCCGAACGTCAAAGCCATCATCGGTGATGAAATTGTTGAAATGATGCGCCGGGAAGAAGCTGCAGTAGCGGTTACTTGGTCCGGACAGGCTGCCGATATGATGTGGATCAATGAAGACATCGATTACGTGGTCCCTGAGGAAGGCTCGAACTTATGGTTTGACAATATGGTCATTCCAAAGACAGCCGGAAATGTGGAAGGCGCCCACGCATTCATCAACTTTATGCTGGATGCGGAAGTGGCAGCGCAAAATGCGGATTATGTCGGATACTCCACTCCGAATGAAGAAGCGATTGCGTTGATGGACCCGGAAGTTACCGGAGATGAACGATTCTATCCACCGGAAGAACTTCGGGAGCGCCTTGAAGTCTACGAAAATCTGGGACTTGAAATGCTGGGAATCTACAACGAACTATTCCTGGAATTTAAAATGGATATGGAAAACTGACAGGCAGAACTTTTGCCTGTTTTTTTTGTGGGAATTGGGGTATAGTATGTAGATTCTATAGACTAAAGTTTAGTAATACGAAATAACAATGAAAGAAGGTCTCTTTATGGCCGTAAAATCAAATAAATTCGCACTTTATGTGCTGATGTTCAATATGTTCATTGCCATGAGCGGCATCGGTTTGATCATTCCGATTATGCCAGCTTATCTGGACACTTTCGGCGTGGCTGGCCAAGCTCTCGGCACCCTAATCGCTACATTCGCTTTAGCCCAGTTCCTGTTTTCGCCTTTGTCCGGTCAACTTTCCGATAAATACGGGCGAAAAAAGTTGATCATCTTTGGATTGATCGTTTTCGGTCTATCCCAACTGGCATTCGGGCTCGCTTCCCATCTGTGGATTTTGTACCTTGCCCGTTTCTTCAGCGGACTCGGTGCTGCATTCCTGATCCCCCCGATGATGGCCTTTGTTGCTGATATCACAACGTTTGAAGAACGTGGAAAAGGAATGGGGCTGCTCGGAGCTTCCATGTCGCTCGGCTTTATGATCGGGCCGGGAATCGGTGGGTTTCTCGCCGAAGTCAGCATCCAGTTTCCTTTCTACGTTGCAACGGCAGTGGCACTCATTGCTGCATTTATTTCTTTTGTCGTGTTGCCGAATGTCGCACCTACTGTACAGGCTGCAGATCAAAAATCCGAAAACCTGCTCCAGCAGCTCAAGCGTTCTACTTACACCCCTTACTTCGTCATGCTGCTGGTCATGTTCATTTTCGCTTTCGGTTTGGCTAATTTCCAATCGACCATCGCATTATATGCAGATAAGAAGTTTGGTTTCACACCGAAAGAAATTGCTATTCTGATTACAATCGGCGGATTTGTCGGTGTAGTGGTCCAAACTTTTGTCATTGATAAGCTCTTCAAACGTTTTGGCGAAATGAAAGTTATCCTTGTCAACTTGCTGGTTTCTGCAGGAGCCATGATCGGCATTTTGTTTGTCAGCTCGTTCTGGGCCATCCTTCTTGTGGCTGCGGTCTTTTTCACTGCCGCCTCCCTGTTGCGGCCGGCCATCAATACGCTCATCTCCAAACTGGCTGGCGATGAACAAGGATTTGCAGCCGGTATGAACAATGCCTACATGAGCCTCGGCAATATGATCGGTCCGGCACTCGCCGGCATCCTTTTCGACATCAACATGAGCTATCCGTATATATTAGGGACCGCCATCTTGATCACTTGTTTTTTCATTGCCAATACATGGTCGATGCGGAAACAGCAACTCTTGGCTACCAGCCGGAGCTGAAACATTAAATTAAGAGCAAAATATTTTACTTCCTTAAATCAAAAAGCGAAAAAGAGTCAATTCCTCTTTTTCGCTTTTATTAATTGATCAATTGCCGCAGGAGAAGAGTCCTCTTCTTTAGCGGTTTTTCTTTTTTGTATGAGTTTCGGCAGACCAAAGCGTCGGAGTGTGATGTCTGTAAAGAACAGAACCATCCCCGCCAACAGCAGCCACAATTGAATCGGGCGGACCGTACCGCTGGTATAAGGCATGTCACGGAACGCTTCATCCAGTGTACCCAATACTTGCCCTCCTGTCCGTTCAGCCAAGGCTGTCAAAAGAGGCATATTGGCTGATGCCGTTCGGTATTCATCGCCGTATGGAATAGTCAGCCCTGTTTTAAAGGCCGCTCCGTTTTCATTGCTGACGCTGAAAAAGACCAGTCCCGGATCGGCATCCAACTTGACTTCAACTTTTCCAGGTGCCACCGGCTCTGTCTGCAGTGGAATGTCATTGCCTTCTTCGTCAACTGCCGCCACCGTCAAGATCGCAGAACTCTGTGTAGGATCTTCTACCGTGTAGACTCCTTGTTCTTTCCGAATGACCGAATAAGGAATCTCTTCAAATGTAGGCTGCAATTCAGCCACGCTGCGGTTCCAGAAATCCGGCCACTGAGCCCAGCTTTGGAAGTCCCCACTCCATGCACCACTGCCGGAAGTGAAAGCAACCGTTTTTCCAAGGCCGTAATTCCAGCTCGCCAGCACAGGATCGCCTTCTTCACTCTCCAGTGCAACGGTTGCGGTACTCTTGGCTGTAGTTGCAATATAGGCATTGAGTTGCGGAACACCTTCTGCAAATAAATCATCCCATTTGCTGCTGTAAACGATCGGGTAAAACGGTTGATCGACAATGTAAGTCCGCGACATCATGATCGTTTCACGCGACAGGATGGCAGGAATCGTAGTAGCATCCGTCACATCATAGAAACGCCCACTTCCTGTGTCCGCCAACTGTTCCAGCAGATTGCGGTCCGCATCTTGTCCGATCGACACTGTCGACAAGGTGATGTTATTGTCTTTGCCATTTTCAATCAACGCGTCATAGTCATTTGATGTAGCAGATTGGCCATCCGTCAATAGAATGATGTGTTTCCGCTGCAGTTTCAAATCTTCCAATTCCATATAAGCCTTTTGCAAAGAACGATAGATTTCAGTCCCGCCTCCTGGCGTAATTCCCAAGACCTTATCCACCGCGGCCTGCGGATCGGCCATTTTGGCAGTCGGCAAAATTTCCCATGGCTGGTCATCAAATGCGATGACGCCCAAGGTATCATCCGGACGCAGCAATTCGATAGAGCGGGCTGCCGCTTCTTTGGCGAGCTCCAACTTCATTCCCATCATGCTTCCTGAACGGTCCATCACAATCATGAGGCCTAGTGAAGGCAATTCATGTTTGCCTTGGACTTCCATTTCCACCGGCAACAGGCGTTCAATCGGCGTCTTGAAATAACCTCCCAACCCAAAACTTTGATCGCCGCCGACCATCATAAAACCGACACCGAATTGCTGGACAGCTTGTTCAATAATGGCCATCTGCTGTTCACCGACAGAAGTTCCTGATACGTTGTCGAAAATAATGGAGTCATAACGAAGAATAGCGGATAAGCTGCTCGGCAGTTCAGCGCCAGAGAGTTCGGTTACACGCAAATTATTTGTGTCCAATAAAGCGGCAATCGGACTCGGCTCTCCGCCATTGACCACCAGTACTTCCGGATTGCCGGAAACTTCCGTAATGCTCGCCAATGAATTGTTCTCGAGAAAAGCATCTTCAGCAGCCTCCAAACGCACTTCATACTTCAGCAAGCCTTCCGAACTGGCCGGATAGGTATAATTGAAGACATTTTGGCCTTCTGCCAAGGAGATCTCTTTTGCATCCAAATCGCGGTCGTTAACCGAAAAGATCAATTTTGCCTGAGCTTCTGCATCTGAATCAATGGAGACAGAAAATGCCTGTGCCTCTCCCAAAAATGCCCGTGAAGGCGTTTCAAAGCGGCTGACGGCCATATCGTTCACTGCAGATTGTTCGATGGGCCAAACATCCACTTGCAAACGGTCCGATTCTAGGCGATTCAAGCTTTCGATGGCAGAAGATTGTGTTTCATTGCCATCAGTCAAAACCACCAACCGTGTCGCAAGGTCTGTGTCTCCACTATTTGAAGCCAGCTCCAGTGCCCGGGCGATATTGGTATGGCCGTTCTGGCCGATCGCCAGTTCCGCAGGCAAAGTCTGAGGTTCTGCTGTCATCGGCAGAAGGCTCAGGAAATCCTCGGCGAATGTATAGACGGCAACCGACTGATGATCTTTTTGAGCGTTTAAAGCTTTTTCCACTGCTGCCGCCATTTCGGTCTCCATTCCTTCAAGAGACGCCGATCGGTCCAACAGGAAAATCACTTGTTCTTCTTTTACCGGACTGAACAGCGATGGCCCCGCCAAGGCGAAGATCAATAAAGCCACCACGAATACACGAAGAATAAAAACTGTTTTCGCCATTTTGGAACTGGCAGGAAAATTCTTTAAACCAAACCAGCCAAAGTAGAGGGCGGCAGGAAGGAGCAAAATCAGCCAAAGCGGTTCATCGAGTTGCAATTCCACGGCGGTACACCTCCCATTCCACAGCAACCAGCAGCAAAATCAACACAATAATATACGGCACGAAAGAAAAACGGACTGTGTCCTGGGCGGTTGTCGCCAGCCCCATGGCATAGGAAGAACCGGCTTCCAGCGCCTTTTCTTCATTTGCCAATTGAACAATCATCTTCTTCGTCTCTTGTTCACCAATCACTTCATAAACCCCTGGTTCAGACGGTGAAATAAACGGGCCGCTGCCTTCTATATAAGAATAGAGGTAAGTGCCATCTTTAAAGATTTCCCATTCTCCTGTATCGGAAGCGAGAGAAACCGAGCGATGTTCATTGGGTTGAAAAAATCCGAGAAACGCCGTATCTCCAGATAAGCTATCCATAGCGCTCCAAAGAAATAACGGAAATGACGGATACAGCGGCCAGTCGGTCAACTGAATATCCGTCAGCACGGCAATATCGCCTTCAGGAGAGACTTGAATGAAAGGATTTCCATCAATCGACGCAATTGTTTCAAACCCTTCAAAAGGTGGATACAGCTGGGATACATAGACATCTTCCAGAGAAGCATAAGTAAAGAGCGGATGCGCTTGTGCTTCAATTTCTCCGGCTACTTCGAAAGCTTTTTCATCATTACGGCCAATCAATAGAACCGGCGCTGTTCCATCCAATAACTCGCTTTGACTGGTAACCAGCGGCAATGCTGAATCCGGTTCTAACTGGACCGGCTCTGCCAGGTGAACTTCCAAATCCGTAGAACGGAACCCACTGGCGATCAGTTCATGCAATGATGAGTCAACCACGACCGCATTTCCTGGCGGCGCCAGATAAGTCGCCATTGTGTTATCAGCCGCATAATCATCTTCCGCTTCTACAGTCGCCTGCCACAACTTTTCATTGGGCAGCTCTTCGAAAGGAACAAGCAATTCCATTGAAGGCTCCAGCTCTACTTCCGCTGTCTTCTCTATGTTGCCTGCCGATAGACGGACTGTTGCCTGAAGGGGATTTTCACTGTTATTTACCAGCTGGACGATGCCCCTTGCACCCGTCTCAGTCTCTGATAGACCGAACTGCTCAATGGAAACATTGCGCAGCGATTCATCAATTCCGTGGACTTGATAACGTTGGCCGGTTTTGTTGGCCAGTACAGCACGGTCCAATGAATCCGTAAAAATATGAATGACCGTTGATTCGTTAGCTGCAAGCGTATCAGCAAACAAAATTGTCTGTTCCATTTCAGCCTTTTCATACCTTACTTCCAGTTGGTCAATCGCCCGCTCCAAAACTCTTTGGTCCTGTTCATTGCGGACCACTACTTCTGGACTGGCTCCTGTCGTGACGATAGTGACGGGTTTCCCTCCAGCTTGGGCTGCCAACTTTTTCATTTCCTCCTGCTGCTTTTCAAAATGTGGGGGGGAACCCGCAAGCATCGTCGCCGATGTGTCGACGACAAAGATAAAGTCATTGCCTGCCAGCGTTTCCGACTCGCTGAACGGCCCCAATAATCCCAGTACACAAAACAGGAGAGCCGCCAGCTGCAAATAAAACAATAAATGATGCTGCAATTTTTTCAGGTACGGTGAAGCTTTCAGCTCTTTCATCCGCTCCTGCCAGAACATTGTTGATGACACGCGCTGGTCCTTGTATTTTTTCCTGAAGAAATAATAGAGGATCACGGCCAACGGCATAACTGCTGTCCAGATCATTCCCCAATTCGATGCCCCCATGCCGTTTCACCTCATTTAATCCAATTTTTCCGAACCATCTGCTGAAACAGCACTTGCTCGATTCCTTCTTCTGTCTGCACCGGCAAATAAGCGATTCCATATGTTCGGCAAAGCGATTCCAGCCCTTTGGTGTGAAGCTCACTTTGCTTCCGGTATGCACGAAGCGCTTCTTCTGTAACCGTGACGTTCAATACCTGCTGAGTTTCATCATCGATAAAACGAAGATCTCCTTTATACGAAGGTGACCGTTCGTCTTCCGTCGTAATATGAATAAAGCGGATATCATGCGCATAAGCAGGAGCCTGTTTGAAGAATACCTGCCAGTCTTTCAGCGGTTCCAATCCATCCGATAGGATGAACAATACCGTCGAGTCTTTTGTTGCATGAAAACTTGCCTGTTTTGCGAATGACAGATTTTCGGGATCCGGCATAGAAGCCATAAAATGCTCGAATAACTTTCTGGCCGACTTCCCTTTTTTCCGAAAAGGAATCGTCTCTTTTTGTCCAGCCGAAACCGTCAGGCGGTCATCGTTCGACAACGCCATCAGACCCAAAGAAAAGGCCAGCTGTTTGGCAAACAGCCATTTGCTGTCCATTGACTTGGAGCTGTCTAACAAGATGTGGATACGCATTTCCTGTTCATCCAAAAACCGTTTGATATAGACCTTTTCAGTCCGTGCGTATACATTCCAGTCAATGTGGCGGACATCATCTCCTGGATGGTATTCCCGAAAATCGGAGAAATCCAGCGAACTGCCAAACCGCATAGAACGATGTGACCCTTTATGGTGGCCCCTGATTTTTGCCTTTGTTCCAATGGCATAACGGCTCACACGTGAACCCCAATCGGCAGGCAGATTCAACAACATCATTTGACAACGCCTTTTCCAGCATTGCTGAGCACCAAGTCAATCAACTCGTCCGCTTCTTTGCCCATCGCTTCAGCTTCGTAATTCAACAGCATGCGATGCCGAAGTACCGGTTTGGCCACATACTTCAAATCACCGATCGATACATGATAGCGTCCTTCCATCAAGGCACGCGCCTTAGCCAATCGAATCAGGCTCTGCAAGCCGCGTGGTCCACTTCCATACTGGACATATTGCTGGATTGCTTCGTGCTCTGAATGCTCAGGATGGGTATTTTGTATAATATCCACAGCCACCATTAAAATATCATCTGCCATCAGCACTTCTTTTACCATCTGTTGCGCCTCGACCAACCCTTCTGTATTCATCTTTTTGCTGAGGCTGATCGTTTGGGCTCCTGTCGTTCGGCGGCTGATTTCAGCCAATTCGTTGCGTGTCGGATAAGAAACCAGTATTTTGCATAGGAAGCGGTCCATTTGTGCTTCCGGCAACGGATAGGTTCCTTCCATTTCAATCGGATTCTGTGTTGCCAATACAAAAAATGGGCGTGCCATCTTTTTCGTATCGCCAAGAATCGTCACTGTTTTTTCTCCCATCGCCTCAAGCAATGCACTTTGTGTTTTAGGAGTAGCCCGGTTAATTTCATCAGCCAATACCATTTGGTGAAATATCGGCCCTTCCCGGAACGTAAATTGTTGCCGCCCTTCTGCATCCCGCTCGATCAGGCTGGTCCCTGTAATATCCGAGGGCATCAAATCAGGAGTAAACTGAATTCTTGAAAACGACAAATCGAGCACGTCTGAAATGGTCCGGATCAGCATCGTCTTGCCAAGCCCGGGAAGCCCTTCTAGCAATGCATGGCCATCCGCTAGAATCGCGTATAAAGAAAACTCGACAGCCCGTTCCTGGCCGACGATAAAGCGTCCAATCTCTTCTTTGACTTCCTGAAGCAATTGGCTCATTTCTGTAAATTGATCCGTTGTGTATGTCATGAGAACCCTCTTTTCTATTTGTCGGTTTCAATATCCGTAAAGTATTGCTCTACAATGGTCTGCAGATCAGGCGGCAATTGTAGACGGTCCGCGCTTGAAAAATAGGCATCCGAATAATCGCCCACGACCTCTTCATATGGCTGGATTGTGCCTTTGGTGGCAGGAACGGCTCCTTGCTGCTCTCCCGCTGCCTTGCCTTCGCCAATTTCGCCACTGTCCACTGCCGTTTCTCCTTGACCGCCAATTCTGGATGGGACGGTCAATAAATCCCGACTGCCTTTGCCCTTCCCGGCCCCCTGGCCTTGTCCTTGACCTTGCCCCTGACCCTGGCCTTGTCCCTGACCTTGTCCTTGTCCTTGTCCTTGTCCTTGTCCTTGTCCTTGTCCTTGTCCTTGTCCTTGTCCTTGTCCTTGTCCTTGTCCTTGACCTTGTCCTTGTCCTTGTCCTTGACCCTGACCTTGCCCTTGGCCTTGGCCTTGTGCCTGGCTTTGGCCCTTACTCTCACCTTCGCCTTCTTTTCCTTCTTCATTATTGGATGATTGGCCGTTTGCATCGGAACTGCCGGCGTCACCTGTTCCCTCAGATGATTTGCCGGTTTCAGATTCACTTGGATTTTCTTGTGTTGATTGTTCACGGTTAGCGATGGTCTGCTGCAGAGGAAATGCTACCGGTTTCCCCATATTGCTCAAAGCTGTTTGGGTTTTTCCGGCTTGTCCAGCTAATTGATCAGCAGCTTTCCCAATGTCTTTGGATATTGCTTCGGCTCTTGCATCCTTTTTTTCAGCCAGTTGCCGTTCCTTCAAGTCCAGTTCTTTTTGCTTTTTCACCACTTCTCTCAATACCGCTTCAGGGTCTTTTTCATCTTCAATCGTTGTTTTTAATGTATCCAATTCTTTTTTCACAATTTCTGTTTCTGTCTGTTTATTCATTTCATCGACTTCTTTTTTTATGTCTTCCACCAATTCGAGCTCTTTTTCTACGTCATTCGCCTGGTTTTGCAAATTGCTCGGAAAGATCAGGAGCAGCACCATTAAAGTCGCACTGACGACAGCCCCAATCAACCACTTGGGCCGCAGCCAGGCTTTGCGTTCTTTACGGAACAACTGATAGCTGAAAGGAACGGTTTGTGCAGTCTTTTTAGTCAACTCTTCCGCTAAAGGATTTTTTTCGGTCAGCCTCCACACCGTCAGCAGCTGATTATGTGGTGTGAACCGGTCCAACTCCTGAACTGCCTGCTGAAGGTTCGGCAAGTTTTTGAACGACAGTAATAGCCAACTTCCTACAGCAAAAAATCCCGCAGCATATGCATAAAATTCATAATAAGGAAGCACAAACAAGCGCGACACCAACAGCAGAGCCACTGCCAAAACAAGGCCTGCAACTAAAGCGGACTGCAGAGTGCGGCTAAAATGGAGCATTTTCAATAGCTTGTCTGTCTTTTTGACATACTTATGGATGTCGCGATTGTTCATGGGAATCCCTCCTTATTTGTATTTATTCATATTAACGCGAAGCTTTTTGACCGCCATGAAAATGCAGAAAACAGTCAGCAGAATATAAAAAATCGTATAGCCGATCCATAGTGGAACCGGAATCATCGTCAAGCTCTGCAACTGCCCTTCCATCGTCGGCTGCAGCAAAGTCAGCAGCACCGCCGGCGGGTTGATGGTGGCCCAGAAATGAGCCATCGGCGACATAGACGGTGCCGCAGTGCCCATTTGAGATACTTGGACCGAAATCAGCAGGAAAAATGCAGTGACGCCGGCAAAGAAGATCATTGCCCCATAGGTCGCAATGATCGCGACAATCGTTTTACGGATTAATGTGGAAAACATGACGCCGATGCTGGCTAATGCCAACAGTGTCAGCAGATAAAACAGGAAAATGAAAAGCAATTGGCTGGGAGAAACCCCTCCGTACAAGAATACCAGACTGTATATAGGCAGCCCAGATACAATCATCAGCAGCAGAAAAGCGATGGATGATGTCATCTTTCCAAAAATGATTTGGAAAGATGTTTGAGATGTTGTCAGCAGAATATTCAAGGTCTGTTTTTCACGTTCCGAACTGATGGTTCCTGCCGTCAGTGCCGGAGTGATGAATAAAATCAGCCCTAGCTGGATATAGGTCATGCTGCTGAACAGCATAAAGCTTTCATCAGGACGGAAGAATCCGCTTCCCGTCAGCGAGGTGGCCAAAAAGATGAAACCGAAAACAAAAACGCTCATGGCTATCAAATAGAACAGGATGCCCGTAAAACTTTTCAAATTACGGAAACGCAATTTAAGTTCCTTAATTAATACTGGATTGGCAGAAAGAGTTTTCATCCAATTTCCACTCCTTTTGTGATCGCCATAAAGACATCTTCCAGATCGGTTTCTTCTTCTGAAAATGACAGGATCGGAATTTTTTGTTCAATTGCCCGTTGCAGCATCCGCATTTGGTCTTCTTCTGCTCCCCGGTAGAAAAACTGAATCGTGTTTTTGTCACGCTGTTCTTCAATCTGAGAAACGAAGGGATCCATTTCAAAAAATGGAACAACCGGCTGTGTATCTCCCATTACTTTAACGCGCAGCACTTTTTCGCTTTGCAGTTGCGCTTGAATATCATGGACAGAGCCTTGTGCAATCAATCTGCCATTATCGATAACGCCGATGCTGTCGCACATTTCTGCAAGCTCGGGAAGGATGTGGGAAGAAATCAGGATAGTTTTGCCCATCGCTTTCAGCTCTCTTAAAATATCCCGCATTTCTACACGGGCACGCGGGTCAAGACCGGAAGCCGGTTCATCAAGAATCAGGATTTTTGGATCATGGATCAAGGCACGGGCCAAACATAGCCGTTGCTTCATTCCTCTCGACAACAAATCGACATAGTCATACCGCTTGTGCTCCAAATTTACCAATTCCAAAAGCTTCGGAATCAATGCAGCCCTTTCTTTCGGCTTGATGCCATAGCTCGCCCCATAAAAATCCAAGTACTCTTCAGTTTTCAGCTGATCGTAGACACCGAAGAAATCCGGCATATAGCCGATCTGTTTTCTGACTTCCTGAGGATTTTTCGTGACGCTTATTCCATTGATGAATGCGTCACCCGATGTCGGCTGCAAAAGAGTCGCCAAAATCGAAAAGGTGGTTGATTTCCCAGCGCCGTTCGCACCGACGAATCCAAATACGGTACTGTCTTCAACTATCAGATTCAAGTCCTGCAGCGCATAAAAAGAACCATATTTTTTAGTTAATCCGATGGTTTCAATCACGGGGTAATCACTCCTTTCAATTTAACTTTCGGTACGACTACTTCAGGATTCCCCGAATTCATGGACATTTTCAGCTTCAATTTAATCGTCCCTTCCGGCCCCACATAATTTTTAGCCGTATCGGTGAATTTTTTATTGGAATCCGTAATTTCTTCATAATTCCCGGTATCGGCATTCAAAATGGAAACGCTCAAGCTTTGCCCTGAAGTAATGACGGACAGCTCATCCCAGGCAGATTTGTCCTTCTCGATATCCTCAGGCAGCGTGTAGATCATGTCATACTCGCCTTCTTCCAAATAATACAGGTAGGGGTCGGTTGAGACGTTTTCAGAATAGGCATTGGTAGTGGTCCCGGTGATTCCCATCCCAAAAGCATCAGCATTTAGCGTGATTTCTCCACTTAAGGACAATTTCGGTTTAAAGCTTTGCGCAATCAAATGAATGGAATCCACTGAAGCACGCTGGTTTTCAAGAGTAATTGGAACGATGGCATCTTTTGTATAAGCAATCACATAAGGCGTTTTGCCGTTCTGTGACATCTGTTCATAGGACGTCGAGAGCAAAGTCTGGCGTCGGGCTTTTTCCAGTTCTTTCAGATCCGCTATCGGCATATAGCCATAGGATTGGCCGATAGCAGCGGCAGGCGACAAAATAGCCGACTGGATTTTCTCGTCCACTGCTAGTTCCTGTTCTGGGTTCAAATCGCCCAGATCCAAAAGGCGTGTCCCTGTCCAAATTGAGACGTCTTCGACAGCGAATGGAAAATTATTACGGATTGTTCCTGAAATTTTTTCTTCAGCCACTTCCAAGTCGATGGTGAAATCCCCACTGTTTTCAATATACGACTGGCCCATGATGGACTCTACAGACCAATAGCGCATATCACGCAAAGTCATTTGGTTGCTGGCAGCCCCTTTCTCCATCATTGCAGAAAGGTAAGGCTGTGTGCCTGAAAATTCACTGGCCATGCGATAAGTCATGGTAGTCGATGAAGGTGCGGTGAATTGATAATTCCCGCCACGGTTTGATAACAAGGAATTGACATAATAACCGTTCAATCCGCTGTCCACGTCCACTTCAAAAAAACCGGTCTGCTGAATCTGCGGATTGCCGATCCGATCTTTGGCACCATATGCGAAGAGACCGATCGAGGTCAGTAAAGCGACTCCCGGAATGATGAACCAGGCATATTCCCGTTTGTCTTTTTTCTTCAAGACAATGTAAAGAACAGGCACAATCAAGAGGATATAAAGCAAAATGACAGCAAGGATAAACGGACGTGACACAGCAAAGCTGTCGAATAGCTCGTTGACATCCCCCACCTCATAGCTCATGTAATCAAGGATCGATTGGCCGCCCATAGAATTGTATGCATTCAACGACGTCGGAAAGAAGTTCGACATCATCTTGCTATAGCCCTTTTGGGCAGAAACCGTTTCATCTCCAAGAGAAAAGCTCAGCTGCGTCAAACTTCCGGTACCCACTGGCTGGGTCGCAGCAAAAACCTGCCCATCTTTCTGCAGCTTGACAGCGGCTCCTTCTCTAGCAACCGCTTCGTATGCAGGTACTGGCTTCTCCAACCCTGGAACGGCTGCTTCAATCGAATTCCCCAGTTCCAATGGCAAGTATTCACTTAAACTGCCAAGTTCAGCTTCTGCGCTGCTGGATGAACCGACGATCATGTTGCCGCCTTGCTGCATCCATTGCAGAATTGCCTGTTGTGCCGGATCCGGCAAATCACTAAAGGCAAACTCATCAATGACCAAGTAATCGATCATGTCCCAAGCCTGTGCTTCGGTCGGCAATGAGAAGTTTTTTAATTGATTCAGATGAAACACTTCCACTCCTTCGCTTGCCGGAACCGCCAGTTGCTTCAACGGCAACAGACGGTCCGGATTATCCGTCAAGGTGGCTACAAATAACGTCATGGGCGAATAATAGGAAGGCTGGACCATCTTTGCACCTTTGAAGGCAATGGATTTTCCGTCTTCCCAGCCACCTTCAAATACAAAGATGTTCTGGTCTCCTGGACCTCCTGTGTAATACATATCCGACAATCCGGATGAGGCAATCTGCAAGGTCTTGCTTTCGCCTTCAGCCAGCTCGATCGGCATCGCCAGACCGGCCCCAAGATTGTAGGTTTCAGAATAGCTCAGCACGAGGTCTCCGGAAAATGCAGAGCCTTGATTGGTCACTGTAAATTGCAGCGGCAGCCCTTTTTCGTACTTGACCTTATTTTGAAAACCGGCGCTGGAATCCACCGTGATTTGCGGTGCTGCCAATGTTACCTGCGGCACAATAAACAAACTGATAAATAATGCAAAAACCAAAAATGCCAGCAAGCGTTTGTGCATGTTGATCCCCCTTTTTCTTGTCTCTTTATTAGTACGCTGGCTAAGTTAAATAGTTCCATTTTCTCATAACAATTTTTCAGTTATTTTTAACGAAGAAGTGCTTGTTGCAGTACCCGTAAAATAGGAAGACAGGCATCTCGTTGTAACGCCTTTTTTCCTGGGCTGGCGGTTAAACGTCCATCCTCTCTCCCTTCCTATTTTTCTCCATAAAAAAAGAACGGCAGCCTAAGCTGTCCGCCCTACAATTCTGACATGAATCCATGGATAAACCCTGGCATTAAGTCCAGAATTTTTTCATCCGGATCCAGTTTCGCGTGATGCAATCCATAAGGTGAAGAAACTCCTGCCCAAAACATCAGTCCTGGCAGCTGTTCGGTAAAGTAACCAAAATCTTCGCCTGTCATAGCCGCTTCGCTGCGAATGGCTTGAATGCCTTCAGATTCGCTGGCATAACGGAGAAACTTCTCCGCCAGTGCCTCGTTATTATTGACTTCCAAATACCCTGAACCGTAATCGATGGTGACCTTGCAATGATTGGCTTCTTCGACAGCCCGGCAGATAGCTTCAATCCGTCGCTTCATATGAACCATGGATTCACTGTTCAGCGTACGGATTGTCCCTTCCAAACGTGCATGCTCAGCAATAATATTTTGCACCGTTCCGGCAGTCATTTTGCCGACCGTCAGAACGGCAGAGTCCATCGGATTAACAGTTCGGCTGACGATGGTCTGCAGCTGAATCAATAACGAAGCAGCAGCAACGGCCATATCTTCCGTCAAATGTGGATAGGCTGCATGGCCGCCTTTGCCCCGGAGGTCGATAAACAGCTCGGACGTATTGGCAAACAGCAAACCTGGCCGGGTGCCGACTGTACCGACCGGCAGCTCAGGCGCAATATGCAGCGCACAAATCACGTCCGGAAGAAAATCCGGTTTGTCATTTTTCAGCCATTCACGAAATGGCAATGCTCCTCCTGGACCTTCTTCTGCAGGCTGAAACAAAATCACGGCATCATCCTTGATGGGTTTGTCAATCAGCTTTTCAAGCAACCCGAGTGCTACCGCCATATGGACATCATGTCCACAGGCATGCATATATCCGGGATGAGTCGATTTGAAATCGAATCCGGTCTCTTCTGTAATCGGCAGAGCATCGATGTCCGTACGCCAGCCAATCCGCTTCTTGGGATGGCTGCCCCGCACTTTAACCGCGATGCCGGTACGCCATTCCACCACTTCCAGCCGCTCTTGAGGCAATCGCGAAATGGCTTCCAATAGATAAGCCTGTGTTTTAACTTCCTGAAAACCAATTTCCGGAATTTGATGCAGATCTCTTCTGATTTTCACTAATTCCATTGGATTCACCGATTACAGCTGTCTTAGTTCTTGTTTGATTTCAGTTTTCGAACGTGTTTTCTCATCCATCAATTTCAATACGCGAGCTGGAGTTCCACCTACTACCGAGTTTTCAGGAACGTCTTCAATCACGATAGCCCCTGCAGCAACTACGGCGCCTTTGCCGATGCGAACCCCTTCAAGAACTACTGCATTGGCTCCGATCATTACATTATCTTCGACGATGACAGGGGTAGCTGATGCCGGCTCGATCACGCCGGCCAGTACAGCGCCGGCTCCGATATGGCAGTTTTTGCCGACAGTTGCACGGCCGCCTAATATAACGCCCATATCGATCATTGTTCCATCTCCGATAACAGAGCCGATATTGATGACAGCGCCCATCATGATGACACAATTATTGCCGATTTCCACGTTTTCACGGATAAACGCACCCGGTTCAATGCGGCTGTTGATGTTTTTCATATCCAATAATGGAATGGCTGAATTTCTGCGGTCGTTCTCTACAACCGAATCTTCGATGACAGAAGCATTCGCTTCCAATGCCTTTTGAATATCTGCCCATTCACCAAATACAGTAACTGAACTGCCTTCTCCGAATACTTTGGAATCTGTTCCATAATCCAAATCAGCGACGCCCTGTCCTTTTATGTATACTTTAACGGGTGTAGATTTTTTGGCATTCTGTATGTACGAGATAATTTCATTTGCATCCATCTGTTTCATCAATATAACCTCTTTCTATTATGTGATGCTGTTATTATATCTGATATTGCATAATAATTCATCCGCTTCACCTTAATAAAGCGGCATGTTTTTTGACTATATTGACAAATGCCTCTACTTGGCGAAGCTGGAATGCTGATTCATAGCCAATCAGCCATGTATCCCGCGTCAATTCAAGTTCTTCTTTATTGTTTGTCAAAGGCATCATATGGACATCTTCAGTGCCGGTCAATGTAATGGAAGGCAGGATGGCATAGCCGATGCCATTGACGGCCATCTGCTTACAGGTCTCAATCTGGTCTACTGTAATCTGCCGTTTCGGATTGGAGGCAAAATGCTTTTGCCACCATTGCTGGATCTCTTCGTAATAAGTCGAGTCGCTTTTAAACTGAATAAAAGGCCGGTCCGTCTGAAGCAACTCTTCCAATGATCGAATTTCCTTATCTACAAGATACAACGTATCTTTGAATAAATGGAGTTTCGGCCCTTTCCAATCTGTATGGCCCCGTACAATTCCGATATGTGCTTCTCCTTCGTACAGCGAACGGACGATTTCAGAGCTCCAGCCGGTAATCAATTGAATTTTGGCTTCCGGGTAAAGCGTGACGAAATCCTTCAGCACTTTGGGCAGCCAGTTCTGGCCGATGATTGTCGCGCATGCAATTTTCAAAGTGCCGTGAACTTTGGATGTCAACGTGTGCAGCACTTCGAAAACTTCTTCTTTGCGCTGGATGGTTTCATTGGCGTATTGAATCACCAATTCTCCCGCTGGTGTAGGAGATAACCCTTTTTGAGAACGGATGAACAATTGCTGTCCCCAATCCTTCTCGATTGTTTGAAGGCGTTGGGATAAAGCCGGCTGGGATAAAAACAGCCGCTCTGCCGCTTTTCTCATATTCCCTTCTTCCGCAAGCACTTTAATGATCAATTCTTCATTTGACACTGCTCTTCACTCCTTTCTGTCCGCGAAGCCCAAAGATCAGGATGAAACTGAGCAGCGCAAAAAATGCAGTAACCACGTACACATTCTGGAGCGCACCAGCCAATGCCTGCTGGAGAAAATCCAGTGTCTGGGTTGAAATTCCGGCACGGCTGTCCACGCTCAATAAATCATTGATTGAGCTTAACGAATAATTCTCGCCATTGTCAGCAAAATAACGCAGCAGAGAACTATTAAGTATGCTGCCGAGCAATGCCACGCCTATCGTGCTGCCTAAATTTCGCATGAACATATTCGAGGCCGTCGCCGATCCACGCTGTTCGTAGGAAACGGCAGCCTGTATCGAAACAATAAAGGCCGTGCTGGTCAGCCCCATTCCAATTCCGATGCAAAAACTCGACATGGCTGCCCATAAAGGACCGAACCCTGGCTGCATCAAGACAAACAACAATGTTCCCGCTACCAGGAATATTCCGCCAGCTAAAGATGTTTTGAAATAGCCGATCTTCAGCAGCAACCTTCCCGAGAAGAAAGCTGCCAGTGGCCAGCCAATCGACATCGCGGTCAGAGTGAAGCCTGCAATAGCTGCAGGCTGTTCCATCACCCCGGTCACATAGGTCGGCAAATAACTGGATATGCTGATTAAAATGACACCGGTCGCCAAAGATACGAGATTGGCATACAGAATGGTCTTATTCTTCCAGATTTCAAAAGGCATCATTGGATCGGCTGCTTTCTGTTCTGCCCAGACAAACAATGCGATAAGCACTAAGCTAGCTGCCGCTAAAATGAGCGATTGCCTGGACAACCAATCAAACGATACGCCGCCTTCAACCAATAAATACAGCAAGCTTGATAAAGCGGCCGTTAATAAGAATGCCCCTTTATAGTCAATTGCCGGTTTCTTCGTATTTGCGGGTTCCTTTAAAAACAGCACTACACCAAGAAGAGAGACGATGCCAAGAGGAAGATTCAGCCAGAAGACATATTCCCACCCGATGGTCGCCACAAGAATCCCGCCGATTGCCGGTCCAGTGACTGCTGAAATTCCCCAGACACTCGATAAATACCCTTGTATTTTTGCGCGTTCTTCCCTGGAGTAAATATCACCGACAATAGTCGTGGCAATCGGCATGACTGCCCCTGCCCCCATGCCTTGAATAAAGCGATAAAATATCAATTCTTCGATAGAATTGGCTAATCCGCATAAAAGCGAACCGACTAAAAAGAGCAGCATGCCAAAAGCGAATACCCGCTTTCGCCCAAAAATATCGGATAATTTCCCGTAGATTAAAACCGTTACGGTACTCATCAGTAAATAAGCTGAGAACACCCAACTGTATTTTGAAAAGCCGCCCAGCTCAGAAGCAATGCTGGGCATTGCGGTCGAGACGATTGTGGCTTCAACCGCACTGACGAACATGGCCAGCATGACAGAAGCCAAAATCAGCGGCCTTTTTGAATTTTCCATTGAACAGACCTCTTTTCGACTATCTCCAATTAGCAGCACCAACCGGGGTTGATCTAGTGCAGTTCCCTACACGTTTGAGTGGTGGCCTGCGCTCATAATATCTCTCGTATGGGAAATATCCCATCCTTTTTTAAGCATAAAAAAGGCCTCAAAACGAGACCTTCTCCATTATTGCCTTATTCAATTCTTCAGCTGATAAATTTGTTTTTTCAATTGTTTCAATACAACACGCCGCGTCAAAATCCCCATGAACATTCCTTCATTATCAACTACGCAAAGAAAGTTCTGGTTGATGACCATATCAAGCGCTTTTTGAAAACGTTCATTGACGTGGATCAAGGGCAGATCTGTTTCCATGATATCTTCCACACGGATGTCTGGAAGCCGTTCGTATTCTATATGATCCAATCCAAGAATCGCATCAGTAATCCGTTGTACATTGATCAAACCCCGAAAGCGGTATTTTGAATCCAAAACCGGAATTGCGGAATAGCCCGTCTTGGTGAGTACGAGCAATGCATGTTCAGCACTGTTTCCCATCTGTACATGAGCAACTTTCTCGGAAGAAATGATATAGTCTTCGATTGGTGTATCTAGAAAATCTCTGCTTGGTAATGAAATCATGTGCTCTACTCCTTTTGCTGCGCCTGTATTGGATACCGACCATTCAGGTTTTATCATAACACATCGTGTTTATGGACACTATTGAATTGCTGCGCAGAATCCCTTAAAAAGGAAACTTATTCAGCCATTGTCCCCCGTCCAAAGTAACAATTTCTCCATTCATATAAGACGCTTTTTCCGACATGATAAAGGCTGCAAGTTCTGCAACTTCCTCCGGTTTTCCGAGCCTGCCAAGAGGAATAGATTCTATTGTCCGTTTCGCCGCCTTTTCGGATTCCCAAAGTTTATCGGCTCCGCCGGTGCGTTCGATCGGTCCAGGCGCAATGCCATTGACGCGTATGCCAAACTGCGTGCCCCATTCTACAGCCAATGTGCGGGTCAATGACATGACACCTGCTTTTGCAGCAGCTGAATGTGCTACGCCCGCCCCAGCGTTCCAGGCGTAGGTGGCAAGCATATTCAGGATATTTCCTTTTGTGCCGTTCTCAATCCAGTAATTGCCGACTGCATGGGAACAAAAGAAAGTTCCGTTCAAGACAATGTCGATCACCGATTTCCACCCATTAGGCGACAACTTTTCTGCGTGGACAATAAAATTGCCGGCGGCATTGTTTACAAGTCCATCCACTCTCCCAAACTTATCGTGTGCAAATTTGACCATTGCTTTGGCGTGCTCAGGTTCACGGACATCCATTTGAAAAACTTCGACTGATCCCCGCTCTCCTGTAATCGCTTTCACAGCTTCGTTCAGTTTTTCCATATCCCGTCCAGTAATGACGACATTGGCCCCTTCCGAAGCGAACTTTTTTGCCATGTGCAATCCCATACCGCTTGACCCACCTGTAACAATCATTGTTTTGTCCGTGAACATTCAAACATCCCCCTTTTGATTATGCTTTATATGCCGAATTGACGAGTCCCTCTTATGATAGTCACAAGCCCTTTGAAACTCAATCGGGATTTATTTAATTCGACTTGATTAATAGAGTTCGATGCAAGACGTGCTTTTCCCTTTTATTGACCATGCCCTTCGGTATACAGTGCTTGGAAATTTTGATATGATAAAGTCGAACCACACGTAATTTCGGATGAAAGGAATGAGTCCATGACCTCTTCTAAATCAGATTCAGATATCGCACAAGCCATTTTCACTGTAAACCGGCACGCAAAAACTGCTCCTGACAATCAATACTTGTATGCCTTGAAAAAAGAAGCTTTAAATTTGATGATTGAACAGCAGCGCGCACAAAAAATCGGTTTGCACTTCAGCAAAAACCCCCAGAAAAGCCAACAACAATCTTCAGTCCTCGTAAAATGTGGCAATTATTATTTTCATATGCTCCCGAAAAAGGAAGATTTCGCCTCACTCGAGCATTTAGGCCATTTAGACGATACGTACCGCAATCCTCCAAGCCGGATGAATTTAAAAGTGGCGAAGGAAACCTTGCGCGTCTTGACAGGATTGGAACCACAGAAAAAAGAAACAACCGTTTCCAATTTCACCAAATCCTATCAGCCTCGGCAAGTTGATCGATTTTATTCACCAAAAAAATCTTATTTTGATTGATGACGGTTATCAGCCGGAAACCTCCAAAGGTTTCCGGCTTTTTTATGCTTCATAATGCTTGATGAGTGCTTGGGTGCCTTTATCCTGATAGCCCTGAGCCGCCAATTCTTCATACATACTCAATGACAAACGGAGGCCA
This sequence comes from Planococcus sp. APC 3900, assembly GCF_030407735.1. Classification (NCBI taxonomy): domain Bacteria; kingdom Bacillati; phylum Bacillota; class Bacilli; order Caryophanales; family Caryophanaceae; genus Planococcus; species Planococcus sp. APC 3900. The sequence goes on along the minus strand of NZ_JASDCT010000002.1, from coordinate 358,567 downwards.
GGAAGTTGCAATCCCAGATTCTCCGCTTCTTCTGCAGCGATTTTCATGTCTTTGATGAAATGCTTGATGTAGAACCCGGGACGAAAATCTTCATTGATCATTTTCGGTGCCAAGTTTGCCAACGACCAGGAGCCAGCTGCACCTGTAGAAATAGATCTCAAGACACGTTCTGGATCAAGCCCTGCTTTTTTGGCATAGATAAGCGATTCGCAGACGCCGATCATGTTGCTGGCAATTGTAATTTGGTTGCACATTTTGGTATGCTGGCCAGAACCCGCCGGTCCTTGGAAGACGATATTTTCACCAAATAGATCCAGTATCGGGGATATTTGTTTGAAAATCTCTTTCTCACCACCGACCATAATGGACAATACTCCATTTTTAGCACCGATATCCCCGCCGGATACCGGAGCATCCAATGCGTGGAGCCCATTCGCAGCAGCGGCTTCGAAAATGCGTTGTGCCAACAAAGGCTGGGAAGTGGTCATATCTACAAGCACGGTTCCTGCTTTCGCGTTTTTCAACAATCCTTGTTCCCCAAAATAAACTTGTTCCACATCGGAGGGATAGCCGACCATTGTGAAAATAACTTCGCTTTTTTCAGCTACTTCCTGCGGTGATGCCAGCAAAACAGCTCCAGCTTCTACTAGATTCTCGGCTTTTTTAGCTGTTCGAGTGTAAATGGAGACCTCATGTTTGTGATCCAATAAATGTTTGACCAGGCTATTGCCCATAACACCAGTTCCAATAAATCCGAGCTTCATATGTAGTTCCTCCTTTTGTTGATGTTCTCAGTTTAGCAAAAATCTTCCGTAAACTAAAGAAAAGTGGAAGCGATCGGGTAGGTCCGACAGGCATAAGGCACTTCGGCTGTGCGGCATCTCTTCAGCCGCATAGCCGGAGGGACTTATGACCCCGAGGAGCTGATCGCTGTAGCTGGACAATAGAAAAGTGGAAGCGGCCGTTTAAGGAAGGAAACCTAAGTACGCGACTTCCTGTCGCAACGGTTACCTGATCCACATCCTGTGGACCTCCGACAGGGGTAAGACGATCTGGCGAAGCGGCGTTTTTTCAGCCGCATTGCCAGAGTGGCTTGCAGCCCGAGGAGTTGGCCGCTGCAGCTGGACAATAGAAAAGCGGATACAGCTGTTTTTTTGCAAAAAAAAAGAAGCCGATCCGCATAACGGACCGACCACAAAAGGGGGAAATGAGAATGTTGCTGTGTTCAAGTATACTATCCCCTTCCCACAAACACTTTAAACATATTCATTTAAAATATTTACCTTTTTTTATTTTTATTTAATCAACCTTATGGCTTTCAAGAATAGCTAGGCTGCTTTGTTCCTTTAAAATACTTGATTGCTGCGGAAAAAACTCACTTAGAGGGTTCTTCTGTATAAGTATAGACAGTCAGTCCAAGATGGTAAGCTGTGCCTCTGAAATGCTTAAAATCTTCACGTGCGATCAGCACAGTCCGGAAATCAAGAAAATCTTCCTTTTGAATAGTGATCGATTCAATTTCACCGTTCTTCAAGTCTTCAAGCAGCTGGTTATAGTCAGTCATGAATTGTTCTCCTTTTGCCATAGTTTTAGTAACCCCTTCTGTTATAATACTAGACGGATGATATAAATCGTATATATCCGGCATTTTTCGGGTTATCTCCAGACAGATTATAAAACTCTGTTCCAGTAAACAGTATACAGCAACAATACAAACCGGACATCTTTGTCCATTCCACCATTTGTGTAATTAAGCATGGCTTTGATTTTTAGGAGGATTTACATGATTAATTTTTTCAAGCAGCATACCTTGATTTTCATGCTGCCATTGGCTTTCTTTTTATACAACTTAGCTTTCGAAAACACTTCTATTTTCTGGTATATGTACACATTTGCGATGTTGACTTTAATGTCCGCCGCTATCATATTCGTTAAAATCCATGATGAGCTTGTTACGTGGAAATCGTTAATTTACGGATTGGGGTACGGGACACTTCTGTATGGGCTTATTGCTATTGGTTTCCAATTGCTTCTCCTGACACCCATCGATGTTGCGGGACCAGTTAAATCTTTCCTGTCCGACTTCTCCCCCTTCTCAATTTGGCATTACTTGCTGCTGATGTTCATCATCGTCCCCGGAGAAGAGATTTTTTGGAGAGGCCTCGTTCAGCAAAAGCTGAAACAATACCTCTCCACCTCCTGGTCAATTCTCGTCAGTTCGATTCTGTTCGGTTCTGCACTTGCCTTAGGTAATTTTTGGCCTGGGGTTTGGGCTGGAATTGCTGCCGGCTTGGTTCTCGGTCTGCTCTATGAATGGAAAAAGAGCCTGCCAGTCATCATTATCGCTCACCTGGTCATGATTGTCCTATTATTCCTGGTGTTGCCATTGCCTGTTTAAACGAAACATTCCTTCTTGTCGAACGTCTACTTAGACGAACCGATAGGGAGGTTTTTTTATGAAGAAGAATTTATTCATCCTGTCATCCATTCTCACCACCGGATTATTGTTAGCTGCTTGTGGATCGACGAATACAACAGATCAAGAAACGGAACCGACACCGGAGGATGCAGCAGAAGAAGTCGTTCAGGAAGAAACGGACGACAGTACCCCGGCAACTGATGCGGCCGAACCTGAAGGAACACTGACTCAGAGTGACGGACAGAATTTTGAAATGCACGTCCTTGAAGGGTATGAACTGACAGCAGAAGAGCCGAAAAAAGATTCTCTTTATGTAAAGGATCATCCAGCTGTCTTTATGCGAATTGAAACATTCACACCCGAAGAAACCGATTTCGCTACTGCAGAAGAAACCATGATCCAAACTCTTCAGGCTGTAAGCCCAGATGAGGAAGCTGTTGAAGTTACGGATTTTGACGGATCCGGCTATACTCAGTCGACTGCATGGAAAGTTCCAAGTTCAGAAGGCAGCGTGACAGGACTTGTCTATGAAAAAGATGATTTGCTGGTCCGTTTAACTATTTTTGACGATAGCACTGTCAACGCCACTGAAGAATTTCTCGCTATGGGAAAAACCATTAAAGCAAAAGCGCAATAAACCATTGTTCTGCAAGTCCACAAAAAGGCCATCCGGAAAATTCCGGATGGCCTTTTAACGTGCTCAATATGACAGGTCTTTGATCGACAAGCCTAATTTTTTCATCAATTCGATGGCTTGTTCTTTTTCTTCGTTTGACAGCACGTTCGTCAATTCATGCAATTTCTTTTCGTGTTCCGGAAAGACCTGAGCCATAAATTCTTTTCCTTGCTCAGATATCTCCGCATATGTCACGCGCCGGTCACTCGGACAATTGACACGGTTAATATAACCTCTTTTTTCAAGCTTATCGATTACGTATGTAATCGAACCGCTCGCCAATAGAATTTTCCCGCCTATTTTCTGGAGCGGCTGCTTGCCTTTATGGTATAAAAGTTCAAGTACAGCAAATTCTGTCGGGTTTACCCCACTCGCCTGGAAAAACTGGTTAGTTTGTTCCGATATGGCTTTGTGCGCACGTGACAGCACAATAAATAATTTTAACGATTGTTTAATATCTTCATTCATTAGGTTCACTCTTTCTACTGTTTAAGCTGCATTACACTAATTATAGTCTTTTTCCGCTAAAATAACACCTTTGGGAGTTAGCCAATGATAACACGCTCTTTTGGATAATGAAATTTCGTTGGATCGGTTTTTCCGCCAATAGTGAAGAGGAAGGATATCAAACCGACACGTCCCACAAACATCAAAGCCATGATGATGATTTTGCCGATCACCGACAGGTCATCCGTTAGGCCAAGTGACATGCCGCAGGTTCCAAATGCCGAAGTGATCTCAAAGACGATTTCCACGAGCGTTGCCTGGGGTTCCGTGATGAGCAATGTGATGGTTGCAGCAAGCACCATGAAAACCGCCAGAAAAATAACAGCGAACGAACGAAAAACATCAATCAATTCAATTTCACGCTTGAATATCTGGATGGTGTTTTTCCCTCTCGCAAAATTGATCAGGAACAAAAACGCGATGGCGAAAGTGGTAGTCCGTATTCCGCCTCCTGCCGAACTCGGTGAAGCTCCGATGAACATCAGCGCACTCATAAAGACATTTGTGGCTTCATTAAATTGGGTGATGTCGACGGTAACCATTCCACCAGAGCGTGAGGAGACCGAATGGAACATCGCCGCAAATGCCGCTTCATGCCAACTCATTCCTTTAAATGCCCGGAATGATTCGAGCAGTAAGATGCCGGCTGCTCCAACCGCCAGTAAAATCGCAAAAATGCTTGTGGTAATTTTAGTAAAAAGAGAGAAACGGAAATGTTTTTCTTTATTCGACAAAAATTCTTTTATTTCAATCAGTACAGGAAAACCGATGGCCCCCAAAATAATCAGGATCATATTGATGATCTGCACAAAATAATCATTGAAGTAAGGGACCAATGACTCTCCTGTAATATCAAAACCGCCGTTCGTCGTTGCGGTTACAGCACCAAACACACCATGAAGCAAAGCTTCCTGGAACGTCGGGAAATACTGCGTAAAATAAATAGTCAAAATGAGTGCTCCCACCGCTTCTATCAGAAGGAGGATTTTAACTATTTCACGAATCAATTTAACTACGCCAGCCATACTCGACTGGTTATGGTCAACCATGATCAATTGGCGCTCCCGCAAGCCGATTCGTTTACCGACCAGCAGCCAGAAAAACGTACCGATGGACATGATGCCAATACCGCCTAACTGCAAAATAACCATTAATACGATGATGCCAAAGACTGTATAGGTCTCCACTACATTGATTGCCGTTAAACCTGTTACGCTCACCGCACTTACTGCCGTGAAAAGACTATCAATCATTGGGATGGTCATGCCTGGTCTGTGGACATTCGGTAACCTCAATAATAAGAAGGAAATGGCAATTGCCACAAAGTAATACGAAACAATCGCCTGTGCAGGTGTAAGATTCCGTACTTTTTGAAATGATTTATTCATAGGACATTGATTCCCTTCAGCGTTTTTCTCTCTCCCCATTCTATGAAAAGAATAGGCAAAAGGAAAGAGAAATCGAAAATCTAATGATTGCGAATTGAAAGTCCCGCTTTTAGGTACTAAGTGGTGATTGGGCAAAGTATCGACAAAAAGCACTTAGTCCAGGTTTTTAGTCTCAATACACAGCTAGCGAGTCAGCATTCCGGGTTCCGAAAAAATGAAAAGAGCAGAAGTCAATCTTCTACTCTTTTTCTTGATTTTCTTTGCCTTTTCCTTTTGCCGAGTTTTCTTTGCCATTTGCCTCATGGGTGTTTTTTTGTTTTTTATCGGGATTCTTATTATTCTTTTCGCTTTGTCCAGGCGGAGCATGAGTATCTTTATTGTTTTGTCGTTTATCGCTGTTGCCAGGAGAATGATTCTTCTTTTGTTGGCCTGGAGCTTTGCTATTTCCTTGCCCTTTATTTTCCGGACCGCGTTTTTCAATTTTTTCTTTCGGTTTTTGCTTAGGCTCGTGTTTTTCTTTCGGCTTAGGTTCCGGTTTTTCTTTCGGCATAACTTTTGGTTCTGGTTGTGGTTCTGGTTTTGGCTCAGCTTTAGGCTGTGGATTTACTCTTTCCTGTTTCTTTTCGGGAAGAATGTTCTTAGGTTGAGCGGAAGATTTTTCAGACTCATTATTTTGCTTCGAATTTTTTTGATGTTCCTTTACTTCTCTTTTCTTCTCTACTGCAGGGGGAGTTGCCTTTTTTGCATTTGGCTGTTTCTTATCTTTTGAAGTGCTGCTTTCATCTATTTCCCTGTTATCGGTTTTCTTGTTTTGATCCGATTTCCCTTGTTTATTGCCGTTTGTATCCTCTTTATGAATGGGTTTCTTGTCAGACTCATGTTCCTTCTTTTTGACGTCTGGCTGTTTTTCTTTTTTCAGGGTTTCCGACTCTTCTATCAGTTTTCCAACGGGCACATGCTTTTCTTTCGACTGCCGCCATTGTTTCTTAGTGGCTGCCTTCAAATGAATGGCCATATTTTCGTTGTCTGTGCCGGACGAAACTTCCGCTGCTACTTTCTTGATGGAATCCCCAATCTCTTTGCCTTCCTCTTCTACTGCCGTGATAGTGATGTCTTCGGTTTTTTCTGTTACAGCCAAACCGATCACTCGGTTTAAAATTTCAGGAAGGGAACTGTCTTTCCAGTCGCCAAGTTGATGAATCAGCTTTTCTCCATCGCTGTTCAATTCACGGATAGATACGACTTCATGCTGCTCGTTGACTCCCAGCTCGATGCCTGGATTGATTTGTATTTGAACGTAACCAAAGGCCTCCTCAGCCGGAGACACGAGCACAGACATAAACAATGCCAAAGCAGCTATCGCCGCTGCCACAGGGGCGATAATGGGCTGCCGACGAATCAGCGATTTTTTTTCAAAAGGATAAAATTTGGCTTCTTCTCCGATAGAAGTCTTGCCTACAGGAGTTCCGGTTACAAACTGTCCATCTTTCATCAGAAAAATTGAGCGGTCTTGATTCAGTTCAATACATATTCCCGATTGTCTCTGCATCAAATTAACCTTCCCCTCAAATAATCTTTTAAGAAATATAAATCGCTCATCTGTAAGAGCGCAATTGCCATTATGTATTTCCGATTGCGTTCAATCGTTTTCCGTGACACTTTAACCAGTTTTTCAATTTCCTTAATCGGCAATTTTTTCTTTTCCAATAAATAATGTTTGTATTCATCTGTTTCAGCAACCAACTGCGCGATTTGGATAGCCGTGAGGCGTGCATCCTGATGAGATGGCGACACTTTCACCAAAACTTGGAAAGATAGGCCATATTGCTGGAGTATGTTTTCATATAAAGCAATTTCCTCACGTCTTTTCTGATTTTCCTGTTTGGTATCATAGGCAAGAGATGCCGCATGGTCGGCTATCTTATTATGCGTTTCCGGTTCAGCTGCCGGCATGAAGTCATGACTGAATTCGTCTCGCCGGCTCTCCTTGCGTATAAAATCGATGATGCGCCTGCGGATGACCATATGGGCGAATGTCAGAAATGAAGCGTTATTGGTTTGATCAAACTTTTGTACAGCTTCATTAAATGCGGAAAGTGCGACACTGTACTCATCGTCGTGATCATCGATGAACCGTTTGCACACTTGAGAAGCCGTTTTTTTCATAAAAGGTGAATAAGAAAAAAGTAAATCGTGCAATGCCTGTTCGTTTCCGTTCTGCGCTTGAAACACCATTGCTTCAAGATTAGTTTTTTCGTCGCGCCCAAAAATCCCGCTTAATGTAGACAAAAGCACTTCATTCACCTCTTTTCAAAGTCACTGCTTACTCGATTGTAGCTTTGAAGGAACTAATTTGAAAGAGGCAGTTTCTTCTGTTCCTACCATTATTCGCTTTTTAATCGTTTCTTTTGTCGGTAGTGAATCATTTTTTCGTCTACTGATTTCCAAATCATAGAAAAAGGTGTATTGAATTGGATTCAATACACCTTTTTTTTGTATTCTATTCTGATAAACTTGAAATTTATTTAACTTCTTGTTCTTTAGCTTGTCTGACTCCGAGAATTCCACCTACCACTACAATACCAATCAATACCGTCCAGAAGATCAGTGTCCAAGGTGTGGAGTGCGGGAAATCATGCGGCAGAATACCGACATTTTCGTGAGCGAGTGTCATAACCAGTAACTTTACTCCAACCCATCCAACAATAACGAATGCGGCTGTTTCAAGCTGTGGATATTTTTCAAGCAATTGCACGAATTTATGTGCGGCAAATCGCATGATGATAACGCCGATCAATCCACCAGCAAGCATGACCATAAATTGCCCTGAGTTGATGCCGCCAATGTCATCCATTCCCAAAACATTCAAATGCGGCAAGGTTACAGCTAAAGCGACCGCTGCCAACATCGAATCGATTGCGAAGGCAATATCTGCTAATTCGACTTTTAATACCGTCATCCAGAAACCAGAACCTTTTTTCTCAGGTTTTCCATCAACACCTTCAAGGATTTCATCTGTATCTCCCTTGCGCTGATCGTATATGCTCTTAATCGAAATGAACAATAGATAAGCCGCTCCAAGTGCTTGAATCTGCCAGATATTAACCAATAGCGTAATCATGAACAACGCTGCAAAACGGAAAACAAAAGCTCCTACCAATCCGTAAAATAACGCTTTTTTCTGTTGCGCTTTCGGTAAATGTTTTACCATTACCGCCATTACCACTGCATTATCTGCAGCTAGTAGCCCTTCAAGTCCAACTAGTACCAATAGGACCCAGGCATACTCCAATAAAATTGCTTCCATTCTGCTTTCTCCTCCTATTTTTGCCCACAAAAAAGACCCTTGCCTAAATAAAGGCAAAGGTCTCGCTAAGCAAAATTATCTGCTATCACAACCGATGGCTACTAACCATGTATTGACGACTGTGAAATAGGTTACCCTATAGCTACTCCCCCTTGACTGAAAGTCAAAGTGTATGAAGTTGTAATGTCAGTATAGCATCTTTTCAAACCAAGGGAAAGTTTAATGAATAGGGATCTGAAACTTTTTGTCATTTTTATGCATATTGTAAAACTCCACCATTGCCGGCATTGTTTCCAAAAAATCGGCACATCTGATGCTGCTCCCTTTTAACAGAAGTTCTGCATTTTGGGTGTCGAAGTCAGCGGTCCATGTCAAGTAATCCAAGGTTTCAATTTCGACGCCCAGCCCTTTTCTTACGGGTGCTATGGATAAAGATATTTCTGCAAGCTTATGCGGCAAACGCCCTTTCGGATTTTTCCCTGTCATCAAATGGACCATTCCGCGGTAAACTTCTTCCACCGGATGTGGATTTGGATCTGTCAGGTGGACAGTTTGGCCCGAAGCCGCATCTAGCTTGCTTAAATAAATTGAGGCATCCAATATGTAATCAACCGGTACTACATTAATATAGGATTTAGAACGACCAACGAATGGAATAGCAGGAAGGAACTTAACCCGATCAATCAAATTCAGGAAAAAATAAGGGCCATCAAATTTAATGGTTTCTCCTGTAACTGAATGGCCACGCACAATTCCTGGCCGGATAATGGTAATCGGCATTAAAGCCTTCATTTTTTCGACCAGCAGTTCCGCTTCAAATTTTGTTTCTTCATAGAAGTTTTTGAAAGCTTCCGGACGGAGCAATTCATTTTCATAAATTGTCCCTTCCCGATTTCCTGCCACATAGGCCGTACTAAAGTAGACATATCGCTTCAGATGTGGCAATTCAGCAACGAACTCGTTGACTTGGCGTGTTCCTTCCACATTGACTTTCCATGCCAGGTCTCTCGGCACCGCCAAATCGTAAATAGCAGCAAGATGCCAGAAAGTGACTTCTTTCGCCTTGAGATATGCCTGATCCTCGTCAGCAATTCCCAAATCGGGTTGGGTGATATCTCCTTCAATCAGTTTGATCGGCCGGCACTGTGTTTCTTTTTCAATTCGGCTGGCTTCTTTTTCAGCTTTGTTGCGTTCGGATGGAAGAATAATGGCAGAAATCGCCTCGTTTTGCTGTGCATGCTTTTGTATCAACTGGCTGGCAATAAATCCTGGAAATCCTGTAAAGACCACTTCATTCATAGCTTCATACCCCTTTTTTAATAATCATACTAAATTTTCCAATAATTTTCATTAAAAAGAAAAAGTAAACCCGAAGGCTTACTTTTTATTCATTCTTCTTGTTTGTCTGTCAAACAAGCTATAAACGATTGGCACGATGTAGAGCGACAGCAAAGTTGAACTGATAAGCCCCCCGATAACCGTAATTCCCATCGGCTGATTGATTTCAGTTCCTTCACCAATTCCGATAGCTAAAGGCAATAACCCTAGAATGGTGGTCAAAGCAGTCATTAGAATCGGACGGCGGCGATCATGGACAGAAGTTACGATAGCCTCGTAAGACTGCATGCCTGCCGCTTTGCGTTGATTGATGTAGTCAACCAGGACAATCCCGTTGTTGACCACGATCCCTACCAGAACCAGTATCCCGATAACAGCTGTTATACTGATCGGCGTTTGTGTGACAAAGAGCGCAATTGCCACACCAATTGCCATGAGTGGAACAGTGAACATGATGACCAGCGGGTACTTAAAGGACTCAAATTGCGCAGCCATCACAATGTAGACCAGCACAATGGCAAGCACGACAGCAAGCATCATGTCATTGATGGAGTTGTCCAGCAGCTCCCGGTCTCCACCAAACGAAATCATCGTATTTTCTTCCAGATTCAATTCTTCAATGGCGGCATCCACTTTATCGGACATATCCCCTAAAGTAATGCTCGATTGATGTTGCAATGTAAAAGTTACGCTGTCTGCTTGATCCACCCGTTGAATGCTGACCGGACCTTGAGCAACTTCAATATCAGCCAATTCCTGCAGCTCGACAAATTCGCCTGAAGGTGTCCGTAGGGATAAAGTCCGCAGCTTTTCAAGGCTGTTTCTTTCCTCTTCATCAAAAGCGACATATACACTCAGCACTTCATCATTTTCCGTCAGTACTTGTGTAGCTAAAACGCCACGCGTGATGTTATTGACGGATTGAGCGATTTGAGCCGGCGGCAATCCATATTCAGTCGCGGCATCACGGTCGATGGTCATCTGGATTTCATCGATGGTTTCCTGACGGTCATTTGTCAACTCCGTAATTTCCGGCAAATCCAGTAAAGCAGCTTCAATATCAGCCACTGCATCATCCAAGCGAGGCCGTTCTGTATCCGTCACTGTAAACGACAATGTATTCGGTGAAGAACCTGCAGCTGTCTGCAGATTAAAGTTGACCAGTGCCCGTTCTCCTACAGCCTCGAGAACCCGCGGCTGCACTTCATCCACAAATTCAAAGACAGAACGGTCACGATCCGCCAAGTCCACCAGCTTCACATAAATTTCAGCTGTATTCGATTCTGCTGAACCTTGGGCCTGTCCTTGCTGTGTCGAGCCGATCAAACTGACGTATACTTCGACATCCTCTTCATCTTTCAATTCTTCTTCTATCAGATTGACGACTTCGTCGGTCGCCGTTCTGGAAGAACCATTCTCCAGCTCAACAGAGACACTGACAAAACCTTCATCCGTTGCTGGAATAAATTCGGTGCCAACTTGCATAATTCCGAAAGCACCAACTACCAACAAGACCAGCGCTGTAAGCAGTACGATGATTCTATGGCGAAGAGCCCAAATAACCGAACCTTCGAATGCTTTGACGCTTTTGGATGTGTCTTTTTGTACTTTCGGCTTATCGCCTGGTTTCCCAAGCATTCTTGAAGCCATCATCGGAATGACTGTTAACGCAACAGCTAAAGAAGCAAAAAGACTGAAAGAAATCGTTAAAGCAAATTCAAAGAAAATTTCCCCAATCAAACCTGAAATGAATATGACTGGAATAAATACTGCCACTGTCGTCAGAGTAGAAGCAATGATCGCACCTGAAACTTCTCTGGCGCCTTCAGAAGCAGCCTTTTTGGAGTTCTTGCCCATCGCTAAATGCCGTTCAATATTTTCGATCACAACAATGGCATTATCCACTAACATCCCAATTCCGAGAGCCAACGCACCCAGAGTCAAAATGTTCAAAGCAAAATCCGCAAAAAACATTAAAACAAAAGTTACGATAACTGAGTACGGGATTGCGACACCAATAATAATTGGACTCTTGATGCCACGAAGGAAAAAGAACAGTACCAGCATGGCAAATATTCCGCCCAGAATCAGTGTCTGGCCAATATTTCCAATGGCCAATTTGACATAGTCGCCCTGATCAAACAGTACATCTGCCTGAACGCCTTCAAAACGCTCTTCACTCAGCAATTCGTCCAATCTTTCCTGGAAGGCATCTGATACCTCCGCCGTATTCGCCTGCGATTCCTGCAAAGCAGACAATAGGACAGCCGGCTCTTCATTCGCGCGCGTTTCACTATTGCTCTCACGTTCGCTGACATTCACTTCAGCAACATCCGCAATGGTGACATTGTTGCCGTCAATTGGATCAATAGTTAAAATCAGGTCACGTATTTCCTCAACACTGGTCAACGTACTGATGATGCGTGTAGTCAAATTACGGCCGTCTTCAGTTTCAATCGGTTCTCCTGGCAACGAAATATTGTTTGCCTGAATCAGCTGGACAACATCCGATTGCTGCAGACCTCGTTCTTCAAGCTCTGCCTGATCCAATTCGATTTGAATTTCTTCTATTAAAGAACCTGAAATGTTGACGCTGGCTACGCCGTCCGTCTGGCGAAGCTCTGTTTCCAGCTCTTCCGCAACTACTCGCACATCAGCATCCGGATCGCTCGAACGCAAAGACAATTGAAGGATCGGGAATTGAGAAGGGTCGAACTTCAAAAAACGCGGATCGTTTGAATCGTCTGGAATCGGCGTTTGATCGATTCGCTGCATGATATCTGTTTGGACATCATCGATATTGGTGGACCAATCAAATTCCAACAGGATAAAATTAGATCCTTCCTGGCTATTTGATTGAATTGATTTGATGCCTGGCAAAGTTGATAAATTCGCCTCTAATGGCTTTGTGACTTTTTCACTTACTTCTGTAGGGCTTGCCCCTGGGTAATTAGTCACTACCACGCCAATCGGCGGATTAAGTTCAGGTATTAAAGTAATTGGAATCCGGGTAAAAGATACCACTCCCAGAATAATGATCAAAAACATAATGACTAAGGTGAAAACAGGTCTTTTAATCGAAAAATCGCTTAGTTTCATTTCTTCAAACCCTCTCTTATCCGTGTTTCTTAATCATAAGAAAAAACGCTTACAACCGCAAATTATAAAGACAGTGTTCACTTATCTGCCACTTTTAACAATAAAAATAAAAAAACCTGCCGAAGCAGGTTTCATTTTTACAGAAGGCTGTACAATCGAATTCCCGGATTTTTGTCTTGGAACCAACGTGTTGCGAACTCATTCTCGAATAAGAAAACATAATTATCGAAACGGTCGCGAACCAGCATCGAACGTCCACTGGACATCGATTCTTTAACATCTTCTTCATTTTCGATCCAACGTGCGATTTTCGAACCGACCGGTTCCATCCGTACATCCACGTTGTATTCGTTTTTCATCCGATGTTCAAACACTTCGAACTGAAGCTGTCCGACTGCCCCAAGAATAACTTCCTCCAAGTGAAGGGTTTTGTAATATTGAATGGCTCCTTCTTGTACAAGCTGAAGAATCCCTTTATGGAAATGCTTTTGTTTCATGACGTTTTTGGCGGTTACTTTCATGAACAGTTCCGGTGTAAACTGTGGCAAGCTTTCGAATTGGAACTTCTTGCCGCTCGTAATGGTATCCCCAATCTGGTAATTCCCGACATCGTGAAGACCGATAATGTCTCCTGCAACGGCTTCGTTGACCATTTCCCGATCATCCGCCAGGAATTGAGTGGTTTGTGATAATTTGATGCTTTTTCCTGTCCGTGCCAGCGTAACGTTCATTCCCCGTTCGAATTTACCGGACACGATGCGCACGAAAGCGATACGGTCACGGTGAGCTGGATTCATATTGGCTTGGATTTTAAAGATAAATCCAGAAAACGGCATATCGACCGGATTGATTTCTTCGTTATCTCGCGTTTCACGCGGCTGTGGTGAAGGGGCAAACTGCAGATACGTTTCCAGGAAAGTCTGCACCCCGAAGTTTCCTAAAGCACTGCCGAAGAATACTGGCGTCAATTCACCTTTTTTCACTCGGTCAATCGAAAAGTCATTGCCCGCTTCATCCAGTAATTCGATGTCTTCCATCGCTTGAGTGTAATAAGACGTTTTGGTCATTTCATGTTCTTCCATCAATTTGCCTTCTTCATCCAGCTTCAGGAAACGCTCTCCTTCAGAACGGAACGGCTCGATGCGCTTATTGTAGCGATCATAAATCCCGAGGAATTCTTTCCCCATACCGATCGGCCAGTTCATCGCATAGGATTGGATACCAAGTACTTCTTCCAGCTCTTCCATCAGTTCGAGCGGTTCTTTCCCTTGGCGGTCCATTTTGTTGATGAAGGTGAAAATGGGAATACCGCGCATTTTGCAGACTTTGAACAATTTGACGGTCTGGGCTTCAATCCCTTTGGCCACATCGATGATCATGACGGCACTGTCGACGGCCATCAATGTGCGATACGTATCTTCACTGAAATCCTGGTGTCCAGGAGTATCCAGAATATTGACACGGTGTCCGGCATAATCGAATTGCATCACGGAAGATGTTACAGAAATCCCCCGTTGTTTTTCAATTTCCATCCAGTCGGATGTAGCGAACTTGCCGCTTTTCTTTCCTTTAACGGTTCCTGCATCACGGATCGCACCGCCGAATAACAGCAGTTTTTCCGTTAAAGTCGTTTTTCCGGCATCCGGGTGGGAAATGATGGCGAAGGTTCTTCTATTTTGAATTTCATTCTTTAATTGGTCTGGCATGTTTATACGCTCCTTTAATCTACTCTCTTCATATTAGAGAACGCGACTGAAAAAAACAAGGAATTTTACTGTACATAGAAAAAAGAAGCCTGAAGAGGCTCCTTTTTCATTGAAACTTTTTCATTGCTTCCTGTATCGCAATTTCTTTATCGCTATGTGGATATTTGGTATTGCCGATAATTTGGTAATCTTCATGTCCTTTGCCGGCAAAAATAATGATGTCGCCTGGCTCAGCTTGTTGCACAGCATGGCGGACAGCTTGTTCTCTGTCGCCGATGCAAGCAAAATTGCTGTGCGTCATACCGGTTTCCAAGTCGCCCAAAATGCTGTCATATGCCTCATCGCGAGGATCGTCTGTCGTCAAGACGACATAATCGGCAACCGATGCTTTTTCAGCCATAATAGGACGTTTTGTCTTATCCCGGTTGCCTCCGGTTCCGACCAGGAAGATGATGCGGTTCTTTTTGAAGTCTTGAACAGCATCAATCGCTTTTTCGATGGCATCCGGTGTATGTGCATAATCAATGAAGACTGAAATCGGTGCTTCCAGTTCCACTTTCTGCATACGTCCTTCGACAGGCGCAATTGCCGCCAAAGCTTTAAGGATTTCATCCAACTTATAGCCTTCAGCGTATAATGCAGCAATTGCTGCCAGCGCATTGGAAACGTTGAACTCTCCCAGCAATTTCATCTGGACCGGGAACTTCCCTTCAGAACATTCAAGAGTGAAGCGGGTCCCTTCATGCGTCAATTCAATATCTGTTGCCCGGAATTGCGCTTCGTTCTTAATGCCGAATGTATAGACAGGATGCGGTGTCATTTTGGCGATTTCATAAGACCATGGATCATCTGCATTTAAGATGGCCTGCTTCCGGTTGGCAAGGTCCTGGCCAAGCTGAGAAAACAATAGCGCTTTGGCGTGGCCGTATGCTTCCATCGTGCCGTGGAAATCCAAGTGATCATGTGTCAAGTTGGTGAAAATGGCCGTGTCGAATTCCACGCCAGCCAATCGGCCGAGTATCAATCCATGCGAAGAAACTTCCATCGTCATGTGTGAACAATCTTCATCGCGTGCGCGTGCAATCATCTGCTGGGTCGTCAAGACATCGTTTGTCGTATTGGCTGATGGATGCAGTTGGCCATTTAAATTGAAGCCGATTGTCCCGGTCAATGCTGACTTTTCGCCCAGCTCCATCAACATGGAATGCAGAATGCCTGCCACACTGGTTTTGCCGTTAGTGCCAGTGACGCCGATCATATGCAAAAGCTTAGAGGGATAGTCGTAAAACTTAGCGGCTAATAGCCCCAATATCCGCGAAGTACTGGCCACTGTGATCACTGTCGCATTATCGATCGTCAATGGCTTTTCAGCAATAATCACGGTTGCCCCTTGGTCGGCAGCCCGTTGTGCAAAATCATGGCCGTCCACCGTATATCCTGCTATACAAATGAACAAGGAATCCGGTTGGATATCCCGTGAATCGATGGTTAAATACTTAATTTTTTCAGGCAACTCACCTTTAATCTGCTTATATGGGATTGCCGCAAGTAATTCTTTGCTGTTCATGTAAATCCTCTCCTAACTCTTATGAAACCAATGGTGACAAGACATATGCGTGAAGCAATGCTGCCGCCGCTTTTAATGAATCTGTATGGGTGCGCTCATATGAATGGGAAGCTTCGATCCCAGGACCGAACAAAGCATGCTTCACGTCGTGGCCGGCACTGATGGCCGCCGATGCATCCGATCCATAATAAGGGTAGATGTCGACTTTGTAATCAATGCTCTGCTCTTTCGCCAAGGAAATCAAGTGGCGGGTCAATCCGTAATGATACGGGCCGCTTGAATCTTTCGCACAGATCGATACAGTGTATTCATCTGATTCCTGTCCGTCTCCAATAGCACCCATATCAACTGCAATATACTCCTGTGTTTCTTCAGGAATGCTGGAATTTCCGCCGTAGCCGATTTCTTCATTGTTTGAAATATAAAAATGGGTCGTATAAGGCAGCTTTTCTTGCGTTTCACTGAAATGTTTCACCAATTGAAGCAGCAAAGCCGTGCTTGCCTTGTCATCCAAATGACGGGATTTGATGTAGCCAGAAGCAGTCGCTTCAAACCTTGGCTGGAAAGAAACAAAATCTCCCACTTCAATTCCAAGGTTCCTGACCTGCTCCTGTGAAAAGGCTTTTTCATCCAAGCGCACTTCCATGTTGTCTGCATTCCGCTCAGCTGATCCCGCGTCCTTGTAGACATGGACCGTCGTCTGATGCAGCAGGATCGTTCCGGATACGGTTGAACCGTCCGCTTTATGTACCAGGCAATTTTCGCCTTCAATCGCATTGAATTTAAATCCGCCCACCAATGACAGCTTCAGGCGGCCACTGGGTTTGATTTCCTTCACCATCGCACCGAGTGTATCGACATGCGCCGTCAGCAACCGATGTTGCTGATTATTTTCTCCTTGGATCGTCGCGATTACCGCACCTTTATGGGTGGTCTTGTACTCGACATTCCATTGTTCAAATAACGTTCGGATTTTTGCCATGACGTCCATGGTATAGCCGGATGGACTTGGAATTTCCACTAACTCTTTTAATAAATTGATCGTTTCGTTTTGGTTCCATTGATAAGTCACCTTCATCACTCCTCGATCTTTTAATCATATCAAAATCAAAGTTGTTCGGACAGTCCTGTCTTATAGTATCATGGTATAAGTTGAATCAAAAAAATGAACTTTTGCCTGCCATTTTCCGCTTCCGGTTTGTTTGCCGGAAAACCGGAAAGAATAGTTCAACATACTATAGTTTATAAGCATAAACCTCGAGGTGTCCAATGGAAAGCAATGTCATCAAACACAGAAGAAACCAGTTATTTATCCACTTGTACGGATTTGCGAGTATTTTCCATTTTCTGCTTAACCAATTAGTGGAAATGAACACAGCCACCGTCTCCCTCATATTCGGCATTATTTCATATTCCGTATTGTTAAGCCTGGCTGTTGCCCAAGTAAACGATCGTACGCTTCAATTCATGGTTCTTTTAGCTATGAACTTATATGTATTCATCTTGAACTTCGAATCTTTGTCTTCCATCACCCTTATTTTTTTTGTGGTGCCAATCATTGCCTCCGCCTTATATAACGACACAAAGCCGATCGTTATCTTGGCACTGCTCACATCTGCAGAATTCATGCTGCTTTTGACTGTTTTTGACCGCTTTGCCGTAAGAGCACCGCTGCCCTACAACCAACTATCGATGATCATGTTCTTCATCGCAATTCTGTCGATTACTTTGCTCGACAGCATCTATTTCAGCCATTACCTAAAACAGTTGGAATCAAAAAATGCATCGATGGAAAAGGCGCTGTTGTCAAAAGAAGGCTACCTGCATTTGTTTTTCGAGAATGCCAAAGATGCGATTGCTGTTTTTGATTCAACTAATAAAATCATTGCTGTCAATCCCGCTTTTGAAGAACTATACGGATGGCCTTCGGAAGAATGCATCGGCAAAACCTTGCCGCTTTACCCAGCGGATATGAAAAAAGAAGCGGAAATCCGTACCAGGGAAGTCCAACAGGGCCAAAGCTATTCTTTATTGGAAACGATAGATGTCCGAAAAGACGGCAGCCGCTTTCATGCACAGGTCACGCTGTCGCCTATCTTTGATGATTCCAATGAGGTGATTGCTACTTCGATCATTTCCCGTGACATCAGCTACCAAAAGGAATCTGAAAAGCTGATATTGCAATCTGAAAAACTCAAGCTTGCTGGAGAAATTGCTGCAGGGGTGGCTCATGAAATCAGGAATCCCATGACCGTCGTCTCCGGATTTGTCCAAATGATGCATCAGGATCCCAAGCATCTCTTTCCTGAATATACAGCATTGATTCTATCTGAAATAGACAGGATCAATTTGATCATCAGTGAATTTTTAGTTCTCGCTAAACCTCAAGCTGCCACATTGAAGATTTTCAGCGTTCAGCAAACACTGAATGATATTTTGCTGCTCTTCAGTTCAGAGCTCAATCTGAACGGCATCATTTTGAAGACGGAATGGGACAAGGATTTCCAGATCAATGGGGAAGAACATCATTTAAAACAGGTCTTTATCAATTTATTGAAAAATGCTGTGGAATCGATGGAACAGCCTGGCGAAATCGAGATTTCACTGCAAGCCGAAGCTGATTCCATGTTTTCCATCAGGTTCAAAGATTCGGGGATTGGGATTGCTGAACAGGATCTGGAAGAAGTTTTCGAACCTTTTTACACCACTAAAGCCAGTGGTACTGGCCTCGGATTGATTGTTTCCCAAAAGATTATCCAAGAACACAAAGGTTCCTTGACGATTTCAAGTAAAGAAGGCGTCGGAACAACCGCCACAATTCTTTTGCCTATAAAAACGATTTAAACAAAAACAGGAAGGGATCGATTCCCCTTCCTGTCTTTTCTATTCCAGCCTGTTATTCAGATGCATGCTGTAATCAATCCCAGTCGTCATCGTTGTCATCATCATCAAAATCCGAATCGACTTTCAAGATAGAACCGTCTTTTGCATTGACGTCGACGTCATGTTCTGAGCGTCCATCTTTGATTTCGATTTCGTAATAAGCAAATCCGTCATCCGTTTCGAGTTCAAATCCTTCCACAGTCCCGCTTACGACCGCCAAAGCCGCTTCAATCGCTTTATCCGAACCGATCAAGTCTTTGTTTGAAACTGCCTGATTGCCTGATTTGCTGTCCGCTGTCTTTGTGCTTGCCGGTGAAACTGCTGTGCTGGATTGCTTTACATCATCATTTCTGTCTTTTTCGCGTTTATGTTCCAGCACTTCTCCAGTGTAGGCGTCGAATTCAAAATCATATTCATACCCTTCAAAGTCGACATCCACTTCGTAATGAGCTTTACGGTCATCTTTGTCCAACTCGATATCAGTAATGCGTCCATTTGCCAACTCCAATGCTTTTGCTGAGATTTCTTCAAAGCTGAGCATTTCTTCAGGTGTTGATGATTTCTGCACTTCGTTGGTCACCGTTCCGGTTTTGGCTGCCGGATTGGCTGCCGGCGTTTCCGAGTTAGCTAAAACGATGCCCCCAAAAGCTAAAACCCCTGCTGCGACTGGAATGTAAATTAATTTCTTCATGTAATTTCTCCTCCTCATTTGTTGTTACTCTTACAATAACCTTCTGTTCTGAGCAGAAGATTAAGGGTTTATGAGAATTTGATGAGAAATCCATGATAGTGTTCTCAGAGTCAATCGTCCCACTCAACGGTCATGGTATCCCCCCGGATCGCATGAATCTGGATTGTTGCTTCTTGGTCAGTCTGTTCATTCTCAATTTCAACCAAGTAATATCCGCCGTCTCCAGTTTCTACAAACTCAGCTTCTTGCACTTCGCCGGTCAATGTTTTTTTAGCCAGTTTGATCGCGGCGTCTCTTGTAATGATTCTTTCAGGTTCTGCTTCCGGTTCTTCTGCAGGCGGTGCCGCTTTAATCGGCTCCTGGCTGATTTTCCGTACCTCTCCTGTTTCCGCAGATAAGATGACCGTCGAAACTTGGGTTTCTTCCTTTACCTTGACCTCGTATTCATTGCGCTCTTTGTTATAGTTGATGCCGTCAATCGTACCCGAAGCATTCTTCAACGCCATTTCCTGTGCTTGATGTTCCGTCAATTCCTTGACTGCTTCTGTTTTATGAAGCAATTCCATGGTCTCCACTTGCCCGTTCTGACGGTTGACCAAAGCTAGATAACGTCCATCCGGCCGCACGAATTCGACCCGGTAAGCGTCACCTTCTTCTATAGTCTGTTCCACTTCCCCCCCGTACAGGCTGATTACGGTTTCATTGGCCTGCTTTGCTGAAATATCAGGTCCAGAACGAGGAAACAGAAGAAAAGCCAAAACCCCCACTCCAAACAAGATTGTCGCTGACGCCATCAAAATCCATTTTCGCATCACAATCCCTCCTGCTTCGAGTGTACTTCATCAACATTAAAATTCTCTGAGAAAATGATGGATACTGTCGTACCAAGCTGTTCAATGCTTTCCAGCTCGATTCGGACTTTCAAGGAATCGGCTAGTTGCTTCGCTAACGAGAGCCCTAAACCAAACCCGCCAGTTTCACGGTTTCTGGCTTTATCCACTCGGTAAAAACGTTCAAAGACATAGGGCACAGCTTCTTTTGGAATGCCGATTCCCGTGTCGCGAACCTGGATGATGGTGTCACCGTTCTTTCTGGCCACCACTTCTACTTTTTCCGAGCTGTATTTTCGGGCATTGTCCAACAGGATATACAGCAATTGCTTGAACTTCGCGATATCGGTGACGACTGGCAGAGACTGCTCACTTGTGATCAACTTGAATTCACGTTCGTAGGAAGTGTTCATGGCAGTGACGGTCTGCTCCAATAGGTCAAGTGCATCCACCTGTGTCCACTCCACCTGGGATTCGCTTCGGCGGGCAATGTGCAGCAATTGCTCGATCAACGCTTTCATGCGATCGGTTTCTGCACGGATGGCGGCCACACTTTCTTCCGCAATTTTTTCATCCTGCATGCCCTGCCGCTGCAGCAGCTTGGCGTAACTTCCGATGACTGTCAGCGGTGTCTTCAGTTCATGCGATGCATTCGAAACAAACTCTTCCTGCTTGGAATAGTTTTCTTCCAATAGACTCATCATTTCATTGAAGGTATTGCCCATCTGTGTCAATTCATCCTGAGACTTCCCTTCTATCGGAAGTCTTTCAAACTGGCCATTGCGCTGGATGCGTGTCATGGTATTCGTTAAGTTGGTGATCGGCTGTGTCACGATTTTCCCCAGAACGACACTGGAAATGACAACTGGAATCATCGCGAGCAAAGTTCCCGCAATCAAAACTAAACGAAGCGTATTCAAGTTATTGGTCGTTTCCCGCAGTGACTGCGCGACCGTCACTTCCGCCACTTGGCCATCTGTCCAGATAATCGGCGCTTTTACATACGCAAAGCGCTCGTCATCCACTTTCACTGTTCCGGACTGGCCTTCCAACTCTGCAGGAAGTTTCACAGTCACTGTCGGAGATTGGATAGGTGAAGGCTGCTTGCCTTCTGGAACTGTGACCTTCACAAGTCCGTTGACAGGCACATACGCTCGTAGTACATTGCTCGGATCTGAGGTTTCAGTTTCATTGAACTTCGCCACAAGAGCGTTTGTTTCCGACTGCAGTTGATTGACTTCCGATGAATACGTCAATTGGCTGAACGAAAAATAAATGACAAAAGCCAGCACCAGTAAAATAACCAGCATCAGTAAAGTGGAGGAAATGTGGATTTTATTTTTCAGCTTCATGGCCTTGCTCCTTCAAGACATAGCCGACTCCGCGAACCGTCTGGATGTAAGTCGAGTTTTCACCAGCGTCCACTTTCTTCCGCAAGTAACGGATATAGACATCGATGACATTGGTGTCGCCGTAATAATCATAGCCCCACACTGCATTCAACACTTGTTCGCGGCTGAGCACCTGCTGTGGATTTTTAATCAGATACAGCAAAAGATCAAATTCACGCGGCGTCAATTCGATGGCACGGCCGTTACGTCTGACGTCACGTGTGCTTTCATTCATCTCCAGCTCCTGGAAACGATGGAGTGAAGAATTGCCGTTGCCATTCACCAAGCGCAAGCAAGCACGGATCCGGGCCAACAATTCTTCTATTTCAAAAGGTTTGGTGACATAATCATTTGCCCCTAAATCCAATCCGGCCACTTTATCTTTCACATCGTTTTTAGCCGTCAATAAAATAACCGGAATCGCTGCATCAGAAGAACGGATTCGTTTTAAGACATCCAGTCCATGAATTTCCGGCAACATCAAATCGAGCAGCACCAAATCCCAGTCCTGTTCCCGAAATTGAATCAATCCTTCTGATCCTGTATGGGCAACCCCTGTTTCATATCCTTCAAATTTCAATTCCAATTCCAATACACGTGCAATGCTTTTCTCATCTTCCACAATTAAAATGCGTTCTGCCACTGCAATCACCTCTTGATACTTATAATAGCAGATTTAAGAAAAGTGCAAGCAGCCGTTTAGCCCCGACAAGCGCTGGAAGTCTTCCCGGTAATGGCGTTCTTTGCCATTGTCGGGAAGGCTGAAGCGACTCGAGGGGCTGGCTGTTGGAGTCTGGATATCACGAAAAGCGCAAGCAGCCGTTTAGCTCCGACAAGCGCTGGAAGCCTTCCTGGTAATGGCGTTCTTTGCCATTGTCGGGAAGGCTGAAGCGACTCGAGGGGCTGGCTGTTGGAGTCTGGACACTACGAAAAGCGCAAGCAAGTAGACAAAAAAGAAATAAGCGACCCGAAGGCCGCTTATTTCAATACTGTTTTGATCCACTTCGCTTTGTTTTTATAAGGCGGGAAGACCAGGTTTGTTGATAATTTAGTTGATTTCTTTAGAATCGATTTGGCATGTGTAAAAGTTTCAAAACTGGATTTTCCGTGGTAGGAATTAACTCCCGATGTACCGATGCCGCCGAATGGCAAATACGAGCTGCCCACATGCGATACCGTATCGTTGATGCAGCCGCCGCCAAATGGCAATTGATCCAGGAAGAACCGGACAGCACGGTCGTTTTCAGAGAACAAGTACGCCGACAAAGGCTTCGGCAATTTACGGATTTGGCGCAACAGCAATGGAAGATCCGTATATGTGATGATCGGCAAAACCGGTCCGAAAATTTCATCTTCCATCGATGGGCTGTCCCAATTGACATTGTCCAAAAGAACCGGTTCGATATACAAATCATCACGGTCCATTTTGCCGCCGTAAATGACGTGATCAGCTTCCTTATTCACAATTTCCGCTAAGCGGTCAAAATGTTGGGTATTGACAATGCGCCCGTAATCTTTGCTTTGCTGCGCATCTTTTCCGTAAAACTTCTGTATCGTCTTCGTTAATTTTTTCAGGAATTCTTCTTTAACCGATTCATGCACACAAATGTAATCAGGCGCTACACAGGTCTGGCCGGTATTCATCAGTTTGCCCCAGGCAATCCGTTTGGCAGCCAGGTCCAAGTTCGCCGTCTGGTCTACAATTGCCGGGCTTTTGCCGCCAAGCTCCAAAGTTATGGGAGTCAATCGTTCCGATGCCGCTTTCATGATGACTTTCCCGACATTGACGCTGCCCGTGAAGAAAATATAATCGAATGATGCATGGATCAACGCCGTCACTTCTTCACGTTCGCCTTCAACCACACGAATGTAATAGGTAGGAAACGTTTCTTCAATAATGGTGCGGATGATTTTCGCCACATGAGGCGTTGCTTCAGATGGCTTGACCACTGCACAGTTTCCGCCGATAATAGCCCCGATCAATGGCTCCATCACCAATTGGAACGGATAGTTGAAAGGACCGATAATCAGGACAGAGCCGTATGGTTCACGGATGACAAAGCTTTTCGACGGCTGAAGATGAATCGGCGTCTTGACTTGTTCAGGCTTCATCCAGTCTTCCAAATTTTTCGCCATGCTGCCGATGCTGTCGAGCACAAAGCCTACTTCGGTTGCATAGGCTTCAAATTCACTTTTGCCCAGGTCTTTCTTCAAAGCTTCAATTACGTCGGTTTCATGGGATTGGATTACGCTTTTCAAGCGGTGCAATTGTTCAATCCGAAAGTCCGTTGATTTTGTGGCACCCGTATAGTAATAATCACGTTGTTCTTCAATCATCTGTTCTACGTCATTTGCTGTAAAATTCATTTTCCAACCTCCCTCAAGTGTTTTCATTATACCAATGGAGTTCTTGAATTCAAAAAATGAACACTTATTCAGTCAATAAATAATCGATATAGCGTTGGATGACCAGGCCTTCTTCAAAATTAACCAAAAGAGTCGATTGGCTATCCATTTCTGTGAAAAGTGATGGTACATTTTCAAATCCACTGATCAATCGCCGCTCTTGGCCTTTTTCTGATTCATAAAGATCCGACCAATTCTCCAATGTCAGAACTCCAGTTTCGCCGTATATTTTAAACTGCAAGTTCTCTTGTTGGCCGATGCCGCTGATTCCCGTCAACAAGAACGGAATTTGTTCTTGAGTCAAGCCATGCGCAATCAATCCCGTTTCGCATTTTTCTGCGTCTTCCGGATAGGTGATGTGATGGGAAGTAAACGACAACTCACCGAAAAGACGGTTCATCAATTGAAAATAATGGGGAAAGACTTCACGGACAAAGCCTCCTTGGCTTCTTGAAGCAATCCATGGATTTTGTTGCCACAACCTCGGCCAATCCGGGAAAAATGTCTGGAGCTCGATCCGTACCACTTTTCCAATCTGTCCGTTCTTGATGCGCTTGGCCATTTCGCGGATTTCCGGTTTATACATCAGCGGGAAATGCATGGCCGTCTGCACACGATTGTCTGCAACAGACTTGACCATTGCTTCGCCATCTTCCACGTCATGAGCCAACGGTTTTTCGCAGAGGATATTGATGCCCGCACTGGCTGCCAGTTCAGCGATTTCCGAATGAAAGGCGGGCGGTGTCGCAATATATACCCAATTGATATCTGAATGCAACACGTCCTCTACTGATTTTGCTGCAGGGATTCCATAGGCTTCGCTGATTTCTTCGAGGCGTTCTGCCTGCTGGTCATAGACCATTTTTATTTCCACTTGTTTTTCCTGCTGAAGCTGTTTGATGATGCGTTCACCAACAATTCCTGTTCCAATGATGCCAATTGAAATCATAAAAAATCTCCCCTTTTATGGCCTTTCGGCTTTTTTATGCCCTGTGTTTATCAGTGTAACCTTTAGGGGTATAGAATAGTCAAACAATACCATTACATCCTGAGGAGGAAACAACATGAATGAACAAACGAATTGGTGGGAGCCTATTTTCACAGGACAATTAGAAGTAGGCGTCAATAAAGAAAAGTTAGAAAGCGTTACGGAAGAATCCATTTTATACTATGAAGAAACTTCAAATCAGACGGAGTCAGCTTTTTAATTGCTGAAACTTACACACGACTTTTGCCGCTGCAATACATAGAAAACGCCTTGTTCAATTTACAATTGATCGAGGCGTTTTATTATGCAAATTTCCCGGACAGTTATAGCTGAACCCAAATCCGCTAACCGCTGTCGCATTGCCAGAAAGCCTAATTATCCATATAATAATGGAAACGAAAGCAGGGATCCTATGAAACTAAAACTTATGCTGCTGGCCTTATTCTTTCTTTCAGGATGCGGCATGCTGGAATCGACTGATACATCCGGCACAACCGACCGGATCGATGTGGAAGTGACGCAGGTCATTGATGGCGATACCATAAAAATCATTTATGAAGGCGAAGAAGTCACTGTCCGCTACTTGTTGATGGATACGCCGGAAACCAATCACCCGCGCCTGGGTGAACAGCCTCTTGGCAAAGAAGCGACAGAAGAAAACAAACGGCTGATCGAATCAGGCGATGTCTCGATCGAGTTTGACGTCGGCGACCGTTTTGACGATTATGACCGCTTGCTGGCTTATATCTACGTCGATGGCGAAAGTGTTCAGGAACAGATGCTGGAGTCTGGACTGGCCCGGGTTGCCTATGTCTTCCCTCCAAATACCCGTTACCTGGATGATTTTGAAAAAGCGGAGCAAATCGCCAAAGATGAGGAAGCAGGAATTTGGCAATACGAAAACTATTCCACCGACCGGGGCTTCAATTCAGAAGCATTTGGACAGGAATCTTCCGGAAATGCCCGTCCTTCCACTGAAGAGCCAATAGACGGTGATTGTGAAATCAAAGGAAATATCAACCGCAACGGCAATAAAATCTATCACATGCCGAGTGATTCTTCTTATGAACAAACCAATCCCGAAGAATGGTTCTGTACAGAACAAGAAGCGCAAGACGCCGGTTTCAGAGGGGTTGGACAGTAGGACAACAGTTCTTTATGGGGCCTTCTTCCGGCTGTGTCGTCGATGAAATGCAGCGTATTTTCGCATGCCCTGACAGTGCTCCGGCGGGACGGATAAAGGGAAATACAGCGCTTATTTTTCTTCTCCAAAAACTATTGACTTTTTCCGTGGACAAGCTATACTTATATTTGTCCTGGAAATTGAGATTCCTTAGCTCAGCTGGGAGAGCGCTACCTTGACAGGGTAGAGGTCGCTGGTTCGAGCCCAGTAGGAATCATATAGTACGATGAAGAACCGCACAGCCATTTAGGCTGCGCGGTTTTTTTGTATCACAAAAAACGGGATGCATAAAGCTCCCGCACCAAATTTGAAATCCTATTCATCTTTATCTTCAACATCAAAACTGCATCAAAAACAGCAAGGCGATCCCCAGTAAGTTCATCCCGTAAAAATAAAAGCCATCTTGAAAACTTATGTGCTCTTCACCAAAAAAATACAAATTCATCCGTTTCATTTTATCATCCTTTTTTGTCACTTTTTTAGGCCATGCCTGCCGGTTTAATCCACCATCACAATCGACACGATTTCATCCACGGGCAGTCTGCGCTGCTTGAATGGATCCTCATAAATCAACATTCGAGTTTTCCCATCAATGCTTTTAATCGTCCCCCTGTGTGCCTCGATGGCACCATCTTTCCAGCAGCGGATGAGAACTTCGCATTGCCGCTTCAGCGCAATCTCCATCTCTTCCTGAATCAACTGCAAGTCGTCTCCGTTCAACTCGGGTTTTGGCACTTGTTCGTCTTTCTCGTACCATTCCCGGATCATTTCGACATGTTCCGGCAGCATCAAGGCTGTCCATTTAATGTTCCCGCGATCTTTAATATCGCCGACTGTCTTTAAATACTTATTGCGTTTCATCGGACCACCCCTATTCTTTGTTGTGTCCGCCGATCAATTTTGTCCGCGCTATGGCGGTGCCCGCCTGTGTGCCCGAGATGCCCCGATAGATAGCCGAATAGCCATACTTTTTCCGGATGGCATCCATGGCACTCCCCAAGCGCCTGTTTTCAAACTTCCTTTCATCGAACAGACTTAACTGCATCGACGACTCTTCTTCCAGATTGCTGATGGACAACGAAATCTGGCGAACCGGTTTATGTTGGAAATGCTCATGAAAAATCTCCTGGCAGACGCGATAAATTTTCAGCGTATCATTCGTTGCTTCGTCAATAGAGCGCGAACGGGAGAATCCGCCGCCGAATACGGACTTGCTGTAAACAACACTCAAGTGAATTGTCCGCCCCATGCGGTGAGCTTTACGCGTACGCATCGCAACATCTTCACACATTTCCAGAATAATCGTCATGATGTCTTTTTCTTCTATGTAATCGCGATATAAAATCTGTCCTTTTCCGTAACTGACCTGTCCCTCCACCAAAGGCGCACCTAAATCCGACAAGTCGATGCCATTGGCGTGTTGGTGGAGTTGATTGCCCATAATCCCAAAGCGCTCCTCCAAAAGAGAGACGTCTGTACAGGCCAAATCTCCAATACAGAAAATCCCCATGCTGTTTAAGGTTTTTTCCATCCGAGAGCCGATGCCCCACATTTTACTGAGAGGCGCCACTGGCCATAACTTTTTCGGCACATCGGCATATGTCCAATTGGCAAAACCCGTTTCTTTCGCCTCCAAATCGAGAGCCAACTTTGCCAGCAGCATATTTGGCCCTCCCCCCACCGAAGAAGGCAGTTTGAAACAGTCCAGCAATTCCTGTTGGATGCGGCGCATTGTCTGTTCAGGAGGCCCCCACAACTTCTCTGTCCCTGTCAGTTCAATAAAACTCTCGTCTACACTGTAAACATGAATCGATTCTTTTGGCACGTAGCTGCCCAACAGCTCAGTAATGGCCATCGATTTTTCCAAATAAAGCTTCATTTTAGGTTCAATCAGTAAAATATCCGGATGGTTCGGAATTTCAAAAAGCCGTGTGCCAGTTCTCACACTAAAACGCTTTTTCATCATAGGCGATGCCGCTAAAACCACACTTCCTTTCCGTTCCTGGTTTCCCACCACTGCAAGACAAACTTCCAACGGATCGAGTCCCAGTTCTACCGCCGAGACGCTGGCATAGAAACTGCACATATCAATACAAAAGATATGACGTTCTGGCAATTCAAGTGCTTTCATCACTCTCACCTCTCAAAAGGGAACGTATGTTCTTATTCTATACCACGATGATCGTAACGGCAATCCTTTTTAAAAAAATAAACTTCTGCCATGCGGTTCACTGGATCTGAACTGCATAGCAAAAGCGATATTCTAAAAAAATCCAACCGTTTCTATGCTTCAACTATAAAAAAGATTTAAAAAAATTGAATGCCCCGCCTTATGGATCATTCAATTTTCTAACAACTTTACATTTGCCGGTATGCGTATTATGATAAGTGCAGTAAAAGATTTGACATCCATCATTCTTATCAGCGCACCGGAAAACAGTTGGAAATTGCTGTTCCCGATTTGCAGGAATCAATGGGTGCCAAACCCACTGCAAGCTTTAGGAACAAAGTTTGCTTTGAAAAAGTCATCGCCTTCGGGTGATGGCTTTTTTCGTTTTTTAGCCAAAAGAAAACCGGCCAGGCATCAGCCCGACCGGTTTTTTCATAGTTTATTATGCTTCTACAGTTTTGGCAGGCTTTTTATCGCGCGCCAGCCACTGGATTCCAAATAGAATAACAAAGGCAATGGCACCAATCGTATCAGACAAGCCCTCCGGATAAATCAAAGCTAATCCGGTTGCGAATGCCAGGATGCGTTCAAGCCAGTTCAGCTTGCGATACCAATAACCGATCAATCCTGCTCCGATGGCAATCATCCCTGTCAATGCTGTAATCAGTACCCAGATCAGCTCAGGCCAAGTGGTATCGATCATCAGCAGAGCGGGTGACAACACAAACATATACGGAATGATAAACGCCGCGGCCGCCAATTTGGCTGCAATAAAACCAGTCTTGATCGGTTCGCCACCTGAAATCCCTGAAGCTGCAAATGCTGCAAGCGCAACAGGCGGTGTAATATCGGCAATGATCCCGAAGTAGAACACGAATAGATGGGCAGATAAAGCGACCACCAGCGGTACTGCCGCTCCAACCGGCTCATCCATCATCAACAACGTGATAATGGCTGGTGCCGCTATCGTAGAGGTGATGACATAATTGGCAGTTGTCGGTGACCCCATTCCGAGAACAATCGCTGCCAGCATGGTGAAGAACAAGGTCAGCAGGATATTTCCTCCTGAAGCTGAAACCAGCCCATTTGCCAGACTCAGGCCAAGGCCGGTCTTCACAACGACGCCGACGATGATTCCGGCGGCGGCTGTTGCCGCTGCAACAGCTAAAGCCGTTCGTGCCCCATCAACAAGCGCTAAAATGATATCTTTAAAGTTCAAGCGTGTTTCTTTATTAAAAGCACTGACGAAAATCGTCAACAGAATCCCGTAAAGTGCTGCCTGCATGGTTGGAATGCCGATCAACAAGAAAACGATGATGGCGATAATCGGCAGCAAGAGATAAATCTTTTTCACAACTTCCTTGCGGTTTGGCATTTCTTCAGGCGAAAGGCCTTTCAGTCCAATCCGCTTGGCTTCAAAATGAGTCATGATCCAAACTCCTGTGAAATACAAAAGAGCCGGTATTGCAGCTGCTTTCGCAATTTCCCAGTAGGTAACTCCTCCGATAAACTCCACCATCAGGAAGGCTGCAGCACCCATGATCGGCGGCATCAATTGTCCGCCTGTCGAAGCTGCTGCCTCTACGCCTCCGGCAAATTCCTTCTTATATCCCAGTTTTTTCATCATCGGAATAGTATAGGAACCTGAAGTTACTACGTTGGCCACAGAACTCCCGGAAATGGTCCCCTGCAACGCACTGGAGAAGATGGCCACTTTCGCAGGCCCCCCAGTCAAATGACCGGCCAAGGATACAGCCAGATCATTGAAATACTGTCCGACCCCGGTCTTCACCAGGAACGAACCGAACAACAGGAACGTAAAGATAAAGGTGGCTGAAACGCTGATTGGCGTTCCCAGTATGCCATCTGTGGTATAGAACATGAGCTGGACGATCGAATCCAGATCCTGTCCTCTATGGCGCAGGAAGCTCGGGAAGTAAGGCCCGAAAAAGGCATAGGCCAAAAATAAACTGGCAATGACGGTAATCGGCATACCCACGGCCCGCCGAGTTGCTTCAAGCGTCAGCAGGATCGCTAAAATCCCGACAATCAAATCCAGTTCAGTGACCCGTCCGAGACGGAACACCAAATCATCATACATGATTGGCCAGTAGGCAGCTACGCCAATTGAAAGCAGCGCCAGAATATAATCATACCAGGCCACTTTATGCCGGATTCCTTTGCGCTTTCTGGCCGGGAATAATATGAAGATCAAAGATAATGCAAACCCTAAGTGGACAGACCGCTGAATATAAGCGGTATATTGCCCGAAAATAGCGGTATAAAGCTGGAATAAAGAAAAAGCTAATAACCCGAAAAAGACCACATGCTTAATGATTCCGCTTAAATCCCGCGTATTGGATTCAGGATCGTATTTCTGTAGAATTTCCTTCTGTTTTTCTTCCGAGATGTAAGATTCATCTTCCGGCGGAAGCTTTTGCTGTTCGCGTTCTTCTGGAGACAATTTATCGCTCATCAATTCTCACTCCTTGTCTTAGTTGAAACAGGGATAAGCGTTCTACCCTAAAAGTATACGACTTCCCTCTTTCAAGCGTTTTTTTCAAATCAATCTTCTGTCCTTTTGTTCTGAATGATAAACCGGCATCCACATCTCCGACGAACAGCCGAAATTCGGGCAGTTCCCTTGTCATATTCTTGATAAAGTATTTACCGTCCTTTTCGACAAAGGTCTCGCCTTCTCCTGCATTTGAGGGCATGCCAATATTAAAATCTTCATATTCAAGCTCTGTCATCATTAAAGCGTTATCCTCGATCACTTTATAACTTTCAATGACTTCTGACAAATGGATCGAATGGGTATAGATCAATTGGAAAAACCGGCTTTTGACCGGCACATAAGCCGTTATTTTTTCAGTCTCGTTATCGGTAAACACATAATTCTTCTGGAATGGGGTGAATGCGATCAAGGAGCTGATTAAGATGAGGGCAATCATTAACGGAAGAAACTTCTGTATCCGGGGAAACTGCATCGTCCATTCTCCTCCATCTTGAAAACAAAGAACTGACGGCAGAGCTTTCGCTTTACCGTCAGTTGTTCGCTCATTCAATTACTTTGCTTCGTCGAAATACTTCTGTGCTCCAGGATGGATATCGATTCCGATTCCATCAAGAGCCGTTTCAGCTTTGATCAATTCCGCTTTAGCGTGCTGGATTTGATCTGTGTTTTCATAGATCGCTTTAGTGATGTCGTACACCAAGTCTTCTGAAAGTTCGTTTTGTACCACTAACATAGCCAATACAGAAACAGTCGGAACTTCTTCAGCCAATCCGTAAGTGCCGGATGGTACAACATCATTTGCATAGTAAGGATATTTTTCGATCAATGCATCCGCTTTATCCTGTTCGACAGGTACAATCACTACGTCTGAAGTTGCGCTAAGGCTTTCAACAGCGCCTGTCGGTGTCCCGGCAGTGATGAATGCCGCATCAATTTGTCCTGACTGCAGGCTTTCTTGTGATTCCCCAAAATCAAGATTTTGAGCATCGATGTCTTCCATCGTCATGCCATGGATTTCCAGTAATTGTTCAGCATTAATATAAGTCCCAGATCCAGGGGCACCTACAGAGATTTTCTTCCCAGCCAAGTCATCAAAAGAAGCAATTCCTGAATTTGAAGTTGTGACCAATTGGATGGTTTCCGGGTAAAGCGCACCGATAGCGGAAACGGTATCAATCTTTTCCCCTTCGAACATGTTCGATCCTTCAGCTGCGTAGAAGGCTGTATCCGTTTGAACAAACGCAATCTGCGCCGCTCCATCAGCAAGTGCAGTCATGTTTGCAGCGGAAGCCTGGGAAACTTCAGCAGTCGTGTCCAAGCCCGTTTCATTTTCAACGATCGTAGCCATCGCGCCACCAAGCGGATAGTATGTTCCTGTTGTTCCGCCCGTCAAGATGCTGAGGAATTCGGGATCTGAAGCCCCGCCACCGCCTTCTCCTTCGGGTTCTGTTGCTGCGTCATCTCCACAGCCTGCCAAAAATACAGATCCTGCAAGAGTTACTGCAGCAAATAAACCAAATTTCTTCTTCAACATAAAGTGACCTCCCCTTTGCTCAATTCGTATTTTGTGTTTCCTTTTCATAATAGCATGTCTTTCTTACTACTTTCAATGCATTTCAGGAAATACAACCGCTTACATAGAGAACATTTAGAAAACTCGAATCAAGTTTCAGCACCTTCTACATGAGTTTCAGGAGTTGTTTCTCCCGGCGCCAGATCTTCAAAAGTCCGCCCCTGTTCTTCAAGGTCACGCGTCCGGTGGGCAATCCGTGCCGATGCACATGCCGCAACACTTGCTACCAGGTCATCCAGGAATGTGTGGACTTGGCCGCCGTATTTCGTATCAAGCTTATGGATAATTCCAGTTTTGTTTTTGTCCAAATGGCCGAATGTGGTTACAGCGATGCTTCCATAAGTCAATACTGCACCTAAACCGATCATTTCATCGACCCCGAAAAGCCCTTCGTCTGCTCCTACGATCTGCTGGAGTGGACGGGATAACTTCCCTTGTTCTGCCAATTCATCCAACTCAATTCCCACAAGCAGGGCGTGCTGCATTTCACGTTTGCGCAAAACACTTTCAACGGATTCCATGCAATGTTCAATTGTCAGTCCTTCATTGAAAGGCAATTGCATATCCAAAACGATTTTAGCTATGTCTTCATTGGTGACGCCTCTTCGCTCCAACGCCTCGTGCGTCGCTTTCGTCACTTCGTCCGAATGTACTCGAAATCTTCCGCCATCCATAATCAAAAACCCCTTCCTTCTATAGTCTTGGTGTTCTTTTCCCATTATACCTTGTCCATCCAGTATGGTACAATTTTCTTACAAACCACTAGAGGAGGCATATAAATGACTACTGGAAAGGTAGAAGATTTATCCATTTACAGCAAGGAACTTCAAGAAGACATGCAATTGCTTGTCTACCTTCCTTCCAATTTTTCACCCTTGTACAAATACACACTGGTCATCGCTTCAGATGGCAAGGATTATTTTCAATTAGGGCGGATTCCGCGTGTCGTAGATGAGTTATTGGCGAATCAGGAAATCGAAAATATCATCGTGGTCGGCGTGCCTTATAAGAGCGTGTCCGACCGCAATAAAAAATACGAACCGACCGGTGAACAGCATGGTGCATACGTGCGCTTTTTAGCACATGAGCTGGTGCCTTTCCTGGATGAAAAATACCCGACCTATCAGGTCGGCATGGGCCGTGCATTGATTGGGGATTCGCTGGCTGCAACAGTATCGCTGATGGCAGCTTTGAAATACCCGAATATATTCGGCCGCGTCATTCTGCAGTCGCCAAAAGTCGGCGAAGACATGCTGAAAGCAGTCGAAGCCTTTAATTCAGCCAATTCTTTCACCGTTTACCACGTCATCGGAAAAGAAGAAACAGCAGTCAAACTAAGCAATGGCGGAACGGAAGATTTTGTTGAACCTAACCGGAAATTAAATAATTTAATGAAAAATAAAGGGTTTTCGATCTTTTATGAAGAATTTGATGGAGACCATACTTGGAAGCATTGGCAGCCAGATTTGCGGCGTGCATTGATTCAGAACTTCGGTATGTAGAAGCTGATGAGGCACCACGACTAACTGGGGGCATTCAGAGAAATGGTCATTACAGACAAGGAGGTCATTAGGATGAAATATGGAGTAGCAGCTTTTCCTTCAAAAAAATTGCAGGATATCGCAAACTCATACAGAAAACGCTATGATCCGCATTATGAACTGATCACCCCTCACATGACATTAAAAGATCCATTTGAGGCGGACGCATCAAAAATAAAAGACGTTGCGGCAGAAATGCAGAACATCGCCAAACGCCATAAACCGTTTAAATTGCACGCGACGCGTGTCAGCACATTTTCTCCGGTCACCAATACTTTGTATTTCAAAGTGGAACCGAATGCTGATATCTCAGCGTTGCATGAAGACTTACATTCCGATTTCTTTGGCGGTATGCCGAAGCATTCTTTCGTACCGCATGTTACGATTGGACAGAAATTGTCTGATACCGAACATGCCGATGTTTTTGCCCAATTGAAGATGGCAGGCATCGACCACGATGAAATGATTGACCGCATTCATTTACTTTATCAATTGGAAGATGGTTCATGGACGGTCTACGAGACATTCCGATTAACTGGAGATGATCAATAAGTGCTGAAAGTAAAAATAACCGAAAACCAATTGGAAAAAGAACAGGCCTTTGATATCCGCAGAAAAGTTTTTGTGGAAGAGCAGAAAGTTCCGGTTCATCTTGAAATGGATGAATACGATGACAGTGCCATTCATTTTGTCGGCTATCAGCTTGAACAGCCGATTGCTGCCGGACGGATGCGGGAAGTAGAAGCAGGCCTCGGCAAAGTCGAACGGGTATGCGTGCTCCCCGAGTACCGTGGACAGCATATCGGTGTCATGATGATGAACGAGATGGAAGAGTATGCACGGACAAACGGGATTTTCAGACTTAAATTGAATGCCCAGACCCACGCTATCTCCTTTTATGAAAATATTGGCTATGAAGTGACATCAGAAGAATTCATGGATGCGGGAATCCCCCACAAATCGATGGAAAAAGTCGTTAATTGATGGTTTTGCAGACATGAAAAAACAGGACGACCGCTAATCTGGTCGCCCTGTTTTTTTGTGTTCTTTAAAGGATATGGTATCCGCTGTCTACATGGATGGTTTCTCCTGTAATCCCGCGAGACATGTCGCTGAAGAGGAATGATGCTGTATCGCCCACTTCTTCCGGTGTAGTGTTGCGGCGCAGTGGCGCTTTTTCTTCGATTTCATGCAAAATCGAATTGAAATCACTGACTCCTTTAGAAGAAAGTGTACGAATCGGACCTGAAGAAATCGCATTGACACGAATTCCATGACGCCCCAGATCTGCTGCTAAATAACGCACCGACATTTCAAGAGAAGCTTTTGCAACGCCCATGACATTGTAATTCGGCATAACGCGCTCGCCGCCGATGTATGTCAAAGCTACAATGCTTCCGCCTTCAGCCATCAATGGCTTGGCGTTTTTGGCAATATTGGTCAATGAGTATGCACTGATGTTTTGTGCCAGCAAGAATCCGTCTCTTGACGTATCCGAAAAATCTCCTGCCAGTTCCTCGTTCTTCGCGAAAGCGATGCAATGCGCAAGTCCATGGATGGTGCCTACCTGTTCTTTAATGGCCGTAAAGCATTCTGCTACAGCTTCGTCATTTGTCACATCACATGGCAAAATCAGTTCGTGGTTGCCATCCAACGTAGCCACCAAATCACGCACAGATTTTTCAAAGCGCTCACCTGCATAAGTGAAAATCAGGTTAGCTCCCGATTGATCCAACGAACGTGCGATTCCCCAAGCGATGCTCCGCTTGTTGGCTACTCCCATAATGACAAAAGTCTTTCCTTCTAATGATATTGACATGTCCATTCCTCCTGCATCTGTTATTATTACCTGGTACTAATAATACATCACAAAAAAGAAAAGTGCAATTCGCACTTTTCTAGAGGCTGCCTAGGAACGTTGTCGCTAAACCTAAATAAATCAAAATGGAAATGATGTCATTTAAAGTAGTGATAAAGGGTCCTGAAGCGACAGCCGGATCAATCTTCATCCGGTGAATCAATAATGGAATGAACGAACCCGCAAGAGTCGCCACAAAAATAGAGCTGGAAACAGCGGTTCCGACCAATACACCGATCAGCAATTCACCTTTCCAGAAGTACACTAAGCCTACCACTACGATGCCACAGACCACGCCTGTAATCAGACCTGTGCCGGCTTCCCGGAACAACAGCTTGATCTTGCTTTCTTCTTCGATGTCTCCTGTCGCAATCCCACGGACTGCTACGGCCAAAGCTTGAGTTCCGCTGTTCCCTGCCATTCCCGCAATAAGCGGAATAAAGACAGCAAGCAACGCTACCTGATCCAATGTCGCTTCGAACATACCCATGAGGTTAGCCGTCAGCATTCCAAGGAACGTCAATAAAATCAACCAAGGCAGCCGTTTTTTAGCCGCGGTAAAGGATCCTTTGTCAAACGTGTCCATATCCGAGACAGCGGCCAGTTTGGAGTAGTCATCTGATGCTTCTTCTTCCAGCACGTCAATGATGTCATCGACGGTGATGATGCCGAGCAGATGGTGCTGATAATCGACAACCGGCATGGCCAGGAAATCATAATCTTTGATCATCCGTGCCACTTCTTCCTGGTCTTCGCTGACAGAGACACTGACGACCCGGTCATTCATGATGGAGCTGATCAGAGTATCTTCTTCCGCCAGAATCAAATCACGCAACGTCACGATGCCTGAAAGCTTTTGATCATCATCTACCACAAACACATAATAGATGGTTTCCGCATTCGGAGCGGCATTGCGAAGAATGTTCATCGCGGAACGGACAGTGGAGTTTTTCGGGATAGCCACAAACTCCGTCGTCATAATGGAACCTGCAGTATATTCCTCATA
This sequence comes from Planococcus sp. APC 3900, assembly GCF_030407735.1. Classification (NCBI taxonomy): domain Bacteria; kingdom Bacillati; phylum Bacillota; class Bacilli; order Caryophanales; family Caryophanaceae; genus Planococcus; species Planococcus sp. APC 3900. The sequence goes on along the minus strand of NZ_JASDCT010000002.1, from coordinate 321,522 downwards.
ATGCAGCAAGTCTTTAATTTGCTGCGCCGAGTCTTTGTCCATAATCGTCAAGTAACTGGCGACTTGTTCTTTATTCAATTCGTTTAAGACATCGACCGCGTCATCCGTGTACATATAGGACAAGAGATCAGCGGCATAACTAGCATCCATCTCGCGGAACAAATCTTCGTAATCATCATCGTCCACTTCGATTGCTTCAAAGAGATCTGCCATCTCTTTAGGAGAGAGATACTGATACAGCACTTGCCTAGTGGCGGAATCCGCCTTTTCATAAAAACTTGCCTGGTCGTATGGATGGTGCGATAAAAACTCATCACGGAATTCTTTAACATCTCCGCGGATAAGCAATTCATTGAACAATGCGTCGTTCATTTCCTCATCACGTATAACTTTTTCTTCCATCATGTATACCCCCTCCTTTCGAGGATTGTGTCTGCTTGCTATAGTAGTCTATACGCTTCACTATAGAACTGTATAGTAAATTTTTCATTAAAGAGGTGGTTTACTTGAAATACGATATCATCGGCGACATCCATGGCTGCTACCAAGAACTATTGCAGCTCGTCGAACGCTTAGGTTACCAGAAACAGGGCGATGTATTCATCCATCCTGAAAACAGAAAGCTGGCGTTTGTCGGTGATGCGATGGACCGTGGATCAGAGTCGTTGAACGTCCTGCGCCTACTGTTCGCCATGCAGGATGAAGGCATCCTTTACTATTCCCCTGGAAATCATTGCAATAAACTTTTCCGTTTTTTCAAAGGGCATAATGTTCAGCTTGCCCATGGACTGGAAATGACTGTCGCCGAATGGGAACAGATGCCCAAACAGGAAAGGCAGCAGTTCCGGAAACGCTATATCCATTTCTATGAGCAGCTTCCTCATTATCAGCAGCTTGAACATGATTTGATTGTCGCCCACGCGGGTTTAAAGGCTGAAATGATCGGCAAGCCGCTGAGCAAAGGCATCGCGGTTTTTGTGCTGTATGGTGACATCACAGGCAGATTCCATGCCGACGGGCGCCCTATCCGGCGCGACTGGGCTAAAACATACAAAGGAACGAAGTGGGTGGTCTATGGCCATACGCCGACCGCTGAACCTTATGTCATCAACCGGACCGTTAATATCGATACCGGCTGTGTGTTCGGCGGTGCCTTGACGGCATTTCGCTATCCCGAAAAAGAAATCGTCTCTGTTCCATCTCAGCAGCCCTACCAACCCGACCGTTTTCACATCTACAATTAAACCAATGCCTGCATGTCCTCATTCAACGAAGAACTGAAAAACAATTTCTCTCCGGAAACCGGATGGATCAATTCCAATTCCGTACAGTGAAGCGCCTGGCGGTCCAACCGTTCCCTTTTGCCGCCGTACAAATCATCTCCAACTAAAGGGTGGCCGATATGGGCTAAATGCACACGGATCTGATGGGTCCTTCCAGTATTCAACTGGAGGCTGATATGCGAATAATCGGGAAGCCTTTTAATCACCCGTACTTCGGTTTCCGCAAATTGCCCGTCTTCACGGACTTCCCGTTCAATGATGCTTGTATTTTTCCGTCCAATCGGAGCCGTTATTGTAAATTCGTCCTTTTCTACAAGCCCATGAACCAAGGCCTCATACCGCCGCTTCATCTTCTTCTCCTGCTGCTGCATGGAGATCATATGATGGATGTGGCGGTTTTTTGCAATACAGACAAGGCCGGACGTATCGCGGTCCAACCGTGTGGCAATGTGCAAAGTCGAAGGGATTCCGTGGTCATTAAAGTGCTTGGCTACAATATTGGCCAGGCTTCCAAAGGGATGCTCGCGAGAAGGAATCGTGTTCTGCAAAGGGGGTTTCTCGACAATCAGCAAAGCATCATCCTCGTAGACAATATCCAGGTTCCCGTCTTCTGCCAGCAGGCCCTTGCCATGTTCTTCGTTCGGAAAAATAACGGTCACCGCATCGCCTTTTTCAAGGGGATGCCTGACCGTTACCTCTGCACCATTCACTAAAATTTGTCCGCCGCCATACTTGACGGAAGCCAACGTTCGTTTGGAGATGCCCCATTCTCCCAATGCTTCACGCAGCAGGCTTTGGCTTTCAGCAGTATACGTCAGTTGAAAAGGTTTCATGGCGTTCAATCTGAAAGCTCGCTGTCAATGAAGGAGTCGTGGACACGCTGCCAGAACGGGAATGAACGGAATCTGGCAAAACGGACTTTTTCGCTGGCCACTTTGTATTCGATTGATTTTACATCTTTATGAAGCAATTGCAGATGGTCAACTGTCACCATGAAATCCGGCGCCTTGACCGGGCGCAACGCACATCTGTGATGCGCAGGCAAAACCAATGGTGAACCGACTGTGCGGAAAACCCGGTTATTGATGGAGGCCATCTCCGTCAATTGCATCGCCTGCAAGGACGGATGGATGATCGCCCCGCCAAGCGCTTTGTTGTAGGCCGTACTGCCAGAAGGCGTCGACATGCACAGGCCGTCTCCTCTGAAACGCTCAAAATGGCTTTCATTCAAAAAGACATCCATCACCAATGTGACATCCGGAGATTTCACAGTTGACTCATTCAACGCCAGATAAACAGCCGGCTCATCGAGGTTCTGATAGTGGATGCTAACCTCAAGCAATGGATATTCGATCACTTCATAATCTTTTTTGGCAATCGATAAAACCAATTTTTCGATTTCGATCGGCTTCCAGTCGGCATAAAAACCAAGATGGCCCGTATGTATCCCGACAAAAGCTACATCCGCCAGTTTTTCACTGTATTTATGGAAGGCGTGAAGAAGCGTGCCGTCTCCACCAATCGATAAGACAACATCCGGTGCCTCTTCGTTCCATTCCATCCCAAAGTCCTCCAGGTAATTCTTTGCAGTGGCCATCAATTCATTGGATAATTTGTCCGTTCTCGATATAATATAAAACTTCATCTTTCAGATCGACCTCCTTCTCTGTCGGTTCGGAAATGGGTTCCAGGCGATTCCTTAAATTCAGTAAAATAAGCTTGGGCTTCCTGAATTTCATCCCGGATTTGCGACATTTCCTCGTCCAATTGGAACGCGGCTTCCGCCGCTCGCTGCAGGCGATTCTTTATCTCTTCCGGAAAAACACCTTTATATTTGTAATTCAAGGAATGCTCAATCGAGGCCCAGAAATTCATCGCTAAAGTACGTATTTGGATTTCAGCCAAAATCAGCTGTTCCCCATCAATGGTCTGGACCGGATATTCTACGATGACATGATAAGACCGGTAACCGCTTTGCTTTTCATTGGAAATATAATCTTTTTCTTCAACAATGCGCAGATCCTTGCGTTGTCTGAGCAGACTGACTACCGTTTCAATGTCACCGACAAATTGGCACATCATCCGGATTCCGGCAATGTCCTGCAACTGGTGGGCCAATTGTTCAGAAGGCTCGAACGGGATGCCTTTTTCCAGCGTCTTGTCATAGATACTCGCTAGAGGCTTGACTCGGCCTGTAACAAACTCGATTGGTGAATTTGTATTGCCATTTTCAAATTGGCTGCGCATTCCTTTAAATTTCACTTTCAATTCATCTACGGCTTGTTTATATGGTGCTAAAAATCGATTCCATTGACCCATTTCCGGTCCTCCTCACTTCTCTTTAAGATCTTGAAGCAAGTGCCTCATGAAATGCCTGTTCAACAGCGATGCGGAACGCTTCACCATAATTGTCATTGCCTTCTATATTCTCCACCAGCATCCATAGTTCGTCGTGGAAATTAGCCAAAGGCATAACTTGCTTGCCCCACGTTAAAAGGGGGACGCTTTTAAGCTGAAGCGCTTTAGTCAACGCCGGCCATGTATGTATATCAAATTGAACATATATATAGTCAGTACCCGTATCCAACAAGTAGACAAACGCCTGGTTGTCGGAATCTGTCAGCATTTGGCCAGAAGCTTCAATTGCTTCGACAGGTTCTGTTTCTTCAATAATGAATTCTATTTCATTGTCGGTAATTTCAGTCTTAGATACAGCTACTAATTTATGCAAATTCATACATCCTCTCTGGCTTCCTGATAATGATATTTTAACACAGCTCTGCCATTCGTTGCAGTTTGCGCTAAACTATCCGATAATGAAGTTACTAGAGAGGTGCATCTTATGACAAAAGAACTTGAAATCGAATTTAAAAACATGCTCACTAAAGAAGAATACATGCGTTTACTGAAGGATTTTTCTGCTTTCCACAACGGGCCTAAAACCCAGCACAACCATTATTTTGACACGCCCGACTTTCAATTGAAGAACAAGCTCGGCGCTCTTCGCATCCGCAATAAACAGGGGCGCTTCGAATGTACGTTAAAGATTCCGGCGCCAGTCGGACATTACGAAATCACTGATAAATTGACCAGAGAACAAGCGCGCCGCATGCTGGAATTAAAGACTTTTGAAGCACCTGAAGTTTCGCTTGCCCTGCAGGAAATGGATATTCCATTGGCGCAATTAGAATCGATCGGCACATTGACCACTCATCGTGCAGAGTTCGACTATCTGGATGGGCTTCTGGTGATTGACCATTCCGAGTACAACGGCCATGAAGATTTTGAATTGGAATTCGAAGTAGCTGATGCTGAAAATGGCCAAAAACGCTTCTTGGATTTCCTGCAGCAGCAAGACATTCCACAGCGTCCCGCCGACAAGAAAATCGCCCGCTTCATGAATTCTGCTTCTGTCCGTTCTGTTGACAAATAAATTTTATTGCCTAATTTTTCCAACTGTTCAATCGATTTGTTTGAGATATTTGTGCTGCGTTGTTAGAATGAGTTTACAGCTAAAGCAAAGGAGACACGATGATGACTGGAAAACCGATTATTCCGTACGAAGAGATTGGTGCGGAAACATTATCACAGTTAGTCGATGCATTTTATGCTCGCGTAGCGGCACATCCAAAGCTGCAGCCTATTTTTCCAGATGACCTTTCCGAGACCGCCCGTAAACAAAAACAATTCTTAACCCAATATTTAGGTGGACCGAATTTGTATTCAGAAGAACATGGGCATCCGAGACTAAAAGCAAGACATAATCCATTCGCAATAACGCCTGCTAGAGCTCAGGCTTGGCTTGAGTGCATGAGTGAAGCAATGGACGAGGTGGGATTGAGCGGAAAATTCCGTGAAACCTTATACAATCGACTTGTTTTAACTGCACATCACATGATCAATGAGTCTGACAGTGAGGAGGAGTTGGAGTGAGCAATCTAGATTTGGTCCAGGAAATTCGTGAACCTGCGAATTCTTTTAAACCAATGGAGTTGTATGTTTTCGTAGACCCCTTGAACCCAGAATGTTGGGAGCTTCAAGCAGTTATACGGAAACTCCAGATCGAATACGGCCATTACTTTTCTATGCGTATTGTATTGAGTACACAGCTGCTCAATTTAAATAAAGGAACACTTTCATCAAACATCGACACGAACAACTTAACCCATCCTGTTTTGCCGTCTGTGGCGATTAAAGCAGCAGAGCTTCAGGGAAAACGTTCTGGAAACCGATTCCTGCACAAATTGCAGGAGCACTTGTTCCTTCAATCAAAAGATGTTTCTTCATATAATGTTTTACTGGAAATTGCGGAAGAAGCAGAATTGGATCAAGAAGAGTTCAAATTGGACTTCCACTCTGTACATACCGCAAAAGCTTTCCAATGCGACTTACAGATTACACGTGAAATGGAAATCAACGAAGTGCCAAGCATCGTATTTTTCAATGAATGCATTGAAGATGAAGGTGTTAAAGTATCCGGACTTTATTCATACGATGTCTACCAGACAATTTTGCAAGAGATGATGGGTGAAGAAAGCTTAAATCGTCAGTCCCCGCCACCCTTGGATGATCTTTTTACTAAATACTCGACAATGGCCACTAGAGAAATTGCTTCTATTTATAATATTTCCGAACAAACAGCCGAATGCGAACTGAAAAAACAAGTGCTCCAACAAAAACTGGAACGCATCTGCATGGCAAAAGAAACCATATGGAAAGTAAAATAGCCTGCCTCCCCTTTTGGGGGAGACAGGCTATTTTTTTGGCATCAAGATGGCTATGGAAAGTATACATTCTGTAATAGAAAGTATTTGTGCTGAAACGGAAAGTATTCCGTATTTATTGGAAAGTATTTGGGTTGAATTAGAAAGTATCTGAATCGAAAGTCTGCCCAATAAAGATGCGAAAAAGCGAAAGGCGCCTTCCACGTCCGGAAGGCGCCTTTCTATATTACACAAAGGGGATGGGAGAAATGTTCACGCTCAAACAAAGGGGTGTATGTTTGTATGTGATTTATTTCACAACCTAATCTTAGCACGGCATAATAGTTAATGCAATAATTCACAAAGACTTTCACAAATTTGTCATAAACGAGCTGTGTATTATCCAATGTCTGTTTGAACTTAACTATTGTGTAATAACAAATAGAAAAGAGAAACTAACTAATATCGTTAGTTTCTCTTCCTTCTTATTTATTCAACAATAGTTTCTCAAGCTCATTAAGTTTTTGTTCGAACACTTTGCAGGCTTCTTCAACGGCTTTTGATTGTGTCATATCGACACCGGCTTTTTTCAGCACTTCAATCGGATAATCCGAGCTGCCGGCTTTCAGGAATTCATTGATATAGCGGTCGACAGCGGGTTGTCCTTCTTCTAGGATCCCTTTGCTCAAGGCAGTTGCTGCACTGAAGCCTGTCGCATATTGGAACACATAGTAATTATAGTAGAAATGCGGGATTCTCGCCCACTCCAAACCGATTTCTTCATCGACTGCTACATCCGGTCCGAAATATTTCTGATTCAGTTCATAATAAACTTCTGTCAGGCGGTCTGCAGTCAGCGCTTCGCCATCCTGATCCATTTTGTGCATCATATGCTCGAATTCAGCAAACATGGTTTGGCGGAACACCGTCCCACGGAATCCATCCAACCAGTGGTTCAGCAGATAGATGCGTTCCTGGTCATCTTCAGTGGCGTTGACCATGTATTCATTCAAAAGGGCTTCGTTGGTGGTAGAAGCCACTTCTGCCACGAAAATTGAATAATCGCCGTAAATATACGGCTGATTGGCGCGCGTATAATAACTGTGGACACTATGGCCGAACTCATGCGCCAATGTGAACAGGTTATCGACGTTGTCCTGCCAGTTCATCAGGATATACGGGTTTGTTCCATAAGTACCCGAAGAATAGGCTCCACTGCGCTTGCCTTTGTTTTCCTTGACGTCCACCCAGCGATTATCGATGCCTTCTTTGACGATGCCAACATATTCTTCTCCAAGTGCTTCAAGGCCTTTAAGCATGATGCCAGTGGCTTTTTCGTATGGAATCTCCATTTTCACTTCTTTGACCAATGGCGTATGCATATCCCACATATGAACCTTATCGATGCCAAGCACTTCTTTGCGCAGGGCAGCGTAACGGTGCAAGAGGTGAAGGTTATTATTGATGGTCTCCACCAGATTATCGTAAACCGCTTCCGGAATATGGTCATCAGCTAAAGCTGCCTGGCGAGCCGATTCGAATTTACGGATCCGCGCATTGACGTTATCACGCTTAATATTGCCTGAAAGTGTAGAAGCGAACGTATTGCGGAATTTGCCATATGTCGCATAAACGGCTTTAAATGCATCTTCCCGCACACGGCGGTCTTTGCTTTCAAGGAAGCGAATATAGTTGCCATGTGTAATCTGTACTTTTTCGCCCGATTCATCTTCAATTTCCGGGAATTCAAGATCTGCATTATTCAGCATGCCGAACGTTTCGGAAGAAGCACGGCTTACTTCAGACATTTGGGCAAGCAGGGATTCCTGTTCTGCCGGTAAGACATGAGGACGCAATGAATTTAATTCTTCGAGTGCTTGTTTGTATAAACTCAAGCCTTCATGGTTTTCAACATAGTCATTTAAGACGGATTCCTCCAGCGCCAAAATTTCCGGTGTCAGGAAGGACAAGCCCGCTGATACTTTCGCAAACAAAGACTTTACGCGGCTATCCAACGCCTGATATTTTGAATTGGTGGTGTCTTGGTCATAGCGCATATGGGAATACGTGTAAAGGCGTCTTAAGCGTTCAGTCAACTCATCTTTATAGACCAGCACCTCATAGAGTGCTTCCGCACTTTCCTGCAATTTCCCTTGATAGGATTCGGCTTTATCTCCAAGAGCTGCAACTTCTACAAACTCTTTTTCCCACAGCTCATCGGTTTCAAATATATCTTCCAATCTCCACGTCAGTTCTGCTGGTACTTCTTCTCTTGCCAATACTTTCTCAACCATTTAATTTCCTCCTCTGTCCCACTCTTTCGGGAATCGAACTACACCTTATTTTCTCAATTTTCACAAGGTTTTGCAATAGTTATGGTAGACGATATCCAAAAGACTGTTATCAGTCAAGGCACTTCCTCCAAAAGACAGGTAACAGGAAAGGTAATCTTCCAAAACTGCTGCTGCCTGTCCTTCTTGCGTACCGGCACTCAATGTCAATTTGCCCGAACGGATCAAGTCACGAAGGGGAATCTTTTTTTCCTGTGCAGCAAGGGCATGCAATTGCCACAACACTACAGGCTCTTTGAAACACTGGGCGCCTTGGACTGGGATGCCGATGAACTCTGGTACATTTGCCATATCCATTCGCAACTCGTAGCAAAGACGGCAATAAACGTTTCTAATCCGATTTTCAGCGTACAGCTGATTTCGGATATAGCGCTTTTTTTCGGCCTTAAAAATTTCCATCACTGTTTTGAACTCCGCTTTCGACAGTGGCTTCGGAACTGCAAATGGAAAGACCTGCATAGCAGCTGAAATCGACTTCGTTTTGCCCACCCACCGATTTGAACTGATGAACAATAAATTGGAGTGATAATAAAATCGATTAGCCGGAGGGAAAAACAAAAGAATGAAAGGAAGCGCTCCCCTTTTCTGCTGCATGGCAATTTCGTGGGATTTCAATCGCAACAAGCCGATTCCTTCATTGCAGGGCTCTTGTAAGCCTTTAATCCATATGTCCTTGATGTCTAATCGCCGATAGCCTTGCGAGCGCTGCTGGAGGTCCTCAGGTGATATGGTGCTGCATTGGAACTCAATGGCATATTGGCCATCTACCAGAAGATCTGCACGCTGCCGGATTTCAGGCAAGTAGTTTTCCAGATTGACTTTAAAGTTCCGCTGTTTGAAGAATTGATGGAGAAGGAGTTTTCCTTGAAGGTGTAAAGATGATTCAGGTTCGCTGTAATGGTCGCAGCCTGAAAGAGTCCGATGGGCAAAATGAGGGATGTTGATTACGCCAATTTTTAAAAGCAATGGAGCTTGGCAGGATGGGCAAAAGAATCGACGCTGGGTGCGAATGTACTGAAGTTCATGCCTATCGTGTTGTCCGGTCAAATAAAACAATTCCTGTTGTTCTGTTTTAGCCACTAATATATCAATCACTCTCCTTTTTTCCATTCTATGGAATCCAGCCTATTTTGGCAATAAAAAAAGACCTCCTGTAAAGGAGGCCTTAGCCAAAGTAATGCAGTACATTTGAGAGCGCGTCTTCTTTGAAGATGGGCTTGCCGTATTCTTCAAGTCGGTGAACTGTAACAGGAGATATGCGCAAATACTCTGTGATGATGCTGACATTGTTTTTGATATCTTCTTCAGAATGAAGAATTTCATCAAAACTTGTGTAAAGGTAGTATTTGTTCTCAAAGTGATAAACCGCAGATTCAATCGGCACATACATCAAGCGCCGTGCAATCGGCAATAGTTCTTCCACTTCTGAGAAGACAAATGTATATTCAAGTTTCTTAATATCGGGTTCATCAAAAACCGGTTCGAATTCATCAAATTCGGGAGTCACCGCATCTTCACTTGCAAACATTTTGCGGCGTTCCTCTATGTCATCAGGCAAATCAAGCTTTTGCCCATCTTTGGTCAATTGAGCGCGTGTTACTGTGACTTCAAGTCCTTTATCCATCGCTTGGACTTGGATCCACAGAGGGCCTTCCATTACGAAATCGGCTTCTTCATTCACTTCATCCATCATTTCCCAAAAAAGTTCTTCGCTCTTATCTCTGTTAAACCAGATTTCGTCACGGCTAAACCCTCGCTCTTCAACGTCGAGATAGGAAATGTAAAATTTAACTGTGTTGTCGTTAATGCGTTCTATTTCCATTTTACACCTCTCCTTTACGGTTTGGACTAAGAGAACCTTCCTCCGAGCCGTGCTTGTGTTGCTTCTAATAAGTATAACTTCTTTTGCAGGCAAAGAAAAAGTTTATGCCTATCTTCCAAAGACAAGTTACAAGTACATAGAGTTTAAATCACTTAACTGATTTATGCAACTAATTAAAATAAAGAAAAGCTGCCCCAGGATCTATTATGAAATACCATAAAGACCGGACAGCTGATGTGCTTATTGTTAGGTTACCATTCGCTGAGCTTCAAGCAGTTGATAAGCTCTAACTTTACGCGGTAGGAATCGACGGATTTCATCTTCGTTATAGCCGACTTGCAGACGCTTTTCATCCATGATGATCGGACGGCGCAGCAATCCTGGATGTTCCTGAATTAATTCGTATAAACGCTGAAGTGGTAAACTTTCAACATCTACATTCAATTTTTGGAATATTTTAGAACGGGTTGAGATGATTTCATCTGTACCGTCTTCAGTCATACGTAAGATTTCTTTGATTTCACTGATTGTCAAAGGTTCAGAGAAAATGTTGCGTTCTGTATATGGAATTTCGTGTTCCTCAAGCCAAGCTTTTGCTTTTCTGCAAGATGTGCAGCTCGGGGACGTGAATAATGTAACCATCATAATGGAGCACTTCCTTTCGGATTCATGAAAATTTAGTGTGGTTCATTTTTCAAATTAGAATCATTATAGTTTAGAGGCTCTACATTCATTATACAATGTATGGGATGAATTTAATAGTGTATTTCAGTAAAAAAATTAAATTTCAAGCTTTTTGTCACATATTCGCTATACATTCTTTATACTTGTAAGCTTGTATATTTAAATTTACCCCATTTTCTTTTGTCGTAAACTTCCAAACTAAAATTTTTTATTCTCAGTTACAGCTTCTTTTTGAAAATCGATTCTAGTATATATTACGTTTCAAACTGAAAATAGTTCCATCTAATTTATGATTGCTGCAAGATATTTTTATTTCCTTAGCCAAACACCCTATTCACAATCCCACGAATCTGCTTAAGGCGTATAATCTACACCTTTGGAATAGCTATTCCCCGCATTCCAAAGAAGGAATTCTTCGATTCCATTATCATTCAGCGCCTTGATCTGAGCTTCCACTTCTGATTTTCCATAACGCAGATAATTGCCTGACCCAAGGTAGCTGGCGGTGAAATCCTGGAGCCACGGCCTTGAAACTGGTGGGTTATCCAAGGCACCCAATACTTGATTTTCCACCTTGGCATATTCTGCAACCAGATTATAGGGTTCGAGATCCGGTTTGGCAATCCCAAAATAAGAAGTCCAGTGGCTCGGATAAATCATCGATGAGATGACATCGACATTTTCAGAAATCTTGGAAAAATTTTGGCCGATGCCGGGAGCTTCCGGCAGTGTTGCCGCATAGCCGAAAATATCAACCGATACATCCACTTCATACGGTTCTAATTGTTCTTTTGCATAAGCAACAAAATCCGTTACAGCCTCTACTCGCCTTTGTATCGGATCAGCATCAGAATTTGCATAATCCCCGAGCGAATAGCTGAGATCGTCGGCACGATGTTCAAATCCTTCCGGAAAACGGACATAGTCGAATTGAATTTCCTTAAACCCAAGCTTAGCGGCTTCAATAGCAATTTGGACATTGTAGTCCCACACTTCTTTCAAGAATGGATTGACGAATGATTCTCCGCGATTATTTTTCCAGACCTGTTCCCCATCCATAAATGTCAGCTCAGGCCGCTGTTCCGCCAGTACGCTATCTTTGAATACCACCACGCGAGCAATAGGATAGATTTCTTTTTCTTCCAGCTGCTCCAGCATAGCTCTTGGGTTTTTAATCAAAGGCTGGCCCAATCCAAGTTCCGCCAGTGCTGAGCCGTCTTCCGGTATGTATGTCAAATGGCCAAAATCTTCTTTGATATCGATGACCATGGCATTCAATTCTGTTTGCTCCACCAGTTCAACCAGTGATCCAAACCGCTCCCCGCCTGCAGAATGAGCTGTTACAAAAATCCCCCGAACGGCATCCGGATAGGCAAATTCGAGGCCTGAATCAAATTTAAACAACTGGGAAGCTGCCAAAACACTCGAATCAAGTTCTATTGTATTGTATGTACGCGGTGTAAAATCCGGTGTTTCGCTTTCTTCAGCTGCATAAACGTTGCCAACACTTGCCAATAAAACGCCTGCTGTAAGAATTACTGCTGTCTTCAATGATTTCGCCATCTTCTTGCACCCCTTATTCCACTTTTACGCCAAGTTATTTATGCTTGCTTACCGACCTTCTAATTTGATCAATCGCCTAAATCGGCTCTTAAGCCCAGAGCCCTCCTTATATGAATAAACTTTAATATCCAGTGTTCTTCCATTCTAACATTTATCTGACTAATTGAAATAAGAAATCATCCGCCTGGATGCAGCTTTTGATAACTCTTTCACTATGCCAGCCAATAGATTGTTCCCACAAAAAAAAACGATGCCCATTAGGACATCGTTTTGCTGTTACTTCGACACTGATGCTGATTTAATCGATTCGAATTCACGTTCTGAGCATTGAACAAAATGGCCAGGACTGATTTCTCTCATACGCACGTCATCAGCTTCTGTGTATTTATGGATGGCCGGATCGTAGGACTTGCGGATCCGGTTGCGTTCATAGTTCGGGTCAGGCAATGGAATAGCTGACAACAGCGATTGCGTATAAGGATGCAACGGATTATTGTACAACTCCTCTGCAGGAGCCAACTCCACCAATTTTCCGAAATACATGACACCGATGCGATCGGAAATGTACTTGACCATCGATAAATCGTGGGCAATAAACAGGAACGTCAACCCTTTTTCCTGTTGAAGTTCTTTCAATAAGTTGACGACCTGAGCTTGGATGGATACATCCAATGCAGAGATTGGCTCATCCGCAATGATGAAATCCGGATCTACTGCCAAAGCACGGGCTATGCCAAGACGCTGGCGCTGTCCACCCGAGAATTCATGCGGGTAACGGTTAGCGTGCTCTTTGTTCAAACCAACAGTTTCCAACAAATCGTAAACCATTTTTTTCCGTTCAGTCGAGTTTTTCGCCAAACCATGGATATCGATGCCTTCAGCAATGATATCCATAACTTTCATACGCTGATTTAACGAAGCATAGGGATCCTGGAAAATCATCTGCATTTTACGGTTGAATTTCTTCAAGTCCTGCTTGGACTTTTTACCATGGACATTCTCACCTTCATAGAAGACATCCCCATCTGTTGCATCATATAAACGGATGATGGAACGGCCAGTCGTCGATTTCCCACAACCTGACTCTCCAACCAATCCGAGGGTCTCACCTTTGTAAATATCAAAGCTGATGTCATCTACTGCGCGGACTTCATTGGCTTTGCCGATGTTGAAATATTGTTTCAGGTTTTTGATTTCCAGTAATTTTTCAGCCATTACACCGCGCCCCCTTCATAATATCTGCTTCCTGGGAATTTCTTCATTCGTTCAATGACAGTTAAAGGCGGTTCTACCTTCGGCGCATCCGGATGCAACAACCAAGTGGCAGCTGAATGCGTATCGCTGACTTTAAAGAAAGGAGGGTTTTGCTCCATATCAATTTTCAGAGCGTATTCGCTGCGAAGCGCGAAAGCATCTCCTTTTGGCGGATCCAATAAATCAGGTGGCGTTCCTGGGATTGCATACAACTTGGCATCCTCCGTGTCCAATGAAGGCATGGAGCTCAATAAGCCCCATGTATATGGATGCTGCGGGTTATAGAAGATTTCATCGACTGTACCGATTTCGACGATTTTCCCGCCGTACATAACCGCCACACGATCAGCTACGTTCGCCACAACTCCAAGGTCATGGGTAATGAAAATGATTGATGTATCGATTTTCTTCTGCAGATCTTTCATCAATTCCAGAATCTGCGCTTGGATTGTCACATCAAGTGCTGTTGTCGGCTCATCCGCAATCAGGATCTTCGGATTGCAGGCGAGTGAGATGGCGATAACAATACGCTGGCGCTGTCCACCTGAGAATTGGTGCGGATATTGCTTCATCCGCAATTCAGGTTTCGGCATACCGACCATGCGCAATAAATCGATCGCTACTTTTTTCGCTTCATTTTTGCTGATCTTTTGATGCTTCAGCAAAGGTTCTGTCAGCTGCCGGCCGATTGGCATTGTCGGATTCAAGGAAGTCATTGGATCCTGGAAAATCATCGAAATTTCTTTTCCGCGGATTTTCTGCATTTCTTTATCGCTCAACTTCGTCAAATCACGGCCGCCAAATAGAATTTCGCCATTTTTGAACTCAGCGGAACTTTCAGGCAGCAAACGCATAATCGATTTCGTCGTTACAGATTTGCCTGAACCCGACTCCCCTACGATTGCCAACGTTTCACCTTTATTTAGATCAAAGTTAACCCCGCGTATCGCTTTAACTTCCCCGCCTTGGGTGTTAAAGGAAAGCTCAAGGTTTTTCACTTGTAAAATTTTCTCCATTTTAAACTTTCCTCCTTAATCTTTCATCTTCGGATCGAGGGCATCTCGAAGTCCATCACCGATTAAGTTAAATGCAATCATGATCAAACTTAGCAAGATAGCTGGGAACGCTAAGATATGCGGTGCGAACTGAATTAACGCATAGCCATCGTTAATCAATGTTCCGAGTGAAGCATCCGGTGCCTGCAGCCCCAATCCAATAAAGCTTAAGAAAGCTTCAAAGAAAATAGCGCTTGGAATTGTAAACATGGTATTGATGATGATTACGCCTAATACGTTAGGCATCAAATGCTTCCAGATAATACGAGTGTCGCTGGCACCCAACGTGCGGGCGGCCAAAACGAATTCCTGGCTCTTGTACTTAAGCACCTGGCCACGGACAACTCGAGACATCCCTGTCCAACCGGTTATCGTCAGAGCGATGATGATGGCTAGTATTCCCGGATCCATGATTAGAATGAACAGGATAACCACAACAAGGTTTGGAATACCTGTTAAAATTTCAACGACCCGTTGCATGAAATCATCCACACGTCCGCCAAAGTAACCGGAAATCCCGCCGTAGATGACGCCGATCAACATATCAATCGCTGCTGCAACGAAAGCAATGAATAGGGATACTTGAGTCCCTTTCCAGACACGTGAGAACATATCACGGCCAAGTCCATCAGTTCCGAACCAGTAGTTGACTTCAACGTTTTTCATTTCATACAAATCGACTTCTTTGCCGCCTAAAGTTCCGACTCCATCAAGGATCCCCAATTTTTCAATGACTGGGATCTTTGGTGGCAAGTTAGCGTGAGTAATAGTTTGGGCATTTGGTGCATACGGGCTGATGACCGGCCCTAAAAACGCCATAATGACGATTAGACCAAATAACACAATGCTGAATAAAGCGCCTTTGTTTTTGCGGATACGGTACCAGGCATCTTGCCAGAAGCTGACACTCGGCTTTGTGATGCGTTCCGCTTGATGTGCATCTAATGTAATGCGTTCAAACGAACCTTTCGGCAGTTCCGGAATTTTATCGATTTTTTGAGTCATTAACTTTTACCTCCTGAAAGACGGATACGAGGATCAATGACACCATAGAGAATATCGACCAGTAAAATGATGACAATCAAGAATACTGAGAAGAAGATAGTGGTTCCCATAATGATGGAGAAATCACTGACCATGATCGATTTAACGAATTGTTCCCCGATGCCCGGAATTGCGAAAATCTGTTCCACTACGAGTGATCCAGTAAGGATGGATACTGCCATTGGCCCAAGAACTGTAATCAATGGAATCAATGCGTTACGGAATGCATGCTTGAATGCGATTTCTGAACCGCTTGCGCCTTTGGCTTTCGCCAAGGTGATGTAATCCGAACCCAGTACTTCAATCATTTCAGTACGGATAAAACGTGCAGCTGTCGCAAGCGGGAACATGGCCAACGCGATGGATGGCAGAACGCTGGACATAAAGCCGTCTTTCCATAATGCAACCGGGAACAATTCCCATTTCAATCCGAACCAATATTGCAGTAAAGATGCAAAAACGAAGGACGGAATTGAAATACCAACAATAGCGATAAACGTACTGGTGTAATCCATCCATGTGTTTTGCCTTAAAGCGGCAACCATGCCCAATAGAATTCCAAGCACAGTTCCGATCAGCATACCTTGGAAACCAATTTGAGCTGAAGGACCCATACGGCTTAAAATAACATCTGTTACATCTGCGCCTTTAAATTGGTTAATGGAAATCCCTAAATCTCCTTGCACTAACCCGAACATGTAATCAAAATACTGAACCGGAAGAGGTTTGTCCAAGCCATATCTTGCCTCTACAACTGCTCTTTGATCTGGAGTTAATTTATCTGCGGAAGCGATTGGGGAACCTGGTAGTACATTCATCAAGAAGAACGTGAACGTAGCGATTAAAGCCAGAGTGATAACCATATAAATTAAACGTTTGCCAATATATTTACCCATTGTGCACCTCCAAAAATAAGTCTATTTGACAAGCTCTATGCATAATAAACAGAGTCTTGTTATATTCATGAGTTAGCAGAAAACCGTTAATTTTCGGTTAATTCCTTTACATTAGAAAAGAGAGTATATCGTCCTAACAATGCGATATACTCTCCTTCTATTTTGTTTTTACAGTAACGGGATTAAATTATTCTTTTCCAGAAATAGAAGCCCACTTATAGCTGTATTCCCCACCGAATGGGTGTTTGATGATACCGTTAACGTAAGGTTTTTGAAGAGCTTTTTCACCACGTTGGTAAATTGGTGCAATCGCTGCATCGTCTTCTAACAAGATTTTTTCAGCTTTAGCCATTGCTTCCCAACGTGCAGCTGGATCTTGTGCAAGTTCTGCTTTAGCAGATTCTACTAATTTATCAAATTCTTCGTTAGAATAAGACATCAAGTTGTGTGAAGATCCTGTTACGAACAAGTCAATGAAAGTCATTGGATCTTGGTAATCAGGGCCCCATCCAGATGTTTGGATGTCATAATCCTGTGCTTCGTCAAGCTCAAGACGAACTGCAAAAGGTACTGCTTTCAGATTAACTGTCAAACCTTCAAGATTTGTTTCAAGTTGATCTTTCAAATATGCATCCATGTTCTTAGCTGTTTCTGTATCGCCACCAAGCAATTCCAAAGTGACTTCAGTCAAGCCTTCTTCCTCTAAGCCTTTAGCCCAAAGTTTCTTAGCTTCTTCAGCGTTGAATTCAAGCATGTCTCCGTTTACTTCACGGAAATCTTTTTTGCTTTCATCAAAAGTGAATTCAGTTGGAACTAAGAAGTTTGCAGGAAGTGAACCATTCGCCAATACAACATCTGCTAGATCTTGTTTGTTGAAAGCTGTTGCAATTGCTTTACGGATATTTACGTTTTTAAGAGCTGTTGCTGCTCCTTCACGTTCTTGGTTAAATTTCAAGTAAAATACAGTTGGCTCCAAATCAGTTACTACTTCTTCGTTATCGCCATACTGCAATGCAAATTCTCCACTTAGGATTGCTTGGTCTTTTTCACCTGAGTTGTACAAGTTCACTGAAGTAGCAGGTTCTTTAACTACGTCAACATTGATTGTTTCAAGTTTAACTGTTTCAGCATCCCAGTACTCAGGATTTTTCTGCATTTTCCAAGTCAAGCCAGTGCCGTCCCAATCAGTAAGTGTGAATGGTCCGTTGAAAAGAAGGTTGTCAGAGTTAGACGCATATGCATCGCCTTTTTCAGTAACAAACGCTTCGTTTTGCGGGTAGAAAGTTCCGAATGCCATTAATGACATGAAATATGGAACCGGGCGTTCAAGTTTTACTTCAAGAGTTTTTTCATCAATAGCTTTAACGCCTAGTTCTGCTTTATCCATAGAACCTTCAGAAATTGCTGTAGCGTTAAGGATTGTTCCGCTCATCATGTATGGACCATAAGGAGATCCAGTTGCAGGATCAATCGCACGCTGCCAAGAGAACACGAAATCTTCAGCTGTTACAGGAGTACCATCTGACCAGTTAGCATCACGCAATTTAAACGTGTATGTCAAACCGTCTTCGCTTACTTCTGGCTCGCCTTCAGCCAATGCCGGAATAGCGATGTTTTCTTGATCTAAACGAAATAGTCCTTCGTTTACGTTATTCAAGATATTGAAAGCTACTGTGTCTTCAGCGATTGCCGAATCCATTGTTGGAATTTCTGCGCTTTCCATCAAGTTAAGTTCTTGTACTGAGTCTAAATCCCCAGCTGTCTCTGTACCTTCTTTTTCGTCTGTAGTTTCAGTCCCAGTGTCAGCGTTATCGCCGCCCCCACATGCTGCTAGAAAAGCACTTAGTACTAAAACTAGGCTTAGTAGCCAAAAAATCTTGCTGTTCTTCACTAAATTGACCCCCTCGAATTTTCTGAAAACTTGGTACACTGCTAATTATACATAATTTTTTTTTGTTGTACAGAACTTTTTTTGGAAATTTTTACACTCTTGTAACAATTGCGTTACATTAACATTACATAAAAGCGCCAGAATATTGGATTTGTAAGCGTTTTCGCCGTCTAAGATAAATAAAGAATTTTTGATTTTTTTTTTAATTTCTTCTACAATTGATAAGAATCGAGGTGCGAGTTTTGAAGAAAATAGGTTTCTCTTTAGTAATTATCCAAGTATTGATTTTCGTGACAATATTTTTCCGGGCAGAAAATCTTTCCTTGTTGTCCTATATCAACAACTCATTTATTTACGGTGGCGTTCTGCTGTTTTTCGGTTTGTGGGTTTTCGTCGTCCGTACAGGCGTATTTGATATATTCACCATCAGCATGAGAAAAGCTTTTAAGCTGAAATCCACACTGGATGATGATGAAATGCGTCCCCCATCCGAAGCATTGGGATTTTCCAGTTCTCTGCTGTTGACCACAGGTGCAGTCACTATGCTGATCATGGGAATTTGCCTGATGATTTACAGCTTCTAACATTGCACCTCAAATCGCTTATGTATTATAATAATAAGACATATATTGAGCGATGAAAAAGAAGAGTAAATGCAGTTCCTTCTATAAAGAGAGTCTGTGGTTGGTGGAAACAGATGGAGGATTGCATTGAATGGGCTTTTGAGCTGAACCGGTGAACGTGGAGTAGCCGGTTCCGTGTTCTTCACGTTATGAAGAAGAGTGGCCGGTGACGGCAACTAGGGTGGTACCGCGGAAAACACATCATTCGTCCCTTTTTTTAGGGGTGTGTGCTGTGTTTTTTACTTTGAGGAGGAATATTGATGAAGAAAATTTTTTCAGGCGTTCAGCCTACTGGTACGGTGACACTCGGAAATTACATAGGAGCGTTCAAGCAATTTACAGATTTGCAGGACGAGTATGATTGCATCTTCTGCATCGTCGACCAACATGCCATTACAATGCCCCAGGATCGTTTAGAGCTCCGGAAAAACATTCGTGCTTTAGCAGCTCTCTATTTGGCTGTCGGAATCGATCCGGAAAAAGTCACCTTGTTTATCCAATCTGAAGTTCCCGCCCATGCACAAGCCGGATGGATGCTGCAATGCGTCTCCACTATCGGTGAACTTGAGCGCATGACCCAGTACAAAGACAAGTCCGCGAAAAACACGTCTGTTCTAGCAGGATTATTGACTTACCCACCATTGATGGCAGCCGATATTCTTTTGTATCAGACGGATATCGTCCCTGTCGGCGATGATCAAAAGCAGCATATCGAACTGACACGTGATTTGGCAGAACGCTTCAACCGCAAATACAACGACATCTTTACGATCCCTGATATTCGCGTGCCCAAGAACGGAGCACGCATCATGTCCTTGCAGGATCCGTCGAAAAAGATGAGCAAATCCGATACCAATAAAAAAGCCATCATTACTTTATTGGATGACCTGAAAACGATCGAGAAAAAAATCAAGAGCGCGGTCACGGATTCTGAAGGAGTAGTCAGCTACGATCCGATCAACAAGCCTGGTGTTGCGAACTTGTTGACTATTGAAGCTGCATTGACCGGAGAAAGCATTGATAGTCTGGTGGCTAAATATGAAGGTTCCGGCTACGGAGATTTTAAAGCTTCTGTTGCCAAAGCCGTCACTGAACATTTGGCACCGATCCAAGAACGCTACGCTGCGCTTCTCGGTTCTGAAGAGCTGGATGCGATACTCGATGCTGGTGCTGAAAAAGCCAATTACCTGGCAAATAAAACGTTAAAGAAAATGGAAAACGCTATGGGTCTTGGACGGAAAAGAAAATAAAATATACAAAAAGGAGCTGCGAATTCGCAGCTCCTTTTCCATTTTCTTTTATTCAGCTACTTCTGCTGATTCTGCGTTTACCGCAAGATCAGACAAGTACACTCCAGTGCCATCACCGATTGCATAGTTCATTACGCGTTTATTGACAGGAGCCAATAGTGCACGGTATAGCGTAGGGAATACCGGTACTTCGTCAACCATCAATTGCTGCCATTCGTTGTAAACTTCTTGGCGGTATGCTAGGTCAAATGCTTTTTCTGAACGGCCTTCTGCTAGAAGGCGATCATTTTCTTCATTTTCCCAACGGCCGAAGTTGTACAATGTGTCAGCGCCGTACAGACCTGAAGGATCTACGTCAATTCCAACTCCCCAAGCTGCTTGGTAAACATCTACGCTTGGATCATCTTCTCCGCCGTTACCTACACGATCGTAGAACGAGTTAAACTCAACCATTTCCAAATTCACGTTCAAACCAACAGCTTCCCAAGACTGAACATAGTATTGTGCCAAAGGCTCAGCTGTATCGCCGCCAGTCATAGAAACAAAATTGATTTCCAATGGGTTGCCTTCTGGATCTTCACGGAAACCGTCATCATCTGTATCAACATATCCAGCTTCTTCTAAAAGTTGTTTAGCGACTTCAGGATCGTATTCTCTGCCTTTATTGTTTTCATCATGGAATTCAGGATGGGATGGTGGAATCAATGTTGTAGCATTCCAACGCAAACCGTTATAGAACTTTTCGCCGACAGCTGCGTTATCCACTGCATGCCACATTGCTTGGCGAAGCTCTACATCGCCCATTTTCGATTCAGGGTCATACGCAACACGGTTGTTTTCAGCATCCCATGTTCCCTGCTTGAAGCCGATATACGTATAAGCACGATCAATTGTTCCCAAATACTCTACATTCGACATTTCAGCATTATCCGGGAATTGATCTACAGGGAAATCACTTACCAGGTCAACACCGCCAGTTTCCAATTCCTGAACGACTGTCGAACTGCTGATTACTTTAATTGTTACACCATCAAGTTTTGGTTCTCCGCGCCAGTAGTCTTCGTTTTTAGAAAGAGTCACAGACTCTCCAGGTACAATGCTGTCCACTTTGAATGGCCCAAAACCGATTGGCTTTTCACGCACTTCAGGTGAAGACGAGATATCAGCAACTGCCATGTCTCCGAAGATGTGCTTAGCCAATGGGTAAGTCCAGATACTTCCTGTTAATAGAGAAGGTGTTGATTCGATATACGTAATCGACAAGGTTTTTTCATCGATCACTTCAATGCCTGAAATTGTATCAGCTTTCCCGCTGTTATACTCTTCCATTCCTTCAATGTTGGTGAAATCAGTATTGTAGCGAGGGCCGTCATAATCAGGGTTACCGATTACTTCGTGCGCAAATAGCCAATCTTCTGCAGTTACAGGTTCGCCGTCATGCCAATTGACATTGTCGCCAATTTTGAAGGTAAATGTACGGCCATCTTCTGAAACTTCATATGTTGCAGCTCCATCATTGGTATACACATAGTTTTCATCCCATGTTAATAGACCTTCATCAAACCAGTTCAAAATTTCAGCATCCGGTGCACCGGAGTAGAAGTTCCAGTTCAATGTTCCTTCAAATACTGTATCCGACACCAAACCGAATGTAACGGTTCCGCCATCAATGGCTTCCCCTTCATTTGTTTTTACATTGTCGAAATCTTCAATTGAGTACATGCCGCCATTCTTCAGATCCTGTCCGCCGTCGGCTTCTTTTTCCCCGCCTTCTTCTTTAGACGTATCGTCTCCGGAACAAGCTGCCAAGACCATTACAAAAGACAACATCGGCAATGCTAAATATCTGGACCATTTGTTTTTCGCCATTCTCTGTTTCCTCCTCTTTTCTAATAACTAAAGGTATTTCTGACTGATGTTGTACTCGAATAGAGTTGTTTATTTCTGGTACTGAGAACCCTACTCCTCCTTTTCCCCCGCTTTTTGTCACCCTCTACGCTGTCGTGCGTCAGTAGCGCGTTTTAACGCTTGCCCGACATTATTTATGCTAAGCATCAAAACAAAAATCAGGATTGATGCAGGTAACCAAATCCACCATCGTAATTCCAGTGTTTGCGGATTTCTTGCATAACTGATCAAGGTCCCCAAACTCGGAGTCGATTCCGGGAAGCCGAACCCTAAAAAGGATAAGCCTGACTCGATTCCGATATTGCCTGCCAAATTCAACGTCATCGTAACAATGATGATCGAACTAAGATTCGGCAGAACCTGGAAAAACATGATTTTAAAATCGGATGTCCCTAATGTTTTAGAAGCTTTTACGTAATCCAGTTCTTTTTCCTGCAATGCTTTTGAACGGATCAATCGCGCAATTCCCATCCATAGGAAAGCTGTCATGATCAATGAGAAAGATACAATACTGTATCCTGGTACCGCTGTAACAAATGCGATAACGATCATCAAAATCGGCAAAACCATGAAGAAGTCAACAAAGCGCATGAAAATATTATCCACAGTTCCGCCGTAATAACCAGAAATCAAACCTACCAATATGCCGATGATTCCAGTCAGTAATGTGACCAAAAATCCAATAGCTAATGAATTCCGTGTACCGATGATCAATTGCCCGAAAATATCGCGGCCGCCGTAATCCGTCCCCAGCCAATAAGTGGCCGATGGCGGCTCATATAGTGCAAAAAGATCTACTTTGATAATCTCAGACTGGTCCATGATGATCGAAGTGCCGAAGACGCCAGCAATGATCAAAAACAGGAACAAGAGAGAACCAAATGCAACTTTGTCCCGAATCAGCTCTCTTAGTAATATACTGAATCCAGATGGGCTTTTGCCAAGATCCACATCAGGGATTTGTGCTCCACTGTCTTTATCAATTCTCATATTTACACCTCTAAAATTGTCATTTATTATTTAATCCGTATGCGTGGATCAACCAAACTCAAGATGATATCGGATAGCAATGCCCCGATAATCGCTGCTAGTCCAAACAACAGGACAAGAGCTGTCATAACGCTGTAATCACGTAAGCTGATTGAAGAAAGGAACAATTCACCCATTCCTGGGTAGCCGAAAATATTCTCGATGAAAATGGTCCCGCCAATCAAGCCAGTGATTTCATAGCCGAAGAAGGCGGCAATCGGCAACAGGGAATTCCGCAAAATGTGGCGATTGTAGACCCGTGTCTCAGAATTGCCTTTTGCTCTGGCTGTTACGATAAAATCTTTTTGTTTTGTATCAATGATCTCACTTCTCAAATACTGGACTGTTGAAACAGTTGTAATTAATGCCATAGACAATGCCGGCAATAATAAATGATTCAGTTTGCTCAGGAAATATGCGAAGGTTCCCGGTTCAGTACCCGGTGTCACACTTCCGCTTGTCGGGAACCAGCCCAACTGGAATCCAAAAACAAACAGCATAACCAAGGCGAAAATAAATAATGGAGCTGCAAAGCCTATATACGTATATCCTGTGATGGCACGATCCAACCATGTGTCGTTAAAGCGGCCGCTGATGATTCCAAGTGGAATGGCAATCAAGTAAGTCAGGATCAATGTAGCCAATGACAGCCACAATGTATTGATCATGCGTTCGCCGATCAATTCAGATACTGGCATCTTAAAGCGGAATGACTGTCCGAAATCCCCTTGAAGCACACCTTTGATCCAGTCGATATACTGTACATACCATGGATTGTTCAATCCAAGACGTTCTCGCATCGCTTCGATGGTGGCAGGGTCGATATTGGGATCAATCAGTCCGGTTAATGCATCTCCAGGCATTGCTTGGGCCAAGATGAAGACCAAGACACTCAAGAGGATAATTTGCGGGATCGTTATAAGTGTTCTGCGTAAAATTAATTTCCACATACCATTCAACCTCTCTCAGGCAACGCTACTTGGTGGGTAGCTGAAATTGATTTTAAAGAGAAAGGCAAACCTTCTTCATCAAAAAAGTCTTTCTCCAACTTGTCGTACTCAGATTTCACCAGTTTGCGATTTTCGTAATGCATTTCCCGATTGCGCGGGTTGCTGTCCGGAATGGCCGCAATCAACCGTTTTGTATAAATGTGCTGCGGGTTGTTGAAAATTTCGTCAGATGTCCCATGTTCAACATATCGCCCTTTATACATGATGCCGATATGATCGCACATGTGGCGGATAATCCCCAAATCATGGCTGATGAATAAATACGTCAAGTTCAATTCTTTTTGTATTTCACGCATGAAATTCAATACTTGCGCCTGGACGGAAACATCCAAGGCAGATACCGGTTCATCCGCAATGATCAATTTTGGATTGAGCGCTATTGCCCGGGCAATACCGATCCGCTGCCGCTGTCCTCCGGAGAATTCATGCGGGTATTTATAGATAGCTTCTGGACTGAGCCCAACTAATTCCATTAGCTCCTGAACACGGATCCGCTCTTCTTTAGCCGATAAGTTTTCGTAGTTGCGCAGAGGTTCTGCGACAATATCCACTACTCTTTTTTTAGGGTTCAATGAGGAAAATGGATCTTGGAAAATCATCTGGATATCTTTTCGCACATCAATATACTCTTTCTTGTTGATCGTAGCCAAATCTCTTCCTTCAAACATGACCTTGCCTGAAGTGATATCGTTCAAACCGATAATCGCGCGTCCTGTTGTTGTCTTTCCTGATCCAGATTCGCCGACAAGCCCATAAGTTTGGCCCTGTTCAATAGAGAATGAAACACCATCTACTGCGCGAACATGATCTTTTACTGTCTGAAAGACTCCTCCACGTACGGGGAAATGAACTTTCAGGTTTTCAACTTCAATTAGCGACATAATTGCGCTCCTCCTCGGCTTGTTCTGGGAAGTAAAAGTCCTTGTAGCATGTGCAGCGCACAAAATGTCCAGGACTAATTTCATGGAGTTCCGGTGAAGCTTCGTGTGAAGATTCTTCGATCCAAGGAATTCTGGCAGCGAACCGGCAACCGGTTCTTGGCAGTTTCTGGAGCGATGGCACTACCCCTTGTATTACGTGAAGTTCTTCCTTCACGTCGTTCAATGTAGGTATTGAATTTAAAAGTGATCGGGTATACGGGTGCTGTGGATTTTCCATCAATGTATAAACATCTGCAATCTCCACAATTTGCCCCGCGTACATGACTGCTACCCGATCGGCCATTTCTGCTACGACACCCAAATCGTGTGTGATTAGGATAATGCCGGCATTGATGGTGTCTTTCAATTCTTTTATCAAATCAAGGATCTGTGACTGAATCGTCACGTCTAACGCAGTTGTCGGTTCATCTGCAATCAACAGTTCGGGCTGATTGGAAATCGCCATAGCGATTACAATACGTTGGCGCATTCCGCCTGACAGTTCATGCGGATACTGGTGATATGTTTTTTCTGGACGGGGAATGCCCACTTGATTCAATAAATTGATGACCTGCTTTTTTCGCAGGCTCTTGGAACTTTTCGGGTTGTGCAGGAAAATTGCTTCATCAATTTGATCTCCCACTACCATAAGCGGATTCAGAGCTGAAAGTGCATCCTGAAAAATCATTCCCATATCTTTGCCGCGCAATTTTCTCATTTGGCTGGTGCTAGCCTTTACCAGGTTGATTCCTTTGTAATCAATATCCCCTTCGATTTTGGCTCTTGTATGAAGACCCATGATAGAAAAAGCAAAAGCACTTTTGCCGGATCCTGATTCACCTACGATTGCCAACACTTCGTTCTTTCTAACGGTCAACGATACATCATCAACTGCAGCGTAATAATCATCTTTAATTCTAAAAGACGTTTTTAAATTCTTGATATTCAACAAAACATCATTCACATTTATCCTCCTCAAAATGAATCCGTTCTATGGTTGTCTTCTTGCTGAACTGAGCGACTTAATACATGCAATGAAGTTTTCAATTTTCAGACATATCATCCTAAAAAAAATGTTAACACTTGCTGAGCTGTTTCCCCGGAACAGCATATCAACGTTAATGTTTTCTTCGGATAATGGTTTCTACCATTAATTTTATTACAATAAAATTACAAAAACAATGATTATTATTAATTTTATGAATTATTTCGTAATTCCGAATAGCAATTTCTCTTTAGAAAACCAGTCGTACCAACGTTTCGATAGAGATTAAATTATTGTGAATATCCACTCATTTTTTAACGAGAGAGAGCCTAGTAAATATTGTTCATATAATTTGTATTGTACATCCATATAATTAAACACTAATGCTCTGTGTAAATAGAATAACACAAGCTAAACAATAATCGGAAAACTTTTTCAATTTTTATAAAAATATGTCATAACCCCCTTATTTCTACATGGAAAACATAAAAACAGCTAGCTGCGTCAACAAAGCGCAACTAGCTGTTTCATCTAGATAGTGGTTAAATTTTCTTGAATACCAGTGAAGCGTTATGTCCACCAAAGCCTAATGAATTGCTCATAGCAAATTTCAAATCCGCTTTGCGGGCTTCATTTGGAACATAATCCAAATCGCATTGCTCGTCCGGTGTTTCGTAATTCGTTGTTGGGGGCATAATGCCTTCTTGAAGAGCCAACGCAGTGAAGATCGCTTCTACTCCACCTGCTGCACCAAGTAAATGGCCTGTCATAGATTTTGTAGAACTCATTCCTAATTTGTAGGCATGCTCACCAAATACCGTTTTCACAGCCATGGTCTCGTACAAATCATTATATGGTGTACTTGTTCCATGCGCATTGATATAACCGACTTCCGTTGTTTCAACACCGGCATCTGCCAAAGCTTGTGCCATTGCACGGGCCGCTCCTTCTCCACCTTCAGCAGGAGCTGTAATATGGTGGGCATCGCCAGTCGAGCCGTACCCGACCACTTCCGCATAGATTTTGGCGCCACGTGCTTTTGCGTGTTCATATTCTTCAAGGATAACAATCCCTGCACCTTCACCGATAACGAAACCATCGCGGTTCTTATCGAATGGACGGGATGCTGTAGCTGCATCCGGATTGGTCGTCAATGCCGTATTGGCTGTAAAGCCGGCTACAGACAATTGCGTGATCGGTGCTTCAGCGCCACCCGAAATCATTACATCTGCGTCTCCGCGCTGGATGACTTTAAAAGCATCTCCAATCGAGTTGGTGCCGGACGCACAGGCAGTCACCGAGCAGGAGTTGATGGCTTTTGCGCCAAAGTAAATCGATACTTGCCCTGAAGCCATATCAGGAATAATCATTGGAATCAGGAACGGGCTGATGCGGCGGACGCCTCTTGTATTCAACACATTCATCTGGTTTTCAATGGTTTCCATTCCGCCGATGCCAGAACCGATCCAAACTCCCGTACGCAAAGCTGTATTGTCATCCAGTTCAAGGTCAGCATCTTTCATGGCCATAATGGAGGCTGCTAACGCATAATGCGTAAAACGGTCCATTTTCCGGGCATCTTTCTTTTCTACATAATCTTCCATTGAAAAACCTTCTACTTCAGCTGCCACTTTTGCTGAATACAAATCTGCATCCAATCTAGTTAAGGGACCGACACCGGATTTCCCGCTTTTTACAGCTTCCCAGGTTGTTTCGATGTTATTGCCTAAAGGTGTTACAGCACCAATTCCCGTAATGACTACACGGCGATTATCCATTCTATCTTCTTCCTTTCGCATAGCTGATTATTTGCCCCACTTCATTGCAATTGCTCCCCAAGTCAAGCCACCACCGAATCCAACCATGACGATGACATCGTCATCTTTGACACGGCCTTCTTCGATGTCTTCGACAAGAGAAATCGGAATTGAAGCTGCTGAAGTGTTGCCATACTTGTGAATCGTTTTTGACATTTTTTCAATTGGAAGCCCCAAGCGTTCTCGGGATGCTTCCATAATTCGAATATTCGCTTGATGCGGAATCAGAAAATCGACGTCCTCTTTCTGCAATCCCGCTTTTTCAATAACATTTACAGCAGATTCACCCATCTGGCGAACTGCAAACTTGAATACTTCCCGGCCGTTCATCTGCAGATGATCTTCTTCATCTTGGAACAGGTGCTTGCCGCCAGACCCATCAGCCCCCAGTTCAAAGGACAGAATCCCTCTTCCTTCGGATACTTTCCCAATGATTGCGGCTCCCGCTCCGTCACCGAAAAGGACAGCAGTATTGCGGTCTTCCCAGTTGGTGATTTTTGATAATTTCTCGACGCCCACAACCAGAATATATTTATAAACATCATTGTCGATGAATTGTTTTGCTGTGATAACTCCATACATAAAGCCGGCACATGCTGCTGAAATATCCATGGCTGCAGCATTGACAGCACCAATTTCCTGCTGGATGACACAAGACATCGATGGGAATGGCTGGTCCGGCGTTACGGTCGCCACCAGGATCAAACCAATTTCAGCAGGATCGATTCCAGCATCCTGAATCGCTTTTTGCGCAGCTTCACGAGCCATATGAGAAGTGTCCTGTTCCTCTCTCGCGATTCGGCGTTCTTCTATGCCTGTCATTGTTCGAATCCATTCGTCACT
The DNA here is from genome assembly GCF_030407735.1 of Planococcus sp. APC 3900. NCBI lineage: Bacteria > Bacillati > Bacillota > Bacilli > Caryophanales > Caryophanaceae > Planococcus > Planococcus sp. APC 3900. The sequence continues at coordinate 292,591 of NZ_JASDCT010000002.1, read as the reverse complement.
GGTATCCATCCGCTGCTCTAATTGAAAATTCGTCAATTTATCTTCAGGCAAGCATCTGCCCATACCGATTATGCCAGCATTCATTTTATATCCCTCATTTCACTTGTCATCATATATTAGTACCTGGTGTTAATAATACGTCATCTATCCTTTAATTTCAACTAACTGACATATTTCCGACAAAAAATCTTCAATCTCTCCAATCTTCCTTTCTGTCTGTCGGAGCTTGTGCTATGATTAATCTAGATATTCTATGTAGAGGTGAAACTAGATGCAATATATTGGAACGTTCTTATGGTCATTCTTATTGATTTCATTGGTCAACTATGTGGTAAGTGCAGTACAAAACGTACCGTTCGACTTCATGATCGGCGTTTACATTTCAGTCGGAGTTTCAATCATGATCTTCGTTATGTCAGCTGTCATTTCTAACGAACCAGCTCCTGAAAAGCATTAATAGAAAAAGAAGCGTAAACCGGTTAGCCGGTTTACGCTTCTTTTTTGTTGATGATGATTTGCTTATTGTCGCCCATAGTCAATTCCAACTCTGTATTTGCGACGATTCCACCTTTGATCAATTCACGGGCGATATTCGTTTCGATATTCCGCTGGATAAACCGTTTTAATGGCCGTGCCCCGAATACCGGATCGGTTCCAGCTTCGACGATATAGTCGATGACGGAATCATCCACTGTCAGCTTGATTTGCTGCTGACTGATGCGGGCTGCCAATTCAGCGATCATCTTCTTAGCAATTCCGTAGAAATGAGTGTTGTTGAGCGCATGGAAAATGACGATGTCATCAATGCGGTTCAACAGCTCCGGCTTGAAATGTCTGCGCAATTCGCTCATGACAATGTCTTCAATATCATGTTCATTGCTCGTATCGCTGATGTGGGCTGATCCGATATTGGAAGTCATGATCACCACCGTGTTCGAGAAGTTGATTAAGCGCCCTTGGCTGTCGGTGATGCGCCCGTCATCCAGAATCTGCAACAGGATATTGGCGACATCCGGGTGGGCTTTTTCAATTTCATCAAGCAACACGACAGAGTAAGGGTTGCGGCGTACCGCTTCGGTCAACTGTCCACCCTCTTCATAGCCGATGTATCCTGGCGGCGCTCCGACCAAACGGGATACACTGTGTTTTTCCATATACTCGGACATGTCGATTCGGATAAAATGATCTTCCGAATCAAACAGATTTGCAGCAAGAGACTTGGCCAATTCGGTTTTACCGACACCGGTCGGACCTAGGAAAATAAATGAACCAATCGGTTTCTTCTCATCCTTGATGCCTGCCCGCGCTCTCCATACAGCTTCCGTCACCAGTTCAACTGCCTTATCTTGTCCGATGACCCGTTCTTTTAAGGTCTCGCCTAAGCGAAGCAATTTTTCACGTTCACCTTCCACCAATTTGGTTACCGGGATTCCAGTCCATCTGGCGACAATGCCGGCAATTTCTTCTTCCGTCACTTCTTCACGCAACAACCGTTCAGCGCCGTCTTTTTCAAGGTTGGCTTCGAGCGCTACCAATTCCTTTTCCAGTTCCGGAATCTTGCCATGCTGCAGAACGGCTGCCGCATTCAAATCATAGCGGTTTTCCGCATCTTCCAGCTGGCGGCGGAACTGATCCAATTGTTCCCGCTTTTCCTGGATTTTCTTCAACGATTCTTTTTCTTCTGTCCACTGGTTTTTCATATCTGCGGAAGAATCGCGCAGCTCCGTGATTTCTTTACGCAAAGTATCCAAGCGTGTTTTGCTGGCTGCATCGGTTTCTTTCATCAATGCCTGCTCTTCGATTTCAAGCTGCATAAGGCGGCGCGTCACTTCATCCAATTCCTGCGGCATGGAATCGATTTCTGTCCGGATCATCGCACATGCCTCATCGATCAAATCAATGGCTTTGTCCGGCAAAAAGCGTTCAGTGATGTAACGATCCGACATAGCAGCCGCAGCTACAATGGCACGGTCATGTATCCGCACAGCATGGTGCAGTTCAAAACGCTCCTTCAAACCGCGCAAAATCGACACCGTGTCTTCTACAGAAGGCTCTCTTACCATCACTTGCTGGAACCGGCGTTCCAAAGCCGGATCTTTTTCAATATGCATCCGGTATTCGTCCAATGTGGTCGCTCCGATGCAATATAATTCCCCTCGGGCAAGCATCGGTTTCAGCATATTTCCTGCATCCATCGCACCTTCAGTTTTACCCGCTCCGACGATGGTATGAATTTCATCAATAAACAGGATGATCTGTCCTTCACTGTCTTTGACCTGCTTTAAAACACTTTTTAACCGTTCCTCAAATTCCCCCCGGTACTTGGCTCCAGCAATCAATGCGCTCATATCAAGCTCATAGATGGTCCGGTTTTTCAACCCTTCCGGTACGTCATTGCGGACAATTCGCTGTGCCAATCCTTCAACGATCGCCGTTTTGCCGACACCCGGTTCGCCGATCAATACCGGATTGTTTTTGGTTTTCCGCGACAGAATGCGGATGACATTACGGATTTCCTGGTCTCGTCCGATGACAGGATCCATTTTCCCTGATTGGGCTTGCTCCACCATATTGCGGCCAAACTGCTCCAACGGGGATTTTTGTTCTGTGTTATTTTGGAATTGAACCATAACAACCACACCTCTCAATTAGTTTGACTATCTTTGACTAATTAGATTATAGTCAAATTTTCAGGAATATGCAATTATTTTGGTCTTAAAAAAAGGCCGTTACGGAATAAAATCCGTAACGGCCTTTCAAGTATAGATTATCTGACGCCAAGCGCCATTTTCGCGTAACGAGACATATGTTCTTTGCCCCATACTGGCTGCCAGACGATTTTAACATCGACTTCTTCCACTTCAGGCAGCTCATATAATGCTTCTTTGACCATTTGAACGATTTGAGGTCCCATTGGGCAACCCATTGACGTTAATGTCATGGTAACCACTGCAAATCCGTCTTCTGTAACCATTACATCATATACAAGGCCCAAATTGACAATATCGACACCCAATTCAGGATCGATTACTGTTTCTAAGGCACCCATCATGCTGTCTTTCATATCTTGATCCATTCAGAATCCCTCCCTTTACTGTTAGTACCATCTTAACAAACTTTCACCGGAAATGAAATTCACACGCTTATTCCAGCAAATACTTAGCCAGCCAGTTTGTCGCTTCAAGCATGCCGGTCCGGCTCACCGCATGTCCCGCTTCGCGTTCACGCTTGAACTCGATCTTCTCAGGGATCGCTTCATATTGTTGTTTCAATTCTTTATACAAGCGATAGGTCGGTTCAAATGGAACCGTGACATCCTGTTCCCCATGCCAGAAATAAATCGGGCGTCCATTGAATTTCTCCAAATGGCGGCGGCTGTCAAAAATAGCTAAAGTCGACAGCATCTTTTCGCGTTCTTCTTCACTGATCGGCAACTGGAAACCTCTCTTTTCGTATTGGGCCATCTGTGCCTGTGCCAATTCCACATAGTTTCCGGCACCCATCATCACTGCGGCCGCTTTGATCCACGGATAGACCGTCATTGCGCCCAGTGTCGTAATGCCGCCCATTGACGTACCGCCTACTGCTGGTTCACCGGCCATCAATCCGCGTTTATGTAATTCATCCCGCAGAAATGCCAATTCTTCAATTGATGTCAAAACGATTTCCCAAAATCGTAAGCTTATCTGGACTCCATCCAATCCTTCACTTCGTTCTCCGTGAAGATGGGAATCAGGTAAAATCACACGAATTCCTTTATCAGCCAATTGGTATGCATAATGCAGATTATGCTCTTTAGCACTCGTATGCCCATGAAAAAAAATAACGGTCGGCAACTCTTTTCCATCCTGATCCGGCGTTATGTTCAGCAATGGGATATGTCCCCAGACTTGTCGTTCAACTCTCATCTCAAATCACTTCCTTCATTAGTAATCCTACCAATCTTAACCTTATCCAGCAAATGTCAATCTACTTCCCAAAAAACCCTGTCGATTTTCTCAAGATTTTTTGACGAAACCCTCGTATTATCGCTACACTAGTAGTATAGAGAAAGGAGTCGGCTATTTATGAAGCAACATTTGATTGTTCTAGATTTAGATGGAACCTTATTAACCGATCAAAAAGTCATTTCACCCAAAACGAAACTGACTTTAAATAAAGCACTTGAAGCAGGGCATCAAGTTATGATTGCCACTGGACGTCCATACCGTTCAAGCGAACCGTATTACAAAGAATTGGGGTTGACGACACCAATCGTCAACTTCAATGGAGCTTTTGTGCATCATCCAGCCAATCAGTATTGGGGCATGCACCATAACCCGATCGGGCTCGACGTTGTCCATGAAGTGGTCGAATCCATGCACAACTATGAATTCCACAATATCGTCGCTGAAGTATTGGATGATGTCTATGTCCATCACCACGATGAAAAACTAATGGATATCTTCCGGTTCGGTGATCCGACCATCACCACGGGTGACTTGCGAAATTACTTAAAAACAGATCCAACTTCTATTCTGATTCATGCACCTTTTGAACGCGTACAGGAAATTCATGATCATCTCTCTTCTGTCCATGCGGAAGTCATCGATCATCGTCGCTGGGGAGCTCCTTGGCACGTCATTGAAATTGTCAAAAGCGGAATGAGCAAAGCTGTCGGACTTGACCGCGTCTCTAAATCGCTCGGGATTTCACGGGAAAACATCATTGCATTCGGCGACGAAGACAATGACCTGGAAATGATAGATTTTGCAGGCGTCGGAGTTGCAATGGGCAACGCCATTGATCCGTTGAAGAACATAGCTAACGAAATAACTTTAACCAATAATGAAGACGGCATCGCTGAATTGCTGATCGATCGATTGAAATTGTAAAAGAAAAGGGGGATTTACATGAGACTATTTGCTGACAGCGCATCTGATTTGCCGAAAGATTTTTTTGAAAATGAAAACGTCGTTTTATTTCCGCTTCGTGTCCATATCGGAAATCAGGATTATGAAGATGTAAGAGGCATTCAATCCATTAAAGTATTTGATGATATCCGTTCAGGCAATCATCCCAAAACATCACAAGTATCACCTGAAGAAATGCTGTCCGCTTTTGAGAAGTTAGCAAAAGATGGTGATGAAGGTTATTACATCGCCTTTTCGTCTGAACTATCAGGCACTTACAGTACAGCCGTAATGGTCTCAGATCAAGTACGCGAGGAATACCCGGAAATGAAGCTCACCATTCTTGATTCTAAAGCAGCATCCCTCGGCTACGGGCTTCTGGTGAAAGAAGCTGCAAAAATGCGGGATGACGGCCAACCGTTAAACAAAATTATAGAAAAAACCCGTTTTATGGCCGACCACCTGGAAAGCCTATTTACTGTCGAGGATTTGGATTATATGGCCAAAGGCGGACGCATCTCTAAAGGCAGCGCTTTTGTAGGCGGGTTATTGAACATCAAACCATTGCTCCACGTAGAAGACGGCAAATTGGTGCCGATTGAAAAATTGCGCGGACGCAAAAAAGTCATCAAGCGAATGATTGAATTGATGAAAGAACGCGGAAGCCAATTAGACCAGCAAACAATTGCCATCAGCCATGGAGATGATGAAGAATTCGCCAATACTTTAAAAGAAGAAATTGAAGAAAACTTCCATCCCCAAAAAGTCGAAATCCATATGATCGGTTCGGTTATTGCTGCACATACGGGCCCCGGCACATTGGCTTTATTCTTCTTCAACAAAATTGAATAAGGAAAGGGCTGACTTTCTTATGAAAAAAATAGTCATTGTCGGTGCAGTCGGCGGTGGAGCAACAGTAGCCGGCCAAATTCGTTTTTATGATCCGGATGCACACATCGTAGTATTCGACCGTGATTCGACGATGTCCTACGCTGCCTGCGGCACTCCCTACGTCATTGGTGGTGTCATCGAAGATGAACGCTCCATCATCATGACAGATCCGGAAAAATTCAAAAAGAAACGCGATGTCAATGTTAAGTTGCAGCATGAAGTGTTGGAAATCGATCGTGAGGGCAAAAAGGTACACGTTCAAAACTTAGTAACAGGTGAGCAATTCCAAGAGTCCTATGACACGTTAATCTTGTCTCCTGGCGGTTCTGCTGTGATGCCTGATGTGGAAGGCATCGAGTCTTCGAAAGTTTTCACTTTGCGCAATTATGAGGACATGCAGCGCATTGACCAATTTATCAAGACACAGCAGCCTAAAAATGCCATCGTCTCAGGGGGAGGTTTTATCGGCCTTGAAATGGCTGAAAACTTGAAGCATCTTGGGTTGGATGTCACACTCGTCCATAAGTCCCCAACCATCATGTCCATTTTAGACACGGACATCTCCTTGCTCATCGAAAAAGAATTAGCGCTTCAAGGCGTGAAGCTTTTGACAGGAACTACGATTGAGAAAACCGAAGGCAAAACGATTAAATTGGGGAACGGAATTGACCTGCAGGCTGATTTCATTATCATGAGCATCGGATTGAAGCCCAATACTGAGCTTGCTGAAAAAGCAGGGTTGAATATCGGCGAAACCGGCGGCATCCAAACCAATGAGTTTATGCAAACCAATGACCCTTCGATTTATGCAATCGGAGATGCTTCAGAGAATTCCGACATGGTCACCGGAGATCCTAAAAGGGTTCCTCTTGCGTCCCCTGCCCATCGCCAGGCGTTTATTGTAGCCCAGCACCTGACAGGGAACAAACTCGCAAAAAAAGGGTTGCTCGGGACTTCTGTTTTGAAAGTTTTTTCACTGACTGCAGCTATGACCGGATTGAACGAACAGTCCATAAAGGATAAGAATCTCCAGTCCGCTACAGTCACTCATACCAGCAACTCGAACGCCGGCTATTATCCGGACCACGCTCAAATCACGTTAAAGGTCCATTACAATCCGGAAACTCGTAAGATTTTAGGCGCGCAATGCATCGGCGGCAAAGGAGTCGACAAACGCATTGACGTGATTGTTACAGCCATCTATGCCGGTTTAACGGTTGATGATCTGCAGGCACTTGAGCTTTGCTACGCGCCTCCCTACTCGTCTCCGAAAGACCCGATCAATATGATTGGCTATAAAGCCATCACTAAATAAAAGCAGAATCAAAAACAGGACGGAAAAGCATATCGCTTTTCCGTCCTGTTTTAGTTTTTGAAACTACTGTACCGCTTTTTCATTTTCTTTTTGTTTTGCAGCATCTGCTTTGCGCTGTTTGCCTTTGCGCCAGACGAACCAAAGGAACAGCATGAACACGACATACATGATAGCAAGTGTTGCAATATAGGCCGTATTGAGGCTGGTTTCTTCAGTAACGTGGAAAACTTCCGCAATTTCACGATCTTGTGTCATACGGTACTCGCCATTTTCTCCTTGGCGAATGATGTCACTTTCAAACAAACCACGAAGCTCCTTGCCTTCTCCAATTACGTCAGTCGACAAATTGAAGTTCTGAGTCGAAGAGGAATTGTTGATGGCGACAATCCATGTCTCTTCATCATTTGAACGTTTGTATACCAGCCACCCATCCTCGTCATGGAGCACTTCCAAGTCTCCTGTCCGCAAAGCGGCAGAGGCATTGCGCAAGGACGTTAGGTCAGTAATATGGTCAACCAGTTCTTTATCTACTGCCATGTCCAAAATTTGATGCGATTCCGTTGCTTCAACGCCATTCATAGCAGCTTCAGAGCCGTATTGAATGACTGGAATTCCAGGCATCGTCAATAATTGAGTCAGCAATAAAGTCCAGCGTGTGGGCGGAAAGCCGTTCACATCGACAATATCGGCCGTAAAGCGCGACCCCAATAGGGAATCGACTTGAATCAGCTTGCCTTCGCTTTGTTCCATGATAGTGGAAATCCCGGTCATGTCCTGATCAAAATTCTTATACGCGGCGCGCAGGGTTTCTTCCACTCCCGGCAAGACCACTGCGTCAAACCCAGGAGTTTCTTCCATTTCACGATCGCTCAGCAAATAGCTGCTCCCCGCGCCTTTCATAGCTTCAGAAAAATCGAGAATAAATGCAGGGTCCAATTGATCGGCATTCTGAAGACGATACCCATCAACTTCGTAGGTTTCCGTGAATTCCTCGAATACTGAGATCAAGGCTTCTTGCACTTCTGAATTCGCTGTATCCAGTGCCAGGCTGCCATCTTCATTTTCTGTAAACCACTCTGGATTTTCAATTGCCCATACATGGTTTTCATTGACTTGTTGCGTTGGAATATCCACAATCACTTTCATTTCCTGGTCGTGGACTTCGGTAACCAGCTCTTTAAATTCTTCATCGGTACCGAAATGGCGTTCAAATTCAGTATAATCCAATACGCTTTTCCCATCATATGTAGCTGTAGAGAATACAGGTCCTATTGAAAGAGCAGTAAAGCCCATTTCTTTAACAAACAGGATTTCACTGGCCATGCCATCGAAATCGCCTCCGTTAAAAGCAGCAGGGTCAACTGCATTCACTTCATAGTCGTTGTCGATCTTTTTGTTGAAATACCGGTCGACCAGTGTATCGTATATGAACTCGTCTTTAAGCTCCAGCTCATCTTGAGCAGATACCGGACTAACCAAAGTCAGCAGCAGCACACTTGTTAAAATGCCTGAAATCCATTTTTTCTTCACTCTAAAATCCTCCTTCAATGAGGTCGTACTTATGTTCCACCCGGTTTATTTTATCAAACTCCAGCTACTGCCGCCATGTTAAGTTAAGGTTTCCTCAGTGACTTGTCCGAGTTTCGTCTAAACTGTGAAAATCGCTTTAGAAAAGCGGAAGCGCCCAACTGAAGGAATGGAAGATATGAGCAGAAAAGCTGGACACTTGCAGCTGAAACAAAAGAAAAAGGCAGGTGCTGGATGCACCTGCCTTACTTTCATTAAAAGAAATCCATACCGACCGGCAACATGAAGCCGATAAACATAGTTGCAAATAGGAATAATGCAAATAATGCCCAGAACATCGTAACCGGTTTTTGTTTCTTCGAACGGACCAATACCATCTCCATCATTCCGATTGTCAAAATGCCCAATAGGAACTTGATGCCGTATACCATCGGATCAGAAGAAGACCATTCAATGAATAAAGTAAGTCCGGTGATGATGATCAAGATATAAAACAATCTCAATACCATGTGTAAAATCTTGCGGCCTTTGCTGTCACGCTGCATGAATGCGGCAATCAGGAATAAAACGATTGCAATGACCCATGTCGTGATGTGTAAATGTGTAGTGTCTGTAAAAATACTCAAAAGCTCACCTCTTCCAATAATGTCCTCTTCAGTTTATCACAAAGCGGACGATGAAAAGAGCTCTGATCTTATGACAAATGTGTGACGAGGGTACCGATTGATTCGATCGACACCTTGATGGTATCCCCCGCTTTTAGGAACTTCGGCGGATTAAAGCCTTTGCCGACTCCGGCGGGCGTACCCGTCAATAATACATCGCCCGGTTCCAATGCCACGTACTTCGAAATTTCAGCTACCAACTCATCCACGCGGCGGATCATTTTTTCCGTATTGCCGTTTTGGCGCACTTCATCATTTACTTTTGTTACAATTGATAAATTCTGCGCTTGCGGAATTTCATCCTTAGTGACAATATATGGCCCAAGCGGACAGGAATCCGGCAAACTTTTCCCAAGAAAATACTGCTGGTGCTTATCCTGCAGATCCCGCGCGGTCAAGTCATTGGCGATTGTGTAGCCAAATACGTAGTCATAAGCCATTTGCTTCGGTATCTTATGCCCGGCTTTGCCGATGACGACAGCCAGTTCCCCTTCATAATCATAGGAATCGGTTAAATCACTATGCACAGAGACAGTTGCCCCATCCGCTGAGATGGTTGCAGGCGCTTTAGTGAAAACCACTAAATCCACAGGCGCTTCCGCTCCCATTTCTTTTGCATGATCGGCATAGTTTTTGCCGACGCAAAGGATATTTTTTGGTGTTTTCGAAATTGGCGGCAACCATTCAATTTCTGAAAAAGAGTGTTTGAATTCTTCAGAGCGGTCAGATTGGACTGCGGCTTCGGTCAGTTTTCGAATTGCTTCCACAAATTCCATGCCTTGCGGAATTCCTTCAATCAGTGAGGCAGGAAACGCAGGCAGAACCTCCAATTGCTGTTGAATGGCAATCAGGTCCCAAACAGCTTCTTCCTTTTTAACTTTCGGTCCGAATCTTTCTTCCCCTGCATAGCGAAATGATAACAGCTTCATTCGTCAAACACTCCTTTTCTTTGATTGAATCCATTATACACATTCAGAGTTTTGAATTGTTAGTTTTTTCGAATTTATTTCCATATGTCCAATTTCTCCAGATAATTTCAAGTGGTCCTCGCTGGAATTTTTCGAACCAGAGCTCCGCAAAAATCACTTGCCCGATGAATATTCCAAGAGCGATCAAGGTTCCTGTCAGCAAATCCACTTGTCCATAAAGACCGAATCCATAGGAATAGAAAATCAATGTTGCCAGGACAGATTGTGTAATGTAAGTTGTCAGCGACATGCGTCCGACTTTCGCCAACGGAGAAAGCAATTTTTGCAGGAAGGCATTTTGTGCAAGCAAAGCGATCAGCGCTGCATAACCGATGGCTACAAGCGGCCCGCCGAAAATATCCTGCAGATAGACAAAGGCATAATTCGATTCGAAAAGGAAAGGTGCAGACTTTAATAATAAGCCGACTGTCAGCGGCACAATAGCCAACACCAACCATAATTTGCGTTTTTCCTGTGTCCGCTCAATCAGCCGCCATTTTGCTGCAGCTGCTCCGACCATCAAAAATGGCAGAATCGTGGCAATCAGGACAATGTAGTTGACCAGGTTATTGCTGTAAGTCCAATCCGCCAGGCGCTGGCTGAAGATTTCTGCAAAACTGCCAGACTGATAGGATTGGATGGAACTTTCAATTTCCATATATCCGACATACGTGTTCGGATCCACTGCCACTGCCAAAAACATGATGCCGAGCAGCAACAGGTGCGGTACCGTATAGATGACCGCTGCAAAGGCCATCAGCCAGGCGGATGGCAGGCGGATCATACTGATCAGCAGAAGACCCATGATGGCATAGGTGATCAGTATATCGCCGTACCAAATCAAAAACGCATGAATGATGCCGATCAGCAGAAGAATCAATAACCGTTTGACCGCAAGTGGCATGAATGGCCGGTTCCGCGCTTCTGCACGCATGAATTGCATCGCAAGGCCATAACCGAATAGCATCGCAAACAGAGGATAAAAACTGGCTTGAATAAATATATCAATAACCATGTATATTCCTTCGTTCAAACTCCCATTAAACCATTTGTACGGATCAATATACGACAAAGGTGAATGGAAGGCCAACATGTTGATGATTAAAATTCCCAAAAGCGCGAAGCCTCTCATCAAGTCAATCGCTTTTACTCGTTCATTTATTGAAACGGGCTGTAAGTCCAAAATAATCCCCCTAAATATTCACTTCTTGGCTCGCTGCAAACAAATACAGCAACCTTTCTTTGACCGGGATGCGGAGAATCGCTTCTACCGCTTCCTGATAGACAGTCAGCTGGACGCCATATCGCTCAGCCATTTCCATTTTAACATCATTTAAATGTGCTAGCCTGTCTGTTTTGTAATCAAGCAAAACCCAGCCATCCTGTTCCTCGAAAAGGCAATCGACAATCCCTTGTATAATTTGGTGGTCTCCATCAGCGTCCGCTTTGGCATACGTAAAAGGGACTTCCCGTTTAACATGTTTCGCCGAACGGAGACGTTCAGCAGTGTCGCTGGCATAAAACCGTTCGATTTCTTCAACCTTTACGGCTTTTCCTTCATCGGGCGACAATATTTCCATGCCGACCAAATTGTCGATGAACCCCTTGATTTCCGCAGAATCCATTGTGCGGTCCAATGGAATGTGCTGCATGACTGCATGGACGGCAGTACCGATATCAGCAGCCGATAAGCGTTTGTCCATCATAAAATCCGGACGGTGCAAGAGCATCGTTCGTTCAGGTTTTGCGGTTTGGATAAAGGACTCAGGTTCATCCAGACGCTGAAGCATCTGCAGCCGTTTCATTTCAGTGACTGATTGTTTGGAACGCTTTTCAACCGCCCGTTGATGCGGATAACGAAAATCGAAACGTTCGTTGACAAGCTGCTGATAATCTTCATTTACGTCATCGCCTTTCAGCAATTCTTCCAAATTGATTTCTCCTGGAAGCAATGACTGGGACTCGATGATTTCGATGTGGAAGCGGGAAGAATGCGGCAGCACATTGCCATTGATACTCAATAGCTCTGCAGCATCGGGATGTCTGGCCACGGCCGGACCAATCCAGTCCAAATAGCCTTTGGCACGTGAACGCATGAAATCCGGCAGACGGACATCATTGCCGCCGACTTTCCATTTTTCAAAGAGCTTGTCGATTTCTTTGACAGAAGCCGTCAGAAACAGTCGTTCTTTGGCTCGTGTCATCGCTACGTATAACACCCGCATCTCTTCTGCTTTCATCTGCAGCTGCTTCATTTCCTTGACTGCCAGGAACGGCAAGGAAGTGTATTCGATTCTCGTGTCGGGATTGACCGCTTTGACGGCCAATCCATAATCCTGATCGAACAGATACGATTTTCTAAAATCCATTTCATTGAACGACCGTCCAGTACCGGCAAAAAAGACCACCGGAAACTCAAGTCCTTTTGATTTATGGACCGTCATGAGCCGAACAACATTTTCTTTTTCACTGAGTGATTTGGCGGTTCCCAGATCATCGCCCCGCTCGCGCATCCGATCAATGAAGCGCAAGAAGCGGAATAACCCGCGGAAAGAAGTTTTTTCATATTCCAGTGCCCGGTCATGCAGCGCACGCAAGTTTGCCTGCCGCTGCTTGCCGTTGGTCATGGCCCCTGCCATTTCATAATAATTCGTATCCAGGTAAACCTGCCAGATCAACTCCGCAAGCGAACCCCTGCGTGCCTGGTTGCGCCATCCTTCCAGTTGAAGAACAAAGCGCTGCAGTTTATCAGCCGCAGCCCGGTCGATTCCGGTCCCTGCGCGCATAAAGGTTTTTACTGCTTCATAAAACGAGGCGTTTGGCGCAGCCAAACGGATTTCGGCCAATTCATTTTCTTTTAAGCCGATAAACGGTGCCCGCAAAACGGATGCCAACGGAATATCTTGATACGGATTGTCGATGACGCGCAATGTATTGAGCATGATCATCACTTCCAACGCATCAAAATAACCGCCGTTCAGTTCGGCATACAAAGGAATGCCAGCCATTTTGAACTCATCCACAAAATCTCCCGACCACGTCATAGAACGCATGAGGACGACGATGTCCCGATACTCCAATTTCCGCTGCTGCTGTGTCCACGGGTCATGGACGAGCATTTCCTGATCCATCATCTTTTTGATTTTCTTTGCAATGAAACGTGCTTCCCATTGGGATTTCGCCAAGTCTTCATCCGGCGCTTCCTCTTCGGTTTCAGGTTCATGAATCAACGCCAATTCAATCGGAACCTGCTGCTCCGGATAAGGTGCTTTTGCTTTTAAAGCTGCTGCTTCATCGTAGTCAATTTCCCCTACACGTTGTCCCATGATCTGCGAGAAGATGTAATTGGTGCCATCCAGTATCTCTTTGCGGCTTCTGAAATTCGCATTCAAGTCGATGCGCAGTCCCGTGCCTTCCGCATCATGGCTGAACCTGGAATACTTCCCTAAAAAAAGCATGGGTTCTGCAAGGCGGAACCGGTAAATCGATTGTTTGACGTCGCCTACCATGAAGAGGTTTCCATCCAGTTCATTTCCGGACTTCACTAAGTTCAAAATGGTTTCCTGAAGCATATTGGTGTCCTGGTATTCATCGACAAGCACCTCTTTAAAGCGATTTTGGTACTCTTTCGCAATTGCAGACGGTCTCCCCTCATCTGACAGGATTTCCAGCGCATAATGTTCCAAATCCGAGAAGTCAACCAATGCCCGGTCGATTTTCAATGCTTTATAGCGATCGGCGAAAAGCTGTGTCAGTTCCACCAATGTAGCCATCATCGGTGCCATTTCACGCATCTCGTCAAGCAGGCGCTTAGGCGTCCGTGTAAAATACGAATCAAACAGCCCCGTAACGATTTTCTTCACATCGTTGCGCATGCCTTTCGCTTCTTCAGCAACTGCAGGGTCGCAGGAATCCTTTTTGATGCTTGCTGCTTTCTCAAATTTAAACGACTTTGAAAAATTATATAGGCTGTCCCAGGATATCTCCAAAGCGGCAATTGCCGCTTTGATTACTTCTGCATCCGTTTTGAATGTTTCTTCCAACAAAGCAGGTCCATCCGGCTGCAATGCCAATTGCTGACCTTGTTGCGTCAACTGCAGCGCTTCCTCTAGTGCATGACGTATGGTCAGCTTTAAGTCGCCGATAAAAGGCAGTTCATCGATAGTGGCAGTTTCCGGAACCGCATATAAAGCCGGAACCTGCTGAAGCCACTCTTCCGGATCAGGATGCACCCGGGAATAGTCGTAAAGCTTGCTCAACAGGACTTCCATCGCCTGGTCACTGCGATCCGAAGTAAAGCTGTCTGCCAGCCGGTAAACCGCGTCAGCCCCTTCTCCTTCGTAGGATTCCTCCAGAACCGACTCAAGGACATCGTCCCGCAACAGGGCAGCTTCAGTATCTCCTGCAATCCGGAAGCCGGGATCGATTTCCAGCAGATAGGCATACTGTTTCACCACCTGCAGGCAAAAAGAGTGCAGAGTCGAAATCTGCGCTTTATTGATCAGGCGCAATTGCTTTCTCAAATGGGCCGATTCCGGGTTTTCAGCCACCGCTTTTTCCAAGGCTTTGGACATACGATGGCGCATTTCCGCAGCTGATGCGTTAGTGAAAGTTACGACAAGCAATTCATCCACTGATATCGGTTCTTCTTCAGCCAACACTTTTTCAATCATCCGATTGATCAGGACGGCTGTTTTACCCGATCCAGCTGCAGCTGAAACAAGCATATCCTGGCCCTTGGCCCATATCGCCTGCCATTGTTCATCGGTCCATGTGGCATCAGTCGGTTTCTTCGGTATCATCTTCAGCGGTCTCCTTTCTGATCAATTCTACTGCCTTGTCCGGAGACAATGCCGGCAGTTTCCGGTAAGTTTGCGCCGGGTCCGCCGGATCGAATTGGCAGACGGAACGGTAAGAACAGAATTGGCAAGGTGTATCTTCCTTCACTTTATATGGTGTAATGCTTGTATTTCCATCCAATATGCCATTGCCCGCGCTCTGGTGCTTGCCGCGGACATAACGGCGAATTGCCTGCATGTCTTCTTTCATTACGGTTTTCGATTGGGAAGCAGACACAGTGCCGCTCTTATTGAGCCTTACCGGTATGACATTCGAATAACCGTCAATCGCTTCATCCATTGCCTGGATCACTTCCGGATCTTCGACGACCAACCCATTCATCTTAAAGGACTTAGCCATCTCTTCTTCCAGCTCCTCCTCTGTCATCAGCTTCGTCAACTTCAACATGGGGTTGTGCATATGGAAATAAAGCACTCCGGCAGGTTCTGCCTCTTCCCCTAGCCAACGGTCTGAATGTGTCAATGCCACATCCAGATAGGTAAACGTCTGAAGGGACAAGCCATGATAGACATTTCCGAGGTCAAGTCCTTGCTTCGATGATTTGTAATCAACCACGCGCAAATAAGGTTTGCCATGAATTTCAGTCGAATCAATCCGATCGATACGGCCGCGCACATTCATTTTCCGGCCATTTTTCAACGGAATATCCAGCGGCGGAATCGTTTCTTTCGGACCGAACCCAACTTCCAGGGCAACCGGCACGAATCCTGAAACTTTGGCATGCTTGCTGAGCATGAACGCTGTCTGGCGGATAATTCCTTCCAATTTATATTGGATATACCGATAGCGGTGGGAACTGATCAGGATGTGGTTGACGAAATAAGGCGAAAGCTGTTCAATCGCTTCTTTTGCCAAGTCCTGGCATTGTTTCCGAGTCAGTGATGACCAAGATACGCCGAGCCTCATGACTTCATCAGATATCCACTTGATCGCTGCATGGAAAAGGTCCCCCATCGCCGGCGCTGCCAATTTGTACTGGCTGCGCTCTTCCAGACGCAGGCCGTAAGCAACATAATGCGCAAACGGACAGCTATAATAGGTTTCCACACGTGAAACACTGGAAGAAATCGGCGTGCCGTACAACGGTTCAGCAATATCTTGCCGCAGCGGATCTGCAATATTCGGTTTGATCGGTGCTAAAATGCGTTTGATGACCGAAGACCAAAACGGATCGTCTTCGTAATAGTTCAAAACAGCGCGCCATTCGGCAGTTAAGTCACCGCTGCGGATCTGCGAAGTCAAATAAGCCAGGCTTGCACGCGGATGCGAAATATAAGCCATTGGGGACACGTCCAACAGTTCTTCCGGATCGATGACCGCAGGCACCGTGTCGATCGACAGCATATCCTTCAGTTTCTGGATATAAAGCGATGGCAACAGCGCTTTTCCTTCTTCATCTGCAATCGGATAGGAAACTGTCAATACATCCGAAGCTGACGTGAATGCCCGGTAGACCATATACGTTTCATCCATCAGACGCATTTTCGAAGTAGGTGCCAGCTCGAAACCGATCTGGGCAAACCATTCACGGTCCGTATCGGTCAAAATCCCTTCCTGTTCGATGCGTTTCGGCAATACGCCGTCATTGGCTCCGATGACGAATACCGACTTGATATCCATCAGGCGCGCCAAATCGATTTTGGACACTGTCACTTGATCCAAAGATGGCGGGATACGGGAAAACTCCAGCGTTTCAAATCCTTCATCCAGAATTTTGACAGCTGTCGCCAAATCGATTTCTTTGTCTCCGAACATCAGCACAAACTGATCAAGAACCCCCACCCATTGATTCCAGGCCTGTTCATGTTCTGTCGCAGCCAATAAGCGATGCTCATTTTCTTCGCGTTCTTTCAAGTCCTGGATTTTCGCATAAACGTCCATCTTTTCTATGAAAAGAAATAATGCTTCCGCCATGTCTCTGCCAGTTTTGCCTTCTTTCAGCTGCTCTTTTAATTGTGCCAACGGATCCCGAATCAAGTCACGGACTGCATGCAGTTCCATTTGAGCTGCCAATTCTTCGTCTGTTTGGATGGACGTATGAAATTCCAGTCCTCTGTATTTTTTAAAGAACCAACGCTTTTCTTCAAACCAGCGATCCCCGTAAATGCCGTTGGCGATAACGAAGTTCTCCAGCAGATCGCTTCGCTCCCGCCATTTCGTTGCAGGACCACGCGGAAAGAATAAATCCGTTTTGACCGCACGGAAAACCGACTCATAGGAGTAATTGGAGACAGCCGATTCAAGGACCGAGCGGCTGAACTCAATCAAGGGATGATGCAGCATCGACTTTTTCTGGCTGATGAAATAGGGAATATCATATTGCGGAAAAATCGTATTGATCAATTCATCATAGATTTCCGGCTGGCGGTACAGAATGGCGATTTCGTTATAGCGCATCCCTTTTCTGGCTTGGTCTCTGATATTCCGTGCCACGGCATGAATTTCTGCTCTTCTGTTTGAGGACTCCACCAAAGACACATGGCCTTGCCCTTGCATTGTCTGAATCGGGTAATCATCAAAATGGCGTTCGATATGCTCCAGTTCCGGATGCGTAAATCTGCGCGGAGCATCCAAATGCACCGGCTGGTCAATTTCGATGCCGTCTTTTGCAGCTTGTTCACTGAGCCGGCGTGCCGTGTTGGCAGACTGATAGAAAAGGGCCTGCTCGTCGTTGGGATCTGTCCGGTCATCCATCGGCAAGGCAATCGTCACCGATTTGGCATGCCTCATCAATTCAAACAGAATTTCATATTCTCTTGCAGTGAATGTGACAAATCCATCGATATAGACGGTCGCTGATTTAATCAGCTCGGAATAAGGGATTTTTTCGCTCAGCAAAGCCAGGTGCCCTTCAGAATCCACAAAGACTTTGCCCAGGCGGCTTTCGATTTCAGTTAAAATCAGCTCCAGGTCTTCGGCCTTGTCGAGCAAGGTTCTGGGCGCCCCTGCTTCTGTTAGGGATGAACGAATGGAACTCAATTCTCCACAGTCCACACAATAGCGGGCGAATTCTTTCACCAACTGCTCGATTTGATCCGTAAAGCCCCGTTTTCCAGCCGCTCTACGGAATAATTGAAAGTCGTCCCGATGTTCTTCCAGCAAGCTTCGGATCAGCATCCGGTAACCAAAGGTATCAACTTCTTTTCTGCTGATGCCGCCGACTTCCTGCAGCACGCGCCAGGCCAGCCGTTTAAAAGTGACTGCCTGGGCACGGATCATGCCATTCATGCCATAGGCGGCAGAAAGGCGATACTCGGTAGAAAACGACATCTGGTCAGGCACGATGAGAAAAATCGGTTCTCCATCGGCTTGGCGCTGCAGTTCTTCCACAATTTCTTCCTGTAGATAACGAGTTTTCCCCGCTCCTGCTCGGCCGTATACAATGCGTAAAGACACATGATCACTCCTCAATTAAGAACGTTTGTTCTAATTATACGACTAACTGAATTTGATTGCCAATTATAGAAAAGCTTTTATGGTTGGCGCTTTTTACGTTCTTCGCTTGCCAAACGGAAATCCGCTTCGACTTTTTTGTGCAGCCTTTTCTCAAGAATTTTTCCGATGATGTAAAGGAGGACGATCACCAAGATGACAATGGCCGTTCGAATGGGTTGTGTAAACAAAGCCCGCAGGTCATAACCGACATATGAAATCGTAAAGACCATGACGAACTTGCCTGCCATGACCGTCAATAAATAATAATGCTTGCGGATATTGGACAAACCCGCTACGAGATTGACCAATGCTGAAGGTGTAAAAGGCAGGCACAACAGCAGGAACAGCGGGCCGAACCCATTTCGCTCCACCCAGTGGATCAATTTCTGCACTTTTTCATGCCTTGTCATAAAATTCATAAACCGGGCACGGCCATACTTGCGGATTACTAAAAATACTGCATATGCTCCTACTACAGAGCCGCTCCAGGACAGCAAAAAGCCGACCCACAGTCCATAAGCCGTAGCATTCGCAAAGACGAAAACGAACAATGGCAAAAAGGGCAGAAAGGCTTCAAAGAACGGCAATAAAAAACCAATGATTGGACCGAAAGCCCGGTAGGATTGTGTTAATTCAACAATATTCTCCATGGAAAAAAAATCCGACATAAGCTCAGTCCTTTAAACTACCTATTTTTTAGAAATGGTCTGCAAAATTTTAAAGATTATATGATATGCTATTATAATTACTTTACACTCTTTCAAGAGGTTTGGAAAAGGAAATACTTAACCACAAGGAGCGAGAAAAATGAATGGTCGTGAGTTCTCGTCCGGGCTGAAGGCTGGAACGAGCATAGCCGTCGGTTATTTTCCGATAGCATTAACCTTTGGTTTATTGGCAAAAACCACTGGACTATCACTGATTGAAGCTGTAGCGATGAGCATTTTCGTTTATGCAGGTGCTGCACAATACATATCCCTGTCACTCATCACTGCGGGAGTAGCACCAGCAGTCATCGTCTTAAATACGTTCATCGTCAACATACGCCACTTTCTTATGACGGCTGCACTCAATGAAAAGATGCAGCCGGATGACCGCTGGAAAAAAGCGCTTTATGCTTTTGGAATTACAGACGAATCCTTTTCAGTACTGGCTACACAAAAAGGCAATAAATTAAGCACGGCTTTTGCTGTAGGTGTCATTGTCATCGCTTACGGAAGCTGGGTCATTTTCACAGCAATCGGCCATTTGATCGGAGCCAACCTGCCTCAATTTCTCCAAGCTTCCATGTCGATTGCGCTGTACGCCATGTTTGTCGGCCTTTTAGTGCCTTCAATGCGCGGCAATCGAAAAGTGGTCAGCCTTGCCCTTATTGCCGGGGCAGTCAATTCCTTATTTTATTTTACAGAATGGCTGTCTACCGGTTGGGCTATCATGGTCTCGACTTTGGCGTCCGCCATTTTCATTGAATGGATTTCCCGGAAAGGAGTGGCACACTAATGGGCTCATGGTACTGGTGGATGATACTTGGCATGGCAGTGGTGACCTATATCCCACGCGCCATTCCACTTACTTTTTTGGAAGGCAAGGAACTGCCTCAAACCCTTCAGAATGTCTTGCGCAATATCCCTTATGCTGTTTTAGGTGCTTTGATTTTCCCGGCGATCTTTTTTATTCAGGAAAATATTTGGTATGGCGTAATCGGCGCTATCGCCGCATTCGGCATCGCTTTCACCGGAGCTAACGTCATGATTGTGGTCCTCGGTTCGATTGCCGTACTGGCAGTTTTAAGTTTAATCATTTAAATCTATATAACAAAAAAGCCGTTACTCATTTTCATGAGCTTCGGCTTTTTTTCTGCGGTTGAACATATTTGTGGAATACCAGAATCCTGCGGTTAAAGAAGCCGCATTGGCAATGAACAACAGCCATGTATGGGTATAACCCGCATAAACAGCTGCCGCCATAAGCGCCACAGTCAAAATCAATGCAACAATGTGGTTGAACGTGACTCTCGTAAACAAAATGACGAGCAGCCCAGGCACCAGCAGAGACAAGAAAAATTTCGTTACCATTGATTCCATTAGATTAGCTCCTTAATTGACCACTAATAACCCCAGGCGATGATGGTCGTGCCGGAAAATAACATGCTGGCGCAAACGGACTTCCAGGTTATGGTCCAGCACTTCCAGACGGCAATGCGCCGCGTTGACTTGAATTGCTTCATAAAGCTCTGATTCATTCGCAATAGCGATGCCGTTTACTTTGCGGATCACTTCGCCGCGCAGCAAGCCCATTTTGTCAGCGGGAGAATCCGGCAAAACATCGACGATCATGACGCCTTGGGATTGGGGAGTTACAGCGTAATTGCCGCTGCGTTCTTTCATTGCAAAACGGACAGCAATGGCGATGCGGCCGATTACTCCAGCTGCCAATGCGACAACTGCCAGCGGCTGCCACAACAAGGCAGCTAATCCGACCACTACAATGCCGATCCCCAAAGTGGACACCGCTTTAGCGACCTGCGGATATAGATACACCGGCAAGGTGCGCTGTGACCGCCCTTGGAATCCAAAGATGAACGGGAACAAAATCAGCGAAAAGCTGGATTCCCCGATCGGCAATTGAGGCCAATAAGGTGCATACGATTCAATCAACGAACCTGGCACCACCAATAAGATCGGCAGCAGCCACAAACGTTTAGAAATGTAAGCAGCAGCCTTGAGGCCACGCCCAGATTTGTGCAAACGTGGAGAAGCAGCGTCCGCTGCCGCTTTGCCGATCATTTTGCCTTCTGCAAATACTAATGCACCTGCAATCAAGACAACCGGGATGAGCCATTCGTAGGAAAAAGCCACTCCTTCAAATTTGAAAAATCCGAAATTCAAAGTCCACTCATTCGCGCTGAACAACCAACTTAAACCTACAGCTGCTGCAGCCAAATAAATGAATGAGCCTGCCTGATAAAAAGTCGTAGCCATCAACACAATGGAGACGATGCTCAAGGCAATCAGCCAATCCATCGGTACAACCAGCCCTATTCCTGCAAACAGTACAGAAAAGACTAAAGCGTACAGCCAACCATCTTTAATGAGCCGTTTAAATTCTGTCAGGCCATATACGATACGGATCCTGAAAATTTTTCTTTCTTTTTTAACTCTGTAATATCCCAATAACACTGCAGCAAGCAATGCTATGTAAAAAACCGGATTCACAAAAAATCTGCCAATAGCTACTATTAAATCCATTATCACTGTTCTTACACCATCCTATCACCGGCAATTGACTTTAGTTATTATTGTACCAAAGAAAACCGGCTTTCTGCACTTCTTTTTCAGTTAAACAAAAGCCGCACCCAATTGTTCCAATATATCGTCGGTGCCTTCAATTCCAGCAGACAGCCGAATCACTTGGCGAGTCACGCCAATTTTCTCTTTTTCTTCTGCAGACAACGCGCGGTGCGATGTTCCGTAAGGATATGACACTGTCGTTTCTACGCCTGCCAAAGTCGGCACGATTTTTATCCAGCCGAGTGAAGAAAAGAATTTCGACACATCGACAGTTTCAGGCAATTCGAAGGATACGATGGCGCCTACTCCTGGATGCCAGACACGTGCCTTGTCTTCCAGAAAAGCTGCAATTGCTATGGCATTTTCGGTTTGCGTCTTCATTCGCAACGCCAGCGTTTTGATTCCCCGGATTGTCAACCAGGCTTCAAAAGGGCTTAAGTTCAAACCTAAATTCACCACACGTTTTTCAGCGATGCCAATCAGATCTGCATCCCCTACCAAAACGCCCGCTGTGACATCACTGTGGCCTCCGAGATACTTTGTCGCACTGTGAGCGACCAAATCAGCACCAAGGGCATAAGGCGTCATTGTATAAGGCGTAGCGAAGGTGTTGTCAATCATTAGCCGGACACCATAATGCCGTTTCAGTTGGTTTAGCGCTTCGATATCTTCCAGGCGCAAAAATGGATTGGTGATCGATTCACTGAAAATCAGCTTGACTTCAGGAAAATCGATTAAAATCTGTTCGATTTCGCTGATGTTCGAAAAATCGGCAAAATGAACCTGAATTCCCATCAACACCAGTTCTTCTTTCAATAGATGAAAAGTTCCCCCGTATACATCCTGAGCTGCCAGGATATGGTCTCCGGTTTTCACCACCGACAAGATCCCCGCCAGTATAGCCGAAGTCCCAGAAGATGCCGAAACGCCTTTTGGAGCCCCTTCCAGATCCGCTACAGTCTGGCCGAGTGCATCGGTATTCGGATTGGCTGTACGCGAGTACAGATAGGTGCCATTGCCTTCATAATAACCTTCAAGCTCTTCCAAAGAGGAAAACGAAAAAGCGGAAGTCTGGTATAGCGGCATAACTTTTGATTGGATGGTACGTTCTTTCATTGTTGCAGTGTGTACGGATTTCGTTTCAAGTGAGGTCATGAGTCCATCTCCTATTCCAATTCTTCAATCAATTGCTCCATCATCGTTTCATCCATCGGGCCCACCACTTTATTTTGAATACGTCCTTCTGTATCGATGGCATACGAAGTCGGAATTGATACCGCCTGATATAAAGCTCCCACATCCCCGTTTTCATCCATCGGAATCGGGAACTCCAATCCAAATTCTTCAACGAAATCTTCGATCTTCCCGAGTCCCTTGTCTTCAGTCGTTAAATTGACTGCCAGAATCACGACATTTTCGTCTTTTGCCTGTTCATCATAATAGGTTTGCATATGCGGCATTTCGGCTCTGCAAGGGGGACACCAGGTAGCCCAGAAATTCAGCAGCACTTTCTTTCCCTGATAATCCGAAAGTTTGACTTCCTCGCCATCCAATGTAGTCAGCAGAAAATCCGGTGCTTTTTCTCCTTTGGCGAGGCCTTCATCTGTCGGCAAAAAATCCACATCGCTGCCGAGTGCCATGCCATCCAATGCATCAGAATCCGCCATGTTATTCTTCACAGCCCCTATTACAACAATGGCTATCATAACAGCCAACACTAATAAGCCAATTATCTTTTTAGGCATCTGTTATTCACTCCATTCAACTTTCATCCCGCTTTAACAAGCAGGTGATCCCACTGGCCGTAAAAGTCCGATTGGATCAACTAACAATCAATGGGGGATGAAGAAACCCACATAAATTGAAGTTTCTCTTTATCATACGATAAATCAGGTGACTTGTTCCACTATGTTTATTGCGAAATGTGACAGAATCGCAGAATAGAAAAACAGCCGGCATCACGAGGCCGGCTGTTTGTACTTATAAAGAAATATAGCTTGCTGGATTCACTGCGTTTGTCCGTCCGCCATTCCAAGGTCCAACATGGATTTCGAAATGCAGGTGATCACCGAATGAACGTCCAGTGTTCCCCATTCCGCCAACTTTTTGTCCCTGTGAAACTTGCTGTCCGACTGACACGCTAATCGAATTCAAGTGTGCATAAACAGTCGCATGCGTTTGTCCGTTGATCGAGTGAGTAATGATAACTACATTGCCGTAGCCGCCCATCGATCCTGCATAAGAAACGAATCCGTTCGCTGCAGCTACAATTGTAGTGCCTTTGCTGTTGGCAATATCTACGCCCTGGTGGAATTCCGGACCAGAACCGATATCACGCCAGCCGAATTTAGAAGTGAAGCGTCCAGCTGCTGGACGAATAAATCCTGAGCTTGCGCTTACTGACACTGCTGGTTCAGGAGCACTGTAAGCTGGAGCCGGCGTTGAAGCCGGTGCACTTGCTGCTGCCGGTGCTTTGGCTGCTTGAGATTTGCTGGCTGCTTTTTCTGCTGCCGCTCTTTCAGCTGCTGCACGTTCTGCTGCAGCGCGTTCTGCCGCCGCTTTTTCTGCTGCTGCTTTTTCTGCTGCTGCTTTTTCTGCTGCTGCACGTTCTGCCGCTAGCTTACGTTGGCGTTCTTCTTCAGCTTTTCTCGCCAATTCTGCCAGACGCGCTTGTTCATTAACGATTTTTGTTTCAAGATCAGCACTTATATCAATTGCTTCATCGCGTTGTTGCACGAGTGAAGTTTTCTCTTTTGCCAAGCGTTCCTGCTCAGCTTTCAAATCTTTCACGAGGCCTGCTTGCTGCGCTTTTTGGCCTTCCAGTGATTCCTTTAAATTAACAAGTTCTGCACGGCGTTCTTCCTGCTCTGCAAGTTTTGTTTCAACTAAAGCCTTTTGTTCGCCCAATAGCTTTTTATCTTCCGCCTGTTCTGTCATGATTTCGCGATCTGCATCAATCAATGTATTGACTGCTGAAAAACGGTCAATAAAATCAACAAAACTATTGGCACCCAGTAATACATCTATGTAATCCACAGAGCCGCCGCTCAATTGGATAGCACGTGCACGTTCCTGAAGAAGCTCTGTACGTTCAGCAATTTTTCGTTCCAGTTCTTCAATTGATTTCTGCAGCTCTTCAATCTCAACGATTGTTTGATCAATTTCGCCTTGAACTCCATTAATTTTTGACTGGGTTTCTTGCATTTGGTTCTCCAACTCCTGGATTTTAGCCATGATGCTCTCCAGTGTAGATTGGTTTTGATTCATTTCGTTGGATTTTTCACTGATTCCAGAATTTAATTCATTTTGTTTTTGTTCTACTTTTTGTTGTTCTTGCTGTAATTCACTCAATGTATCTGCATTTGCTGTTGGAATCAACAAGGTAAGTGCTAATACCGATGAAACACCAGTCAACATCCATTTCGACTTCGAATTCAAGTTCGTGATCCCCTTTCGGCTTTACGCTCTTTTTCTATCTATTTCCGTTTTTTCTATGTAAACGGCCTACATGCAGGCCGTTTCTAAATCTATGTTACACACGCAAGAATTTTCTGATGGACATGAAGCTTCCCCAAATCCCGATAAATACACCCATTAGCAAGATCAAGGCGCTTACCTGGTAAATGAATGGTGTAAACTCCAATAGCTGGAACAGTTCGCCACTCAAGCGGGGCTGTGCAAATTCGGTGATTTTGCTGTAAAGCAATGCTACAAGACCAATTGGAATGATGGAACCTAACAGGCCAAGCCACATACCCTCCAAAATAAATGGAATTCGGACAAACCAGTTTGTTGCACCCACCAATTTCATGATTTCAATTTCACGTCGTCTCGCAACAATTGTGATTCGAATCGTATTGGAAATCAAGAACATGGCTGTAAACAGCAATGCAAGGATTAAAATCAACCCGACATTTCTTCCGGCATTCAAGAAATTAAAGAGTTTTTCTATTTTGCCTTCTCCGTACTTCACATCTTCTATATGTTCAAAAGCCGCTATATCTGTGGCCACTTTTTCAGTTTGCTGCGGGTCAAGTGCTTTTACATAAAAAACATCGAACAATGGATTGCTTTGTTCGAATAAGCTTAACTCGTCCCCAAAATCAAGAACCAAGTCAGTCAACTCTTCTTCTTTTGTCGAGAAGTTGGTCGATTCAACACCAGGCATTTCAGTTATTTTCGATTCCAGATTCTGGACCGTCTCTTCCGAAGCGTCCAAGGAAACGAATACTTTAATTTCAACATCGTTTTCAAGATCATCGGCCACTTTGTTCAAGTTCATCATGATAAGAACAAATACCCCGACCAACAATAACGTTACTGTTACAGCACTTACAGATGCAAATGTCATCCAGCTGTTTCTTCCGATGCTTTTGAAACTTTCTTTGAAATGGCGTACCAATGTTCTACCCTTCATAGCCGTAATCACCTCCAGCTACATCACGGACAATTAATCCGCCTTCTATTGCAATAACGCGATGTCTGAGCGTATTGACGATTTGTTGATTATGCGTTGCCATAATTACCGTTGTTCCTGCTTTGTTGATCCGCTCGAACAAATTCATGATGTCCCATGCTGTCTCCGGATCCAGGTTTCCAGTCGGTTCATCCGCTATCATTACTTTCGGCATGTTGACGATCGAACGCGCAATTGAAACACGTTGCTGTTCGCCACCGGATAATTCAGTCGGAAACATTTTGGCTTTGTGCTTCAAGCCAACCAGATCCAATACTTCCATGACACGCTTTTTGATTGCTTGTGGTTTTTCTTCAATTACTTCCAAGGCAAATGCTACATTTTCATAAACATTCAACTTCGTCAGTAATTTGAAATCCTGGAACACGACTCCGATCTGACGGCGCAGCATCGGAACTTTTCTGTTCTTCAATGTTGCTATATCGATATCATCCACAAACATCTGGCCTGAAGATGGACGTTCTTCGCGATACATCATTTTGATGAATGTTGATTTCCCTGCTCCACTCGGACCTACAATATATACGAATTCTCCTTGTTCGATTTCAACGTTCAGACCGTTCAAAGCGACAATGCCATTCGGATATTTCTTGTAGACATTTTTCATTTGAATCATTTTATTACCCACCTATTATTAATTGGCTAAATGCCAAAATTATTTCCATAGAATTTTGCAGCAAACTCATTATAACACCTTAAACATATATTTTTATTACATTTCTGTATCATTTAAAATTCAATCTGAATAATCAGAACTATATGAAAAAATACTTCTTGTCGTAATTATAGACCTTTTAAAAACTATTTTTTTCCTTTTTCTAGACATAAATATGCTATTTGGACCTATTTTTTGGCAAAAAAAATAAATCTGCTAATTAGCAGATTTATTTCATGCTTGCTAAGTACTCTGCAACAGCATCGGCTTCTTCACCTTCAATGATGTTTGCTGGCATTGCACCTTTACCATTTTCGATTACTGAGCGAATTTCATCTTGCGATAAACGCGAACCAACATTGTTCAAAGCCGGGAAATTCCCTGCACCTTCCAGGTTTTCACCATGGCAGGAAATGCAATTTTGCTGAACCACTTGTTCCGCATCCACCGCTGCTGCTTCTTCACCGCCACTGTCAGCAGGTGCCTCTTCCGGTTCAGTCGTATCTCCGCCGCCGCACGCACCAAGGATAAGTGCTGATCCGAATAATATAGCCATCAACTGTTTTTTCATTTGGTGACCTCCTCAGATGTATTATCTCTTCCTATTAGAGTATACCAAAGTTACGCCCGTTTAAAACCTTCACCTAAAACTTCTGAGGCATCCGAGACAATAACAAATGCGGAAGGATCGATAAATTTCACCAATTGTTTCAGTTTCGTAAATTCTGTTTGAGGAATAACCACCATCAATAAAGGTTTTTCTGTTCCCGAATAACCTCCGGTTGCAGCCAATTCTGTAACCCCCCGGTCCACTTCTTCATAAATGGCATCACGGATCTCCATTTGTTTTGTAGTAATAATATAAACCAATTTGGATTGGCCAAACCCTACCTGGACAAGGTCGATGGTTTTGGTCGTCACGTAAAGGCCGATCAATGCATAAAGGCCTTTCTCGATATCAAATACCAATGCCGCAGCCAATACGATAAATCCATCAATCATGGCAACACTTGTCCCGAGCGTCAGCCCAGTAAATTTGGTAATGATCTGAGCGGCCAGATCCGTCCCGCCTGTAGATGCTTTCCCCCGGAATACGATTCCTAATCCAAGACCAACCATGATCCCTCCGAACAAAGCCCCAAGCAAAGGATCACGCGTCCATGGTTCCCATGATTCCGTCAGAAAGACGACAAACGGAAGGAATACGGTCCCTACAGCCGTTTTAACGCCAAAATTTTTCCCTAATAAAATCAAGCCTGCAATAAACAAAGGGATATTGAATGCCCATTGCACAAATGCTGGTTTCCATTCAAATAACCCTTTCAATAAAGTACTGATGCCACTTACTCCGCCCGAAGCTACTTCGTTAGGCAGCAAAAACACGTTAAAGGAAATGGCCACAATCGCTGAGCCGATTATGACACTGGCATAATCTATGAAAACCGTCAGCAGTGGATGTGGATCTTTACGGATACGTCTATTTTTTTTAGCCATCTGTTTCTTCCTCTTCTCTGTTATGTTCGGTTAAACCCTGTCAGAGTATACCAAACGCATGGAACTTTGTGAACTTCATTCAAGTAAAGCAGGGCATTCGCCAGACACCCAAAGACAAAACGCCGCGAAAGCTCATTGGCTTTCGCGGCGTTCGTCTAGAACTGCAGCAATTTTTCACAATCCACTACATAATTCTATTCCATTTTAGAACGCAATAAGGAATTGATGAATCCATCAATATCGCCGTCCATGACAGCTCCTAAATTGCCTGTTTCATAGTTTGTCCGGTGGTCTTTAACCATTGAATAGGGATGGAACACATAAGAACGGATTTGGCTTCCCCATCCGATTTCTTTTTGTTCTCCACGAATTTCAAGAAGACGCGCTTCTTCTTCTTCGATTTTCAACGCATACAATTTCGCTTTCAACATTTGCATGGCTTTTTCCCGGTTTTTGATCTGTGAACGTTCCTGTTGGCACGTCACAACAGCCCCCGTCGGAAGGTGAGTGATACGGACAGCGGAATCCGTTGTATTGATATGCTGTCCACCGGCGCCGCTTGCCCGATACGTATCAATTTTCAAGTCTTCTGTACGAATATCGATTTCAATTTCACCTGTAAATTCCGGCATGACTTCGCAAGAAACAAAAGAAGTATGACGGCGGCCTGATGAATCAAACGGCGATATCCGAACCAGGCGATGAACCCCTTTTTCAGCTTTCAAGTAGCCATAGGCATTGTGTCCACGAATCCCTAAAGTCACTGATTTAACACCTGCTTCATCTCCAGCCAAGTAGTCCAGTGTCTCTACTTTGAATCCGCGTTTTTCAGCCCAGCGTGTGTACATACGCAAAAGCATTGAACACCAATCCTGAGACTCAGTTCCGCCTGCCCCTGGATGCAATTCTAATATGGCATTGTTTTTGTCATACGGTTCGCTGAGCAGCATCGTCAATTCGTAATCTGCCAGCTTAGAAATGAATTCCTTCATTTCAGTGTTAACATCTTCATGCAACTCTTCATCGTCTTCTTCTCTTAATAGCTCTAAAGACATTTCCATGTTTTCCTGGGTTTCTACAAAACCGTAATAAGCATTAACGATTTCCTTCAACCCATTCAACTCCGATATGACTGTCTGTGCCGATTCTTGGTTGTTCCAAAAATCCGGATCGAGCATCATTTCATCCAATTCCTGTATGCGGGCTTCTTTGTTTTCTAAGTCAAAGAGACCCCCTAAAGTCCGCCAATTTACTGGCTGATTTGTCGAGCTCGTTACGGATGTCT
Source organism: Planococcus sp. APC 3900 (assembly GCF_030407735.1). Taxonomy (NCBI): domain Bacteria; kingdom Bacillati; phylum Bacillota; class Bacilli; order Caryophanales; family Caryophanaceae; genus Planococcus; species Planococcus sp. APC 3900. Next base: position 262,837 of record NZ_JASDCT010000002.1, on the reverse strand, counting down.
GCTAATTCCATCATTATATGTTCCTCCTCAAAATAACACCGAAGAGCATACGCTCTTCGGTATTTTCACACACTCTTATGAAGCTGTGCCATGGCAATTCTTAAATTTCTTGCCGCTGCCGCATGGGCAAAGTTCATTGCGCCCAACTTCCATGTCTTTGCGGACAGGAGCTTTTTTCTTTTTCGGTGCCGGTCCGTCTTCTTTCGGGTTGACGGCCTGCCCTTTTGCAACTTCTTCACGTTCAAGATTATTGCGGATTTCAGCTTTCATGGAATACTTCGCGACATCTTCTTCAATGGCTTCGACCATTGCCTCGAACATGGCGAATCCTTCGCTTTGGTATTCGCGAAGCGGATCATTTTGTCCATAAGCACGCAAATGAATTCCCTGGCGCAACTGATCCATTGCATCAATGTGGTCAATCCATTTCGTATCAATCGAACGAAGCAAGACAACTTTCTCGAATTCACGCATCCGTTCAGGCGTCATCTCAACTTCTTTTTCATCGTAACGCACAGCGACAGCTGCTTTGATGAAGTCGATCAATTCTTCCTGGGTTTTTCCTTGAAGATCAGCTTCAGTGACTGTATCTTCGGGAAGCAGGTTCGCAGCTATTGTTTCAGAAAGTGTCTTCAGGTGCCAGTCTTCCTGTTTTTCCTCAACAGTATGCGTGTAAACCATGCGTTCAATAGAGCTATTGATCATATTTTCAACCAATGTACGCATATTGTCAGTGTCCAAAACTTCCATACGCTCTTTGTAGATGATTTCGCGTTGTTGGCGAAGCACATCATCGTATTGGAGCAAGCGTTTCCGTGCATCAAAGTTATTGCCTTCAACCCGTTTTTGCGCTGATTCCACAGAACGTGTCACCATTTTCGATTGCAATGGCTGTGAATCGTCCATGCCTAATTTGCCCATCATGTTGCGCATTGCATCTGATCCAAAGCGGCGCATCAAGTCATCTTCAAGAGACAGGTAGAATTGAGTGACACCCGGATCGCCTTGGCGTCCTGAACGTCCGCGCAGCTGATTATCGATACGGCGTGATTCATGGCGCTCTGTCCCGATAACAGCAAGTCCGCCTGCCTCGATGACACCTTCGCCAAGCTTGATATCTGTACCGCGTCCAGCCATGTTGGTGGCAATCGTAACAGAACCTTTTTGGCCAGCGTTCAAAATGATTTCTGCTTCATGGGCGTGGTTTTTGGCATTCAATACCGAATGCTTGATGCCTTTTTTCGTCAAGTACTCTGAAATGATTTCAGAAGTCTCGATCGCTACAGTACCCACCAATACAGGTTGTCCTTTTGCGTTTCGTTCAGCGATATCGTCGCCTACCGCTTTGTATTTACCGGCAGTTGTAGAATAAATCAAATCTACACGGTCTTCACGGATGATCGGTTTATTCGTCGGAATGACCACAACGTACATATTGTAGATATTGCGGAACTCTTCTTCCTCCGTCTTCGCTGTCCCTGTCATACCGGACAACTTATCATACATACGGAAATAGTTCTGGAATGTAATGGTAGCCATCGTCATAGATTCGTTTTGGATTTCCAGGCCTTCTTTCGCCTCAATTGCCTGGTGAAGCCCATCCGAATAACGGCGCCCTTTCATTAGACGGCCCGTAAATTGGTCGACAATGACGACTTCGCCTTCCTGTACCACGTAATCAACGTCTTTGTGCATGGTGACATATGCCTTTAATGATTGGTTGATCGTGTGGTTCAGCCGCACGTGTTTGATATCAAAAAGATTATCGATTCCAAAGGCTTTCTCAACCTTTTCGATGCCTTCTTCCGTCAACACCACACCTTTGGTCGTTTCATCGTAAGTATAATCCTGGTCTTTTGTCAGAAGGCGTGCAAACGCATTAGACTGCTGATACAATTGCGCCGCTTTGGCTGCCTGTCCGGAAATGATCAGCGGAGTCCGCGCTTCATCGATCAAAATTGAATCGACTTCATCAATTACAGCGTAATTCAATGGCCGCTGAACCATATCTTCTTTGTAAAGGACCATATTATCCCGCAGGTAATCAAAGCCCAATTCGTTGTTGGTGCTATATGTTACGTCAGCCTGATACGCCGCCCGTTTTTCGTCTTTGGTCAAATTGTTCAAGTTCAATCCAACAGATAGTCCAAGCCATTCGTAAAGTTGGCCCATCTCCATAGCATCTCGGCTAGCCAAATATTCGTTGACCGTCACGACATGCACACCTTTTTTGCTGATAGCGTTCAAGTAGACGGCTAAAGTAGAGGTCAAAGTTTTACCTTCACCTGTCTTCATCTCAGAAATATTCCCTTCATGAAGAGAAACAGCCCCCATGATCTGTACGCGGAATGGGTACAGGCCAAGTACACGTTTCGACGCTTCACGAATAGTCGCGAATGCTTCAGGCAGCAAGTCATCCAATGATTCGCCTTTTGCATGGCGTGCGATAAATTCTTCGGTTTTCGCCTTTAATGCATCATCGGACAAAGCTGCAAACTCAGAAGCCAACGCTTCTACCCGATCTGCCGTTTTTTCTAATCGCTTCAAATCCCGTTTATTCGGATCAAATACCTTATTCAATACTCCTAGCATAATTATACCGCTCCCTGCGTAAGTGTCCGCCGGCACCTGTCATGCCGGATGATCGCTTTAGCTTTTATAGTGTTCTTTTAAGTAAAACCTATAAGAACATATTTACCCAAATCATCATCGGTTGTTTCAAAAAAAATCTCACTATTCATTTTAACACTGCGCTGAAATGCGTGCAAATTATGGATTCTCTTTCTTTGTCGTTAAAGCGCCTGAATCCGCCATCTATTGTCTCTAAAGCCTAGTATGAAAAATGTTTCCTATCGAAAAAAGCAACTAAAAAAGCCTCTCGCAAGGAGAGGCTTTAACATCCTATTGGAGATGCCTTTATTGTGCGGAAGTCTCGATCAGTCCATAGCTTCCGTCTTTACGTTTATAGACAATATTCGTTTCATTGGATTCTGCATCTGTGAAGACGAAGAAGTTATGCCCAAGCATGTTCATCTGTAAAACCGCTTCTTCTTCATCCATCGGTTTCAAGTCGAACTGTTTAGTGCGAACGATTGTCAAATCTTCTTCTTCTTCCTCAATTTCATTCTGTGCACGTGTATCATTTTCTGCTGTTGCAAAAGCAAGCCCAATGCCATCCCGCTCACGGAATTTGCGGTTGACTTTAGTTTTGTACTTACGGATTTGGCGCTCTAGTTTGCTGACGATCAAATCAATTGCAGCATACATATCATCATGCCGTTCTTCAGCACGTAATGTTAAATTTTTCATTGGTATTGTGACTTCCACTTTTGTTTGGCTATGATTGTAGGATTTTAAGTTGACCATCGCGGTAGCATTTGCTCCGTCGGTAAAATAGCGTTCAATTTTTTCCACTTTCTTTTCGATGTGGTCGCGTATTGCGGGAGTTACCTCAATATTTTCGCCTCTGATGTTAAATTGCAACATGTTAACTCCTCCTTCTATTGTGCTACTTGTACAATTCTACATCTTCCCTAGTCTTTCCTTCTTAAAACCAAAAAAGTTTTAAGAACATGGATTACAGGTAAACATTATGACAAGGAGATGAAGTTCATGTTCACTAATAAAACCATTGTCGTTACAGGAGCATCGCAAGGAATTGGCCGCAGCATTGCCACACATTTCGCAGCTGAAAATGCGCGTGTTATCGGGTTGGATATCCAACCGGTCGAATTGGAGAACGTGGAATACCGAAAATGCGATGTGGGAGATTTCACGGAAGTAATGGCTGTATTCAAAAAAATCCATGAGGATTACGGTGCTGTCCATGCATTGATCAACAATGCCGGGATTTCAACGTTCAAATCCATCTGGGAAGTGGATGAACAGGAATGGGATCAGGTTCTGGACACTAACTTAAAAAGTGTCTTCATCTGCAGCCGTGAAGCAGCTCGCTATATGAAAGACGATATCCGTTCCATCATTAACATGGCCTCGACACGGGCTTTCATGTCGGAACCCAATACAGAAACCTATTCGGCATCAAAAGGCGGCATTTTCGCATTGACCCATTCACTCGCCGCCACTTTCAGCGAACAAGGAATCCGCGTCAACTCAATCGCTCCAGGCTGGATCCATACTGGGGACACTGCCGAATTGCGCGATGTGGACCACAAGCAGCATTGGAGCGGACGCGTCGGAAATCCCGACGACATCGCACGGGCTTGCCTGTTTCTGAGCAATCCACAAAACTCATTCATCACGGGCGAATGCCTGAATATCGACGGCGGCATGACAAGAAAAATGATATACGAGCACTAAAAAACCGGCCAAGGCCGGTTCAGCTTGTAGACAAAAGAATAGTTATATCCTTTAAAGAATAATTATTCATTTTATCTTATTTACACCAGATCCTGCGCTCCAGGCGGACGCTTTCCTGCGGGCTCGCGCCGAACTAACTCGGACTGACGCCCAAGTGGATTTCGGCACTTCACTGTCCCGCAGGAAGCGAGTCGGGCTGTGCCTGACTCGTTTGCGACGAAGCTAGCGCAGCGATGCAGGAGCATATCTTTGCCCTTCGCCGCCTTGCGCTACGGATCCTTTGATGGATTTACCAAGTTTGTTTGGACGATGTCTTCGGGATTCTGACTAGCAAGCCCTTTTCTTTGATTAGAGCTACACGCCCCCGACCGGGCTGGCCACGGAGACTCCTGTGGGACAGCGAAAGCTGAAGACCCCGCAGGAACGCAGTGACGAGGAGGCTGAAGCTGAGCCCACGGAACGCGAAGTGGCCGGACCGGTTGGGGGTATGCACCGCTATTCATTTTGTAAAGACTTTGTCTACAGTCTGAACCGGCCAAGGCCGGTTTTATTTCATTTCTATTTCTTTCAGTTCTCTGATTTCATTTAAAATAAGCATTTCCTTGATTGAATTGCGTTCGAAATCTGCACCGTAGATCCAGCCTTCCTCGTATTGCTGTTTCCAGACAATCGTTGCGCCTGACCGGATAGTTTCGTGGTTTAAGACAAATTCCAGTCTGACATTTTCTTCTCCCGGCTGCAATTCCCTTTCGGAAAACAATTTGGCTCCTTTTGGGGAAACATCAAGCATTAGGCCATATATTTTAGTTGTCTTGGGTGGACTTTCTGCTGCCCCCAATACGTGCATATGGATTTCCGGCGGTGTGCCGAAGGTGTAACGAAAACTTTCTGACCTTTTATAAAACATCCATGTTCCTCCTCGTTATCCTGTATTAAAACTTTACCTCTTAGGCACGGATGAGCGCCAGAATGGTAATTTCTTTGACGCCTTCCGCTTTTAAGGCTTTCGCAGCCATTCTCATTGTGCTTCCTGTGGTGTACAGATCATCGAACAGTAGCACTTTTTCAGGGACCGGTTTTCCATTCCACCAAAAGACATCTTCCGAAGCAATTCGATCAGCTTTTGATTTCCCTGCCAGTCTTACTTCGTTTTTCTCGAGATAGTGGACATAAGGCAGAGAGGCCGCATCCAACAGCCGATCGACTTGTGGAAACGTACGCTCTTTCAATCTGTTTTCATTCATTGGAATTGGAACGATCACTGCTTTTTGGCTGCGCAGCTCTTCCCGCAGGACTGGTGCGAACACTTCTGCCAACACGATATCTTTTAAAAACTTATATTGATGCAAGTATTCTTTCATTGCAAGGTTGTAGCGGAATAAACTTTTGCCGGAGTCAATCACTCCGGCGTAGGCTGTCGTTTCCCATTTGCTGCAGTCGGAGCAGATGTCTGTTCCTAACCCCCCGCAAATACGGCAGCCTTTTTCCAGCCGTTCGAAACTGCTGCGGCACCGGCTGCAGATTACTTCTTCCAGATCGTTTAAAAAAAGGCTTCGCCAATTTGCTTGGAGAGGCATATCCCGCTCGCATAAATAACAGTTCATCGGCGGCTCCCTCCATTATAGGAAATGATTAACTGCTTGGCTTTATCCATTTGGCGAACGATGCCATTATGGAAAAACACAACTTCTCCATCGGGATAATCCGCTGATCTTCCAGCCCGTCCGGCAATCTGAATCAAAGCAGCCGCATTGAAAACAGGCTGATCAGCGCCCACTACTGCCACTTGCACATTAGGAATCGTGATTCCGCGCTCAAGGATGGTCGATGTCAGAACTCCTGGGATTTGCCTTTGGCGCAACTTCATCACTTTTTCTTTTCTATCCGGATCTTTTGAATGCACCGCCGCAATTTCCGGATGGCGCTCTTGCAATAAAGGGATGGCCTGCTCAATCATTTCGATTGTCGGAAAAAACACAAGAAACGGCTCTTCTTTTTCTATTTTTTCATCTACCCAGGCAATCAGCTTTTTGGGAATCTTCCCTTTTGCAAAAGCTTTGTCGTATCCCCATAATGACCGAAATTCAGGAACCGGCAAAGGATGCCCATGAAAGCGCTGAAAAATTTGAGATATCTCCGGCACTTGCTTCTGCAATTGATCCGAAGGAGTAGCAGATACATAAACAATAGGTGCGTCTTTCTTCCGCGCTTTTATGACTGCATTTTTTAAAGCAAGGTCATAAGAATAGGGAAATGCATCCGCTTCATCGACGATCATGACATCGAAGGCATTTTGAAATCGGTATAATTGATGGGTCGTTGCAATGACCAGCGACGCAAAACCCGATTCTTCCGGAGAATTCCCGTACAAGCTGTGGATGATTGTATCCGGAAAGACGGCACGCAAGCGCGGTGAAAGTTCCAAAACGACATCCGTTCTGGGTGCAGCGACACAAACTCGTTGCCCTTTTTGCAACGCAGCGAAAATCGGCGGAAACAGCAACTCCGTTTTTCCTGCTCCACAGACGGCGTATACAAGATGGTCATTTTGTTGAAAGAGGCTTTTTTGAACTTCTTGGGAAGCTCTTTCCTGCAAAGGTGTGAGGCTGCCATTCCAGTGAAAAGAATGGCTCTGAGGAGTAATCGTTGAAGGAGATGACCAGGTGATCAATTCTGTACAGGAACTGACGCGTCCCATTCTAATGCAATGTCTGCAATAATAACAGATGCCGACACATGCACTGCAGAAAAAAGAAATAATTTTTTGTGGTGACTTTTCGAGGCAACGGGCACACTGAAGCTCATCCGTAATGCCTCGGCTGATGCTGATTTTCCCGTTTAAAATAGCCTGATCAATCTGCTCTTTTGGAAAGGGCGTGAAATTTCTAAGCCACACCCGTCCAGTCAGAAACTCTTCTATATTTTTCATGGACTACCACCTTTCGATAGAGAAAAAGCCTCAGCAGGTTTATTTCTTCACCCAACCAAGACCCATTGCTCCTTCTCCTAAATGTGTTCCGATGACTGGCCCAAAATAGGAAATTTCAAAATCCACTTCAGGACAGGCAATCTCCAATTCTTCTTTCCATTGTTCAGCTTCTTCCGGCCGGTTCGCATGGATAATCGTTGCCTGGAATTCCAAACCTTCGTTGACGTCTGCTTTCAATAAATCAACAATCCGGTTCATCGCTTTTTTGCGTGTTCGTATTTTTTCAAACGGGACAATAACTTTTTCCTGGAAATGCAAAATCGGTTTGATTTGCAGCATACCGCCAACCAGCGCCTGTGCAGTCGACAATCGTCCGCCACGCTGCAGGTGTTTCAGGTCTTCCACCATGAAGTAAGCACGCAAGGTTTTTTTCATTTCGTTTAATTCGGTTAAAATCGTTTGGGCATCTGCTCCATCTTCAGCCATTTTTGCGGCCTTAATTGCATAAAACCCCTGTAGGCCACAAGTAAGTTCTGTATCAAAAGAATAAACTTTGACGCCATCAACCATTTCAGCAGCCTGTTTGGAACCTGCGTAGGTGCCACTGATGCCGCTCGACAAATGGATGGATACAACTTCAGCGTGGTCGGCTGAAAGATCTTCATACAGCGCAACGAATTCTCCCAGAGGCGGCTGTGAAGTTTTCGGGAATTCTTCTTTAGCTTTCTGATAAAATACTTCTTCTGTTAAATCTATTTCTTTAAATGACTGGTTCCCAAACGTCACTTCCAGTGAAACTGTATGGATCTTTAATGCTTCACGTGTTTTTATAGGCAAATAAGATGTGCTATCTGTTACAATTGCTGTTTTCATTACTCGATCAAGCCCCCCTTGCTAGTTTACCAAAAAAAGACATAGAAAAGACATAAAGTGAAAAGTCACAATAAAAAAAATCCCGCACATAGCGGGATATCTTTTATTGATTACCGATAAAGTGAACGCTAGTTACTTTCCATTCATCATTCTCTTTTTTGAATACGACCACTTGGCGTCCTGACTGCTCGATGGCGTCAGATGACTTTGCATCTTTCATCTTAACATTCAGGGTTGCAAAAACTTCCGCACGGCTTTCTTCATATTTGACAATTGTTTCGTCATTGGTTTCATATTTGCTGTCAAAAGCTTCAAAAGCCTGAGCCAATGCTGCTTTGTCTTCTTCGCGATCGAAACCGTCCGGTTCTTGTGCAATGGTTTCCATATACCGATCAATATCTTCAGAATTGAAAGCAGCAATATATTCATCATAGGCAGCAAGAAGTTCACTTGCCTTTTCTTCAGGCACATCTGCTTCAATGACATTTCCTTCATCATCTACTGTAAAGCCGACTTTTTCATCCTTATTTTCTTTAATGCCATGGTCAACAGCATTATTTTCATTAGAGGCATTGCCGTCTTCGACCGTATTTCCATTGACTGAAGGTTCTTCTGAATTCGAACAGGCAGCTAGCGTCAAAATCAGCCCAACCGCAATAATCATTTTTTTCATCATGCATTCCTCCTGCGCTTCATTTTGCCATAGGCAGATGGCGAATACAATGAAGAAACTGTGTCATCTGCCAAAACGGAATTTTTTTCAGTTTTGCGGTACACTAGAAAGTAAAAAAGGAGGCATCGTATGGAAAAAAGAGATGCACGGCAGATACTTGAACAGAAAATGAAGGAAACACGGCCTCAGTGGAGCCGCAAACAGCCTGTCCGTCCTAAGAAGTACAAGTCGAGCATGCAAAAAGTCGAAGACTATGTCGTCCTCGATTTCGAAACCACCGGCTTACGTGCAGGAAGTGATAAAATCATCCAAATCGGTGCTGTCAAATACATTAACCATGAACGCAAGGAAACAATGTATCTTATGGTCAATCCTGAATGCTTCATTTCGAGCACCATCACCCGAATTACCGGCATCACCAATAAAGATGTAGAAAATGCCCCCACCATCGAAGAAATTGCACATGAACTGATCGCTTTTATCGGCGGTTTGCCACTTATTGCACATAATGCACCTTTTGATATGGGCTTCCTTTACGCTTTGGAAGAAATCACGCCCATTCCTGAATACACGGTTATTGATACAGTCAAATTGGCGAGAAAAGCGATCACTCAGACACCCAACCACAAACTAACCACCTTGACCGCTTTTCTAAAGCTCGAGCATGACGCCCACGATGCATTAGGCGACTGCCTGGCAACAGCGGCCATCTACCAATATTGCTACGACCGGCTTTAAAGAAAGAAGCTGGCATCTGCAAATAATGATGTTCAATGCACAGTTAAGTTTGCTAATAAAAAAGACGGTGTACCTGCCAAAAGGCAGGTACACCGTCTTCACTATTTGGCAGTTATCTTACTTCCACCCAACCGTTTTTAATAGCCGTTACAACTGCTTGCGTCCGATCATTGACCTGCATTTTCTGTAAAATGCTCGACACGTGGTTTTTGACTGTTTTCTCAGAGATGAACAGAGTTTCCCCGATGACGCGATTGCTTTGGCCATCCGTCAATAATTGAAGAACTTCACTTTCGCGTTTCGTCAATAAATGATAAGGACGACGGATTTCCGTTTGATGGAAAGAACCTTTATTTTCACGTTCGCTTAGACGGCGGAATTCCATCACTAAGTTGCGTGTAACTTTTGGATGTAAATAAGAACCGCCTTTCGCTACAACTTTAATTGCTTGAATAATCGCATCTGCATCCATTTCTTTAAGCATATAACCTAAAGCACCAGTTTTCAAAGCATGGGTCACATAAGATTCATCATCGTGAATGGACAGCATAATGACTTTTGCATCCGGGAACTTTTCAATCAATTCCCCAGTAGCTTCTACACCATTTTTTTGTGGCATATTGATATCCATCAATACCACATCTGGTTGATTTTCTTCATATAATTTGATGACTTCGTTGCCGTCTCCGCCTTCAGCAACGACTTCAAATGAACTTTCAAAATCTAAAATTCTCTTTACACCTTCACGGAAAAGTTGGTGATCGTCAATAATAATTATTTTTGTCATTATGTCGTCCTCCTCGAATACCCTATCTTATATACCCTTTTCAAAAGGTATATGAAACATTAAGACTGTACCGTTCCCTGGCGAAGAATTAATGAAAAACTCTCCTTCGACCAATTCAATTCTTTCTCTCATACCTGCTAATCCGAATGATTGGTGTTTGACAATTCCTTGGTCAAAACCAGTTCCGTTATCTGTTACTGTAATTTTCACCTGGTCTTTCAACCAGTCCATTTCAACTGTAATTTCAGAAGATTTCCCATGGCGTATCGCATTTGAAATACCTTCTTGCACCAGACGGAAAATAGCGGTTTCGTATTTGTTCGGCAACCGCACTTCTTTTCCAATCGATTGGAAATCCATCCTGATGCCTTTGTTGTACTCTTCGATGGTATCCATGTATTTCTTCAGCGTGGGCACAAGTCCTAAATCATCCAATGCCATAGGCCGTAAATCGTATATGATTCTCCTGACCTCCGTAAGCGCCTGCCTGACCATATCCTTTAATGACGTAATCTCTTGAAAAGCGGGTTCAGGGCCTTTTTCACGATATGTCTTCTCGATTAAATCGGAACGAAGCAACACGTTAGCCATCATTTGGGCAGGTCCATCATGGATTTCCCTTGAGAGACGTTTTCTTTCTTCCTCTTGCGCTTCAATGATGCGGAGGCTATAATCTTGACTTGACTTATTCTTGCCGACGGCTTCATCAGCATTCTCGAAATCTGAAGTCAAATAGCTGCCGGCGACATTGATTTGATTGACCAAGCTTTCCGCCCGCTCTATTGTCTGCAGTAAAACTTGAAGTCTGCGCTGCAATTTATCACGCTTTTGCCGATACTTTTTTTCTTCGTTCCGGTTGAGTGATAATTGTACTTGAAGATTGTTTGCCTGCTCGTATACTTGGCGAACCTGACTCTCTGTAAAAGAGTTGAAAAATTGCGAAACCTCAGCCAACCGCCGTCGAGCTGCACGTGTCTTTTCTTCCAAAAGATCTCCATCTTCAATCACTCGAGCAATATTGATGCGGACATCTTCCAATTCGTCTTTCATCTTTTCATAACTTTGGCGACTTTCTTCACTAATGACGAAAATATCTTGTTTGGCCTGTTCTATTCCAGCAAGCATTTCATTAAAAATAGAATCAGGTGTTTTTGCACCGATTTTCTTTGCCATTCTAAAACCGCCTTAGCTATACTGACTGTATCAGGTAAAAAACTTAATTCTTTATACCTTGTCGGCTGTATTAAGTATATCACTTTATAAGCAAGACCATATTAAATATACGTTACAAATTATCTGATTTCATTTTACAACAGGAGGCGCTAAATTGCGAGAAAATTACACAACTGTAGGCGATTCTGCCAATGCAGAAATACTTATCCAAAAATCCAGGTTCATTGGACATGCAGCACGCGCTGAAACAGAACAGCAGGCGCTTGACTTCATTGATTCGATCAAACTCTTGCACCGGACAGCCACCCACAATTGCTCAGCTTACCTTATCGGAGAACACGATTCTATCCAAAAAGCAAATGACGATGGAGAACCAAGTGGCACTGCCGGGTTCCCCATGCTTGAAGTCTTAAAAAAACAAGGCTTGAAAGATACTGTACTGGTGGTCACCCGATATTATGGCGGCATAAAACTGGGCAGTGGCGGTTTAATTCGGGCATATGGCAAATCGGCTTCCGCAGCTATTGCTGCTGCAGGCGTTGTAGAAAGAAAACTTCATCATTTGATGAAAGCTTCTATAGACTATACATGGCTCGGTAAACTTGAAAATGAAATTCGTCAGTCCCCGTATCCGCTTGACCGCTTAGAATATATGGAAGGTGTAGACATCTATATTTACGTTCCTGTTGAAAAAGAGCAGGAATTCATCGATTGGATAAATGAAATGACGAATGGACAAGCAGACGTCAGCATCACGAGCAGTGAATTCCTCGAATTTTCAAAGTCATGATTCTTTTCATTTACGGCTGTTAAAAATCACTGTATAATGTCAACAGCACAGAAAAAACAGATTGTCGGCACATACAAATATTTTTTTCAAGAGCAAAAAGCCTGTCGCTAATTAAGAAAATGGATTTATCCGAACAGATAACTCGGTTGGCCCATTACCTATAGAGGAGCAAATAAATATGAACCGAAAACATTATCGGAAAACCAAGTCGGACAGGAAACGAACAATTATAAAAGTGATTCTCACTTTAGTTGTTTCATTGTTGATCTGCGTTTCAGCTTACGGGATTTACCTGGTCAAACAAGCGGAATTGGCCGTCAACAGCGCTTATGAGTCTACAGGAAACGTAGATGAACCGGTTGAACCGCTTACGGACAACATCTCCATCCTGTTCATTGGCGTGGATGACAGCCAAGAACGCAGTCAAAGTGACGACAATATCCGTTCAGATGCACTCGTCCTGGCAACATTGAACAACCAAGACAAGTCCATTAAACTGGTCAGTATCCCTCGTGATACGTATACCTATATTCCGGATAGCGGAAAAGAAGATAAAATCACTCATGCTTATGCTTTGAATGGGCCGAGTTCAACCATCGAAAGTGTAGAAGGACTTTTGGAAGTACCGGTAAATTATTACCTGCGGATGAACTTTGACGCCTTCATCGATGTGATCGATGCCCTCGGCGGCATTAAAGTAGAAGTGCCTTATGACATCACGGAACAAGATGAAAATGATTCGCAGGATGCCATTGAACTAAAAGAAGGCATCCAGTTCCTGAACGGCAGCGAAGCGCTGGCACTTGCGAGAACACGCCATTACGATAATGACATTGAACGGGGCAAACGCCAGCAAAAGATTCTTGAATCCATTATGAACCGCGCCTTATCAGTCGGTTCAATCACCAAATACGGTGATGTTTTCGAAGCAGTTGGAGACAACATGAAAACGAACATGAGATTCGAGGATATGCGTGCATTGTTTGAATACGCTAAAAACGGTAAACCAGACGTGGAAACCATTACGCTTGACGGTTATGATGATATGTCCACCGGGATTTACTATTGGAAATTGAAAGAAGAATCCCTGATGGAAATACAAGATGTTCTGCAAAGCCACCTCGGTTTAAAACCGGATACGTCCAACTTAACCACCAATGAGATAGAACAAAACGTAGCAAGAGACCTAGCAGAAGACGACACATCACAGTGAAAACTGTGGTGTTTTTTTTCGTTCAATCGTCTCTAGAGCTTTCTAAAGCATTCCCCGTATCTTTTACCCAAAAGAAAAAAAGATTGAAATCAAAGCAATGCGCTTCAAGTTCAATCTTTTTTTATTTGCCTATAAATTTAACAAGATTCAATAATGGCCGGTAATTCTTCCCTGCCAACCCAACAACCTCAACGAACAATTCAATTGCCACCAGCATGACGCTGATCAACAGGATTCCTCCCCATAACGTCGCCTGAGAAAACAATAGCGCTGCAAGCCCAAACAAAGCAGCAATTCCATAAATGATCAGCACGGTTTGGCTATGTGAAAAGCCGATGTTCAGTAAACAATGATGCAAATGGGACTTGTCTGCTTCTGAGATCGATTTCTTTTCACGCACTCTCCGAACGATGGCAAAAAACGTATCTGAAATCGGTACGCCGAGCATGATGATCGGAATGATCAATGCCACAACTGTGACATTCTTGAATCCCATCAAGGCCAAGACTGAAATCATGAAACCTAGGAACAATGCTCCGGTATCACCCATGAAAATTTTTGCAGGGTGGAAATTATAGACCAGAAATCCTGATGTGCTCGCTGCCAAAAGTGCAGCCATCGACATAACATAAACATCGCCCATAATGAAAGCCATTGCTGCCAGTGTCAATAGAGCGACTGTCGAAACGCCAGCTGCCAATCCATCAAGTCCATCAATTAAATTGATGGCGTTGGTGATTCCGACTATCCACAGAATCGTCAATGGAATACTCAAATAACCAAAATCCAAAACACCACCGAATGGCAGGTTGATGAAAGAAATTTCAAGTCCCCCGCCGACTACGACAATTCCTGCAGCTACCAATTGACCCAGTAGTTTCGCTTTTGCGCTGATTTCATACATATCATCCAGTACACCGGTGATGATAATCAATAAAGCGCCTATGATTATAGCTGTTTCAATCGGAATAAACGATGCTTCAATTGCATTGGAAATCGGATCTTGAGGTTTTAATATAAAATATGCTATCAAAAATGAACCAAAAATGGCCAACCCGCCTAAACGCGGCATAATTCTCGCATGAACTTTTCGGTAATTTGGTCGGTCAACTGCTCCTACGCGAAAAGCAATGCGTTTAACAATCGGAGTCAGCAAAATCGAAGCGATAAATGCCAAGACCATGGTAAGGTATAGCATATCTTTCCTCCTTAAAACATCTTCTATACATACATATCCATTGTCATTATAGCATGACTGGAACAGAAATAAAGAAAAACCTGTCTCTTCATTCCCACTGCATAGTATAGGACGCTCCCTCTTTCACAAAGTTTCAGCTGTACATAATTTGGTTAAACGATGTGTACAACCGTTTTGGAAGAAGGGATTCTTTTTCAAATCACTTCATTATTTTATTCAATAATTCACGTTCCCTATTTTCACTAATCCCTGTTTTTAATCGTGACAAGCCCTCTTTCTGAGCCCACTCCAAAGTATCTTGGGCAGACTGCTTCACAGAACGCATGCCCAGCCCTGCACTTTTCGCTTTTTCATTGTCCACCAGCAGGAAACCTTCCGGAAATTCTGTAGAAAATGGAATCCAAAACGGCAATTCGAATGCTTTCAACCCTTGTTCCAACAAAAAATGATCATCCGCCCAAACACAATCCGCTTCGCCACCATTTAAAGTTTGGACAAGTTCTTCCATAGACACAGCATCAGCCGCCACATTATAGACACCCGTCGTTTTATTTTCCATTTGAAGTACTGTGAACTCAGCTAAGTCTCTCGCGTCAACCCACTGAATTTTTCTTTCTTTACTGCCGGGAACGAGGACAGGGCCTTTGCCGTTTAATTTCATCACCCAATATGTAAAACGGTCTGTTGGGTCATACGGACCTACCACAATGCCCGGTCGAAGAATCAACGCCTTGTCCGATAAATTCTTTTCTATATAATTTTCACACATCACTTTTAACGGCCCATATGTACTTCCAGTAACCTCATCTTCTGTCACCTCCGTTTTAAAGAGGGATCCACTTTCTCGGACAGGGCCATTTTTAAAATCATCGTATACGGAAATGGTCGAGATAAAGATATAATGGTTTGTTTTAAGATTCTTAAGAACTGGTTTTAAATCAGCTGGCGTGTAAGCTGACGAATCAATAACGGCATCCCATTTTTCTATTGCCAGTTTTTCTGCATCTTTCCTTCGGTCCCCCAGTATTTTCTGCAGTTGCGGAAAAAGGTGCGGATTGCTTTTGCCCCGATTGAACAAAACTACCTCATGTTCTTTTTCCAACAGTGCCTCTACTATATGACGCCCTACAAAAGATGTGCCTCCAATAACTAATATTTTCATATGAATGCTCCTTTATAAGTAATTTTGCTTACTATATCAATCATAATATGATATATTGAATAAAATAGCATGAATTTTCAAATATTTTTTAGGGGTGCAAACTAGATGGATGATGCAATACAATTTTATTCACTGAAGACAGTGTGGACGCCTTGGGATGAAGCCGCTGTTTTGAAAATGGACTACCAGTCCCGCGCAGAGCTGGCTAGCATCATTAATTGTGAAGGATTGCTTGTAGACCTATCGATGGACCAGCATGCTGAAGTAAGGTTCGGCGTCGCACAAAACGACCATACGCCTCTTCAAACATTAACGAGGCTTAGCGAGGAAGATTTATGCATTACGGTTAAAGAAACCGCCTCAAAAACTTTATGGAATCTTTCTGCCAAATCCGAATCTACCCGATAATGTTTAGATTCTTCTTCAGAAGGATATTATATAAGTAGTTATAAATTTGAAGGAGGAGTTATTGATGAGCGACAACAACGGATTCTCTGATAAATTAAAAGGTGCAGTAAACAAAGGCAAAGGCGAAGTGAAGGATCAAATCGGAAATGCTACAAACGATCCCAACAAACAGGCTGAAGGTAAAATCGATAAAGCCAAAGGAAACGTCCAAGATAAGATCGGCGATTTCAAAAAAGATAATAAGTAATCCGAAACCCGGTTTTCTAACCGGGTTTTTCTTATGGCAAGATTAATGTTTTCAAAAGTGCAAGAATTCGGTTATAATGAAAATTCGTGCATCCATGTTATTTATTAAGGAGTTTTTTATGGAAAAGAAGGCGCTTACAAATACAGAGATTTTTACATTGGGACTTATGCTTTTCGCCTTGTTCCTCGGAGCAGGAAATATTATATTCCCTCCTTATCTAGGACAGCTTGCCGGGGATGAGTTGGCGATCGCTGTAACTGGTTTCTTGTTGACAGGGGTAGGTCTGCCTCTACTTGGAATTTTAGCGATTGCCAAAGCCGGAGGAGACCTTCAATCTATAGCGGGACGTGTCAATCCAGTTTTCGGTATCGTCTTCACCTTGATTGTTTACCTGGCAATCGGGCCTTTCTTTGGAATCCCTCGTACAGCTACAGTAGCTTTTGAAATCGGGACCGCCCCTTTTCTTCCAACTGATTTTGCAGAATCATTCTGGTCTTTATTTATCTTCACTCTTGTCTTCTTTATCATTACGGTGCTGTTTGCAATGAATCCAACAAAGTTGGTGGACAGAATCGGCAAAATTTTAACTCCTTTGCTGATCTTGGTCATTGGACTGTTGGCTGTAAAAAGCTTTTTGACTCCAATGGGCTCCATCAATTCTCCGATTGGAAATTATGATACGGAAGCGTTTTTCGAAAGCTTTCTGCAAGGCTATCTGACAATGGATGCCATTGCTGCGCTTGTTTTTGGAATTGTCATCATTCAATCTATACAACATAAAGGGGTTACGGATACCCGAACAATATTGAAATCGACTGCGTATGCCGGTTTTATAGCAGCCATCGGCATGTCTGCCGTTTACATATCGTTAAGTTATATTGGCGCGACGAGTGTTGATTCCATTGGCCTACAGGACAATGGCGGCATCGTTATCGCCATGGCTTCACGTGTTTTGTACGGAGATATCGGTGGAATCATTTTGTCTGCCGCGATCACCTTCGCCTGTTTGACGACTTCAATCGGCCTGGTTTCTGCAACAGCACAATTTTTTTATAAGATATTTCCGAAGATTTCTTATATCGTTTATGTATTATTTTTTGCAGGGTTCTCCGCCATTATCGCCAATGTGGGCTTAACGCAATTAATCGCTATCTCGCTTCCGGTGTTATTAGCGATTTATCCGATAGCTATTGTCTTAGTCATTTTGTCGTTCTTTGATCGCATGTTCTATCGGAAGCCTTATGTGTATATATTGGCACTTGGAGCGACCGCAATTGTCAGTATTTTCGATGCCCTTCGTTCCACTGGAATTATGTTTGAACCAATAGATGCTTTGTTAAGCCACCTGTTGTTTTTTGAGCAAGGCATCGGCTGGATAATCCCAGCTATTGTCGGGGTTTTGATCGGTGTCATCATTGCGCGCTTATCCCATCGTACGAATTAAAGGAGCCTTCCCGATGCATCGGGAGGCTCCTTTTTTCTTTAAAATAATCTTGGCGATGGCGGAGTATCATTGTTTTTGCTTTTTTCTTCGTGTTCATTGTAGTGTTCGCGCTTGTTTCTTGATTTATCCAAATCATCTCTGCGCTCGTCATTCAGCAGATGCTCTTCTTCCGAATCACGCCCAAAAGGTGCAGGTCCTAAATTCGGATCCACTCCAGGAGAAGGTTCATCTTGACGGCGGTTGACACCGTCTTCACGCAATAGATTGTCTTCTCCTTCTTTAGTCTGTAAACCGGGCTCATGGTCCAATTCCTTCTCACGAGCAGAACCTTCATCTTTGTTCAATCCAGCAGTTGGATGGATTTCATCCCCTTTTAGGCGAGAGTCCTGCAATCGATCACTCTTCCCTGCGCGGGCATGCTGGTCTTCTCTGGAAACTTCGCGCGCATAGATTTCATCAGGGTTATGGGGTTTGTCATCGTAGCGAGGAATAACTTTGTCGCCAGATCTTTGTCCGCTGCTGCCTTCCATATCCATCGGATCGTTGGAATCATCTAATGATGAGAAATGTTCATCTTCACCGGATATCGCTTGCCCATCTGTATAAAGAAGGACGGCGCCTTTTTCGATTTCACGTTCGTAGTCGTCTGCCCGGTCCTTGTTCAAGTTAAACCGGTCAAGCTCTTTTCTGACGATATCTTTTCCACTAAGAAAAGATTTAAAGCGATTAGAGATGGAGTTCGCTTGGTCTGCCTGAACGCCTTCTTTTTCGGCCGATTCAACAACTCCTCTATCATTCGCCAACAAATGAATATCTCCTTCATGATAGCCTTTCGCTTTTAATGCCTGTATGGCTGTTTCCATTTCTGCTTTGCTGTAGACGATTTCAAACTCACGATTTCCCGATCTCATTATAAAACCTCCTGTGTACTGTGTTACTTTTGTTTACCCATTCAGATGGATACCTAAAACCTGGAACCGGGAGTTCAGGCAATATTGATGCCTGTAAAAAGGGGGCGTCCCAAAAGGTCATGAAAAATGACTTTTGGTGACAGCCCTTTTGTTGTTCCCGAAAGACCCGGCAGATG
The DNA here is from genome assembly GCF_030407735.1 of Planococcus sp. APC 3900. Lineage (NCBI taxonomy): Bacteria > Bacillati > Bacillota > Bacilli > Caryophanales > Caryophanaceae > Planococcus > Planococcus sp. APC 3900. The sequence continues at coordinate 243,795 of NZ_JASDCT010000002.1, read as the reverse complement.
TCCATTGCGGTGGACGCGTTCCGTGGGCACGGCATCTGCCGCTGGAGTCGCCGCCTCCATTCCCATCAGCCAGCTGTTCTCAGAAAACGTATTCCCCTATCAAAAAACAGCGGGAGAAAAAGGCTTTCTTTCTCTCCGGCTGTTTTATTTTATGGGACAGTCCCCTTATTTGTACTTCCGATCGCTTTGGCTATGCTTTTCAGCTTCACTGGAGCCGCCTCTAGCTTTCTCGACGTCCGGATTTTCTTGGGTAGTGAATGAATTATGTTTTTCATCTTTCACTAAGATCGGATCCTGCATGAATGTTTCTCCACGGGCAAAACGATCTTCCTGTTCATCAAAGTTATTGTCAACCGACTTGATATACTGCTGTCTTTGCAGATCATTCGGATTTTCCTGTCCCGCAGCTACATTTTTATTTGAAATCACGTCTATAATGGTTTTATTTTCTTCATCTTTGTATATTAAGATTCCACCTTTTGCGAGATCAGCCGTATAGCGTTCTGTTTCCGAATCCGAAAGGCCCAATGATTTCACTCCTTCACGGACACCACTCTCACCTGAAATAAATCCTTTAAACTTATCAGCAAATGAATCAACTTCTTTTTTATCGAAAGCGTAGTTATCAAAATGCTTTACGTCTTTGGCGATGATATGAAGATCGCGTTCCTCATACCCCGCATTCTTTAAATCTTCCACTTTTCTTTGCAGATCACTTTCCGAAAATACCACTGCCAATACTTTTTTATCCGTATCCATATAAAAACCTCCATAACATTATAAAATTTCCTATTCTTTCTTTACCCTCGATGGAAACATCCATAACATTCTTTAGTGGCAGAATAAAAAAATCCCTCATGAATATACTATTATCGGGTATAAAACACAGGAAATCAGCGTACTTTGCGTATGTAACTGTTTTTTCAAAAATGAAAAGTTCAAATAAGATTTATTAGCGCTTTAATAAATATTGGATAAATATACCCATAAAAATAACTTTTATGAGCATTCAGTTACTCAACAATTACCGGAGTAGGCTTTTATTCCCTTTTTTCTCTTTTTATCGAAATCTAAAATAAAAAAGCAGTTTATTTCGAAAATTGATGATATCATGTATAAAAGATGTAAAAACAAAGCAACTATGGGATGTGGAGGCGGCAATTATCGTACTTGGCGATCTATTTTCTTCTTACTTCTCGGACGATCCGAAAAAGGCGGAAAACAACTCTCCTACATGGATGACAGAAGTACTGCCCTTGCAAAAGGAAAGGAGAGCAGTAATGGACACGGGAATGCGTTTGAAATACCATCGTTTAAAAAAGAAAATTAGTTTAGAAGAATTAGCCTCTGGCATACTGACTCCCAGAGAACTGAAAAAAATTGAAACCGGCCTCAAAGATCCAGCATTGAAGGAACTTGAAGCTTTATGCAAAAAATTAGCCATCCCTTTGGCACCTAAAGACAATCCCATTGGAAAAGTACTTGTAAAAAATTTTAAAAACTCATTATTGCATCCGCAGAACAAGGCAAAGATCATGGAACAGTATGCTGATATTCAAGATCATCCTTTATTGCATGCTGATGAAGATGTGGAACTGGAATACAGCATTCAACAAATTAGATACTTCATCATTACAGGGGATTTGGATAGCGCCGAAGAAAAAATCAAGGAAATCGATCGATTCAGGGAATTTATGAATCAAGAACAGTTTTATTTATTCCATAAGTACAACGGAAACTATAATTACATCTTGAATGATTTTGAAAAAGCCTTGAAGACTTATCTCGTCGCTGAAAAAATTGCTCCCAACACGATTTCTGCTTCTGAGATCGGTGATTTGTATTATTCAATCGGGATTTCCAGTACCAAATGCAGAGAAACCGAAATGGCTTATAAGTACACGGAGATGGCCTTGAAGATTTACCAACAGGAATTCATTCCAAAACGCATCGTTGAATGCCATTTGAATATAGCCATCTCTCATCAGCACTTTGGCAACTTCAGAATGTCAATGGAACATTATAAGAACGCACTAACTATTGGCAATAAGCTAGAAATTGATATTCTGCGTTTTACCACTGAGTACAATATAGGATATGCTTACTTTCTATTTCAAAATTATGAACCAGCCATCAAACATACTGAACGCTCTCTAGACTATATTCATCCTGAATACCCCGCCGATATTTTAATTAGTTATTGTGTTTTAATTAAATGTAATTATGAGCTTGGTAATCATGAAATTGCTAAGAGTTGGTTAAAAAAAGGCTTTGATATAGTAGAAAACAAAAAAATAAGTATCCACTCCCCTACAAACCGAGCCTTTAAAGAAGCTTACATTGAATTTCTTTGCCTCGATCACTTAGTGAATAGAAATCATGAAGGCTTTGAAAACTATGTTTTGAATCAACTTGTTCCAAGTTTAGAAAGCAATGAGAATTTCTTTGAAATAGGATACTTTTACGGACATTTGGGTGAAGTTTTTTATGAACAAAAAAGATATAAAGAAGCAGCTGAAATTATGAATAAAGCAAGAAAAGCATACAAAAGTACAACTATCTTATTTTAGGGAGTGGACATAATGAAAAAAGGAGTTACAATATTATTTTTCTCAATTCTCGCGTTAAATATTTTCTCTTTAGATAATGCCTCAAGTACTGACTTTGCTGCTCAGGCTCGTGTGCCTGAACCTTGGTCCGTCGGCACTGAAGTTGCTGCTCAAGCCCGCGTCCCTGAACCTTGGTCCGTCGGCAAAGAGGTTGCTGCTCAAGCCCGCGTCCCTGAACCTTGGTCTGTCGGCAAAGAGGTTGCTGCTCAGGCCCGCGTCCCTGAACCTTGGTCTATCGGCAAAGAAGTTGCTGCTCAGGCCCGCGTCCCTGAACCTTGGTCTATCGGCAAAGAAGTTGCTGCTCAAGCCCGCGTTCCTGAACCTTGGTCCGTCGGCAAAGAAGTTGCTGCTCAAGCCCGTGTTCCTGAACCCTGGTCCGTTAAAAATCAACAGGCTTAGTATTCTTTCTACTCCTACCCAGACTGTCGCTTATTCACTTGGCGACAGTCTTTTTACTTTTAAAGTTCGTTCCTACTTCTATCTACAAGGAGGAATATGCATGGGGAAGAAGATGAATGAAAATACTCTTAGTTTGCCACCTCATTATAATATAGAGCGCACAATCGATTTAGCTCAGGATAAGCATCTTAATGTTTTGATCCAGTCCTGCTTTGTCTTGATCACTGGCATTTTGATTGGCTTAGCTTTATGGACAGGCTTGCCTTTATCTAGCACTTTGAATCCTTTCTTGTCTTTTTTTATTACCGTTGTTTTGGTTTTAGTTTATATGGCTCTTCATGAAACCATGCACGCAGTCTTCATAAAGATCTTTTCCCGCAGCCGCCCTGCCTATCGAATTCGGTTTCCGTTCCTTTCAGTTGGCAGTGAAGCTTATTTTAATCGAAGAAGTTTTATCATCATCGCTTTGGCACCTGTAACGATATGGGGAGCAGCATTGATTTCCCTATTGGCCCTCGTTCCGAACCCCTTGTTTCTAAGTGTTTATATTTTAATGATCGTAAACTTTGCAGGTTCTGCCGGAGATTATATACAGGCTTATATCGCATTAACCTCGCCGGCAGACACACTATTTCAGGACAACGGAAAAGCAACCGCTCTATTTACTCCTGAAGGCAATAAAAAAGATTCAGGGATAAGAGATCCCTGAATCTTTTTTCTGTATTTATTGATTTTGCTTTTTGTCTACCAGGCATTCGTCAACAAAACGCTTAAATATGTTCATGGAAGCATCATCGCCTTGAAGAGCGAATTCTTCTGGATGCCATTGGATGCCCATAGCGAATTGATGGTGCTTGCTTTCCAATGCTTCCACCAGACCATCAGCAGCATAAGCGGCTACCGTCAATTGATCCGAAACGTCTTTGACGCCTTGATGGTGGAAAGAGTTCACATTGAATTTTTTCTCTTTCATAATCTCATACAGTAGGCTTTCGTCTTCCAAAGTTACCGAATGGGTACGATGTGTCCGCATAGCCATTTGTTTGTGCTGATGCAAATTGCCTTCAAATTGAGCCTCTAAATCCTGATAATTTGTGCCGCCTAATGAAATATTTAACATCTGCAACCCACGGCACATTCCGATAAACGGTTTATCGAGTTCAAGAAACTTCAAAATCAGTTCTTTTTCATACTCATCACTGCCAGGGTATACGGCGCCCAAGCGTAAATGTGGTTCTTCCCCGTACAAAGTAGGATTGATATCCCCACCTCCAGTGACAATCAAGCCGTCCAAGCGCTCGCATAACAAAGGGATGTCTTCTTTATCCACAATAGGTACTATCAGCGGCAAACCCCCAGCCTGCAAAATCGCTCTTCCATAGACTGGATCCAATGAGTAGGTTTGATCTTCTTCAACTCGTGCTGTTATCCCGATAACCGGTTTGTTTTCATTTGACATTTAACTTCCTCTTTTCCACTTATTCAAATTGTCCATTATTTTATATACCCTTATTCATTAAAATGATAAACATTTAGCTTTCTAGCAAGAACTCGCTATTTTATACCCAAGGATATTTTGTCTTATGCATACTTTGTATAAACCCTAATCCAGCTCAATAAAAAAACCCTTTTCAGGGCCTGATCAGACACTACTCTTTATCATCCGCGAAAGGAGTAAAGCGGTAACGGCTTAAATCGATGCAATCATCCTGGTCCACTTCTACCCCTTCTTCCTGCAGCGATTTCCGTTGAAAAAACCGCGACTCTTCATCGCGCAACATGATTCGTCCCTGTGCATTAACAATTCTATGCCAAGGCAAGTTATGCTTGGCACTCATGCTATGGAGAATACGCGTTACTTGCCGAGCAGCACGCGGGCTTCCAGCAACAGCAGCAACTTGTCCATAGGTCATGATTTTTCCCGGAGGAATCTCTTTGATGACAGCTACAGCTTTTTCTGTGAAAGTATGCATTTCGTCCATCCATTCCAGTTTGTTTTATGAAGATGCCTTGTCTGATTGAGCCTTTACTTCCTTCAGCAAATCTCCATTTCGATAATCTGTCAGAAGTTCCTTAGCAAACTCGTACAACGGAAGTTTTCCTGTTTCCGTCGCCAGCCCCCCGCTCTCAGCATGTAGACATTTATAATACTCTACCATCCGATCAATCAATTCTTCAAGCCCCTGAAGCGACTCTTCCGCCTCATGCTGCAGTGGCCGTGACGCATCTATTTCTTTCGCTTCATTCAGATACAGGAATTTCATCTGGTCCAAGTCACTGACTGCCTGATCAAACACTTGCTGATTCTTATCCAGACGATAAAAATGTCTCCAAAAGATAAAAATCTCCTTTGCAACACCTAATTTTTTTGCGCCAAGAGAAGCATTTAACCCCTCCACCACACATATTTCATACATAATCTTTCTTAACGACTTCTTATATTCTCTTTCTACGACGCCCTTATATTGCATGTATCTCATTATTATGCCTCCCCGGTATAATGTTGATCTTTATGCGTTTTATTCCGTCTGTCGTTTAGACGTTTCTGTATCGGCGAACGATATCATGATCTTCCAATGCCACCAATTGGTTATAAACTTCCTGGTCATATACTTTCTGGCCAATGTAGAAAACCTCTGGTTCGCAATTTGCCATTTCTTTTTTCATCGGCTTTCCACTGTATACGTCCCCTTGGAAGTCTCCGCCCAAATGGAAATAAGCGTAATAATTCTCTTCTCCCCATTCAGCAACTTTCAGCAGCAGCTGCTGCATCGTTATTTCGTTATCTGCATTCGACAAACTGCCTTCCAAGTGGAAGTAGATTGTATCCCCCATAGATAGGACATAACAGGCAGAAACCAGTTTATTGTCGTGATAGGCACCGAATAAATGAAGGTTCGGCCCCATAGAACTGATAAGCGTTTCAAAGTAATCATTGGTGAAAAAATAATAGTTGTCTGACTCTTCTCTTCTTCTGGCAGCCGAATAATACAATACCAAAAACTCGAACATATGGCGTACAGTTCCCAACTTTTTGATTACCAAGTCAGAATTCTTCCCAAAACTGCCGTCGGAAAGCTGAGTAGCTGCTCCAGAAGCGAAGTAATCTCTCAGCCTGATTGTAAAGGTTTCGTACAGCGCAGATAACTTCAAGTGTTCTTTGAAAAAAAGAGCATTTCCTTTCAAAGGATGAAAACGGATGTACTCGGCAACGATCTTTTCCTTATGGCAGTACTCCGTAAAAGTTCCCCTGAAATTCGCAATCAACTTTGCATAGTCATTTTCGGCTTTAACCACTGGCCCTCCATATCCAAAAGGGGTTGTGATGTCAAAATACGTATTGCCGCGACTATTGGTTATATGCCTTTTAATGTAAGGGTAAGCTACTTCTCCTTCTTCATCTTTATAATAAAAAAGCAAAGCTTCTCCTGGATCCAATTTCAATGCACTAAAAAAATATTGGCTGGTATAATAAATATCCGTTATTTGCAGACTGTCGAGAATCTTTTGCCAGCGACTGTGCTGTTGTATCGATATTAGCTCAAACATAAATTCCACCCCTGCTTCACCTAGAAAATCACTTGAACACTGTCTGCAATTGATTCTCTTTTTTTCTTGCATCTTTTCTTATTTCAGCCCATGCTTTCGCTGATATGCTTATGTATCCGGCAAGCAACTTAAAGATAAAACCCAGTATTGTCGCTGCTACTAAGCCCAGAACCCAATTCTCGGTTACGATATTTGCTTTTCGGGCTTCCACAGCCTGTAAAATAATCCGAATAGCAGCGGTGTCCAAATTTTTGCTCACGTTATCTTGGAATATAGAAGATAAGCTATTTGCAATTTCTACAGATTGCTGACCGCTATCAGAAAAGGCAGTGATTGTAAGGACCGGAGAATCACTCGAATGATTTACTGTAATCTGCTTTTGAAGGTCAGAAAGGGATATTTCCAATTTCAGATCCGCTCTTAGTTCCTCCAACACTTCCGGGCTTTTAACAAAAGCAGCAAATGCTTCGATGGCTTGAGGATCCAGGCGATTACTATGTGATGCCACCTCTTGTAAAGCTCTCCCTTTTTCTTCTATAAGCAATTGACTTGATGCTTGGTACTTCGGATCCATAATAAAAGATAGAAAGAGCCAAACCGGCAACAGAAAGAGAGCGACAAAAATGGATAGGATCTGAGTATGATTTTTCAATTTCTCCATAAAATGAATCAACCTCTTAAAACAACTCCTTGCAGTCCCCTTTCTTTGATATAAGAAGACAATTAATTTGAATTTATTTCTAAAAATTCAGATTATTATAGTTCATTTATATCATATTTTATTGACTCAATCTATACCTATAAGGATATTTTTTTAAATTCTCAAGGATAATATAAGTATTTAGTCTTTCATAATATTTTATTTTAAATTTAATTCCTATATATTAGGTATAATTAACCACCACCGGTTTTTCATATGCTTATTATCAATCAAGGTAAAAAAAGCTGTGAAGTTGGAGCCTGTCTTCACTTTATTTTTCCCTGTTAAAACGGTTCCACTATAGCTAACCGAATTCAGCAAAAAAAAAAAGCACCTCTCCTTCAACAGAGAGATGCTTTCATTATTCTTTCCATAGACCGATGATGCCGTTTCTTCGGTATATAATTTCTTTTGACTCAAGTGTTTTTAGAACTTTAGTCAATGTTTGGTGGGAAATATTAATGTCTGTTGTAATGTCTTTGATTGTTTTAAAGAGAACTCCTTCAGGTGAAGCATTCTTCAGAAAGTAGTGAATAAATTTCTCTCCAATTTCTGCCGTTTTTTCAGTTTCTGATGAAAAATACGACCGGCATTCATTGAGAAGCTTGTCTTCTGAAAAAAGCTTGGTTCTACTGGAATACTGATTTTCCATTACTTTCATCTAACCACCTCCAAAAAGTATCAGCCACTTGGCATGTCCTTATTATTTCTATACCCTGTCTTGTTAAAATTATACACACATTTTTAATAAATACTGATAATTCCAAAAAAAATTTTAATTTTCCATTATGTGGATAAATAAAAATAAAAAAAACCGTTCCTTAGAACGGTTTTTCTCTATTATTGTTTCATTTTGTTTTCAATAAAGTCTTTCAATACATGAATTCCCATTACGCAGTCATTTAAGGATGACCATTCTTTTGGATTATGGCTGATGCCATCTTTGCTTCTGACAAACAACATTGCCACCGGCAAGTAACGTCCAAGATTCATGGCATCGTGTCCTGCTCCACTGGGGATATACTGTGGCGTAATTCCGTATTTTTCTAAAGAGGCTGCCAGCTGTTTCTGCAAGTCTTCAGCAATCGGTACCGGTTGGATTTTTGTATTCAGCTTAATATTCAGCAGAATATCGTTCTTTGCAGCAACCTTTTCTGCCTGTTCAATCAGCAAATCAATCAGTCGGTCTCTAGTTTCTTCGATGATATCCCGAATGTCGACAAGCAACTTCACTTTTTCCGGGATAACATTCGCCCCATTTGGAAAGACCTCTAATTTTCCGACTGTGGCCACTGCTGTATCACTAACTGTTTTCGGAAAATCCGGAATGGACTGCAGAAATTCAGCCGCCGTTACGAGAGAATCTCTCCTGCCAATCATCGGAGTGTTTCCAGCATGGCCCGCTTCTCCGATAAACTCCATTTCGAGCCAGGCAGGACCAGCTATGCCATTGACGATACCTACCGGCTGTGCGGCTTTTTCAAGCTTCTTGCCTTGCTCTATATGCACTTCTACAAACAATTCCAAGTCTGATAGATCTCTTTTAGCTTCTTCATAAGCATCAAGTGTACTGCCATACTGTTTCAGCACTTGTTCAAGAGTTTCTCCATTGTAATCCCGAAGCTGTTCCATTTCCTGTCTTGAGATGGCTCCCGTCATTGCCCGGCTTCCTGTTAATCCGCTGTTGAAACGGGATCCTTCTTCATCGGAAAAAATAATCACTTCATATGGCTTATCGGGGACATAGCCACTTTCTTTCCAGGACTCCGCCACTTCCAATGCAGACAGGACGCCAAGTGGCCCATCAAAATTCCCGCCGCTAGGTACGCTGTCCAGATGGGAACCTGAAGCAATTGCCGCCCCTTCCGTTTTTCCTTCCAGCCGTGCCATGAGATTGCCGGCACCGTCTTCTCGAATCGCTAGTCCTGCTTCAGACAGCCACTTTTTGACGAGTTCTTTTGCTTCTTTTTCTTCATTCGAGTAACCGGGCCGCTTTACGCCACCCACTTGCACAAATCCAATCTGAGATAATTCAAACAACCGCCTCGCAATCCGTTCGCCACGGATGCCTGAATGGTCAAGGCGATCATCGTAGTCTTTCAGCAGATCTTCATATAAAGGATTGTCATTATTTGCTGCCATAACTTCCTCCTTGTTTTTGATTGGTGAAATCCGTTGGATCATTTAGTTAAGAACGCCCAGGCATATTGTGCATAGAGCTCAGCGCCTGTTGCCATTGCCTCTTCATCGATATTGAACTTGCCGTGATGGTGAGCCCATTCGGTATCTTTTTCTGGATTACCGCTTCCTACTAATGCGAAGCTGCCTGGTACTTCATCTAAATAGAATGAAAAATCTTCTCCGCCCATCGTCGGTTTTTCATCATAGATGGACTCTTCACCGAATGCTTCCCGTGCCACTTGCTGGACCAAATCGGCACTTTCTTTGCCATTGATGACGGCTTGTGTTCCTCTGATATACTCGACTTCAGCAGTTCCTCCGTAGATAGCCGCTGTGTTTTCAGCGTAGACTTGAAGCTGTTGTTCGATGTGGTCCCGTGTCGCAGGATCGAAGCACCTCACTGTTCCTTCGATTTCTGCATTTTCAGCAATGATGTTGAAACGCGTTCCAACAACCATCTTCCCGACAGTTACGACTGCTGCCTGTTGAGGATCAATGGTCCTCGATACTATGGACTGCAAATTCATGACAAAAGAAGAAGCGATGACAGCCGCATCAATACAGGCTTCCGGGATTGCTCCGTGTCCTCCTTGCCCTTTCAAATGAACTTTGAAAATATCAGCCGATGCAAATGAGGCTCCAGGATTGCAAGCGACAGTCTTTGTTGGGCTTTGGGACCAAATATGAATGCCGAACACATCATCGACACCCGCTACTGCACCTTGCTCAACCATTGCTTTTGCACCGGTCGCCACTTCTTCTGCCGGTTGGAAAATAAACCGCACATTCCCTGGAATGTCATCTTTCACGCTGGCCAATGCTTTTGCAGCAGCCAGCAGCATCGAAGTATGGGCATCATGGCCACATGCATGCATCTTCCCGAGTTCTTTTGATTTATAAGACAAATCCGCATTCAATTCTTCCACAGACAAAGCGTCCATATCGGCACGCAGGGCAACAGTTTTGCCTGCTTTTCCGCCTTTCAGCTCCCCAACAACACCGGTTGGCTCAGTTTTTCGCGCTTCAATCCCGAGCTCCGTTAGATAGTCAAAGACAAATTGGGAAGTTTGGTACTCTTCCCACGACAGTTCAGGTTCGCTGTGAAGCTTGCGCCGTATTTGAATCATTTCGTTGCTGTTTTCTTTTATGGCATTTTTGATGGTTTGATTGATCATGATGAATTTCCTCCAGTTCTTATAGGAAGCCGACAAATATACCGGCCAATATTACAGAAACGATTGTAACGGTGATGAATCCTGCCACAAGCATCGGCGGCAGCATATGGCTGGTCAATACTTCCCGTTCTTCTTCGTCTTTCGTCAGTGAATTGATGACTTCCACCGTGATGATATAATCCGCCGGGAATCCATAAAGGGCTGTCAATGAAACCGCAAATGCCATTTCCTTGCTGACTTTAAGAAGTTTCCCGATGATGAATGAAAAGATGTACATCCCAATTACACCGATAACGATACAACCGATAAGCGGATACAGGATTTCAAGCATCATGCTCGGTGTAGCATTTTTCAATCCGTCGAAAATATAAAGCAATAAGCCCATGATAGCGAATCCGAAGCCATTTGCTTTTTGCAGTGGGTGGCGCTCAAGGAAACCGATGCTGCGTCCGATAACTCCGAACAGCAGACACAGGACGAACGGGCTTATTTCCACGATTGGAGCTGCAAGAGTTGAAGTCAGATACGCCAGGTAACCAACCAATGCCAACCTGAAAAATTTAAAGAAATCCGTATTGTATTTATCCGGCATATTGGCAAACATACGCGGTTCCTTGACCGCTTTGCCCGATGCCCCTGTTTGTTCACCAGGCAGCTGCTTTGCGGTCAATTCATTATTTCTGTATTTGTTCAACAAGTTTTGGCCTTCTTTTTTCAACATGATCGAAGTCAGTGGATAGCCAGCAAATCCTTGGACAACATAAATGACGATGGCGAATACAGCCAGGGTCGGAAGTCCGGCAGCTGCTGCACCTTCTGACATGATCAACGCGGAAACCAGTCCACCCACCAATGGCGGAATCGCCACCACCACTGTTTCAAAATCGAACAGCAGAATTCCGATACTGAACAATGCCGCAATAATCCCTAAAATTCCGGCTATAGCGATCAGGATGGTTTTCCATTGGTTTTTTAATTCTTCCAGAGACAGTAAAGTCCCCATATTGGTGATCAATAAATAAATCAGCATGACAGCTACTGCAGGCGGTATCCCTGCAATGGCAACAATTTCAGGAGGAAAGAACGTCCAATATCCCAGCAGAAACAATACCCCACTGACAAATATTGAAGGGATCCACGCTTTTGTGCGAGTTGAGATTACTTCGCCAATAAATAAAACAAAAATCAAAATCGGTAATGCGAGCATCTGGGCCATATCCATTTCCTCCTCTTTCTCTTAATAAGCTATTGAACTCAAAGCTTTCTAAAGATAACTTTTATAATGATGCAATAGTAGCACACAAACAGCAGGGAATAAATAGAATAAAACGACTATTTTGAAATAATATTAAATTGAGTGGCCATTCATTTTTAATGTAACCGATTCCAATAGCTATATATTGCATATCCCTTTCCAGTTTTATAAATGTGTATATTTTGCGAACGGCATTCTTGCTGCTTCACTCCAAACGTTTACCTCCTCGCGTTTAGAGGTATTTATTAGGATAGGCAAAATTCAAAAGGAGGATTCGAACAAATGAATGGCAGACATTATATCAATGGTGAATGGACTGAAACAGGAGATGGAAAAATAGAGGTCATGAATCCGGCAACTGGCGAGATTGTTGGCTCAGTACCCAACGGAGGCGAAGAAGAAGCCACAGCTGCAATTGAAGCTGCAGCAGCGGCTTTTCCGGAATGGTCGAAGACAACAGCCTACCATCGTGCTGAACTGCTGATGAAATGGCATGATTTGCTGCTTGAGCATAAAGAAGAAATCGGTGAAATTTTAACGAAGGAAATGGGCAAACCTTTAGCTGAAGCTATCGGTGAAATTGAGTACTCGGCTTCTTTCGTTTCCTGGTTTGCTGAAGAAGGCAAGCGCATGTATGGACGCACTATTCCGGCAAGCAAAGAAGGCAAACGGATTCAAATCAACAAGCAGCCGGTCGGCGTTGTTGTATCCATTACCCCATGGAATTTCCCTGCAGCGATGATGGCCAGAAAAATGGCACCTGCTTTAGCTGCTGGATGCACCTTTGTAGCGAAGCCAGCGAAAATGACACCATTAACTGCTGTTAAAATGTACGAGCTGGCTATTGAGGCAGGCTTCCCTAAAGGTGTCATTAATCTAGTGACGGGCAGCGCCGGCAAGATCGGCAAAGTGTTCACCAGCCATCCGGATGTCCGCAAACTGACGTTCACAGGGTCTACAGAAATTGGCAAGGAATTGATGAAACAGGCTTCAGAAACTATGTTGAACCTTTCACTTGAGCTTGGAGGCCATGCACCTATCATCGTTTTGGAAGATGCGGACATGGACCTCGCTGTTGAAGGCGTCATGGCTTCGAAATTCCGTAATGCCGGACAGACTTGCGTCTGCGGCAATCGGATCTACGTTCAGAAAAGTATCGTCGAGGAGTTTTCACAGAAACTCCAACAAGCAGCAGGCAACCTGAAAGTTGGCAACGGATTGGACGAAGGCGTACAAATCGGTCCATTAGTAGACAAAGACGGCTATGAAAAAGTTGAAAAGCACGTCAATGATGCTGTCGAAAAAGGCGCAAAAGTTTTGGTCGGCGGAGATGGCCGTTCAGAAAATAATGCCTATTTCTTTAATCCGACTGTACTGGTCGATGCAACTTCGGATATGCTGGTCATGAACGAAGAAACATTCGGTCCTGTAGCGCCGATCATGTCTTTTGAAACAGATGAAGCAGCAGTTAAGTTGGCGAATGATACACGCTTTGGCTTGGCGGCTTATTTCTTTACCGAAAGCATGGCGCGCGGCACGTATCTATCCGAAAACCTGGATTACGGAATTGTCGGCTGGAACGACGGTGCCCCTTCTACTGCTCAAGCTCCATTCGGCGGAATGAAGGAAAGCGGCGTTGGCCGTGAAGGCGGACAAGAAGGATTGGAAGCCTTTTTGGAAACCAAGTATGTGTCCATTAAAATATAAATAGAGAACAGAAAATACCGCTCGAAAAAAGAAGCAGCCCGGAATTCCGGGCTGCTTCTTTTCGTTTAAATCACTGTTTCACATATTTTGATGCCGTGTGCGGATGGTCTGGTGACCAGGCACTCGTAATGTGGAAATTTCACTTCCAATTGGGCGGCCACCGCTTCTTCACGGCCTTTTTCCACGACGATGAACAAAGATGGCCCAGCACCGCTGATGGCCGAACCGTACACGCCAAGATCTTTGCAACCCTGCTGGATCGCATCGAAATCCGGGAATCGCTCTTTGCGGTAAGGTTCATGGAAAACATCTTTCTGCATCATCCGTCCTGCGGTTTGCCAATCCCCTCTCGCCAAAGCAGCCGCCATGACGTTGCCTGCAGCACCACCCCGCGTCGCTGTTTTATGGGATAAGGTTTCCGGCAATAAGTTGCGGGATTCTGAAGTCAGGAATTCAGTCGGCGGAACCAGGATAACCACACCGATTTCCACTTCCGGAATATGGACGATTTCCAGTTCGTCTTCATCGAAATAGGAGATCGTCAGTCCCCCAAGAAGTGAAGCGGAAATATTATCAGGATGCCCTTCCATTTCCGTTCCTATTCTCAATTTCTCTTTCATCGGCAGTTTTAATCCGGCTAACCTGTCAGCAATTTCAATGCCAGCCGCAATTGCGGATGCGCTGCTGCCCAAACCTCTGCTCAACGGGATTTCCGTCTCGACCACCAATTTCGCGCTTGGCAATGGCTGTCCATATTTATCCGCAACAGCTTGGGCAGTAGCGACAATCAAGTTGTCGGCACCGCTCGCAATCCCTTGATAGCCTGAATCTTTATATTCGACCAGCCACTCTGCTGCTGGTGAGGCATGAACAAACATATGAAGATCCAATGCCAACCCGATCGAATCAAATCCTGGACCCAGATTGGCTGTTGAAGCCGGAACAGTTACTGAAAATTCTTTCCAGCTCATATTTTCACTCCTTTTTTCAAATCCTCCCAAAAGCGTTCCATGTCTTCTGGAACCAAAAGCGCTTTATGCTGATTGACCGAAATCGCTGTTTCCGGATCTTTCAATCCATTGCCTGTCAGAACAGCTACAACTTTTGAACCTTTCGGCAATTGGCCGCTCTCCACTTGCTTTTTGATGCCTGCGATGGAAGCACACGATGCCGGTTCTGCAAATACCCCTTCGGTTGAAGCCAACAACTGATAGGCTTCCAGAATCTCTTCATCGGTAGCTGCGAGAATCGTTCCGTTTGACTGGTCCAAGGCATCAAGTGCCAGCTGCCAGCTCGCGGGATTTCCGATTCGAATGGCTGTTGCCACTGTTTCGGGATTTTCCACAACTTTATTATTGACGATCGGTGCCGCTCCAGCTGCTTGCACCCCTAAGAGTGTCGGGCGTTTTTCGCCAGTACGTTCTGCGTACTCCGTGAACCCTTTCCAAGAAGCAGAGATATTGCCGGCATTGCCGACAGGCAACGCGAAAATATCGGGTACTTGGCCTAATTGGTCAATAACTTCAAACGCAATGGTTTTTTGTCCTTCCAAACGGTAAGGATTGACGGAATTGACGAGGGCAATGCCTGCCTCCTGGCCAACCTCACGAACCATCTGCAATGCTTCATCAAAATTGCCTTTGATTTCAAGAATTTCTGCGCCGTACATTTTCGCTTGCGCCAGTTTCCCAAGCGCAATGCGCCCTTCAGGAATGACGACAATTGTACGCATACCCGCTCTGGCTCCATAAGCGGCTGCAGAAGCGGAGGTATTGCCGGTTGAAGCACAAATCAATACTGTTTTGCCTTCTTCTTTAGCTTTGGCGACAGCCATCACCATGCCGCGGTCTTTAAAGGAACCGGTTGGATTGGCTCCTTCCAGTTTTACATAGAGGTCAATTCCCCATTCTTCTGATAGTTTTTCCAAATGCACCAATGGTGTATTCCCTTCCTGTAATGTCAGTGAAGGTGTATGTTCTGTAACGGGAAGCCACTCTTTATGTTCTTCAATCAGTCCTTGCCATCTCATGCTGTTTCCTCTCCTTCTATGCGGTAATGGCTAATGACGCTCGCCGTTCCTTGTAATTCCTTCAATACATCCAAATGCTGCTGGCGTGAAATCTGATGCGTCAGCAGCACCAGTTCGGCTTTGCCGTCTTCGTTTGCCGGAGACTGTATAACCGACTGGATGCTCGCCCCATGCCTGCTGTAGACTGCAGTCATTTTCGACAACACGCCCACTTCATCATTTACAAGCAGACGGTGGCAATACTTCGAAAAGCATTTCGATTCTGGTTTTATAACGCGTTCATGCTGAGCTGCGTGTGCGCGTTTTCCGTTGACGCCCAACTGCAGGTTGCGGCAAGCTGCAATGATATCAGAGACCACAGATGTAGCCGTCGGCAATGAACCGGCACCTGGTCCATAAAGCATCGTTTCACCTACTGCATCGCCGTATATGTAAACTGCGTTGAATTCATTGTTGACCGAAGCAAGCGGATGTGAGTTCGCCAGGAAGATCGGCTCTACTGAAACTTCGATTCCATCTTCGTCTTTAGTTGAAGAACCGACCATTTTCATGGTATAACCAAACTTATTCGCGAGTTCCAGGTCACCGTCACGGATTTCTTTCATGCCTCTTACCAGGACATCATCCAAATGGACTTCGGTTGAGAAGGCCAGCGAAGACAAGATCACCATTTTCCTTGCCGCATCGATGCCATCGACGTCAGCAGAAGGATCGGCTTCGGCATAACCTAATGCAGTAGCTTCAGCTAATGCGTCGTCATAAGTCATGTTTTCTTTTTTCATTTTCGTCATGATGAAGTTGGTCGTGCCATTGACGATTCCCATCAGGCTCGAAATCCGGTCTGAAGCGAGTCCATCTTCCAATGTGCGGATGATCGGCACACCGCCTGCAACACTGGCCTCATAGAACAGGTCACACTTTTCAGCGTCTGCCAGTTTTAATAGATCGTGGCCATATTCAGCCATCACATCTTTATTGGCCGTTACGACCTGTTTCCCATTTTTAAGCGCTTGTTCAATAGCTGACTTCGCACCATCGATGCCGCCCATCACTTCAACAATAATATCGAGAGAAGAATCATTCAATATGTCTTCTATATCCGTCGTGAATACACTCGGATCTAAACTGGAAAGCCGGTCTTTATTGGTGTCTCTGACCAGTACTTTCTTTACTGAAACTTGGGCACCTAATTTATGATGCAAATCCTGCTGATGCTGCTGAATGATTTTAGCAACTCCGCTGCCCACCGTTCCAAGGCCTAATAATCCGATTGAAATTTCATTTTTCATTGACGATTCCTCCCATGGTGTGTACACTGTGAAAAAACAGCTGTTTTTGTCATAGGGACATTATAGTATTATATCTTAGTTAAAACAACCCTTTTACAGACTATTAAAAAAGATGGGACTTGATTGGATGAAAGTAAGCAAATTTGGCGGTACTTCAGTAGCTAGTGCACAACAGATCAAAAAAGTGGCAGCAATCGTTAAAGCAGAGCCTTCTCGTAAGATCATTGTGGTATCTGCTCCAGGCAAGCGATTTGATGGAGATGTAAAAGTGACAGATTTGTTAATTAATTTATCGGCAGCTGCGCTACGCGAGGAACCGACGGATACCGCCTTGGAAAAGGTCGTTGAACGCTATGCGGAAATTGCTGACGAGTTGGAGCTGGGCAATGACATTAAGCAAGTCATCAAAACAGACCTTCTGAACCGCCTTCAGGCAGATAAAAGCTCTCCCCCACTTTTTGCTGACTCGATCAAAGCAAGCGGTGAAGACAACTCTGCAAAATTAATCGCTGCTTACCTGACTTCAATCGGCTTGAATGCCGAATATGTCAACCCGTTTGATGCCGGTCTATTTGTAAACGGCTTGCCTGAACGGGCACAGGCACTTCCAGAAGCCTATGACCGATTAGCAGAACTGCGCAATAAAGAAACCATCACTGTTTTCCCCGGCTTTTTTGGTTATACAAAAGAAGGCGTTCTTCGGACATTCGAGCGTGGCGGCTCGGATATCACCGGATCGATTCTTGCAGCTTCCGTCAAAGCTGAGCTGTATGAAAACTTTACTGACGTCGATTGTGTGTTTGTCGCCAATCCACGCGTCGTCGCTAATCCGGTCGAAATCGAACAGATGACTTACCGTGAAATGCGCGAGCTTTCGTATGCGGGATTTGCCGTCTTGCACGATGAAGCTTTAATGCCTGTTTTTAAAGCAGCGGTTCCTTTATGCATCCGCAATACCAATAATCCATCTGCCCCTGGTACGATGATTGTTGCAGAACGCGACACTTCCCTGCGCCCGGTTACAGGAATTTCGGCAGATAGCGGTTTCTCGACGCTTTATGTCAGCAAATACCTGATGAACCGTGAAATCGGGTTTGGCCGCAAACTGCTGCAGATTTTGGAAGATGAGTGCATTTCCTATGAACATATTCCATCCGGCATCGATAACTTATCCGTCATTTTGCGCAGCCATCAATTGACTGCTGATAAAGAACAGCGGATTGTCGATCGGGTCAAATCTGAACTGCAGGCTGATGACGTCCATATCCGCAATGATTTTTCCATGATTGTTTTGGTTGGTGAAGGCATGAACAATACAAAAGGACTTACTGCACGTGCAGCAAACGCTTTTGCCAGAACCGGCGTCAACATCGAAATGATCAACCAGGGTTCTTCTGAAGTAAGTTTAGTCTTCGGCATTCTAAAAGAAGATGAACAAAAGATATTGAACGAATTATACAAAGAATTCTTTGAGCCTGCATTGGTTCATTAACCTCACTCCCTTTTAACTCCTGAACTTATTGGTTCAGGAGTTTTTATATCCCTTCACAGTAAACTGAATATTATGATATTATGTAATTATTCTGAGAGGGGGACATTTGATGACTGGTATTATCAAGGCAAACCCGAAACTGTACGTAATGGACAATGGCACATTGAGCATGGATAAGAACTACCTGATTTCCATGCATAATCCCGCAAGTGCAGAAAATCCAAATCCACCGAGTGAAATGGTGACATTTCCAGTCTACACCGTATTGATCGATCATCCTGAAGGCAAAATCCTGTTCGACACCGCCTGCAATCCGAATTCAATGGGTGCCGAAGGACGTTGGGGGAAAGTGACGCAATCACTGTTTCCGATTGATATGCCGGAAGAGTGCTACCTCCATCACCGCTTGGAGGAATTGAATGTCCGGCCTGAAGACATCAAATATGTAGTGGCTTCCCATCTGCATTTGGATCACGCCGGCTGCCTTGAGCTGTTCACCAATGCGACCATCATCGTTCACGAAGATGAACTGAATGGCGCTTTGCAGACCTATGCCCGCAACATGAAGGAAGGTGCCTATATCTGGGGCGACATCGACGCCTGGATCAAGAACAACCTGCAATGGCAGACCGTCAAACGGACAGAGGACGGGCTGCAACTGGCTGAAGGCATCAAAATCCTGAACTTCGGAAGCGGGCATGCGTGGGGCATGCTCGGCCTTCAGATACAAATGCCGGAAACAGGCGGCATCATCTTGGCCTCGGATGCCATCTATACGGCAGAGAGTTACGGCCCGCCAATCAAGCCGCCCGGCATCTTATATGATTCAGTGGGCTATACGACTGCAGTTGAAAAAATACGCAGAATCGCAAAAGAAACCAATTCCGATGTCTGGTTTGGCCATGATGCGAACCAGTTCAAAACGTTCCGTAAATCGACGGAAGGCTACTATGAGTAACAGAGTTGCACCTTAGACGCCTTTAACATGCAAAAGCCCCTTGCCTGAAAAATCCGGCAAGGGGCTTTTGTGAGTTTCATGACCAGTTTTCATTAACGGGTCCGCTGTCGCCGAAAACGGGATCCATTTTCGGCAACGGCGTGTTTTGGATATCTTCCAGCACATAAGGGCGCTCTCCGGGTTCACCGGTCTTGAGGTTATAAGAGACACCTCCCGGATAAGCTCCGACAATTTCAAAATCACTGCTGGCATCCAATTTTTTATGGCCGGTTCCTGCTGGAAGCAAGACCACATCCCCTGCTGCAATATCCAAAATTTCACCTTGCTCACCGCCCAGCTGCAGCGTGGCAGTTCCACTGAGTACCCCCAATACTTCGTGTGTATTGCTGTGGTAATGGTGATATTCAAATACACCGCCTGTCCAGCTGTTCGTCCACTCATGGCGGTTGAACACTTCTTCGATTTCTTGCGTATTCTCCTTGAAGGCAGTCGGATACACTATCACTTCAAGCGATCGGTTGTTAGGAATAACCCCATCGTCTTCAAATCGATAAAACCTAACAGTTTCCATGCCTATCAGCTCCTTTCTTTATGGAACTTTACCCCGATAGAAGCATAGTAATCGCAGAATCCTCGAATCAGTTTAATGTATCGATGAATTTCTCCAATCGGTCCATGCCTTCTTCGAGCACTGCCATGCTATAGGCATAGGAAATCCGCACAAAACCTTCGCCATATATTGTGAAGGCCGAGCCTGGTACTGCTGCTACTCCGCCTTCTTTCAGCAATCGCGTAGCGAACTCAAAAGATGAAATTCCGAATTTCTCAATCGACGGAAAAATATAAAACGCTCCATTCGGCAGGATGACATCAATACCCATTCCAGTTAAACGGCCATAGACGAAATCTCTTCTCTGAAGATACTCCTTATTCATTTCCGCAGGTACGTAGCGTTGGTTTTTCATCGCTTCAAGCGCTGCAAATTGGCTTGGTACAGCTGCACAAATGGCATTATACTGATGAACTTTCAGTACATGCTTCATATACATTTCCGGCCCAAGCACAAAACCGATTCTCCAGCCAGTCATGGAATGTGATTTTGATAGACCGTGCACCAAAAATGTCCGGTTTCGTAAACTTTCAAAACGGGCAAATGTAGAATGTTTTTCACCATATGAATTTTCGCTGTATATTTCGTCGGTAACGATAAAGAGCTCATGTTTTTCCAGTACCGCAGCTACTTTTTCAAGCTGTTCCGACTCCATGGTGATTCCTGTCGGATTGGATGGAAAATTCATTAGCACGGCTTTGGTCCGGTCAGTAATCAAACCTTCCAGGCGCTGCGGATCGGGTTGGAAACCAGTATCTGAAGTGTCCAAATAAATCACTTTCCCGCCACATAGTTCGATGATCGGCTGGTATCCCGGATAAGCAGGTGCAGGCAAAATGACTTCATCGCCTTCTTCAAGAATCGCTCGAAAAAGGGAATCCAATCCTTCACTGGCGCCGTTGGTAACGATGACTTCTGTTTTATGGTCATAGTTCAACCCGTATTTGTCCTGGAAAAAAGACGCAATTTCCGCACGCAGCTCAAGCAAGCCTGCGTTATGCGTATAACTGGTCTGATCGTTGCGGATCGCCTCGATCGCGGCCAGTTTCACAGCTTCAGGTGTCGGGAAATCGGGTTGTCCAATCG
This sequence comes from Planococcus sp. APC 3900, assembly GCF_030407735.1. Classification (NCBI taxonomy): domain Bacteria; kingdom Bacillati; phylum Bacillota; class Bacilli; order Caryophanales; family Caryophanaceae; genus Planococcus; species Planococcus sp. APC 3900. Next base: position 222,756 of record NZ_JASDCT010000002.1, on the reverse strand, counting down.
TTAAGTTAATGGCTTCCGGAAAATCGATCAGTTGATTGGAAAACTGCCGGATGCCTGAAATTTCAATCGACTTGATCCGGCTATTAATAGAAATGCTCATACGTGACAACCTTTCTCTCATTAAAAATCTTCGTTATTCATAAAGTCCTGGCAGCCACAGAGATAGAGCAGGGATGAATGTGATGATCAACAGACATACAATCATCGATAACAAGAATGGCACAACGGCCAAAGCAATGCGTTCGAAGCGAACCCCTCCGACACTTGAAGCCACAAATAAGTTGACTCCAAGCGGTGGTGTGACAAAACCGATTGCCAAGTTGGCTACAAGAATGACACCGAAATGGATCGGATCCACTCCGACAGAAACAACAATCGGCAACAGAATCGGAGTCAGGACGACCAATGCCGAAATGGTATCAATGAACATCCCAACCACCAGCAACAATAAATTGACGGCTAAAAGAATGACCAATGGATTCGTCGACAATGCTGTTAAGTAGTCAGAGATTTCTCCTGGAATTTGTTCGATGGTCATAAAGTAAGCAAACGATACCGATAAACCAATGATGATCATCGTGGTGGCATTGATGACAATGGCTTCTCTGAAGCTTTCATAAAGTCCGTGCCAGGATAATTCTTTATAAACGAATTTGCCGATAATTATAGCATATACTACAGCAACTACGGCCGCTTCAGTTGGAGAAAAGATACCGCCGTATATGCCGCCCAGGATAATGACAGGAATCAACAAAGCCCATTTGGCGTCCCAGAAGGTTTTCAGCACGTCCTTAAATTCAAAGGACGATGCTTCGCCAGGTTCCGGCTTATAGCCACGCTTCTTGGAAATAAGATATGCAGTCAACAACAGGCCAGCACCGATGATCAATCCTGGAATAATGCCTGCCAGGAACATGCTGCCGACTGAAACTCCCCCGATAACCCCATACAAGACAAATGGAATACTCGGCGGAATGATGACACCGATAGATCCTGCAGAAGCTGCAACAGCTGACGCAAAGCCCCCGTCATATTTACGCGCAATCATTGCCGGGATCATAAAGCCGCCGATTGCTGCAACTGTTGCTGGACCTGATCCCGAAATAGCCGCAAAAAACATACAGGCCACGATGGTCACCATGCTCAATCCGCCTGTCATCCAGCCGACCAAAGCTGACGCAAACGCCAATAGCCTCTTGGAAACGCCGCCTTTTCCCATAAGAATTCCTGCCAGCATAAAGAACGGAATCGCCAGCAAAGGAAACGAGTCGAGTGAAGTGAATGCTTTTTGAGTGATGATGCTGAGCGGTAAAGTTGTGCCGAAATAAATCGCTGTCAACGCTGAAACGCCCAACGCAATCGCAATCGGTACGCCGATCAGCAAACAAATGAATAAGGTGCCGAATAAAAGAGCTATTGTCATACCGGAAGGTCCCCTCCTTTATGCATCTCGTAATCGCCCTGCCAAATTTTGATCAATTGCTGGATCAATCGGATACACATTCCGATGCCGCCCAGTGGGATAGCCAAAAATGGAATCCACATCGGCAATTGCATCGCTGGCGTGACCTGTCCATTGGCGATGCTGCTCAACACAAGATCGGTTCCAAAATAAGCCAGGAATAAAGCCATCGCGAACCAAATGACCAATGAGATCGTTTCCAGAATCTTTCTTGGCAGGCCTTTAAAGCGTGTAATGAAGGCTTCCACCCGTATATGTTCACGCAATTTCACTGCATAACTCGCTCCTATCCATACTTGAAAAATATGTATATAGCGAGCCATCTCTTCTGTCCAACTGGGTGCATTGGAAAAAACGTAGCGTCCAACGACTTGCCCAAAGATTAAAGCCACCATAACGACTAATGTAAAAACCAGAAAGGCCTCTTCTGCCTTCTCAAATTTTTTAATCATTTTTACACTTCCTTTCTTAAAAACCTTCAACCGGCAGAACAGCGTCCATTAGTGCAGAAAAAATGAAAAATCAAGGAATTTCTTCCTTGATTCTTCAACTGTCCTTTTCATTTATTCTTCATTTGCTGCCAACGCTTGATCGATAACGTCTTTGCCGATTTGACCTTCGTATTTCGTGTAAACAGATTCTGCTGCTTCACGGAACTGATTGCGCTGTTCATCCGTCAAATCATTGATCTGCATACCTTCTGCTTCCAACTGAGCCAGGAATTCGCCGTCCTGCTGCTGGGCCAATTCGCGTTGCTCTGTACGGAATTCTTCAGAAGCTTCCGTGATCAGATCTTGCAGATCCGCCGGAAGGGTATTGTAGAAATCGTTGTTCACCAATAATGCTGTTGCTGCATAAACATGCCCAGTCAAAGTCAGGTAATCCTGGACTTCGTAAAATTTATTGGTGTAATAAAGGGAAATCGGGCAATCCATCGCATCATAGGTGCCTTGCTGAAGAGCTGTATACAACTCACCAAAGGCGAACGGAGAAGCGTTTGCTCCAAAAGCATTAAAGGTATCCGTATGCAGCGGGCTTTCCAATGTCCGCATTTTCAGGCCCTGCATATCTTCCGGTGATTCAATCGGTCCTTCGTTGTTGGAAACATGGCGGAATCCATTCTCGCCAAAGACCAGGCCTTTCATGCCGTTGTTTTCCAGATCAGCCAATAGCTCTTGTCCCAGTTCTCCATCTAATGCTCGGTATGCTGCTTCGTTGTTATTGAAAAGAAATGGCAGGTCAAACACTTGGAATTTTTCATTGAATGAAGCCATTGCCGCTACAGCCGGGATGGTCATTTCAACATTGCCGAGCTGGACCGCTTCAATCGCCTCGCGGTCTGAACCATAAAGCTGGCCATTCGGGTACAACTCAACTGTCAGGCGGCCGTCTGATTCCGCTTCCAGTTTTTCTTTGAATGCTACGGCTGCGACATGTGAAGATTGTTCTTCCGGCACTAAGTGAGCCAATCGGATTGTATACGTGTCTTCTCCGGCACCGCCGTCTTCTGTCGATGTCGTGCCACTGTCCGGTCTTCCGCAGGCTGATAAGATAAATAGTCCAATAAGAAATAGTCCAAGTAGTTTTTTCATAGTTCCTCCTGTGAAATGTATTTCAGCAGCCGGCTCTCGATATTATCCAAGTGGATGGCCAACTGCTGTTTCGCTTTGCCGATATCGCCTTCTTCAATTGCTTTAAGGATGGATAAATGTTCACCGTATGCCTTTTTGGAACTGTCGGCTGCAGTGTCTGACAGCAGCAAAAATGCCCGGCTGCCGCCACTGTTAATGCCTTTTATCATTTCCTTCAAGCGATTGTTGGCATGATTCTGGTAGAGGAAGGAGTGGAACTCCTGGTCCAAATCCATAAATTCCACCACCCTCTCAGCTTGCACGGCCTGAAATTGGCGTTCCACATTTTTTCTCAGTTCATTCATGACAGGCTGTTGATCTGCCTTCGAAAGATTTTCAAGACCATAGATTTCCAATAGCCTGCGCAGCTCCATAATTTCCTGGACATCCTGGAATGTAAAGGCTGCTACTATGGCAGGTCGTGTTTTTCTTAACTCGATAAGCGCATCAACAGCCAGTCTTTTTAGAGCTTCTCTTAAAGGCGTCCGGCTGATGCCGAGTTCCAATGCCAGTTTTTCTTCCGGCAATTCCTGGCCCGGTTTCAACTTTCCAGTAATGATCATTTTCTTGATATACTCGTATGCTTGATCCGCCAATGTGGCTTGTTTCACGATTTTCTCCATAATTCCTCCCCTCTACATAAAAATTTTGTACAGTGTATACTGTATACAGAAAGTATAGAATAGACAGATTCGTTTGTATAGTAAAAATTCCAATTTTCTAATAACTTTCTCCCTTTACCGATTTGCTTGAAATCAAAAAAACCAGGGAACGCTCCCTGGTTTCCACTCTTTTCTATTCATTCGCCGCCAATGCCCGATCAATCAGATCTTTGCCGATTTGGCTTTCGTATTTCTCATAGACAGACTGCGCCGCTTGACGAAATTCATCGCGTTGTTCAGCTGTCAAATCGTTGACTTGCATGCCTTCCGCTTTCAGTTGTTCCAGGAATTCCACATCCTGCTGCTGGGCGAGTGCACGCTGTTCATCTTTGAATTCCTCAGACGCTTCCATGACCAGTTGCTGCAGATCTTCAGGCAAGCTAGTGTAGAAATCGTTGTTGGCCAGAAGAATGGCAGCTGCATAGACATGTCCCGTCAAAGTCAAATAATCCTGGACTTCATAGAATTTATTCGTGTAGTACAGGGAAATTGGGCACTCCATCGCATCATACGTTCCTTGCTGCAAGGCTGTATAAAGTTCTCCAAATGCAAATGGAGAGGCATTGGCTCCGAACGCCTTAAAAGTATCTGTATGCAATGGATTCTCCAGGGTCCGCAGTTTCAGCCCTTCCATGTCTTCAGGGGATTGGATCGGCTTGTCGTTATTGGAAACATGCCGGAAGCCATTTTCACCGAATACCAGTCCCTTTAAATCGTTTTGCTCCAGACTGTCCAGCAGTTCCTGGCCCAGCTCTCCGTCCAATGCTGTATAGGCGGCATCGTAATCATTAAAAAGAAACGGCAAATCGAAAACCAGAAACTTCTCATTGAATGAAGCTAATGGGGCTACCGCCGGAATGGTCATTTCCAGATTGCCCAGCTGTACCGCTTCAATCGCTTCACGGTCCGATCCATATAATTGGCCATTCGGATACAATTCTACAATAAGCCGCCCATCAGACTCTTCTTCCAGTTTTTCTTTGAATTTCAAAGATTGGATATGGGCAGAATGTTCTTCGGGCACCAGATAAGCTATTCGGATTGTATAGGTTTCTTGTTCTCCTTCTTGTTCTGTTGAAGTGGATTGATCAGCAGGCCGTCCGCAAGCAGCAAGCAACACCAGTAAAATCAGTGCAAATCCGATGAGTTTTTTCATAGCTCCTCCTCAGTGATTTTTAGACTCTTTACCCTGATTTGAATTTGTACTAAACCTTTGTCATTCATCAATTATTAATAAAATAAAAGGAGAGTCACCCGCATGACAAATCATTGGATCACGCAAATAGAAAGCATCTTAAAAACAGATCAATATTCAAAAAGCATCAGCGAATTATACAGGCATAGCCATGATGAATCCGAGCATCCACCTGTCGAACCTGAACTTGTCTGCTTCCCGGAATCCACAGAGGATGTGATCGCCATCATGAAAATTGCCCGTGATGCTTCCATTCCTATTACTCCATTCGGCATCGGTTCAGGCTTGGAAGGACAAGCCATTCCTTTGAATGGCGGGATTTCGCTTAATTTCGAACGCATGAACAACATCGTGAAATTTTCACCCGAAGACTTATTGGTCACCGTTCAGCCCGGCATCACGCGCCTGCAATTGAACAACATCATCAATCGGCATGGTCTGCAGTTTCCGGTGGACCCTGGTGCAGATGCATCCATCGGCGGCATGGCGGCCAACAACGCCAGCGGAACCACAGCAGTGCGCTATGGCGTCATGCGTGATCAAATTGTCGATTTGGAAGTGGTATTGGCAGACGGCACATTGCTCCATACCGGCACAAAAGCCAAAAAATCATCTTCCGGCTACCATTTGACCGGGCTGTTCACCGGTTCAGAAGGCACGCTTGGCATCATTACAGAAATCACTTTAAAGCTACACGGAATTCCTGAGCACACCATTGCTGCCAGTTGTACTTTCGAAACTCCCCACCAATGTGCAGAAGCCGCGCATATGATTTTGCTGAGCGGCATTCCTGTCCAGCGCATGGAATTCGTCGATGCCTATAGCATTGGAAAAGTGAATGCTTACGGAAACTATGGACTGCCTGAAAAGCACTCCCTCTTTTTTGAGTTTGCCGGCATGAAAAATGCCGTTGAAGAAGAAGCGGCTTTGGCACAAGAACTGATGCACGACATGAACGCTGAAAATTGGCGTGTTGCAGCAGATTCAGAAGAACGGGCGATGATTTGGAAAGCCCGCCATGAAATGGCTTACGCCTTCAGGCATCAGTCCGGAATGACTGTCACGGGCGGTGATGTCTGCGTACCGATTTCCAAACTTCCGGAACTCATCGATTACGCCCTGGAACTCATTGCAGAAAGCGGATTGGAAGGCGGAGCCTTGGGACATATCGGCGACGGGAATTTCCATACGACGATTTCATACGATGCCAAAGATCCTGTCCAAAAAATAGGAGCTGAAAAAATCAACGAAAAGCTCGCTTTCCGTGCCATTGAATTGGAAGGCACGTGCACAGGTGAACATGGTGTCGGGCTTGGCAAAATGAAATATCAGGATGCCGAACACGGAGCAGCTATTGCTGTCATGAAGAATATGAAGCGCATGCTGGATCCTGATAATCTACTGAACCCAGGAAAAATGTTTGCATAAAAGCCAGCTGAGGAGTAAAAATCCTCAGCTGGCTTTTCGTTTTCCCTGCTTTAAGGGTCAGTTGCCATGAAGAACCCTGCCGAGTGAAGTTTCTCTGTATTCGATTAAAACCCCAGCCGTTCCCTTACACTTGCAGTGTAATTTTGGCTTACCGGCAAAACTGAGCCGTCTCTAAGGGTCAATTGATAATTTGATGCAATATCCCGGGAGATTTCTTCTATATAATTGATATTCACGATATAAGAGCGGTGAATCGGCAAGAAGGTATCCGGCAATTGATGCTTCAAGTTTTTCAGGGTATGGATAGAACAATAGGTTTCCTGCTCCGTGTAAAACCAGGTTTTCTTTTGGCTGCTTTCAATATGGGAAACTTGATCGATTGGAACCGGCTTCCACGTTTCGTCGATTTTCCCAGTTAAAAATCGGATCGGCTGTTTTTTGCGGACTAAGTAATCAGGCGGCAGGATGATCACCAACACACCTTCAATGCCGCCAAACTTGATTGGGTAACCGATGCCATAATAAGCTGTTCCCAAAATCGATTCCTCTACATACATCTCAATCCGCTTCCCATCGGTTTTTGCACGTGCAGCAATACTGCCTGGCAGTACGGGTTCGCCTTCCCGGATCTTCAAGTCATGAATACCTGCTTTATAGTAGATGTAGCGATCCTCTACCGCAATCGCAATCGATGCTTCTTTCGGAATCCAGTCTCCCATAATAAACCCCATTTGTTCCAACATACTGTTTTCCATCCCCTGACTCCCCTTCCAAATGTGTTTATCCCCTTATAACTGCTTTTATCGCTGAATACTCCTTTTCGTCCTGTTTGCAAGACAGTTAGAATTTTCTGTTATATATTAATATACATCAAAACAAACTGTATTAATACAGATGTTCTAAATTTTTTCTCAGAAAGGGATGATTTGTTTGTTGACTAAATCGACTGTGACTATAAAAGGTGAAAAAGTTCCGGGAATGGAGACAATTTTAACACCTGAAGCTTTAGAATTTATTGAAAAGCTTCATACAAATTTTGATAAACAGCGAGTTAAACTTCTCGAAAAACGACAAGTTCGCCAAAAAGAAATTGATGCCGGCAAGAAACTCGACTTTCTTCCTGAAACCAAACATATCCGAAATAATAATTGGACCATTGCCCCACTCCCAGAAGACATGAAGGACCGACGTGTCGAAATCACAGGTCCGACCAACCGGAAAATGCTGATCAACGCATTGAACTCCGGCGCCAAGATGTTCATGGCGGATTTGGAAGACGCTACTGCACCAAATTGGTTCAACGTCATTGATGGACAAATAAATTTACGTGATGCGGTTCGACGCCAAATTGATTTTGAAGCTCCTGAAACCGGAAAGAAGTATGCTTTGAATGAACAAACAGCAGTGTTGATGGTTCGTCCTCGCGGCTGGCATTTAATGGAGAAAAATATCCATATTAACGGACAGCCGATTTCCGGCAGCCTGGTCGATTTCGGATTATACTTTTTCCACAACGCTAAAGAATTAATTGAGCGTGGAAGCGGCCCTTATTTCTATCTTCCAAAAATGGAAAGCCATTTAGAAGCTCGCCTGTGGAACGACGTTTTCGTTTTCGCACAAGATGAACTGGGGATTCCGCAAGGCACCATTCGAGCAACTGTATTGATTGAAACCATTTTGGCTGCATTTGAAATGGATGAAATCCTCTACGAATTACGCGATCACTCTGCTGGCTTAAACTGCGGGCGCTGGGATTACATCTTCAGCGTCATCAAACGGATGCGCAACCTTCCGGAATACATTTTCCCGGATCGTTCACAAGTGACGATGACCGTCCCGTTCATGCGAGCCTATACACAGCTTTGCATCAAGACTTGCCATAAACGCAATGCACCGGCACTCGGCGGGATGGCCGCTCAGATTCCTGTTAAAGGAAATGATGAAGCCAACGCAGCTGCATTCCAAAAAGTAGCAGAAGACAAACGCCGTGAAGCGGTGGACGGCCACGACGGCACATGGGTTGCCCATCCCGGGATGGTCGCAATCGCGATGGAACAATTCAACGAACACATGCCCACTCCTAACCAGATCGATAAGAAACGGGAAGATGTCCAAGTGACGGCTGCGCAACTAGTTGAAGTTCCCGAGGGCACGATTACAGAAGATGGCCTTCGCTCCAATATTTCAGTCGGTATCCAATACATCGCTTCCTGGTTGTCAGGAAACGGCGCAGCACCTATCAATAACTTGATGGAAGATGCCGCAACAGCTGAAATTTCACGCTCTCAAGTATGGCAATGGATTCGCCACCCGAAAGGGATTTTGGAAGACGGCCGTACTATCGATGTTTCGTTATTCCATGAAGTTACCGAAGAAGAAGCCGCCAAAATCAAACAAGCCGTCGGCGAAGCGAAATATTCAACTGGAAACTACGCGGAAGCCCGCGAATTGTTTACAAGCCTCACGCTGCAAAGTGATTTTGCTGAATTCCTGACACTGCCTGGGTACGACATACTAAACTAAACCATTGGAGGAGATCATGATGAAAAACACACAGACTTATGAAACTCGCTCGAAAAAGGAATGCCGGGAATGTGGATGCGAAATCAAGGAACAACGTGAATCGATCATCTACGAATGTGAACGCTGCATCGGAAAAATAGAAGAATAGAAGAAACTTAAAAAAGAGGATGACCCAAAAATGGGTCATCCTTTTTTAAAGTGAGGACAATCAGGAATAATCAGGCCAAGACTCCCGTGAATTCCTCTAAAATTGTTTTTTCCGTTTACGAAAGCCTTCTGCCAATGAATCTGCCATAACAAAACCGCCCAACACAGAAAATGGGCGGCTGGTTTTAGTTTTGATCTGACGATTCGAAACGATAACGGGTATCTTCTTCGAGTTTATTAAAGACTTCAATATAGCGGGTGCCGCCCTGTTCTGTTTCTGTGGGCGCTTCATCCCCATCAAGAATATCAGCGAGGGGCCGTGCATCGGGTTCGATGATGACAGAATCAAAATCTTCCATCAATCCTTGAAGTTCGCTATAGTTTTCGATATCTTTATCTTTTTTCACTTCTTGAAACAGCCGGTCCGACTCTTCCTGAGTCAATTCGACGTAACCGACTGTGATGCGCTGCTTTTCCATCGTAAAACCTCCTGTGGCGTAATTATTCGTTTAACCTTCCATACCCTTAAGAAGAAAATGCCTAAACCTGCAGCAGCCATCCGCTGGAAGAGGCTCTGTTTTTCCGCTATGATAATAGCAATAGAAAAAAATTGAGAAACCGGAGTTGATCACCTTGCGTGTAGCCATATTTGATTTTGACGGAACTTTGTATTCGAAGGAAACTTTCCAGCTGATGATGGACCATTTGAAAAATCATCCTGAGCACAGCAAACGCTACCGCCAATTTTACCGGGCCATCATGCCTCCCTATATCGGCCATAAACTGAAAATCTATCCCGAACGGAAAATGCGCGAACGCTCTGTCCAGGCCTATCTGTCTGCGCTCGAAACTTTCACGAAAGTTGAGCTGGAACAGTATTTCGGCGAAATTGCAGACCGAATGCACGGCGATATGAATCCGAACGTCGTTGAGCGTTTGAAAAACCATGTAGCCAACAACGATTACGTCATGCTGGTATCGGGAGCCTTTACACCGCTTCTGCATGCGGTCACAAAACAATTGCCGATCAAGACCATCATTGGAACAGAAATCCTTTATAAAGACAACGTCCTGGATCACCGGACACCCATTTCACATATCCAGGGCCCTCTAAAGACAGCCAAAATCAAAGAAGCACTCGAAGGCCAGGACATTGATTGGGCCAATAGCTACGCATACGGCGACAGTCATTCAGACTTGCCCGTGCTTGAACTGGTCGGCCATCCGGTAGCCGTCCAACCCGAAGAAAGACTGCGGACAGTTGCTGCCAAGCGCAATTGGGAAATCATCTAATCAGAAGAAGGGGCTGTTCCATAAGTCTCTAAAATAAAACAGCCGGAGAGAAAGAAAGCCTTTTTCTCCGGCTGTTTTTTGATGGGGGAATACGTTTTCTGAGAACAGCTGGCTGATGGGAATGAAGGCGGCGACTCCAGCGGGAACAGCGCGAGCTGGAGCCACTGGACTGAGCGCAGCGAGGGAAGCGGCAGAAGCCGTGCCCTCGGAACGCGTCCGCCGCACTGGACATCAGCCGGGTCTTTTGGGACAGCCCCTTTTTATGCTTCTTCCAACGCTTCGATACAAATCCGAACGCCTCTCAATAAATCCTCATGTGACCAGCTCGGAATGCGGCCATGCTGAATTGCCAATTCATGCGAAGCCGGTATATGGATAAATCCTGTTTTCATCTCTGGTTTAGTAGTTTTCGCATAATGCAATCCTTCATACATGACATTATTGCATAGATATGCACCCGCCGTATTGGAGATCGTTGCAGGCAAACCATTAGCAAGCAGGCTGTCGACCATTTTCCGGATAGGCAAAGCGGATAGATATGCCGGCTCCCCTTCTTCGCGAATCGGTTCATCGACAGGTTTATTGCCTTCGTTATCAGCAGCCCCGTCTTTGACGTTGATCGCAATCCGTTCCGGCGTAATCTTATAGCGCCCCGCTGCAAGACCAAGAGAAATTACCGCATCCGGATTTTCCTCCGCAATGAAATCAAGCAGCATTTCTCCAGACGCACTGAAGTCCACCGGCATGATCTTCCCGATAATTTCATAGCCCCCAATTAACTCACCGTCCAGCTCTTCTACTATTTTCATCGTTGGATTGACCGTAAAATCCAGAAATGGTTCGAACCCGGTCAAAAGCAATTTCCTCATTTTATCGCCTCCTCCCTGTTATTATACGCAACCCATTTCCCTTTTCCCACGAGTGCCCACTGAAGAATTCTAGTGAGCCAGTCTTTCGCCCTTTTAAATTTCTGAAAAAATAAACTTTTTCCACTCTCATAAAAAAACTTCTCAAAAACAGAAAGGTGTGTTAAAATTCATTTTAATGAATAAACATACATTACTTAGGGGGAAACATACATGATTAAGAAAAAACCATTGATTGCTTTATTTGCAACGTCCGCATTATTGCTAGGAGCATGTGGCAGTGATAGTTCGAGCGAAGGCGCATCAGAAGAAAAAAAAGTATTGGAAATGGGCACATCCGCTGAATTTGCACCTTTTGAATCACGCAATCCGGAAGGTGAGATTGTCGGATTTGATATTGACCTGGCTAACCACATCGCTGATGAACTTGGCTATGAACTTAAAATTACGGACATGAAATTCGATGGCCTTATCGGTGCTTTGCAGAACGACCGCGTCGACATGGTGATTGCCGGCATGTCCGCAACAGAATCACGCAGAGAAAATGTTGATTTCTCTACAGAATATAATCATTCGGGCGAAATGTTCGTCACGCTCAAAGGTTCAGAATTGACCACACTTGAATCTTTGGAAGGCAAAAATGTAGGCGTCCAGCTTGGAACGATCCAAGAAGAAGGTGCGAAAAGCATCATCGCAGACGAAGACATCAATTTCGAATTAAAAGCACTTGATGATTCTGGCGCATTGATCCAAGAAATTCTATCTGGCCGAATTGACGCTGCATACATGGACAAACAAGTTGCACTCGGCTATATCGAAGCACAGGATTTAGGGGCTTTCGACGACCCGACAACAGCTTCACCGGGTATGGCTGTTGCTTTTCCGAAAGGCAGTGACCTGCTTGAAGAAGTGAATGGTGTTCTTGCTGAAATGGAAGAAAGCGGCGAGTTGGATGAACTGAAGAAAGAATGGCTGACTGACGAAGAGTAAACTTTCCTTTAGAAATGAGTTGTAATAGATGAACCTGGATTTCTCACAAATAGTTCCTTATATCCCGTTTATGCTGGAAGGGATATGGGCTACCTTAAAATTCGTATTTTTCGCCATCATTCTGGGGTCAATCCTCGGAACCATATTGGCATTGTTCAAAATTGGCAGCATCATCCCCTTAAGATGGTTTGCTGATGCTTATACATCTATATTTCGCGGGACACCGCTGATTCTGCAATTGATGATCATCTATTATTCCACTCCCCAGTTGACGGGATATGATATTTCCGCATTCCTGTCCGCCATACTGGCGTTCGGACTAAATTCATCTGCTTACATTTCCGAAATCATTCGTGCTGGAATCCAGGCGGTCGACAAAGGTCAGATGGAAGCAGCACAAGCGTTAGGCGTTCCCTACCGGGCCATGATGAAAGACATCATTTTGCCGCAGGCACTCAAAAATATTCTGCCGGCTCTGATGAACGAATTCATTACTTTAACAAAAGAATCCGCTATCGTCTCGACCATCGGTTATCTCGATCTCATGAGACGCGCACAAGTTGTTGGATCTGATTTGTTTCGCAACTTTGAACCGCTGTTATTCGTCGGCCTCATTTACTGGTGTATGGTCATGGGCTTGACGATGATCGGCAGAGTTTTCGAACGGAGGCTGAAACAAAGTGATTAACGTCCAGAATCTGTATAAGAAATTTGGCACCAATGAAGTGCTAAGCGATATTTCCACTACTATAAGCAAAGGTGAAGTCGTATCGATCATCGGCCCTTCCGGTTCAGGAAAGTCGACGTTCCTGCGCTGTCTGAACCTGCTTGAAGTTCCCACTTCCGGGTCCATCGACATCAATGGCAAGAACCTGACATCTTCTAAAAAGAACATCCATAAAATCCGCCAGCAAATCGGCATGGTGTTTCAGCACTTTCATTTATTCCCTCATTTGACGGTTCTTGAAAACCTGACGTACGCACCGATGAAAGCCAAAGGCATTAAAAAAGCAGAAGCTGAAATGAAAGCCCGTCTTCTATTGGAACGTGTTGGACTATCGGAAAAAGAGACAGCCTATCCGAACAGCTTATCAGGGGGGCAGAAACAGCGTGTTGCGATTGCGCGGGCTTTGGCAATGGAACCTGAACTGATGCTGTTTGATGAACCGACTTCAGCACTTGATCCGGAAATGGTCAAAGAAGTTTTGGATGTTATGAAAGATTTAGCGAAATCCGGCATGACGATGGTCGTCGTGACACATGAAATGGGTTTTGCACGTGAAGTGGCAGACCGTGTCCTGTTTTTGGATCATGGCGTACTGGTTGAAGAAGGCCAGCCTAATGAGTTCTTCAGCCATCCAAAAACGGAACGTGCCAAAGATTTCCTCGATAAGGTATTGTAAGAGGCGTCCCCTGGGGCGTCTTTTTTTGATTCCCATACATCTGAGTATCCTTGTTTGTTCATGCGATGCTCAAATATCACCGGTTTTCTTGCTGTTGCCACATGTTATAATCAAAACTGGCAAACTTGCAGAAAACCGAGGTGAAGATTGTGTTTAGAAAGATCATTATTTTAATGGGTGTAGTATTTTTCATGTCGCTGATCGTCTTTACAGCCGTCATGTTCTTAAAAAATGAAGTCGAAATTCATTCTGAAAACAATGTATCGGTCACTATTGAAAAACCGACTTTTATTACGCTGAGCGAACCCGAAGTAACTGAAAGCGGCACTGACCTTACACAGGTCTACCAGATGACCTTGCTCGGCCTGAACGTCGGCACGTATACATTGGTCGACCGGTCGCTTAATAATGGCTCTTCCATCATTTTCGAAGAAATCAAAAATACCGGGTGGGTCCCTTATACAGTATCGATGAATGTCAATAATTTGGAGGATGCCGATTTTAAATCTTGGAATCCCAAATCCACTACACGGCTTGACGAAACAATATATGGTCCAGATCCAACGTCCAATCCTTATGGCGTCTTCACAAACGGAAGCAGCGAAATTCTAATCGGCAATGTCTATGTTTCCCGCAGACTGCAATTAGGCAACGGCGACTGGGTACAGGAACTGCGCCACGAAATTGCAGAGTTTACAGTTGAAGAAGGCAAACTGTCAAAAAATCTCTGGTTGCCGCCTCAGCATTCAAGCCAAACATGGCTGATGGCTGCTCAGGAACCGTTATTCGAAACGGATGAAGCAGAAGACGAATGGATCGAGTTTTCTCTGGAGAACCGCCTGTCCCAGTTGAATTGGCTGACGCCGGAAGGCCCTTACGTCAAACTCGAATTGACGGATGATCCGCGAACAGAACTCGCATATGGCAATCTGCCTAAACGCACAGCCGATTTGACTTCTCTTGAGTGGAATGAAACTGCACCTTCCCTGTTCTTTGAATCATTGATCTTAAATGCAGAAATCAATCAACAATAATAGCCAAAAACCGTTAGAGCCCTTGCTTTAACGGTTTTTATTTTCCGGACCCTTTTTGCTAAGGCTTGCAAACAGTTCCCTTCCAATTAAACGGAATAGTCTGTATAATAGAAGTGAGATAGGAATCCACCTTCATGACGATAAGGCTGCTGAATAGTAAAGAAGGAGGTTGATCATAATGGAACGCAAAGTACTTGATCCACGAGAAGTTGAACTTCGGTTAGATGAGGATTTCAATGCGGTTCTGAATATGATTGGCGAAGGTGCACCTGATTATGCAGCCTATGATGAAGAGGAGTTTCCAAAAGAACGGCAGCGTGAAGAAGACAAGGCGAAAGAACTTCACTGACGCCGGCTCAGCATCTCTCCAATCTGGAGAGATGCTTTTTCATGCAAAAAATCCCGTTCATAGGAACGGGATTTTCTTTAGTTCATCATTTCTGCCAAGTAATCGTAAGAACGCAGGCGATCTTCCTGATGGAAAATCGGTGAGTTGACGATCACTTCGTTAGCTCTTGTTTTTTGGATGAAATTTTTCAGTTTTTGTTTGACGACATCCGGTGTACCGACAATCATCGATTCAGAATCCAATTTCTCACGGAAAATAGCAATTTCCCGATCTGTCCAAACTTCTTCCAAATCATCAATCGGTGCCTGGAACGTCGTCGGTTCCCCTCTCATCAGTGAGAACATTTGCTGCTGGGAAGAAGTTGCGAGCCATTCAGCGCGCTCCTGTGTCTCTGCAGCAATAACATTGACGCCCAGCATTGCATAAGGCGATGCCAAAGCAGGAGAAGGCTTGAAATTTTGATGATACAACTGCAAAGCCTGCATCATATAGTCCGGCGCAAAATGGCTGGCGAAAGAAAACGGCAAGCCTTTAAGTGCTGCAAGTTGTGCACTGAATCCGCTCGATCCCAATAGCCAAAGCGGTATTTTCAAATTGGTGCCCGGATAAGCCCGAACACGGCCAACCGGATTTTCCGAGAAGTAATTTTCCAACTCCGCAACCTGTTGAGGAAAATCATCCCCGCTGCTCTGCAAAGTACGTCGCAGCGCATAGGCAGTCGCCTGGTCACTCCCCGGTGCACGGCCCAGACCCAAGTCAATGCGCCCTGGATAAAGAGTTTCCAATGTACCAAACTGTTCTGCAATAACAAGTGGCGCATGGTTTGGCAGCATGATGCCGCCTGAGCCCACTCGAATGGATTCCGTTGCCCCAGCGATGTGGCCAATAAGAACCGACGTCGCAGAACTTCCGATGCCTGGCATATTATGGTGCTCCGCCAGCCAATAACGATTGAATCCCAACTTCTCCACATGCTGCGCCAATTCCACACTGTTCTTGAACGCTTGTGCAGTTTCAGCACCTTCGTTGATCGGTGCCAAATCAAGCACAGCCAACGGTATATTTTCGAATTTCTTAATTCCCATTCTATCTCCACTCCTATCCATTCTATTGTATCGATGTTTCACAAAAACTTCCTTTTTCCTGCTCAGGAGAGAAAAGCGCAAGCGATCAAAAGATGAAGCTAAGCTAAGTGCGCGACTTCCTGTCGCAACGGTTAGCTGACCCGCTTCCTGCGGGCCTCCGACGGGCATAAGACAAGCTGGCGAAGCGGCGTGTTTTTGCCGCATAGTCAGATGGGCTTATGACCCTAGGACCTGGGCGCTGAAGCTGGACACTAGAAAAGCGGAAGCGTTAATTTAAAAAAACAAAAAAGCGAAGCTATCCGCTTCGCTTTTCACAACATATTCTATATAAGTAAATTCCGTGAAGCCAAGACCATCTGCAAAGAAGAAACAAAATGCAGGTCCAGCCCCGTTTGGAGATGATGGAGCTGTTGGGCATGCTGTGGGTTGATTCCGGTGATGATGCCCTCAATGCCCATCACTTTAAAGGTCTGCATTAACGACTTCAAATAATCGGCGCCATCCTGTTCCAACTTCTCCATAGCAGTCAAATCCATGATGACGGTTTCGGCGCCATTTTCATAAACTTGATTCAGGATATGAAAACGGATCACTTCAATCTTGTGGGGGTCCAAATCGCCGAATAGCGGAATCAGCACGTGCTTTTTGCCGAGGTCGATACAAGGGGCAGACAACTCCCGAACCTGTTGAAGCAGCTCCTCCGTCCGTTCCTTTTCAAGAAGCAGGTCATAGTCGGTTTCCTGCAGGCGCCGGCGAAGGCTCAACAACTGGTTGGTGATCTCCATGAGCCGGTTATCTTTCGGCACAAGGACGATGTTCAAACTAAAATCACTGATCCATTTGCTGTAGACATCTCCAAGGAACAGTTCGCCGGTTTTTGAAATGAAATTCAACTCAAGTGGTCTCGCCGATTCACTACTCAGCAAAAAACTTAATGCTTTTTGCCGGCTTCCTTCATCGACAAAATCTAGAAAATCGGAACAGCTGCCGACTAATTTCTCTGCCTCTTCAGATGACTCCACGATTGCCAGTTTATTATTCAATTTAAAAGCAGGCAGCGGCCATTCATCCAAATGAGATATCGAATTCATTGTCAGGTTCCTTTCCGGTTTGGATCCAATTTTTCAGCTGATCCAACTCTTTTACAATCAAGACGCCTTCAGATTCTGAAGCTGGCCAATTCGCCATGGCCACCGCCCGTCCTCCAAGGATGACTGATGGTTTGAAATCAAGCGCTCTGAAAGCTTCTGTGTATTTCTTCAATACAGGCAGACGGTATACCAAAGCCGCTGACAATGCGATGGCATCCGGTTTCCAGCGGTTAGCTGTTTCAATGGCGGCACCGAGCGGCAAATTCGGTCCGAGGTATCGAACTTCCCAACCGTTTTCTTTGAATAACGAAGCCACCATTTTCAAGCCGATATAATGGTCTTCCCCTTCAGGTCCGAGGACCATCACTTTCTTTTGCTCAGGAGTTTGTTCCCCTTTACGCATTTCTGTCACTGACACCACATAATCGCAAATGGCCGTTGCTAAATGCTCATCAGCCACTGTAATGATATTCTTTTCCCATAATTCCCCTATCCAATACATGGCAGGCGTCAATATATGCTGGTAAAGCTCATTTTTTGTATGGTTTTGCAAATAGGCTTGAACTGTATGCAAAGCCTGCTTTTCATTGCCGGCCAAAAATAACTCGGCCAACTCTTTAGATTGATTATTCATGTCAGCCTCCTTTACTCTATGAAGGTTTCAACACCGCAATGGCACTTTGCAAACAACCTGACATAAAGACTTCTTCCTCTTGTTCTGTATTCCCCGGAAGGATCTGCAGTAAGCGGTCAAAATTATCGATGATCAAGGCTCTTTCAACATTCCGGCTTGTCAAAACAGTTTCCAGCCAAATGGCGTAATCAATAAATACCTGTTCATCCTTGAGGGAAAACGCAGTCTCCAAATGATCCAGGTGGTGATGGTTATCTTTTTCTGTATGCTCAAAACCGCGCTCTCCAAAACGCTCCCAAAGTGTCGGGTATGCAGCATATATGCTTTTTGCCGTTTCAGAAGCAATTTTATTTTTTACGTCGTTCTTCATTCTGCCACCACTTCGTACTGCCGAACAACGGGGATAATTCCCGCTAATTCCTGGTCCGGGTAATTTTTCTCAAGATCATGGATCTCCTTGAATTCCTGGCTTCTCACCCACGCCATATAAGATGCTTTCGTATGCCATTCCATATGGACCGTCAATTCATTTTTCTTTTTGGTGTTTTGGATCAATCTAAATAAATGAAAGCCTTCCGCCCGATCGACGCGGCGTGAACGCTTTTGGTAAATCCCGATAACTTCCTCGGTTTTTTCAGGCGGAACAACTACCGTCGAAGTGACAATATACATTTGCTTTCTCCTTTATACACATAATTTCCTCCATAAATTATAACACTTCGATATACGAATTAAAAGAATACCGCGGTTCTGTAGTGATGAGCCCTAATTCTTTAACTGATAGCAAATTATTCTACTTACTGATGCGACATCCGATCTGACATGGATGTACAAGGCTCTATCTACAATTTCCGCTTACTGTTTTCTTTCTATTTTAACTATTTAAAATTCATCCTTGCTTTCCATGGCTAAATGATTTAAGATTAGAAACATCGTAATAGATACACCATAAACTTAATAAGATATTTCTTATCTAGAGAGACGGAGGGATTTGGCCCTGTGAAGTCTCAGCAACCAGTCTGACGAAGACACGGTGCTAATTCCAATAGGCTGCGCCTAAAAGATGAGAAGAATGCGTTTCTAGACAGGGGCTTTCTTCTTTCATTGAAGAAAAGCCCCTGTTTTATTGTTGGGAGGATGAGTGGAATGACAAAAAACAGCTTGGAAACTTTATTGGTTCAATTAGGCAATCGCAGCGATTCAACTACAGGAGCTGTGAATCCGCCCATATATTTATCGACGGCTTATGAACATGAAGGACTTGGCAAATCGACGGGCTATGATTACACACGAACCAAAAACCCGACACGCGCTGTCCTTGAAGAAGGCTTTGCGGAACTCGAAGGCGCCGATGCCGGATTTGCCTGCAGCTCGGGAATGGCGGCTATCCAATTGGTCTTGTCCCTCTTCCGTCCTGGCGACGAATTGTTGGTTCCGGAAGATATATATGGTGGAACATACCGCCTGCTTGACCACTTTGCTTCCGCCTATAACATTCATCCCACCTATGCCGAATTTAAGAACGTTGAAGATACAGAAGAAAAAATAACATCGAATACACGGGCATTGTTCATTGAAACGCCGACCAATCCACTCATGCAGGAAATTGATCTTGTTGCCTATGCAGCTTTAGCGAAAAAGCATGACCTGCTGCTGATTGTCGACAACACGTTCTTGACCCCCTATCTCCAGCAGCCGATTGCACTCGGAGCGGATATAGTCATCCACAGCGCCACAAAGTACATCGGCGGCCACAACGATGTACTCGCTGGTTTGGTTGTCGCAAAAGGCGAAAGCATTTGTGAAAGGCTTTCAACATTCCATAACTCGGTCGGCGCCGTACTGTCGCCTTTCGATTCCTGGTTGTTGATACGCGGATTGAAGACTTTGCCATTACGCATGCGCCAACATGAAGCCAATGCCAAAACCATTGCGGAATTCCTGTTGCAGCAATCAGTTGTTTCTGATGTGCTCTACCCGGGAAAAGGCGGCATGTTATCCTTCCGCCTGCAGGACGAAGAATGGGTTGGCCCTTTTCTTGAAAACATTAAACTCATTACATTTGCCGAGAGTTTAGGCGGCGTCGAAAGCTTCATCACTTATCCGGCTACCCAAACCCATGCAGATATTCCATTTGAAGAACGTACCCGGCGCGGCGTTTGCAACCGGCTATTGCGCTTCTCAGTTGGCGTCGAACTCGCTGAAGATTTAATTGCCGATTTGACACAGGCATTTTCGAAATTGAAGAAGGAGGTTGTTGAATATGACTGATCGCATCGAAACCAAGTTTATTCATTCTACCGGAGTTGACCCATTAACCGGAGCTGTCAACGTACCGATTTATTTATCTTCCACATTCCATCAGAAAAGCCTGGATTCATTTGGCCCATTTGATTACAGCCGTTCCGGGAATCCGACACGTCTGGCATTAGAGGAAACCATCGCAAAATTGGAAGGCGGCAAGCGCGGCTTTGCCTTTTCTTCCGGGATGGCTGCTATCTCTTCCGCATTTATGCTGTTGTCTTCTGGCGACCATGTCCTGGTATCAGAAGATGTCTACGGCGGAACTTACCGCTTCATCACAGAAGTGCTGGATAAATTCAATATCGAATACACATTCGTCAACATGACCGATTTGAATGAAATGGCTAATGCCATTCAGCCGAATACAAAAGTCGTCTACTTGGAAACACCATCCAATCCGACTATGAATATTACGGATATCGAAATCGCAGCAAAACTGGCGAAAGCCAATGGCTGTCTGACATTCGTCGACAATACCTTCATGACGCCGCTCTATCAAAATCCGTTGGAACTTGGCGCAGACATCGTTCTTCACAGCGCAACAAAATTCCTTTCCGGGCACAGCGATGTGGTTGCAGGCCTTGCGGTTACAAAAGATGAAGAACTCGGCAATCGCCTAGGTTTTATTCAAAATACCTTCGGTTCGGTCTTGGGGGCACAGGATTCTTACCTGTTGATCCAAGGAATCAAAACTTTAGGAGCACGCCTTGGCCAGTCATCGGAATCAGCACGGACAATTGCCGAATACCTGCACAACCATCCATTGATCGAAGAAGTATACTACCCAGGGTTTTCATTCCATCCGGGCAATCCGATTCACGAACGCCAGGCAAAAAGCGCGGGAGCTGTGCTCTCTTTCCGCCTAGCTGATAAAAAGTCAGCACGCGTCTTTGTGGAGCATCTGCGTATTCCAGTGTTTGCCGTCAGCCTTGGCGCTGTCGAGTCGATTTTATCGTACCCTGCAACGATGTCACACGGCTCTATGCCTGCAGAGGAACGTGAAAAACGCGGAATCACTGACGGCTTGCTGCGCTATTCCGTCGGCTTGGAACATCCGGATGATTTGGTACAGGATCTTAGCCAAGCATTGGCTCAAGTAGCACGCCGCAACGGGTTAAGCATTGCTAACTGAAAAAATACTATTAGAGAAAGAAGGAATACAGACATGACAACGACTCAAACGATTACTGCCCCATTCAAGGCCGATCACGTAGGAAGCCTGCTGCGTCCGGCTTCCTTACATAAAGCAAGAGAAGATTTCAAAGCCGGGACGATTTCAGCACAAGAGCTGCGGGAAATCGAAACGAAAGAAATCCAACATATTGTCGAGAAACAAATCGAGGTCGGATTAAAAGCCGTTACAGACGGCGAGTTTAGACGTACTTGGTGGCATCTGGATTTCATGGAACATATCAATGGCTTTGAAGGCTATGTGCCGGAATCAGGTTACCAGTTTGCCGGTGAAGAAACAGAGCGCTATGATGTCCGGAATATCGGGGAGATTTCATTTGATCCTGATCACCCGTTCATCCAGGATTTCCTTGAATTGAAAGACATTGCTGACGGCAGAGCTGTTCCAAAATTAACGATTCCGAGCCCCAACCAATTCTTTAATGCGGGAATTCGCAATGCTGCAATTTATCCGGACATTGAAGAATACGCACAAGCCATTATTCAAGTTTACCGCGATGCGTTTCAGGCCTTCTACAAAGCAGGTGTCCGTTACCTGCAAATTGACGACGTTTATATTGCCGGCCTTTCTTCACCGGAAATCCCTTTCAGTGAAGGTGACCACTCCCGCGATTACTTGATCGATCTGGCATTGCGCGTAACCAATGGAGCGTTGGAAGGAAAACCTGAAGATCTGACAGTGACGACTCATCTATGCCGCGGAAATTACAAATCGAAGTGGGCTTTTGAAGGCAGCTATGCTTTGATTGCTCCGACAATTTTCGCAAATGAAAATGTGGACGGATTCTTCCTCGAATACGACGATGACCGTTCCGGCTCCTTTAAGCCGCTTGAACACATTCCTGCCGGTGGCGCAAAAGTCGTTCTGGGCGTCTTTACCTCAAAAAACGGCGAACTGGAAGACAAAGAATCCATCAAAGCCCGCATTGCAGAGGCTGCCGAGTTTGTGCCGCTTGAGCAATTGTGCATCAGCCCGCAATGCGGTTTCGCTTCTACACACCACGGCAACGAATTGACAGAACAACAGCAATGGGACAAATTGAAATACATCGTGGAAGTATCTGAAGAGATTTTCGGATAAGATCTTATGAAGCAGCCCTTTGCCGCGCGGCAAAGGGCTTTTTCTGTCTTCTAATAAGCGCGTTACGGGTTGTGAACGTTCAAATGAATTTGTAGTCGTTCATCCAAATTCTGCACAAAAAAACTCATTCGCTGGAATAAAAGCGAATGAGTTTCTTCTATTATATAGTGCATTATTCTCCGGCTGCCGATAAGCTTGCTGTCTTTTGCTGCAGATCATCCGTTTCAATTGTTTTCCGGGCAACGCCTGTTTCGATTGCCGCTTTAGCAACCGCGGCTGCAACCGCTGAAGCCACACGCAAATCAAATGGTTTCGGTATGACATACTCTTCATGCAGCTCGTGCGTCTCCAACAAGCCGGCTATTGCTTCTACAGCAGCGATTTTCATTGCATCGTTGATATCCGTAGCCAAAACATCCAACGCCCCTCTAAAGAGCCCTGGGAAGGCTAATACGTTATTGACCTGGTTCGGGAAGTCGGAACGCCCTGTTCCAACAACTCTTGCTCCAGCCTGTTTAGCCAAATGCGGAAGGATTTCAGGATTAGGGTTGGCCATTGCAAAGATGATGGCATCATTGTTCATGGTTTCCACCATTTCCTGAGTCAATGCGCCTTCTGCAGAAACACCGATAAAAACGTCCGCTCCTTGAATCACATCTGCCAATAAACCTTCTTTGCGTTCATAATTGCTCATTTCAGCCACTTCTTCTTTAAATGGATTCATGCCGTTTTTGCGCCCTTTAAAAATGGCACCTTTTGTGTCGCACATGATCACATGCCCGAAACCGAATTTGCTCAGCAATTTCACGATCGCAATTCCAGCCGCTCCTGCACCGTTCACCACAATTCGGGTTTCCGGAACGTCTTTGCCGACCAATTTCAATGCATTGATCAAGCCAGCCAAGGTGACGATCGCGGTACCGTGCTGATCATCATGAAACACAGGAATGCCCATTTCCTTTTTCAGGCGCTCTTCCACTACAAAACAAGTAGGGGCTGAAATATCTTCAAGATTGACGCCGCCGAAACCTGGTTCAAGCAACTTCACTGTCTGGATGATGGTTTCTGCATCTGTTGTATCCAGACAGATCGGAAATGCGTCCACACCGGCAAACTCTTTGAACAATATAGCTTTCCCTTCCATGACAGGCAATGCTGCAAGCGGCCCTATATTGCCAAGTCCCAGAACTGCTGTGCCGTCTGTAACCACTGCGACCATATTGCTTTTCATGGTATAGTCATGAACTTTTGCTGGATCTGCCGCGATCTCCCGACAAGGTTCAGCAACTCCTGGAGAATAAGCGAGGCTCAGGTCCCTTTCGTTTTCCACTGCCACTTTCGACCGAATCTCCAATTTCCCTTGATGCGTCCGATGCAATTGCAACGAGTCGTTTTTCAGTTTAGACATATGCCTCATCTCCCTTTGTTCATAATTGTTTATTATAAAGAGTATTTGAATAATTGAAAGAGTTTTCGGACAATTATTATATTTTTCAGACTTTAGGCGGATAAAGCAATAAAGCCCTATTTCCTTTTTCAATAGTATTCTTATCTCCCTGTAAGCGCTAACACTCCAGTAGCAGCAACTGCTCGGATTTCCAATACCCTATAGCAGAAAAGTACTTAGCCTTTTTGATGATTTTCTCCAACCCTGCCCCAATCAGGAGACAAATACATCATTTGCAGGGCCTTTTCAATCCCCAACTTTAACCTACCCGTTTTTGCGCAAAAAAAGCCTGCCCTTTCTCAGGGCAGGCAGTCAAAAATATGAAGCTTTACGATAAATGAAATGAATCGTCATAGAGCGGTTTCATATGCAGATCATATTCTTTTTTTACATCTTCAATGTCGTAAATGTTTCCAGGGTTCCCAGGACGGTTCATCTCTTTTACTTGCTCATGGACAAGGTCGGCAAAATATTTCCCACAAGCCACATCATTCGGATACTTCGCTTTCACCTTGGCAACCAGTTCTTCGTTCAGCATTTGATTGAACGCATGGTACATAGCGGCATTGACAATTGTCAACGACTTTTTGGAAGCATAAGACACCATATAATAATTCCCATAACGGTCCTTCAGCAAGTCTCTTTTCGCCACAATTTCCATAGCTACGCCCTCCTTCAGTTCTATACTGTTCCATACCCTTCCCCCGCTCCATAAAAACAGTCCGGAGAAGTATCCCCGGACTAGACCCTACATTTCCTTCGGCTGCAGATAAGACAAGGAAACTTTCAAGTTGGCATTGCGCTCCCGAATCAGATCGAGCAGTTCATGGTCTTTGGTATCGGGCTTGCTGCGGATGGAAAACGTATACAGAATCATTGTGCCCAAGTTGGTTGTTTCCACCTGGCGCAATTGATGATCGACCGTCTTGTCTTTCAGAATATCATCGAGCAGCTTTTCATGATTCAAGTTTTCAGGAACTGTAACTTTCAAAATTTGTGTATCGCGCCCTTTTGCGTAATTGGTTTTAAATAGGAAATAAAAGACCGCTGAAGCAAATAACGTCAAGAGAATAGCCAGTTGGAATTGAAACAGCCCGCATGTCATTCCCACACAAAGGCCGAAGAAGATATATGCGATGTCCTTGGCGTTCGTAACAGCACTGCGGAAACGGATAAGGGAGAAGACTGCAAATAATCCGAATGCAACGCCTGCATTGCCGCTCACTACGTTCATGACTACTGAAACGACCACACTCATCATAATAATTGTGTGTACAAAATCCTGTGAATAACTTTCTCCATTAAACGTGTGCTGATAGACTGTCGTGATGATCAAGCTCAGAATCAATGCAATCGCCATTGCTGCAAAGCTCATCCAAATGGTGGACTCACCGGTTTCGGGGTTGAATTGAAAAAGTTCTGTAATAGTTGCCATATTGATCTCCTCCTATTTACATTTTGAATTCGGTTTCCAAGGAAAATTTCTCATCCCCCAGCAATTCTGTACTTGTGCAAAACTTTGAAGCGCTGCGCTGCTCACAATCAAGCCGCTGCAGAATTCGAGCCAACCATAAGGGCACACTGTGGTCCACCTTTACTTCAAGCACCACCAGGTTCGGATCGATAAAATAATCCCCATATCCCCCATTCTCCAGCCGCAGATCCTCATTGCGGCATCTGAGATTAAAATCGAAGGTGAGACGCAAATCAGGATCATCAATTCCATGCAAGGCATGGCGATCGTAGCTGACAATCATTTCTGGCTGCAACTGATAATATTTCCGGAAGTAGTCGATTTCTTTCAGCACCTGTGGATTGGATACGTTGAATTGATCTAATTCTTGTTCGCCGTTTTTTTCCAAATATCGATAAGCTTCTGCAAGAGGCAACGTCAATCTGCGTTTGTTGACAACATTCTTATGTTTTTGTTTTACTTCAAAAAAGGCTGTTCCGGCAGAATCTGTTTCTCCGTACACACGCAAACGAAGTTTTTGGCGATACTGTAATTTATTCTTCGTTTCAAAGTAAATCTGTTTTTCCTTGTTCTCAAAGTACAGGCTGTTGACTGAGTATTTTCCATCATCTCCATTTCTGTCATTTCGCATGCAATCACTCAATTCTTCAATTAGCCGCTCATACTGTAGCCTGCTGATGAGGTATTTCTGTTCTTTTCTGCAAAATATCTCGATAGCCAAAACTTTCACCTCCTTTTTTCCTTAATATTCTAATAATAACTCCACAAACTAAGTGTACGGTTTGTTTCTGTGAACATCATGAGACGTTTATTAAAATCTACTGAGTATTTAATGGATTTTTTTACTTTTCATCCCCGCCGTTTCAGCTAATCCCAAATCATAAAATGCATTATTGACATCATGTATATTTCCATGCAAAAAACCACCTGCACGCTACAGGTGGTTGCTATATCCATTCGGACAAACTAGAATTCTTTCTTAAAACTTCATAAACGCCATAGCTGGACTTTTTCCGGCTTCCTTTTAGGATCAAGTATACTTTTGACATCGAAGACAATGCCTTGCTGACCAATCAATAATCCTTCAAACTGTTTCCAACCAGCTTCTTTATAGGGTTTATGCGGAACTGCCAAAATAACTGCGTGGGCGGGCTTCAACTGCCGGTGGGTGAGGAGTTCCAGTTGATAATGGCTTGCTGTATCTTCAGTGGAAGCGTAGGGGTCAGCCACTTGTATTTCAATGCCGTATTCCCTGAGTTCCTCTACGATATCAGCAACTTTGGAATTGCGGAGATCGGGCACATCTTCTTTAGATGAAAGCCCCAGTATTGTCACGCGGCCATCAGCTATGCTGATATTGTCCTGAATCATTTTTTTGATCAATGTTTGGGCAATGTACCGCCCCATGCCTTCGTTGATATTGCGGCCGGATAAAATGACTTCGGAACTGTGGCCGACAGATTCTGCTTTGTTCGCCAAGTATAAAGAAGCCAACTCGATTCCCTGTCCTCCGACCAAATCCGGAGCAGCTTTCACAAAACCAATTCTGCTGCCCGCAGTTTCAAGCACTTCTTGCGTATCAATATTTAAGCGACCGCAAATCAAAGCAAGTTCGTTCATCAATGCCACATTGACATCAAGCTGGATATTTTCAATTAACTTGGCAGTTTCAGCCACACGGATTGAGGGTGCCTGATAAATACCGCCTGTAACCACACTGCCATAAACTTGCGCCAAAAATTCCGTTACTTCCTCGTTTTGTCCCGCCACTACTTTTTTCATTTTTGTAAAACTATACTTTTTATTCCCAGCCAGAACCCGTGCCGGAGAATAACCGACAAAAAATTCTTTACCGCTTTCGTAGCCCGAGTATTTCTCCAGTATCGGAATGCAGACTTCCTCTGTCAATCCCGGCGGCACAGTCGATTCATAAACCACAACCGCTCCTTTTTTCATATGCTGCCCGACACATTTGCTGGCTTCCTGCAAAGCCGTTAAATCGGGCAGCTTGTGCCTGTCGAAAGAAGTGGGCACAGCGATGATAATAAACCCGGCATCTTTCAAATCCGCTGGATCGGCTGTAAAAACAAGAGTGGAGTCCAGAAACTCCTCACGGCTTATTTCATTCGTTTTATCCAATCCGATGGTCAGTGCTTGAATTCTTTTTTCATCGATGTCATAACCAGTGACAGGATATTTCCGGTTAAAGGCGGCTGCTACAGGCAAGCCGACATACCCCAATCCGACTACAGCTATTTTCAGATTATGTAACATGCTGACGACTATCCCCCTTCACTCGCTTCTTATTCCTGACTGAAATCAGTTCTGTTTATTAGGCAGTTAGAGCAAGTTTTCTTTTTCTTTTAGAGAAGTGATTAAAATTGGCTGACCTTTAGCATTTAAGGCCAGCTTCCAAGAAATTACGTCATCGGCTTTATTGTCGATATGCAAATTGATGGCAAAAGACTTTAGCCTGTCAAAATGAGGAATTTGGCTGCCCGCAAACACAAAACGTGTTTGTGGATGCTTATTAATTTTCTCCAATGTATTCAGATCATAAGCATATGGCTTTAAATTCCCTTGATGGTCCACTCCGCAGGAAATGCCGCCAATTTCATCGGCAAATCCACTGACGCTTTCAACCGTGCCGATTTCCAGACTAGCCGACAACAATGAAATTGTATTGTTTTCACAATACGTGACCAAGTGGATGGTATTCAGTGCATACGGATAAATCTTATTTAAAAAAGGATGCTGCTTGATCATATCGTCATTTTGAAACGTCAGATCCCTACCTAATTCACGCAACTCTTCTTCAAAACGAAATTCATTGTGATGTTTTTCTGGCTCCATTAATTTCACCCTTTCGTGTTTAACGCTTCAGAAAAGATATGACCAACTGACGCGCTTCATTCTCCGTGGCTGTTTTCAATTGTTTCAGGAATCTGGCCATTTCAATTTGGCTAAGTCCTCTAGATGGGCTTGAATCGGTCTTCTTCAAGCCGTATAAATCAGATGCTGGCGCTTGGCTGTCCGTTTGCAGAATACGCTGCACCAGCTGAGCATCTGCTATTTTTGTGTCACTCGGACTATAAAGCTTCTTCGACTTAGCAGACATTCCATCTTCCGGCAAACGCACAATGATGTACCGAGTCAAACTGGTCAATGAAATACTCTCAACAACCATTTCAGACAAGCGTTTTTCAGCTTCCATGAGATTTCGCGGCTTTTCAGCCAACTCAGTAGAAATCATCACAAAACGCTTAATTTGGTAACGGTTAGCAGCTTCCGCAATGTTATTGGCAGCAAAGACAGCCCCATGTAGAGTGATAGATGAATCGTCTTCTGTTATATCTAGTTGCCGGTGCCCATCTGTATGGTAGATGATGTCTGGCTTGTAGCGCCCAATAATGGAATAGATCTTTTTTTTATCTTGAACATCCAGAACAATCGGTATGATTTCAATATTCCCTACCATCAACTTTCTTAGCTCATATTCAACTGAATAAATGGATTGCGGTCCATGTCCAAGCAGCAGAATGCAGGAAGGCTGATATTGAATCAGCTGACGGGCAATTTTGGAGCCGACAAATCCCCCTGCTCCAGTAACCAAAACGCTTTTTCCAGTCAGATGTGAAGCTGTCGGCAAAGCTACCAGTTCCAGCTTTTCTTCAATACTTTCAAATCCATTCGAAACAAAGATACGAAATTGGCGAAAAACAACAAGGAAAGGGATCAGTGAACGATGAAGAATTTCAAGTGCACGATGTTTGTACATCTCCATTTACGCTCGCCCTTTCTTTTCGGATCAACAGCTTAGTCGTTGTAATTATGGTAATAATAGTTTTCCTTGTTGAGCGGATAATTGTTCAGGACAACTCCGAGAATGAATGCTTTCGCTGTAGCCAAAGAGTCACGAGCTTTTTCAACGCTGACTTTCTCTGATTTCCCTGTATTCACTACCAAAACTGTGCCATCGCATTTATTCGCTAAAATCTTGGAGTCGGTTACTGACAGGATCGGCGGTGAATCAAAAAGGATATAATCGTACTGACCGCGCATTTCTTCCAGCAACTCCTCCAATGCATCGGACTCCAGCAATTCCGCCGGGTTTGGCGGAATTTGTCCGCTCATCAGCAAATCCAAGTTTGGAACCCCACTCGCTTTTACCGAATGTTTCAACTGCCCTTTTCTCAGCAAGAGATTAGACAGGCCGGTGTTGTTCCCTAATTGGAACGTCCGGTACAAAGTCGGCCGCCGCATATCGGCATCGATCAACAAGACTCTTTTTCCGGTTTCGGCAAATACGATTGCCATATTTGCCGCTGTTGTCGATTTCCCTTCTTCTTTTGAAGCAGATGTGAACAAGATGACTTTCGAATCCAAACCAGGTGTCGAGAAATTGATATTGGTCCGAATCGTTCGGTATTGTTCAGCAGTAATCGATTGTGGATTAGTACGAGCCACCAATTTTCGCGGCATTAACCTTTTTGTCTTGTTCATTGCCTGCATGTATATCCTTCTCCAATCTCTCTGTTAGATTTAATGGTTTTTCCATTTTCAAATTGCTGTCTACAGGACTGACAATCCCCAAAACTTGAAGCCCCTGAATTTCTTCAATATCTTCTTCTGTTCGGACCGTTGTATTCAATTGATCCAGGATCAGCGTGATGGCCATACCGAAAACCAGTCCGGCCACCGCTCCGATTGCCATGTTAAAAACAGGGTCCGGGCGAATCGGTTTTGGGTTTGCAGCAGTTTCTGCTGCAGCAAGAACACTGACG
This sequence comes from Planococcus sp. APC 3900, assembly GCF_030407735.1. Classification (NCBI taxonomy): domain Bacteria; kingdom Bacillati; phylum Bacillota; class Bacilli; order Caryophanales; family Caryophanaceae; genus Planococcus; species Planococcus sp. APC 3900. The sequence goes on along the minus strand of NZ_JASDCT010000002.1, from coordinate 192,682 downwards.
TTGTCCACATTCATCATCGTTTGGATTTCCTTTTGGAAGACCTGTGCTGTTGTATTCGCAATCAACACAGCCTGTTCCATCGAAGAATCTTCCACTGATAAGGTAACGACTTGTGAGCTTTCGATGTTATTGACCGTAATGCGTTCCGTTAAGGAGGAAATCGTATCTTTCAACTGTAACTCCTCGATGACATTGGCTAGAATCGCAGGGCTTTTGATAATGACATTATAGGTTCCGATCAATTGAAGATTGGTGTCGATATCCAGACTATCGAAATCCTGGCTGCTTGCTGTGTTTTGGTTGATTAAAATCTGCGTTGTCGCCTGATAGACCGGTTTCATCACGGTATAACTGGCAACCGCACTAATAACAATAAAAGCCAGTGTCACTAGGATGATCAACATTTTTCTTTTTGCCATTGCTTTCAGGAATTTATTCAAATTGAATGTGCTTTCCATAATCAAATCCTCCTAAGGTTTATCCTTTGTTATTTTCATCGTAAAACTCGAAGGTTAAAAACAAGTTAAGTAATCTAAAAATTCTAATAAAAGAGAAAACTTTAAAAAATAAAGGCATTAAGAACCGATTCAGATAATCAATAACCAGTAAAATAATAAATAAGGGAATAAACCAGGTTATTAATCACAGGGCACTATTTTAAATAAGGCTTAAAAGACTATAAAATAACTTAAAAGCCATTGTACTGTTGCAGCCAACAAATTAACGCTCTTTGCCCCTGCCACTTAAACGGCAAAATAAAAAGCATTCAGCCAGTAACAGCCGAATGCTTTTCATTCCCATATGAATTTGTAGCCGAACCCTCTAACCGTCTGGATATAAACCGGGTTAGCAGGATCTTTCTCAATCTTTCTCCTCAAGTTGCTGATATGGACTTTGACTGTCTGCACATCACCTTCTGAATAATAGCCCCATACCTGGTCATATAACTGCTCTGCCGTCCATACACGGTTTGGCGTTTGGGCCAATAGCAGCAGCAATTGAAATTCTTTATGGTAAAGCTTTACCTGAGCGCCTTCTATATACAATTCGCGCGCATCCACATGAATATGCAGATCTTTATATTTCAGGATTGTCAGCCCGTCTTCCTCATCGTTCTTCCAGCCGTTTCTTCGCAGAATGGCACGTATACGGGCTTCCAGTTCGTTGAAATCAAACGGCTTGGTGATGTAATCGTCGCCGCCCGCTTCCAATCCCTGAATTTTATAGACCAGCTCTTTACGATAGCTGACGAACAAAATCGGCAAAGTCGTTTTCAAGCGGATTTTCTCACATACTTCCAAACCATTCATGCCCGGCATTTCCACGTCCAGCAAAATCAGGTCCGGCCTCTCGCTTTCCAGCATATCCAAAGCCTGTAGACCATTTTCAGCCTGAATGACGCCATACCCTTTCTTCAGCAAGAACAATCGCATCAATTCGCGTATTCCTTCATCATCCTCGACAATCAACACTGTAGCAGCAGTCATCTGTTTTCCTCCTGTTCGTTAATGCAGAACCAGCGGCAATACAATAATCAGAACACTCCCTTTGCCTTCTTTGCTGTCCGCCCATATCTGCCCTTTATGGGCCAAAATGATTTCTTTAGCAATTGCGAGCCCAAGCCCGCTCCCTTTGTAGCTCGTAGAACTATCGATTTTGTAAAACCGGTCAAATATATGCGGCAATGCCTCTTTCTTGATGCCCCGCCCGTTATCAGAAATCCGAATGACCAGTTCTCCATCAAAATCCTCTTCAGCCAATAAAGCATGATCATTGTTTTGGGCAAGCAGCTCCAGAGACAGCTCAATCCGCCCTTCTTCTGAAGACGTATGCTTAACGGCATTCCAGAGAATATTGGAAATGACCTGATCAATCCGGTCCAAGTCGATCGCAAGATAAGCTTGATTGATTCCATCCAGATTTTCTGTGCCGTGGAATTTGAATTCCCGCCCGCTTTGAATGACATCAGATGCCAACGAATCGACGAGCCGCTCTGTCCATGGCTGCAGTTCATGTTGCTCGAATCGCAAGGTCATATTGCCAGACTTGTATTTCGTCAGTTCTACAAGATCTTCTGTCAGGCGTTCCAAAAGCAATAGTTTTTTATGGATCATATCCAAATAGCGCGGATTGTTTTCTTCAATCAAACTTTCCTTAACCGCTTGGATATAGCTATGGATCAGTGTAATGGGTGTACCCAGTTCATGTGAAATTGCAGACAGCATTTCGTTTCTGGATTTCTCAATTTCCTGAATTTCATCATTGACTGTCAGTAAATTTTTATTGGTGACTTCCAATGCCATTGACCTTTCCTGGACATTGCGTTCCAGAAAATGATTCAAGTTGGCCATTTCCTGTGTCAGTCTGCGCATATTCGCCAATGTCTCAACACGCAGCATAAACTCTTCTTTGTCACAAGGCTTCACCAGAAAATCGTTGGCACCCGCTTTGAAAGCATCCTTTTTCTTACCTAGTCCATCTTCATCCGATAACATCAAAATCGGCAACTCCGTCAATGTAAAGTCGCTGCGGATCTGTCGGCATAACTCGTCACTTGTTACATCGTCCAGATTGCCATCCATTACAATCAGATCGACTGCACTTTCTGCCAATATGCGCAAAGCAGTTTGGCCATCTTCTGCGCCAATTCCTCGGTAACCACCTGAACCCAATTGCTGCAAAAGTGCCAACCGGTTGGTCTCTTTCGAATCAATAACAAGGATATTCAACGTCTGTTTTGTTTCTTGCTGTTTCAATATGGAAGCCGCCAATTTGGAAACAGAAAGCTCCCTAATACCTGCTTCAACTTGCCCCGTTTCAGAATCTCTCTTCTTTTTGGAAAGATCCTCAACGCTATTGACCAAATGTGCCATATTTTCTCCACTTGTCACCCATTCATTCAATTGACTCGCCGTTGCAAAAGACTTTGTCCCTTCCGTCGTTTCTTGAAGGGATCGTGCAATTCCATCCCTGTCCTCAAGAGGTATTTTCAGGCCTGCCGATGTATATGCCAACGGCTCATCTTTTTGCTTATTAGCATGTTTCAGCGTTTCCGCTTCTAACTGTTGCCGATCATTTTTCTGGCACTCCAGTTCCCCTAATTTTTTAAAACCAATATGTTCTTTCTCGAGCAATGCCTTAGCTGCATATAAGAGACCCATTCCACTAAAGAAATAAATTGAATAATGGAGGATATTCAAATAAGGAATAATCGCAGCGGCAGTTAAAAAGGCCGTTGAAACAGCCACTGCCAAAAAAGATTGAGCAACCGCATACTGGCCGGCATATCGTTCCCCTTCGTTCCAAGCATAAAAAGCGATTGAAAAAGAAACACCGGCAGACAGAAGAGCCACTACATACAGCAGCAATGCAGCGATGGGATAGAAAAAGAATGAAAGCACTATTGAAGACAAGGCTAAAACTATCATTGCTTTAATAATAGTGAAATAGCGAGAGGCTTTGAGTCTTTCTGCAAACAGTTCACGCGTAACAACCAATAACAGAATACTGGCTGCTCCAATCAATACGGAGACAGTTTGTCTGTTCCACCATTCCAAGTTTGACCATATGTAGGCAAAACTGAAATTGGACCAAGTTGAAGATACTAAAATAAATGACACAGACAACAACAGGAGATACAGAAAGTTTTTTTGTCTATATTTGAGAAACCACTGGATGCAGCACCAAAAAAAGATGAGGCTTACTCCGCTGAATAGCCCGATCCAGGCAGTGATTTGCCGGGAATGCTCTTCAAATGCACCGTGTTCCCAAATCGTCAATGGCATGTACTTAGCACCTTTTGACTCCACACGCAAAAAGTATGTACTTGCTTCCGCCTCCGACAAATTCAAGTCGAAAATTAAATGATGATGAGGATGTGTTTCTGTTGATCTTGAAATGCCTTTTTCAATTTTTTCACTAGTGTATTCATCCGTCGGAACCGGCGAGTAAAGAATGGCTTCATCAATAGATGGATTTGCCAATTCCAGCAACCAGTCCCGATCCTCTGACTGGCTTTTCACCGTAAAGCTCAACCAATACACATCTTTAGCCAACCCGCCATTCGGCACTTCTTCTTCATTTGAAATAAACTTCCAACTGTAAGGGGGCACCACTAGATCATCAATCCGCAAATCGCCTTCCAAGTCTTTTAAAATCCGAAGTTCATCCGTCAATAAAAGTTCATCCACATCAGAACTCAAATAGATCGTTTCTGTTTCACTGTCAACTGCGATTGTATATTGACTGCTGTAAAAAAAGAAAGAGATTCCCAATATGCAGATCAGGCTGATGACCATAAAAATTTTCATTAAGGACTCTTTCATCTTTTTCACCTCAGTTATTCAGTAAAGAGAAACTTCACTCAGTGGAAGTTTTCCCCACTGAGTGTTAGTCCATCCAATCGGGCTTTTACGGCCAGTAGACCTTTCGCGAAGCGGAAGTCTTACTGACCGTTAATGCGGGGTAAAGAGAAACTTCACTCAGTGGAAGTTTTTTCCCCATTGAGTGTTAGTCCATCCAATCGGGCTTTTACGGCCAGTGGACAGAGAAGAGAGATAAATCAATAAATTCCTTGACCATTGCCGACTCCAGCAAATCTATAGTTAATTATGCACGTTTGTATCATCTCTTAAGGTAAATTTAATTAGTATAGAAACCAATTTATGGATTTTTAATAGGATGTATGATTTAACAGAATCATAACATTTTCCTTAGAAAAAGAAAACTCATTTTAATTCCGAAAATTCAAACATTGTCTATCATCTACTAATTTTACCAATAATTTTACTTAATTTAACCCTTTATTATTTCATCATAAAAAAACATGAGCAAAGGCTGCTCATGTTTGGCTTATTTGAAATGAATTTTTTTCCTGACTTTTTGCTTTATACATTGCCATGTCCGCCCGTTTCATCATGGCTGAAATTGTTATTTTTTCATCCAATGAAAAGGCGATTCCCATACTGATGGAAACCTGTAAGGATAAATCCTTCACATTAAAAGGTTTTTCCATTGTTTGATAAATGCTGGCAGCCACATTAGCCACTTGTTCCTGTCCTTCTGCATTTGCTACTAAAACCACAAACTCATCCCCACCCAGACGGGCAGCCATATTCGCTCTATGGATGCAGGTGCTCAACCGATAACCAAATTCCTGGATAACTGCATCACCAATTTCATGGCCCCATTGATCGTTGATTTCTTTAAAATCATCAATGTCCAGAATCATCACTGCTAAACTTTTTTGCGTTTTATCATGGATTTCCATTTGCTCTGCTGCATATTCCTGAAAATAACGGCGATTGGGCAGTTCAGTCAAAGAATCGAAATAAGCAAAATGCATCAGTTGATTCTCATATTCTTTTTGCAGGGAGATATCCCGCGCAACCATCACCATGTGCTTGAACCGCTTTTTCTCATCATATACAGGAGTACCGTTTAGTTCCGACCACACCCATCCTCTGTCTTTATGCAAAAGGCGAAGCTGCAGCAGATAAGTGGTACCGCTCTTTGCGGCTTCATCAAAGGCCAGTGTTATAGCCGGCACATCTTCCGGATGGACATTATAAAATGGCTTTTGGCCGATAATGTGGCTTGCCTGATAGCCATATATGCTTTCAATAGAAGGAGACAAATATAGATAAGCTTTTTGATGATCCATCAATACAATGACATCATGAACGTTTTCCGCAATGATCTGAAAGTTCTTTTCCCCAGCTTCATAAAGGCTTGCCACTTTATCCAATTCTGTCATATCTTTGACAACCATATAAAAGCCAGTAATTTTACCTTTCGGACTAATTGGAATAAATTTAATCAAACAACCCATAATTTCCGCAGATTTCGAAGTGAAGTTCAGGCGCACGTCTTTAAATTCACCCTCGACAGCAGCCAGAAAATGCTGTTGTGCAAGTAGTCGGTCTTCTGAAAAAACAAAATCAACAAAGTTTCTTCCAACTATCTCCTTCATCAAGTAGCCACTTAACTGTTGGGCTGTCGGATTCCCACCGGTAATATCGCCTTTTAAATCCACTGTAAAAATTGCACCTGCATTGCTTTCGTATAAAGCCCTGTATCGGGCACTATTTTCTTCCAAGCGTTCACGTATTCCATTGTTTTTCAATTCAGTTGCTTTTTCATCTGTTATGTCTTTTACTAAACTTACAATATGAGTACATTTTCCTGTCTCATCGAAAAGTGGAGTCAGATGGGTTTTCGAATAAAATAGTTGCTTCCCAGCAGAATAGAAAGAATCTTCATAGACCACACATTGTCTGCTTTGGACTGCTTCCCTATACTTTTCCTGTAAAAAACTCGCCAGCTTTGAAGAATGAACTTCATGAAACGTCCTGCCAATCGAAAGAGAAGTCAAAGAGGTTTTTTCCATCACTGCCGTATTAAAAAATTCATAAATGAAAGAATCCTCCTCAACAACTTTTATGACAAACACCATTTCTTTAATGCCTTCCATCAATACCTGTGCAAAAGACAATGAAGCTGCTTCGTTCATTATGTCCATCCTCCTGATCCTCTTTAAGCTCTCCAACTATAGTAAAAACTCTTTTAACAGTGTAGCAGAAAATACTTCCGTTTAAAACTTTAGAACTAATATCTTTTTAAAAAATAGGTCAATCTGCGCAATAACTTTTATAGATGATGAATGTCCATTTCAATTTCTACCCATCCCATTTTCTTGATAAAATAATTTTAAATGCCGGTACCTCTTTCTGTTAACGTGCCCATTCATTGTATATAATGAGAGAAACTTTACACAACAGTCACTGGCCATTGAGTAAAGTTGTTCCAATCGGACTTTTAAGGCTGGTGCACTTTCCGGGCAGCGGAAGCTTTACTGGCGGATAAAAATAACAAAGGGGATAAGTTATGTGTCTGATCAACCTACAGTTTCGGAACCACCCTAAATACAAACTGATTGTTGCTGCAAATCGAGACGAGTTTTACGGCCGTCCCGCTGCATCTGCCCGTTTCTGGGATGACGAGCCCCATATTTTAGCTGGCCGCGACTTGACTGGAATGGGCACATGGCTGGGAGTTACCAAACATGGACGTTTTGCAGCTTTGACAAATTTTCGGGATCCAACCAATCTCGAAGCAGGCGCCATATCGAGAGGCGCAGTAGTCAAAAACTTTTTAGCCAGTACCGATTCTTCTAAAGATTATGTAACGTCCATCGATCCAACACAATACGCTGGGTTCAATATTATTTTAGGCGATTCTGACCGATTGCTTTATTACAACAATATTCAGCATGAGTCTTACGAAATTCCTCCTGGAACTCATGGACTCAGCAACCATTTTCTTAATACGCCTTGGCCAAAAGTGACAAAAGGAAAGGAAAAGCTGTCTTCTTATATGGCACAATCCAAAGAAGCGGATTTGGAAGAGCTTTTCGCCATTCTATCTGATACGGAACATGCACCCGATACGCATCTTCCAGACACTGGAGTTGGTTTGGATTTGGAACGTATGCTGTCTCCTATGTTCATTCAAACACCTGATTACGGAACACGCGCTGCAACCGTAGTCTTGTTTTCGCATGATGGCACGCTTACCTTTGCAGAACGAAATTACGAAAAAGGCAAATTTCAGGAAGACAGTTTTTTTGAATTCAAAATTGAGCAGAAAACCCAGTAACAGATTTCGGTTGAAATATACAGAAACCCGGCAACCTTATTTTGAAAGGATGCCGGGTTTCTTTTACTTTTCTGGTTCGTAAATTTGTTCAGCAGTTTCTATTCGGCTTTACGTTATACGCATTTCTGAATCAGCTACTGATCGGTTTTGATAAGAATTAGCAACTCACCGTTGGTTGAAATTCTTTATTGCGCTCCGTACAATGGCAATCCGTTTTCTTTCACTTGAATTCGCCATACTTCATTTTTGGAGGATTCAGTGACATACAGATAACCGTCCTGGAATGTCAGATTCGTTGTGAAGGTTCCTGCGCCTTCCGGAAGACGAATTGTGCCATAACTAAATCCGCTTGCATCTTGAACGACAATTTCACCAGCCTGGAAATGTGCGATATACAAATTTCCTTTGTCATCAACAGCTAAACCATCGGGACCGATTCCTCCTTCGTACTGTCCGAAAATAAACGGAGTTTCAGGTGATGGTGGTGCATTTTTGGCTGGAATAGCAAGTACTCTATTTTTAGCGAATTCTGATATGTAGACACGCAATCCATCCGCTGAAATTGCGACACCATTCGGATAGGCGATTTTTTCAGCGAATAATTCAGGTTCTGTACTGTCTGCAGGAACATAAAAGACGCGTCCGACTGGATGGGTAGCACTTGAGCCCATGGGTTCCGTAAAATACAAGCCGCCATCTTGATCAAATACCAAGTCATTCAAGCCGTTTAACGGTTCTCCTTGATATGTGCTGATGACCACCTTACTGTCCCCTGTTTCCGGATCGTATGCGTGGATCACTCCACTGATATCGGTAATGAACAGGCGGCCGTCATTATGGAACTTCGCTCCTACCGGACCTGGATATTCCTTAACGAATTCGACTTCTCCATCTTCCACTGCCAAAAGTTCTCCTGACATGGGGCTGACCATCCAAATCTTACCGTCACGGTCAAAGTTGATGCCTTCCATAAACCCGCCATCTCCTGTAACCACCTTTTCCCATTTGGCTTTAGATGGAATAATCTCAGAAATGTCATGTCGTTCCCCTTTTGCTGCAGACTTCTTGTCATTGGCTGCTTTTGTGCCTGCAAAACCGGCTGCTACCAGGAAAACCACAAGTAATGCCATAATTGCCCATCCTCTTTTTTTCATGTGCTGAATACCTCCTCATTTTACTGAACTCATTGTCTTCGAATTTTTAATTGATTGCCACCGAAATATGAAACTGCTTCAACAAAATATACAAGCGGCAATGAGTAAAAACAACAAGGATAACTGGTAGAGTACAGGAATAAATCAGTAAGAATTTATCTATTTTAACAAGAATATTTTTGTTAAACTGGTAGGTTATCAAGAATTGCAAAGATAAAAGACAGATAGCTGGCTTTTAGAAAGCTATCTGCCTCATGCATCGTGTATTATCTTTAGAAGCTGCGATCAATCATCGTTAAACACTCATGCTGTCAACCAATCGCTTGTATTCGGGATACCAATGCTCCCACTCCAACGTCCGTTCAATACTTTCTTTATTAAGCAGTGCCTCAAGAACATCCAAACAAACATGCCAGCCAGCCAAATCCCTTGGTGTATGGTCTGTTAAAGCTGGAATGCTCTCCAGCATACGCAGGTGGGTTTCTCCATCTTCGGGAGTAAGCTCAAACAGGACATGGTCTTCGCCCCACTCAAAACCCAATTGGCTTTCCGTCTCAAAATCCGTAATCGACATTTTTTCAAAATGACCGTTTCCCATATCAAACGAGAGGTGTCCTCCTTTTCCCGGCTCTTCTATCTGCAATCCAGCGAACCATTGATGAATCTTGTCATTATCCGTCAGCATCTGCCAAACTTTTTCGATGTCATGCGACAGCTTCCGGTCAAATGTGGCAAGATAACCTTTTTCAGTGCGGGTGATTTCTGCAGTCATTTCAATTCCTCCTATTGAATCATTTCTATATAATATACCCGAAAGGAAGGAATGCAATCGGTGCTGGAAGGGTATAGAAAAGCAAGGAGTTGAATTTAGATGAAATTAGGTTATGCCTGTATGAACACTGAATTGAAAACCATCTTCAGAACTTTGCGTGTCGCAACTGCGGAAGCGGAAGGGACAGGAAAAATAAAAGAATTGACCATGAAAAATCTGGAGACTACCTTAGAAATCCTCCGGTGGAATCTGGAGCACGATATTTTCTTTTACCGGGCTTCCAGTTCAATCGTTCCACTCTCTACCCATCCGATAAACGATTGGATTTGGTGGGAAGATTCGGATGTCCTGACGATCACAGATGAAATCCGTACAATTGTAGAAGAAAATACCATGAGGGTATCGGTTCATCCCGGACAATACACGGTTCTCAATTCGCCGAAGCCCGAAGTGGTCCGGAAATCAATCGAGGATCTCGAATACCACGATAAACTGATTCAATTGCTTGGGGGCTCCGACATCATTCTCCATACCGGAGGAGCTTATGGAGACAAAGAAGCGGCAAAACAACGATTCGCGGAAGCCTATTTGGCGTTGTCTCCAAGCATCCGCCAGCGTTTGCGTCTAGAAAATGACGATAAAACTTTTACAGTGAGAGATGTCCTGGATGTCAATAAGATATGCGGAGTACCGATTTGCTTTGATATTCATCACCATAACTGCAATAATGACGGGAATCCCGTCGACTACGCTGAAATCCTTGAGACCTGGAAAGGTTACGGTACGCCTAAAATCCATATCAGCACAGGAAAAGAAGGATTCACGGATCTCCGCCATCATGATCTCGTTTCCGAAACGGACTTTAATGAATTACTGGCCCTGCTCCGCGGAACCGATGCGGACATCATGTTCGAAGCCAAACTGAAAGAACAATCCGTCCTGCCTTTTGTCCGGCAGTTAATGAATAAATAAATAAAAAAGGCTGTCCCAAAAGTCATTTTTCATGACAAAAGGGCAGCTTTTTTTAAAAGATTCCATGTGTTTCATTCGATTCACTGCTTTCCAAAGCATGTCCCGAAAAGAGGCCTGTGCCCATAACGCGGCCACGGAAAACCTCTTCGGCCTCCTGAAGCAGGAAATGTATTATGGAGAAGCATTGGCATCATACGAAGAATTAAAACAGCAGATCGAACAATACATAACCTACTGCAACAACGAACGTATTAAACAAAAATTAGCTGGCATGAGCCCGGTGCAATAGCGGACATATGCCAGCCAATTAGCTGCATAAGTAAAACTCTAACTTTAAAGGATCACTACCTAAAACTTACTTTCCAGACAGCTCCTTTTTATTTGCTCACCGATGCTGTATTCGGAAATTCCAGCGTGAATTCAGTGCCTTTTCCTTTTTCGGAATCCACCAGAACTTCTCCATTCATTTGGCTGACAATGCTGTAGGTAACCATCATTCCAAGTCCTGTTCCTTTGATTTTATTCGAAAAATAAGGTTCTCCTAAGCGTTTCACTTCTTCTTTTGTCATACCGACGCCCTCGTCAGCCACTTCGATCCACACTTTGGCAGGAGACGATTTGACGGATACGGCCAAGGTTCCTCCTTCAGGCATCGCCTCAATGCCGTTTCGGATGATATTAACCAAAGCCTGCTGGAATTTCTGCCGATCGACCAGAATCCTTGCATGTTCATCCATCTCTATCATCTGCATGATGACATCTTTTCCATTAGCATAAGGCGCCATGATTTTTAGTACATGATGGACTTCTGGAGAAACCGTAATCGGCTCTAGTTGTCCGTAGGTTGGTTTCGCATAGACCAAATAATCATCGATCAAATCTTCTGCCGTAATGATTTCTTCTAATATGGTCTGATGAAACTCCAGTTGTTTTTCACGGCTGTATTCATATTCATGCATCAACTGGATAAAGCCTTTGATGCTCTGCAAAGGGTTTCGCAATTCATGGGAAACGGCCGCGGCAAAATGGCTGACTGTCTCCATTTTTTCATGCTTCAGCATAGCATTGTACATGTATTCCTGACGTTGCATATGCTCAATCAATAAAGCCGTCAAGACAATGATGGTGCCTTGATTGAGCATCAGCATCACCCAAATCCCAATAATGTCATGCAGTGGGTCCCCAAAAAAGAACGCGCCCGCAAACATATTGAACAAGAGCGAAGCAATTGAAATGCAGAACACTAATGCAATTTTGCCGAGGCGATTTATCCGCATATACAGTGGACGCAGGAACGGCACTCCAGCTGCGATCACAAATTGGTTAAGGATGGCAATGTACATTCCGTCTCCACCGATGATTATCCGGCCAATTGAAGAAACCAAAAACAAGATGCCCGAAACTACAGGTCCACCATACAAAGCTCCTACGATCATAGGTACTTGCCTTAAATCAAAAATGTATTGGTCTGTCAGAAACTGATAAGGGAACACCATGCATAATATGATGGAAATCGAGAAAAGAATGGTCATGGTCACACGGTGGCTGACGAAAAAGTTTCGCTGGCCTGCTGTCGCAAACATCTGATAGACGACAATCGGAAAGATGATGAAAAAGATGTTATTGATCATGCCCGTCATCATTTCTTCCATGTATGTCATCTCCTTTTCTTTTTTGCTGCGTCCTTCATTATACAATTCGCTGTTCCTCCCTACCACCCCTTTCTGCCTGAATCCGGAAGCCAGCTGATGTCTTCTATTGTTTGAACGGATGTTGCGTTGTAACCTTCAGTTTTTTCAATAGCCGCTCGCGCCTCTTTTTCATTCCGGCCAGCGAAATCTTTTCAAGTTCGGCCAATTCCGGAAGGCTGAACCCTTTTACGAAAAGAGCATCGAGGAGCCACTTTTCATGTGCAGTCAATTGATTTATTTCCAGCCATTCCGGTAATTCCTCTATCACTGTTTCTTCTGCTTTTTCTCTAACACCGTTGTCTGTACAGCTTCCGCGATCGTTTCTTTTGGTCTCCCGTTTCAGTTCATCCAGCATCGCTCCTTGAATGCTGCGATAAGCAAAAGGAGTGAAGTTTCCTTTTGAATCTTCGAAACGCTGCCATGCTTGCCATAAGGCGATATTGCCGATTTGGCGAAAAGTGTCGTAATCGCGGTAAATATGGAGCTTTCGGATCAAAGCAGAAATCATTGGAGCATATTGTACCGCTACTTCTTCAAAATCTTTCATCGTCTTATCCTTCTGAACGTTCGTCGATTCCCGGGTGAATCCAGAATAGTTCAGATTGTAAGAAGCAGCCAATCGCTGTTTTCTATCTTTTGACGTTCAAAAATACGGTTTGTCTCGAGGAAACAAAGCGTTTGTGCGCAACAATTATCAAAAGAGTTTTTATTTTCAAAAAATAGATTGCCTGATAAAGTAGCGAATGGTAGAATTTTCATGTGTTAAGAAAGGGGAGCTTGTGCTAGTGAAGAAGTATGATGAGAATTTAATTGATCGATCAGTGTTGTTTGTGGAAAGTTATTTCGAAACAGAAAGAAAGTCTAAAATCGTCACTAAAGACGGTATTTTTTATTCCCGCGATTCTGTTTTGACCTTGATTGATCAGGCCTGTATGATGTTTGCTTCTACATACGAAGGCCGCGTAAAAGCCACACGGCATAATCTTAAACAGCATAAAAAAACAACACTTCTCATCTCAGAAGATGGTTTGGCCGCCTATCCCACAAAGTCTCCGGATCACCCTGACTGCGTTTGGATTTTCAACCACCATTACCGCCTTGAAACCATAGCCCCAACCAGAACCCGCATCATTTTCGATGAATTCAATGTTTCAACAGAAGTCAATGTCTCCATCGGCATCCTGCAAAAACAGCGCAGCCGTATGTACGAGATGATCTACTATTATTCAAACGTCCGTGAAAGAAACAAGCACTGAAAGAAGAAAGACACCTCTCTCTGCATTGGGATATGCCAATGCAGAGAGAGGTGTCTTTCTTCCAGAAAACATTATCCCTTTCAATCAGATCCGCCGCCGCAGCTGCTTCCGCAGGAATGGCCGCTGTCGGAGCCGCCAGAATCAGTTGATTCAGCAGCACACCAAGGATCTCTTGAGTTTTTAGGGCTGTCCAAAAGATTGCTGAGAAAACCTGGATTTTCCGCATCGGAATCCAGCTTGATTTTTCTTTGTGTTTTTGCTATTCCCAGAGATTCAGCATACGTTGTGCCATCACTGTTCGCCGCCCAAAATACGTAAGGAAGCGTCAGCTCATTTGCAGTTCCCGGTGTGGGATAGGAGTTTGCAGAGATGCGAGTCTGCTTTTGGAGAAACTGCTCGAATTTCCCTTTGTTGCCTGCAGCCTGGATATCCTCCTTTATGCTCCGAACCATTCCTTGAACCAGTCGCCGAGTTTCAGGCCTGGCAAAAAAGTACCGGCCTTCGAGTTGATCGATGTCTGTGTCTCTCCACTCAGCCATAAACTCTTCGCTTGGCATGTTTGCATAAAATGGAGTGCCCCATGATTTGACCGAAGAAGGTTTCTCAATGAATAGTTTTTTGTACATCATATCGAACAAGAACTTATCATCGGCTCCATCTACACCATCCACATTTGGGGCATGATGAATAAATTGTCCAGCAAAATTTTCTGTGAAATGCTTATATTGATTGGTGAACATCAATTGCTGATGCCACACTTCGTCTACGGCTTTTGAGAACATCGGCACTTTTTTCAGAATAGACGCCATAAGAAGAAAACGTTTCTGCTCAAACATCAATTCCAGGATAGTTTCCTGGCTATATTTTGTCTCCTTAACCATTCGATTGTAGATATTCACTTGATAATCCAGTGGATAGGCATCTTCCAACTGTTGCGCATGATTTCGAGCAGCAGAATCCGTCTCTTTTACAAAATCCAATTCTAAGGTCTGTTGTTTTTTGACAAATTCATCCTTCGTCAGCAAAAACAATTCCCGATTTCTATTTTTCGCGTTAACCTTTTTTCGTGTTTCCGAATAACTTGCGACAGCTACAATTCCAACGATTGCTGCAATAATTCCAAAGGATACAAACATCTTATCTCTCCTTTTTTAAATGAACCTTCTTTTTCTATCTTACTCCAAAAAAAAGGCTGTTTTACATACATTGGAAAAATGCTTTTACTGCATATTTGCAATGAGCTAATTTTACTCTATCGAAAAAAGCACTTCTCATTATTCCGGCTAAAAATGCCAATCTAAAGAGAAGTACTTTTCATTTCGCCTATGCAGCGTCGTCGCGCATGAGCAGAAATGCGATTTCAATTGCCCATTTGTTTAAGTCGGGTTCCGTTTCGGGATCGGTTACGTAAAATTCGAAACGGCCGTTCCATATTTCATCTTCGCCTTCCCAACGTTTATCGATGTCCAACCCTTCATGTATTGCCCATTGTTCCAGGGCATCAAGTGATTTTTCCAACTCATCGGGATGCCCTTTATGCAAAGCTCTTACATAGGAACCGCCCGGAATATAACTTGCCACTACACGTTCATCTACCGACACCATGCGCTTGACCGGCACTCCAACTTCCATCTTGTACTTGCCCTCAGAATCTCCCATACACCAATATCGAAAAAATGGAGCTCCTGCCGGTTTGATGCCTCTCTTCTTCAGCCAGTCGAATAGTTCACCAACCAGGCCGTTGACTTCGTCCCATTCCGATAGCCCCGCCACAATTGGAATTCCGACATATGGCTGCTCTGCACGTTCTTCCACAAATGGTTCACTGATATACTTCTGCCCCATCCAACCCTCTCCTCTTTGAACGAATCGAGCCAATAACTGTATTATTCTCTATTCGTCCTGACAGTCCTTTAATTCAGTACAGAAATTTCAATATAAAAACGTTCTAAAATTTTTAAACCTTCATTCCCAATAAAGTCGTCATTTACATCATCACCAGACAATAAATTGTCACATCATTCGAAGCTCTTCAAATTGACATTAATAGGTGGAAACTATAATCTGAAACAGGTGACTGACCGGTCACTATATGTGACCGATTGGTTTAGGAGGGCTTGAATGGACAAAAGAACTGAGATTATGAAACAGGCTGTGCACCTGTTTTCTTCAAAAGGCTTTCATCAAACTTCTGTTCAGGAAGTGGCACAAGCCGCTGGAATTTCCAAAGGAGCTTTTTATAAACATTTCGATTCGAAGGAAAACATGTTCATCGAAATCCTAAAACAGCACCACGAAGAAATCTCGACGGAAATCGCCAATTACGAGCAAGTACCTGGTTCAGATTCCAAGGATGTCTTCAAGAAGAAACTGGCCATTGAAATTGAACGCACTCTCTCCAATCAGGAATTTTTCATGATGGTGTTCAAGGACATGCCGCTCAGCGACAGTGACAAGCTGAGTGCCTTATTCGGGGAATTGCGGCAGTCGACCATCACATTGCATAAAACCATTTTGTTGGATACATACGGCATGGAGATCGAGCCGTTCCTTCCCGATTTGGTGACGGTGCTTGAAGGTCTGATGCAGCAATACATCATCACCTTGTTGATGGACAAGAAACAAGTGCAAATCTCCAAACTCGCCAATTTCATCACAGCTGCCATCGATGCCGTTGTAAATAATTTAGCGGCGATGGAACCTGTATTGGCTGAAGCACATTCCCCTGCAGAAACAATCGAGCAACTCCTGATGCAAATCTCTGAGAAGATTAAAGCATCTGAAACGAATCCCGATAAGTTGCTGGCTTCACTGGATTTGCTGAAAGAACAAATCGGCCAAACAGAACCACAGGATTTTTTGATTGAAGCCCTGCTGCTTTATTTGAAACAGCATCCTTCCATTAAGAATGAAGTCATCTATCTGGAATATTTCATTTAACGAATAGGAGCTAAGAACTTGAAAAAAATCATTGATTTTTCCTTAAACAACAAATTTGCGATATGGATTTTGACCATTATGGTTGTCGTTGCCGGCCTTTATGCAGGCTTGACGATGAAGCAAGAATCCATTCCGAGTATTACACTGCCTGCAGTTACTGTAGTCACTACATACCCGGGCGCTGCGCCTGACGAAATTATGGAAGAAGTTACGATTCCAATGGAACAGCGGATTCAAAATATGAATGGCGTCGAACTGATGACATCCACATCATTAGCCAACGCTTCCACTATCCAAGTCCAGTACGACTTTGATGTCGATATGGACGAGGCCACCCGCGAATTGGAAGATGCGTTGTCGCAAGTTTCAATTCCCGAAGCAGCCAATGAACCAGAGGTTTCCCGCCTTAGCCTGGATGCCTTCCCGATTCTGACATTGAGCATCAGCAACTCCGGAAGCTCACTGGAAGAACTGACAGCAAACGTTGAAGACAATGTCCTTCCTGCTCTTGAAGGCGTAGACGGTTTATCCGATGCACAAGTATCGGGTCAGCGTGTGCAGAAAGTCACGATGGCTTTTGACCAGGAAGCTCTGGCACAATACGGCTTGACTGAAGAAACGATCCAGCAATTGATCCAAGGTTCAAAACTGACTTTCCCATTAGGATTGACGGACTTTGACGGAGAACTTAAAAACTTGGTCATCGATGGCGATATTACAACTGTCGACGACTTGAAAAACCTGCAGATTCCAGCTATCCCTCAAGCTGCTGCTCCGACAGCCCCAGCTCCTGATGCTGCTGCCGGCGCACAAACACCAACTGGCCCTGATGCCGCTGCAGGCGCACAAGCCCCGGCCGCTCCTGGTGCCGCTGCAGGCGCACAGGATCCTGCCGCTCAAGCTCCAGCTGCTCCAACTACAATTCCGACAGTCGCTTTAAGCGAATTGGCTGACATTGAAGTGGTGAGTGAAGCGGAATCGATTTCCCGTACGAACGGTGAAGAATCGATCGGTATTTCAATCATCAAATCACCAGATGCCAACACCGTTGAAGTGGTTAATGCTGTCAAAGACATCGTTGCAGATGCTGAAGAAGAATATGGCTTAACGATCTCTTCGACATTCGACCAAGGCGAACCAATCGAGAAATCGGTCGAAACGATGCTCAGCAAAGCGTTATTCGGTATTTTATTTGCCGTCGTCATCATTTTGCTGTTCCTTCGCAGCTTCAAGACAACATTGATTTCAATCATCTCGATCCCGTTATCCTTATTGATGGCAATTTTCTTATTGAATCAATTGGATATTACCTTGAACATCATGACACTCGGCGCATTGACTGTAGCTATCGGCCGCGTCATCGATGACTCGATCGTCGTTATCGAAAACATCTACCGCCGTATGGCCTTGCCTGGTGAGAAATTGCGCGGCAAAGAATTGATTCGTGAAGCAACAAGCGAAATGTTCCTTCCGATTTTCTCATCAACCGTCGTCACCATCGCGGTATTCCTTCCGCTTGCCCTTGTCAGCGGACAGATTGGCGAATTGTTCTTGCCATTTGCCCTCGCAGTGGTCTTTGCCTTATCAGCTTCTTTACTGGTTGCTGTAACCATCGTTCCGATGATGGCGCATTTGATGTACCGCAAGCAATTGCAGAATCTGGATACTCCTCAATCCAATAAAAAAGAACACAAGCCAGGAAAAATGGCAGCCAGCTACAAACGCATTTTGGAATGGTCATTGAACCACAAAATCATCACATTCGGAGGAGCTACCGTAGTCCTTGTCGCCAGCCTATTCCTGATTCCCGTAATCGGCGTCAGTTTCCTTCCTGAAGAAGAACAAAAAATGGTCATGGCTACTTACAGCCCCGAACCCGGCCAGACACGTGAAGACGTGGAAGCCATTGCACTTGATGCAGAAGCTTCCATTGATGGACGTGAAGGCGTCACTTCATACCAATACTCGCTTGGCGGCGGAAATCCGTTGTCAGCTATGGGCGGAGGCGGAGATAATTCCGCATTGTTCTATATTGAATATGATGATAACTTTGCCGAATTCGAAAATGAAAGCAAAAAACTGATTGAAGAATTGAACGGCTCTACTGAAACCGGTGAATGGGCAAGCCTGGACTTTGCTGCAATGGGAGCAAGCGGTCTGGAAATGTTCGTTTACGGTGACAGCGTGGAAGACATTCAAACAGCCATCAATGAAATCCAGCCGTTCATGGAAGACAACGATGGTTTAGAAAACACAGAGTCCAGCTTGACTGAAGCTTATGATCAGTTTACTTTGGTAGCTAATCAGGAAAGCTTGAGCGAAAACGGCTTAACTGCTGCCCAAATCGGTATGGCGTTAAGCAGCGTTGGCGAAGCTCCTGTATTGACCACCGTTACGAACGAAGATAAAGAACTGAACGTATATATCGAAACAGAAGAAACCGAATACGCGGGAATTGATGACGTAACAGCCATCGAAATTCCAACTGCCCTTGGTTCGACTGTGACAGTCGGTGAAGTCATGGAAGTGGAAGAAGGCAAATCGCCGGATACCATCAACCGCAGAGATGGCCAAATGTATGCATCTCTGACTGCAGACGTTATTGGCAACAATGCTGCGGAAATCACTGCGGAAATCGATGAGCAGGTAGCAGAGCTTGACCTTCCTTCCGGTGTCACTACTGACCACGGCGGCGTAACTGAACAGATCAACGAATCGTTCACTCAGCTTGGCTTGGCAATGCTTGCAGCCATCGCGATCGTTTACTTTGTATTGGTTGTTACATTCGGAGGCGCACTCGCTCCATTCTCTATCCTGTTCTCGTTGCCATTTACGGTAATCGGCGTACTTGTGGCGTTATGGATTACTGGAGAAGCATTGAGTGTCAACGCATTGATTGGTGTTTTAATGCTGATCGGTATCGTTGTGACAAATGCCATCGTTTTGATTGACCGCGTCATCCACATGGAAAAAGCCGGGTTGACAACACGCGAAGCCCTTCTTGAAGGCGGCGTGACACGTCTACGCCCTATCCTGATGACTGCTTTAGCAACTATCGGAGCTTTAATTCCGCTTGCTATTGGCGTGGAAGGCGGAGGCGGCGGATTAATTTCCCAAGGCCTCGGCATAACGGTTATCGGCGGATTGATCAGCTCGACTTTACTGACATTGGTGATTGTGCCGATCGTCTACGAAGTCGTGTCGAAGTTCCGTAAGAAACAAATAGATTAAGCTTTTAAATAAAGGCAGCTCACTCATGAGCTGCCTTTTTCCATGCTTATTTTTGGTGAGCGCACCTCATTTGGCTTTAAGCGCACCTCAACTGTCCAACACCGCACCTCGCAGCTTTACAAGCGCACCTCAAACGGCCAACACCGCACCTCGCAGCCTCACAAGCGCACCTCACACCAAAAAAAGCCTGCTCAGCTATCCTGAACAGGCTCTAAACTCATTGTTTTTTCAAATATGCCAATACCGATTCATCGATCAGCGCTTCTTCTGACCAATGATCGTCGAAGTTCTCCCGTAGCACAAATGCCTTCAATGCCTCTTTCACTTCCGCGTTATAGCTGTTGTAGTCGCCCATCCCCAATAAACTAAGCTTCACCAATTGTTCTACAACCGTTTTCAGCACATCCCCTTCGATGGCCAGTTTGTCTTCTGACGGGGCGGCATACATTTTATGCAGCTCATACAGCCGCTGCAATTCTTCGATTGGCTCGGGATGGTCATCCACCCGCAGATCCACTTTGACATCGTTATAGCCGCCGTACCCAGCGCCTTCCTGCACAACATAAACAGCAGCCGACTGTTTCCCTCTGCTGTCGCCTCCTGCGTGTTGAGCAGCTGCGACGGCCTTCAGCATGCGTTCAGCCAATGGGCCTTCCGACGCTTCAAATGTCCGGCTCATTTCACTGACTGTTTCTTCACTGATCAGAATATTGCCTTGGCAGGAATGATGCTTCCCTATTATATGTCCGGCCCAGTCATAGCATTCATGTCCAGTGAAGGCACTAGCCTCTCCTTCTGCATTGATGACCGCCACCTGGCGCAAACTTCTGTCTGGATCGTCGGCAACGAGCTTGTCGATGACTTCTTCAGGCGACAAGCCTTTTTCCAATAATGCCAATCCCTCAGGTCCAAAAGCGGTATTCGCCCAGGACTGTGTGGCAACTGCGCCTACATTGGCTTTTGCCCATGGAACCACCGATCCGACTGCTAAAAACTTCGACTGGACAGCGACGCCCACTTCTCCGGTTTCCGGATCTGCTGCGACAATTGAAAATGTCGCAACTAATTGTTCTTTGTTTATCATGTCGTTTCACCCCTTTTCTCTACTGTAGAATAATCAAGAAAAAATTTCCTCTCTTAGCAATTCTGAGCACAAAAAATCTGCAGCAATCCTCAAAGGACTTCTGCAGATTCTGTGTTTTTCTTTGATTGGCGGTCAAGGGCAGTTGTTCGGTATTTCTTTTTATCCGCTTTTGACAATGCTTTATATTCGGCCAAGAAAGTTTCATACTTGGCAATCACTTCTTTGGTGGGACCGTATTCTTTGACCACTCCAAACTCCAACCATAAGATCTGGTCACAGAATTTTTTCATCTGCGAAATCGAGTGGCTGACAAAAAACATGGTCTTGCCTTTTTCCTTGAACTCCATCATCTTGGCAAGGCTTTTTTCTGAAAAGGCCTTATCTCCGACTGATAGAGCTTCGTCCACAATCAGAATATCGGGGTTGACGCGTACAGAAATGGAAAAGCCCAAACGCGACTTCATGCCGCTGGAGTAAGTTTTCACGGGTTGGTCGATGAATTTCTCCAACTCCGCAAATTCAATGATTTCATCTTCCATTGCTGCAATTTCCTTTTTGGAAAAACCAAGCATCAATAGCTTAAGTTCAATATTCTCACGGCCGGATAACTTGCCATCCAGTCCGGCATTTACCGCGATCAATGCGACATTGCCGTCGCTCGTCACTTGGCCGTTCGTCGCTGGAATAACGCCTGCGATGATATTCGCCAAAGTTGATTTGCCGGAACCGTTAATGCCGACAAGCCCAACGATTGAGCCTTTCTCGACATCAAACGAGACATTCTGCAAAGCGAAGAAATCTTCCCCATAGTCTTTATAGGGAACCAGCAGATCCAGAATCCGTTCAGATTGCTTCTTATATAGTTTATAGCGTTTCGAGACATTTTTAACTTCTACTGAATTAACCAACAGTTTCACTTCCAATTTTATAAAAAGTCGATAAACTGACTTCTAAATTTCACGTGAAGATATGCACCGACCATGAATGTAATTGCGACTACTCCAATGAAATAAAGGGTGTAGACAGGATTCTCAAGAAAGTACCAGCCTTCCCCAAGCAACGAGTAACGATAGCCTTCAATCACATAGTAGAAAGGATTAAGCATCATGTAAGGCTGCCACGATTCAGGCAGCAAAGTCGGCGGCCACAAAATCGGAGACAAATACAATAGCATCCGCATGACCGACTGCAGCAACATTTGGACATCCCGGATGATTGTCGACAAAGTCGACGTAATCAGGGCGAGACTGAACAAAAATACGAGCAGGCCAATGATGTAAATCGGCAACTGCACATAATAGATGGAAATCGGGAATCCGATAAATTGCAGGACCACCATTCCGAGAGCTAATAATACCAGATGCGGGTAAAATTGCGCAAAGATTGTATAGTTCGGAATGACGCTCATCGGAAAATTCATCTTGGACAGCATCCTGATTTTGCTGTAAATCGATTTGGATGATTTCATGACACTGTTATTGATGAAGAACCATACCAGTATCCCGGCAAACATCCACTGGAAATAAGGGATATCGCCGACCGCTTCCCTTTGCCGGATTCCAAAACCGAATACGAACCAGTAAATCAGTATCTGGATTGCCGGATTGATGATTTCCCATGCTGCCCCAAGATAGTTGCCTCTTGTTAAACTGCGTAATTCATAAACAGACAACCTTTTAACCAAATAAAAGAATTGAAACTGCTCTTTAATAACTTTTATAGCTGATTTCATAATGTATCCTCACTTAATCACTTTTTATCTCATTAAACAATCAGCAATGTGTTTTGCTGTATTAACTCTCACTCACGTTCTTCACTTCAAAAAAGTATTCACTACCCGCTCTGTTGCCTTCCCATCCTCCAAGGAAGAAAAACGATTTTTAAACTCACTGAATGTTGAGCTTAATTGGACATTGCTATCAGACATCGCCCGGATCGCCTGAAACAATTCCTTTTCGGTCTGGACAATCGGTCCAGGTGCATCTTTTTCGATATCGATGTAGAAACCGCGGAGCTGGTCGCGATAGTTTTCCAAGTCATACATAAAGAAAATAATCGGACGATTTAAGATAGCATAGTCGAAAAAGACGGATGAGTAATCCGTGATCAGCAAATCAGAAGCGAGATAAAGATCGCGGATGTCCGGATATAATGACACATCGTAGACTACGCCTTCATAGGCCGAGAAATCAAAGTTTTCAGCAACTAAATAGTGCATGCGGGACAGCAGCACCCATTCGTCCCCGAATTCCTTTATCCAGTTTTCCAAATCAAATTGGAACTCGAACTTGTATTTCCCTTTTTGGTAAAACTCATTATCTCTCCACGTAGGAGCATATAACATGACTTTCTTGTCTTCAGCAATCCCTAAATCCTTCTTCAGGCTGCTGATCAGTGTATCCGAATGATTGGTCAACAAATCATTGCGTGGATATCCCGACTCGATAACTTCCCCATTATAATGGAAAGCACGCTTAAAAATCTCGGTTGAATAAGGATTAGGTGAAACTAAGTAGTCCCATTTCTCCGATTCCAGGGCAAAATTCTTTTTATAGGAGTCGGTTTTCGTATTGGGCATATGAATCTCCTCGATATCCAGCCCAAGTTTTTTCAAAGGGGTTCCATGCCAGGTTTGGAGATAAACCGTACCGGAAGGTTTTGGCATCCATCGAGGCAGCCGGACATTGTTCACCCAATATTCAGCTCGTGGGAATGTCCAAAACCACTCGAAAGTAAAACGCTGAATATAAGGCACATTAAAACTCTCAAATAAGTGGATGGCACTTTTGTCAACACTCCAAAGAAGCCGGTAGTCCGGATGATTTTCTTTCATGTATTCATAGATAGAACGCGGACTGTCACTAAATTGTTTCGCATGAAAGCTTTCAAACACCATTAATTTCTTCTTTTTCGGAAGTTTTCCAAGTATGACGAAAACAGCGCGGAAGAGCCTTCTTGTGACGCTGCTATTTTTTAACCCTTTAATTTTTTGGATAAAACTCAAATTAGTCACCTTACTTCTTTCTTGAAAAGTCAAATGAGCAAAATTCCATTACAGAAAACAGAATCTTATCAACCTTTATTTTATACTGAACCTGTGAGGA
Source organism: Planococcus sp. APC 3900 (assembly GCF_030407735.1). Taxonomy (NCBI): domain Bacteria; kingdom Bacillati; phylum Bacillota; class Bacilli; order Caryophanales; family Caryophanaceae; genus Planococcus; species Planococcus sp. APC 3900. The sequence goes on along the minus strand of NZ_JASDCT010000002.1, from coordinate 168,822 downwards.
TCTTTAGCTTCTTTCAAATGCATCTTTTTTTGAAAAAAAACGTCTAATGCCTTGTACGTACTCTACATTTTCAATAGCTATTACACATGATAACATATAAGATGGTATCATAGCATATTGTTAAATAAATCGAAAATAAGCATTTTTGGAGTGAACAAATTATGAAGAAAGTAATTACTTACGGGACCTTTGACTTAATTCACCATGGCCATATCAATATATTAAAGCGGGCGAAAGAGTATGGCGATTATTTGATTGTCGGCTTGTCATCGGACGAATTTAATGCTATCAAAGGAAAAGCAGCCTATCACTCTTACGAAGAACGCAAATTAATCCTTGAAGCGATCAAATACGTGGATGAAGTGATTCCCGAACACAATTGGGGCCAAAAAGTAGATGATATTCAGAAGAATAATGTAGATTTGTTTGTAATGGGATCTGACTGGGAAGGCAAATTTGATGAGCTGATGGATTATTGTGAAGTGCTTTATTTGCCGAGAACCGAAGGCATCTCAACTACAAAAATCAAAACCGACCTTTACAACAAACAATGATAAAGGAATTCGGAATATCTATTTATCTGTTTTTATTCAAAGTTTTCTTTTCCCTGTTCAATCTTTTCCCCATGAAAAATAAAACGGTCTTTCTTTCTTCATTTGGTGACAATGCGTTTTTCATTGCGAAAGAATTAGCGAAGTCGGAAAAGCATCAAATTATTTTCATCAACCAATCCAGATGCAAAATCGACTTCACTGCTGTCCCTACAACCAATAAAAAGATATACAGCTTTGAAACGTCCAATATTTTGGATACGTTTTTATCGATTTACCATTTGGCTACCGCAAAATACGTTTTTGTCGACAATTATGCAGGCGTCCTTTCCGTCATCCGCTTCCGCCAAGAAGTAAAATGCATTCAATTGTGGCATGCGGCTGGAGCCATCAAGAAATTTGGGTGGAGCGATCCTGAAACATCCGCCAGAAGCGAGCGGGCCAAGCAGCGCTTTCAGCAAGTATACGACCGGTTTCAATACATTCCTGTCGGCTCCCAGCAAATGGCGGATATCTTTTCTGAATCCTTCCATGTGGATCAAAGCCATTTTATCTACACTGGGGTTCCTCAGACTGATTTCTATTTCGATAAAGCTGCAAAAGAAAATGCTTACGCCAAATTAATCGAGAGATATCCAATCATTGCAGGAAAAAAATTGGTATTGTATGCCCCTACTTTCCGGAAAAATTCGTTGCACAGTATGAAAGTTCAATTAGAGGTATCAGAGTTTCTCGAAAAAATGGATGGGGATTATGTGCTCATGATCCGGCTGCATCCATCTGTCCAAGAAGTAACCAACATAGTGGATCATCCACGGGTCCTGTTGGCCACTGACTATCCCCACCTCAGCGATCTGCTGATCGTCAGCGACATCTTGATCACCGATTATTCGTCTATCCCAGTGGAGTTCTCGCTGCTCGGGAAAAAGATGATTTTCTATACGTATGACTTGGAAGATTACGGCAAGACCCAAGGAATATGGGCGGAAAGCAATCTTTATTTCCCTGGCCCGATCGCTAAGACTACAACAGAAGTGCTTGCGCATATTCAAGATTCTTCTGTGGACCATGAAAAAATTGATTTGTTCCGCAGCCATTGGAATACATATTCGACTGGCCACAGCACTTGTCAGCTCATCACCGCCATTTACGATACAAAAGATTTATAAAGAAAAATCCAGCTGCCCAATCTATGGACAACTGGATTTTTTCTTTTTGGATACACTAATTAATCTTCAAAATATTCAGTTTAAATTAGCCCTTATTGCTCATCCATGTGGTATAATATGATTAGAGAATCTGCAAAAATCCCTCCTCAATCTTTCACCATAGTTACCGGCCTAATCTCTCCTATACATACGCTGGCTCGGCTCAGCGCACTAAATAAAGGGGTGAGAAAGGTGCTTTCTAAATGGATTAAAGTTGCAGCAGCCATGTTATTGACCCTGTTTACTGTGTTCTCCTTCTCCAGCCAGCCACAAGCAGCAAGCTCCACCTATGTCACGAAAGGCAGTACCACCAGCAAAGTTGTCGCTCTTACTTTCGATGACGGTTCAGATGGCACAAACATCAATAAAATTCTGGATGTCCTATCTGCCCATAACGTCAAAGCCACATTCTTTTTGACAGGTTCCGGAGCAAAAAACCATCCGACCTGGATCAACAACATCTCAGCCAAAGGCCATCAGCTCGGCAACCATTCTTATTCACATCCCGATTTCACGAAAATCTCAGCTGCTAAGATAAAAAGTGAATTGGCTACCACCGAAACGACCATTAAAGAGATAACAGGAAAATCGACCAAACCGATTTTCAGAGCCCCTTTTGGTGCATCCAATTCAACTGTCCTTAAAACTGTAGGTGAAGCTGGATATACCCATACGATTCAGTGGAATATCGACACGGTCGACTGGAAAGGCGTTTCATCCACTCAAATCACCAATAAGGTCCTGAACAATATTGTACCGGGATCAATCATTTTGATGCATACCGGCGCAGGTGCCTCTGGGACTCCCGGTGCTTTGCCAGGCATGATCAGCAAATTGAAAGCCCAAGGCTATAAATTTGTGACGGTCTCTGAATTATTGAAATTGCCTTCTGCTCCAGCAAGTGGAACCAAATACACAGTCAAAGCCGGTGATACTCTCTATAGCATTGCGAAAAAATACAATGTCACTGTTGCTGCACTGGCCAAAGCCAATAACATCACCAATTATAATTTAATCCGCGTAGGCCAGGTATTAACGATTCCCGGAAAAACTACTGCGCCCCCTGCCACTTCAGTAAAATACACGGTTAAGGCCGGTGATACCCTTTACAGCATTGCGAAAAAATACAATGTCACCGTTGCGGCGCTAGCCAAAGCCAATAATATCACCAATTATAGTTTAATCCGTGTCGGCCAAGTCTTGACGATTCCTGGGAAAACCACTGCACCGCCTGCTACTTCTGTGAAATACACTGTGAAAGCAGGTGATACCCTTTACAGCATTGCACGCACCTATAAAACGACCGTTGCCAAGATTGCAGCAGCCAATAAAATAACCAATGTCAATTCACTTCGTGTAGGACAAGTGCTGGTGATTCCGAGATAATAGAAAAAGGAGCCGGAAGATAGATTCCAGCTCCTTTTCATATAGCTTTCGGCTTATAAAGAAAACGACGATACAACTTATAGATCATGAACGCCATAGCAATCAGGAAGAAGACTGCCAGAATCGGCGCTATGAATATCAGAATCGGCGCCATTGTAGCAGTAGCATCTTCTGCCAAGGAAACAGCCGGACTCATCAAAGCCGTTTCACTGACTCCTTTAACAGCTGTAATGGTTGCATGGGAGGCAGTGGCTACGCCCCCACCGCCGATGATTGCGATGCTCCATTCCAAAAAGGGGCTCATGTCTCCAATAAATGACGCCGTCAGCAGAATGCCCGCCAATGCAGCGATCGGTGTGGAAATCATTTTCATAAACGAGCCCACAGCCGGAATATAATTGACTGCCACTTCAAAAAGGGTCGCTACCCCAAAAGCGATAATTGCGGGAGTGCTGCCGATCCAGCTGAACCCTTCTGAAAGTGTCAGCCAATCTACATGCACGAATATACCTGTGATCAACAAAGGAGTAAAGATTCTAAACCCCACAGTTGCACTTAATGCCAAACCTATGCATATTGCAAGAATGGTTTCCATGGCCGTGACCTCCATCGTCTTCATTTTCTTTTCAGTATACAGGAGCTTGAGGCTCTCCGATACCGAATGGATAAACCAAAGGAATCTCAATCAAACCGATTCTCATCCCCCTTGCCCTCTTCAAGGGTTTTGGCGTTCTTTTTCCTCACTTAAGATTTTCTTGAACAACTTCAGCAAAGGTTCTTTCAACTCTTCCCGTTTTAACGCAAAATCAATCGTGGTCTCAATAAAACCAAACTTCTCGCCGACGTCATATCTTCGCCCTTCAAACTCATAAGCATAGACCTTTTGGATTTTATTTAACTTTTGGATGGAGTCCGTGAGCTGTATCTCGCCTCCTGCCCCTAATTGATGCTCGCCCAAAAACCCGAAGATTTCAGGAGTCAGAATATAGCGGCCCATAATTGCGTAATTGGATGGTGCTGTTCCAAGTACCGGTTTTTCCACAAAGCTTCTGACTTTCATCAATTGGCCATCCATTGAAATCGGATCGATTATTCCATAACGATAAGTCTCTTCCAGCGGAACCTGTTGTACACCAATGATCGAGTTTCCGGTCTTTTCAAACTGTTTCATCAGTTGAGCCAGGCACGGCTCTTCGTTTTCTACAATATCATCCCCTAATAATACGGCGAATGCTTCATCCCCAATAAAATTACGGGCTGACCAAATGGCATGCCCCAATCCAAGTGGTTGTTTTTGGCGGATGTAATGGATTTCCAATTTCGATGTTTGAAGAATCGCATCCAACATGTCCAATTTGCCTTTCTCCAGTAAATTGGCTTCCAGTTCAAAGGCGTGATCAAAATGGTCTTCAATCGCTCGTTTGCCTTTCCCAGTAACGATGATGATGCTGTCAATTCCTGAATCTACGGCTTCTTCTACAATATATTGAATGGTCGGTTTGTCGACAATGGGCAGCATTTCTTTCGGCATGGCTTTTGTAGCGGGTAAGAAACGTGTTCCAAGACCGGCGGCTGGAATGATGGCTTTTCTGATGGACATCGGAAAGACCTCCTGTTCCCCATGGGTTCTATTTCTTTCTATCATAACATTAATCGGAATTTTCAGAACTCAATAGTATACATTCAGTATTCTCTTTAGACTGCTATAAAAATTAAATGTTCTTTAACAATATCTTTTCTTTTTTAAATTCCATATTTATAATTCAATATACCTATATTAATCATTCTGATCTGTGACTATAATATTCTAGATATTCCATTTATTATACACAGGGGGAAGAAAATGAAGCGTTTAGTAGTTTTTTTAGTAGGTTTAGGGTTTCTTTTTAGCAGCATGCCTTTATCAGCCTTTGCAATCAAGGCGGATGATACCAAGTTTGATCAATTTTTAGTTGAAATCAATTGGGAAAAGAAAGCCTATGTTGATTACCTTGAGGGCAAAGGGTGGTCATTGGATGAATTTGATACAGTGGATGAACTGGGAACACCGTTGACTGAAGAAGGCATCCAGACGTTATTGCCTAGACTCGAAATGACGCGCACCGAATTGAACGAAGTGCTTTATGAATTTGGCGACATTGAATACGGAGAAGATGTGCTTGACGGAACTCTTTTGATTTTCATCGAAGATATTGAGTACTATGTTGAATTTTATTTGAAGGATGAATTGGGAACACCCATCACTCCTACAAACCTTCAGGAACTGATGACAGAATACGGATTCACATCAGAAAAAGCATTGGAAGAGTACTTGGATGGATACTCTGATTCCATTAAAAACTATGAATTTATCGAAGATCTAGAGGAGTCGCTTATTTATTATCAAGAACTGGATGAATACGATTTGGAACTTGATGGGCTTTTCACTGAGCTTGGATTGACGGAAGAAGAACTGGAAAGATTAATCGCTCACATGGAAACATTGGATTATCAAAATCCAGCTTTCGAAGAAAAGTTGACCCAATTGAGTGATCGCATGATGGCAATCGGGGAATTTGAAACTGCGGATGAATTAACCGCAGAACAAATCGCTGAGCTTATGGACATTTATAATGACTTGATCGAGCTTTTCGAATTGAAAACAGCTTACTTTTTTGTGAAAGATGGACAGAAAACTTCAGTATCTTTATCAACGCTTATGACGCTTGAATCAACTGAAGGCGCTGACCTGTTAATCGAAATCTATAATTTGAAAGATGTATTTTTAGCCGATATTTTATTGACAGCTGAAATGTTCGGTTCTGAAATAATTGTGGAGACAGGAACAGAACTGGGGATAGTGGAAACAATCATTTCAACACCGCCGGCGGTTCAAAAACCTGCTGTTGTTGCACCCACAACTACTCAAACGGTAAAAGGCGGCAAACTGCCTGCTACATCCACTGATTTTGCAGTCAATGCATTGATTGGCCTGGCTTTAATTTCCGCAGGGATTGTTTTATTCCGCCGCTTTAGAACTGAAGGAATTTAATGATGAAAGGCAGAACTGAAAAAAGAAGAAGCAAGAAACCGCTTCTTCTTTCTCTATCCATCATTCTGATTGTTCTCGGTTTGTGGTTCAGCACCACAAATGCCGCTACTTTCGCCAAAGGCTATATGCTTTATAAAACGGGGAACGTTGAAGCAAAAAACTTCAGCAACAAACCGCAGCCACTCGAAATGGCAGAAGCTCCGATTGAAAAAGAAGATGAAACTGAAGAACCTGTTGAAGAACCAGTAAGGGACTCCATTTATCCGGAAACTCCTGAAATCGGCGACCTTATGGGTGAACTGATCATTCCGAAATTGGAAGCTTCCTTGCCGATTATCCACGGCACAAATGAAGACGAATTGGAAAAAGGCGTTGGCCATTTTGCTGAAAGCGTCATGCCTGGGGAAAATGACAATTCCGTCCTATCCGGACATCGGGACACGGTCTTCCGTGAACTTGGTGAAGTCGGCAAAGGGGATTTGCTGATTGTCAAAACCTTCTCCGGAACTTTTACTTACAAAGTACGCCAAGTCCGGATTGTAGACGAAGACGACCGGACCGTCATTGTTCCGAAGCCTAAAGCTGTTTTGACGGTTTCGACCTGTTACCCATTCGATTATGTGGGATATGCACCGGAACGCTATATCCTGGTTGCTGATTTGGTTTCCAGTGAATAGATGATATTAAAAAGAGCAGTGAGATTTACTTCACTGCTCTTTTTGTATGGTTTTGACACTATAGATTGAATGGTGTTCACTCCATCCATTATACTTTCGCGGCCTTTTTGTTTTCTATCAGCTGTTGAACTTCCTCATAAATACGTTGGCTGTTGTGCTGATCCTGGTGTTTAATAATGCCAGTTATTTCGTATTCGAAATTAGCAAAATGGCTCTTGATTCTATCCTCAATAATTGTCACCAGCTCTTCCTCGTAGGTACCGATTCCACCGATAAAGGTTTCTTCGACAGGACGTAAAATACCTTTACGGAAAAAGCGTTCTACATCGAAATGGTAATAAACAACCGGTTTATTGAGCAGCGTAAAATCAAAGCTCACACTACTGTAATCGGTAATCAGAAGTGCATGATCAATCAGTAACTGCTGCACTGTCTGCGATCCGAGCGGTATAAATTTAATGCGTTCATGCATATTTTCAATTTCACTTTGGAAATAATCCTGAGCTCGATAATGCGGATAAAAGTTGATATTGACATTATATTCTTCAAGCAATTGAAGTAATTTTTCGTTTTGTATCAAATTGGAATAGGCAAGGAAATATTCACTTTTCAAGAATTGTTCGTCTGTATTGATCCAATCACGCCAAGTTGGCATTAATAAGATATCCTTTGGCGGATTCACTTGAACCAAGTTATCAAATCGAGCCAGTCCTGTGGCAGCGACTTCATGATCGTCGTAACCCATTTCATCCATTACAATGACTTTCTTTTCAGGATCTGAACTGACAATAAACAAATCAAATGGCATGTCGTAATTCTTTTTATGGTACTCTACATTCTTGCGGCCTAATACCCCATGTTGAAGGAAAATTTTAATCGTTTCTTCGTATCCAAAAAAACCTTTGGCTGGCTTATAAGGAAGTATATTTTCCAAGTCATGGGTACCCAATAAAACTTTAGCTTTAAATGCGACTTCAAAATGCTTTTCCGATCCAAAAATCAAAACGTTCGGCATATGTTTGATAGGTTCATAGTCTGAACTGTCTTCTTCGATCACATAATAGGCTTCGATTGCTGTGTTTTTCTGCAGCCATTTAAAAAAGACGATTCCATTATCCTGTGCCGTATTCGTCCGCTCACCCATCAACCAGACGTTATCATCTTTCGTTGTAACATCTTCGGGAACTTTAATGTGATGTCTGATGGCAAACGACTCCACCTTCACATTATTAAAAGGAGTAGTTGTAATCATAAAATGATGTTCATTGTTTTCCGCGTCATACTGAATTTTGTGGCTGTAATAATTGTCTTTTTTATAATTTGCTTTGCTGTAGCGGATTTTTTCTTTTCGAATGATTTCGCCCGCACTGTTTTCAATAACGACGAAGAGGTCAAGAACTGTTTTGTCTTTACTCTTGATTCCTATTAAATCCAAACCATTCAAATCAACTGTAAATTCGCCGGTAATAGGAACTTGAAGCGAGTCTTGGGACAAACGGTCTTCAATCATCAAATAAGCTTTAGAGCCGATAAACTCTTCAATTGAGCCGATAACTCCTTCTAATTGAAAATCTTCTACCTCTCGAATCGCCTTCTTCAATTTAGCTTGTTTCATTGCCAATCCCAAGGATAAATCTTTACGGCGATAGAACCTTAATTTTACAAACTGTGAATTTGATATGATTTTAAAATGTGTAGTGGTATTTTGCAGAAGTTCTTTGTCCAGTATAAATCTATAAACTTTCGGTTCTTCACTGTGTTCTACAAGAAAGAATCGTTTTGCAAAAAGAGTCTCTAATAACTCTTTCATCGGAAGATTGGTTTCAAGACTCCCATCTCGACTATTTAGGGGATAAGATCTAACCAAGCCACTCTTCGGATCGTCCACTTGCAGAGAGTAATCTAAGTTAGTGGGTCCATTAGGAAGTGAAAATGAGATCAGGTAATCGTAATTTTGCTTTTCCACAATTGAAAGAGACTCAATCTCGACAGAATGCGGAATCATCTCTAAATAAAATGCAGATTTCCGATTGAGAATCTGAAGTTCATGGTGATACGAACTGAATTTCTCGTCGAACGATTTCAATAAGTTTATCGGGTATAGCTTGTTGTCAATCTGCACAAACATACGCCATAAACCGGCAGCCATTTCTGAAAACCCACTGAAGACGACGATGTTCTTTTCATCACTTCTCATGCCTGTCTGCATCCGGAATTGAGAGTTGTTAAAAGCATAGAGTTCAACCGTTCGTGAATCATCTTCTAAGAGATTTGGCAAGTTCATAGACATAGTCAGAAGATCATAGTGTACAGATTCGACTTCAGCACTCACCGCATTTTCCATAAAATAAAAATCAGCAAACCGGTTAGTGATAATGACATTTCTTTTTACTTTAGTTGATAGAAACCTATTGCCAATCAATAAAGACTCTTGAAAGTCGCCCGCTTTGTACATTTCGTGCTCTGTAATCCAGATCTTTTTATTATTGATCGTCAATTGGACGCGCGAACTGGATGTGACCAAAGAAAGCAAGTGCTCTGGTATAGTAACGATCAAGTAGTTATTAGGCTGCAACTCATAAGTTAATGGATGAACATCCTCATTTATCAGAAATTCTGCCTTAACCTGCTTCTTTAATGCGAAAAAATTCGATAATTTGAATTTAAAAAGAAGGTTCTTATTTTCAAAATAGTACTTTTCAATTTCGACTCTTTTTACCAACATTTTCTTTAACTTAGTTGAAAACTTTTTTAATATCATAATGATTAATCTCCCGGCCAATTTAATTATTGCAATACCTAATATTATCACCCTTCTAATTTCTGTCAATTAGGATGGAGTAGACAGTCACAAAGAACTTATCTATACTATAATAATGTATTCAAGTAGATTAAATACTTGTTATAAAAACGAAATTAACTTATTGCTTTTAGCATAGGTTTTTTTATTGGAGAAATACAGTGAAAAATTTAAATGAAATCAATATTATTAGAGCCATCATGTGTCTTGCAATTGTTGTAACACATTCCATTTCAAACTACTTAAGGAATATTGAAGTCGACCAAGCTGCCTACGACCAGTATATTCTTTGGATACGTTTTGCTCTGCTTTGTTCAACTCCCATATTCATTCTATTATCCGAAACTTTGATATCCAAAAATTATCCGAATGGATTAAAAAAAGGATTCTTTTTGAAGCGGGTAAAGTACATCTTGTTGCCATACATATTTGTCGGGCTAATTGTCAGTTACAGAAGCTCTGATAAAGACTTGCTTTCATTCATGGAAGTTGCATTCCAAAAAATTGTTTTGGGCCAATGGTACGGGTTCTTCGTTATAGTAATTTTTCAATTTTATATCCTTCATTGGCTGATCGGAAAATATTTGGCCCGCGTCAATCCTATTGGACCGATCCTCATTTCATTTGCCATCTCTTTTGCACACGTATATTGTTATGTGCACATTGATGCATATCAAAATTTCATTTTGACTGATTATCCACTTTGGTACAAAACCCATATCTTTATGTGGCTGTTCTATTTTATTGTCGCATTTTATATTGGCCAATACTATGAACAACTTATCACATTTTTAACTCAAAAATTATGGGTACCTGTCTTGCTGACGATCAGCAGTTTTGGAATAATCATGTACAATTACACCGAAATGGATTATACACGAATTTCGAGTGAGCGGTACGATATGCTTTTGTATTCAGTCAGCGTCTTCTTTCTTTTAGTGGCATTGATCCGAAAATTCAACTTTAATAACCAAACATTGGTAATGATCAGCAATTTTTCGTTCTTCATCTATTTAACACATATGATTTTTCTTCCCTATTTTGTGAAACTGTCGTTAACCTTTGGCGAAAACTTTTTCACTTATGTAGGCGTGATGGCATTTCTTACAATTTCGGCATGCATCGGCGTTGCCTTTATGCTTTACCAAAGCCGTCTTACCCGGTATTTTACCGGGAAAATAAAATATTTAGAGCCGACTCCGGTAGACAGCAAAACTCCGCCTGTCACCAGAGAAGCTTACAATGTAAATTACGATCGATAAGAACCATAGAAAGAATTGGTTCACTCAAATAAAAGCACTTCCTAAACTGAACGTCTCTTCGAATGCTGGCAATAACCAACAACGGAGAACAGTTCAACAGGAAGTGCTTTTTTATCCTTTGCCCACAGGCAAAACCTTTTTGATCAAAGATTTTAAGCGCTGGGGTTTTGATATGGTGGAGCTCAAATTGCCATAGTTGGTCCGGTACAGGAATATTCTCTGTCGCCCTGCCTTACGGGCCTGACCAGGATCGGCTGCTGAATAAAGCCTGACCCGGGTTTTCGGGGAACGAGGAAAATCGTCCAGCTTGAAATAGAAATCATAAGTCGTGTCTTTTCCAGCCTCTATCAGTGGTGAGGCGTCCAGATTGAGAGTAAAAGCCTGTTCTTCAAAAGGATACATGCTGCCTTCAGTCGGCTGATCCAGATTGAACTTGGCTACAGGCAATTCCCTGTCCCCTTTTCGGTCTCTGGCATACAAGCTTCCTGTAAGCGGGCGTGAGGCTTTAGGTATCCATATTTTTCCGGAAAGCTGCCAATTGCCATTTCGCGTGTCAACGCGTTCCACGATCACCTTTGGTTTATTGAATTTCGTGACTTCATATTCCTCTTCAGTTCCCTCAAAGACAAAGCGGTTAGGTTCCTGTCTGACAACCGGTGACTTCTCGGTATCCGTCAGCAGCTGTGACAGCCTCATCAAATCCTCTACTTTTTCTGCCATCATCAATTGGTACAACAGCTTTTCCTTATCCGGCAACTTTTCTGCAATGCTTGCTGGGATGCCCTTCAAAAAAGAATAAACCAGCTCTTTCCATTGCGCCTTTTCCTCTTCGGCAATCAACGCATACTTCAGAACATGGAGCCGGATGACATCCAGCAGGCTTTTTAGATCGTGTTCATCGATGATTTGCTGCGGCCTGTTTGTCAGGATTAGCCACTCCCGATTTTCTGCCAGTGCTTCCAGCCGGTGAGCTGTATTCTCCAGCTTCATCTGTTGTTGTGTAATCGAAGGCATAAACTCTTCTTCCCGAACGCGCCATTGGTAGACCAACTCGTCCAGAACCTGAATTTTTTTTGCCAGCACGGCCGCTTTTAATGTGAGTGATAAATCTTCATAGTATTTGCCTTCTGTGAAAGCCAACTGATGCTCTGTAAACAATTCTTTTTTCCATAGTTTATTGCAGGCAATGCTGTCCTGCATAAGCTCTGGACTTTCCTGCAGCGTCGTCACTGCCTTTTCCTTATACAACCCGAATTCCACATGGCGGGGAGGGGCATATTGCCGCTCTTTGTCAAACCGGATCACTTTGCCCACCGCATAATCCGCATCGCTTTTTTCTGCTGCTTCCACCAAAGAGCTGATTGCTTTTGGCGGAAGGATATCATCCGAATCCAAGAAGAACACGTAGCTGCCCTGGCATAAGGAAACACCACGGTTGCGGGTGTACCCCAATCCATGATTGTCTTGTGAGTAAACCTTGAAGCGCTGGTCATTTCGGGCATATCGCTGAAGTATTTCTTCACTCGCATCCGTTGAACCATCATTGATGGCTACGACCTCTAAATTCTTATAAGTTTGCATGGCAACCGATTCGAGACAAGCTTCCAAATATGGAATTGCGTTATATACCGGAATAACGACAGAAACAAGAATTGCCATACACTTTCCCCCTTTATTTTTGGCCGAAAACTGTTTCAATCACTTTTGCGGAAGCTTTGCCATCTTCCAGGCTTCCAAACTCTTCGACAAACCGCTCCAGACTGTCTTCATACCCAGCCAACTTCTCTGGCTCTTTAATGTATTCAAGCAGCTCTTCTATGGTTTTGCAGACCGGACCCGGTGCTTTTTCGGCAAAGTCAAAATACATGCCACGCCGTGTGATGTATTCATCGAGATCGTAGCAGTACAGCAGAATCGGCCGTTTCAGCAATGCATAGTCGAACATGACAGATGAATAATCGGTAATCAGCATATCCGCAAGCAGGTACAACTCTTGAATGTCCTGGTAATTGGATGCATCCACGATATTCGGCGGCAATTCGAATTGGGAAATCTTATCCGACAGCAGATAGTGGAGCCTTAGGACAAGCACTGTATTGTCGCCGACTTCTTTGCTTAGGTATTGGACATCATCCAACACCCGTTGGAACGAATTCGGGTCCCAATCCCTGAATGTCGGAGCAAAAAGGATGATCTGTTTGCCAGAAGGAATGCCCAGTTGCATACGCGCTTTTTCTTTGATTTCCGGTGGCCGGCTGATCAGCAAATCGTTTCTCGGATAGCCCGTTTCCAAAATTTCGCCGCCATACCTGAAACCTCTTTTCAGGACTTTACTGGTGTACCGGTTAGGGGACACCAAGTAATCCCATGCATCGGTCTGTTTTTTCAATCGGGCCAATTCTTCATTGGACGGCAATTTCTTTTGGTCATAGCCCATCCGTTTCAGCGGTGTGCCGTGCCATGTCTGAATATAGACCTGATTTTCTTTCTTGTCTGCCAGATGCGCCAGCCCTTGATTGTCTACCCAGAATTTTGCGCGGTTCAGGTAATAAAGGTGCTTCAGGCTGTTTCTCTTCACTTTTACTGCTGGCCCTGGCACTTCCACTGTTTCCGGATCCTGAAACGACCAGATATATTTATACTTTCTTCCCGATTCCAGTAACTCCTCATACAGATACTTAGGGCTGTCGCTGTATTGCTTGCCCATATGGCTTTCAAACAAAACCCAATTTGAACGGACCGGCAATCGTGGAATCCAGCGTTTGGCCCATTTCTGGAAAGCCGATTCGGCATTCCCGGACTTCTTGGCGGATTGGGCTGTTCTCCTTTGCTTAAGCTTCCACTTGACCTGGTCCACTCTTTTCACCGGCTGAACCCGGATTGAAAAGGAGTTCTTTTGGTTGATATAGATGCTTTTTGACAGGTCTCCTTCCCTGATTTCGATATTCGGCAAGTCAGCAATTTCCGATTTTTTCACTAATACTCTATGAAGGTTGCCCATATGGTTGACGAATAAAGAAAGGTAATAATTGCCTTCCGCCATATTTTTCACATGGAAAGTGATCGTGCCGTCACCGGATTTTTCCGACACCAATGTAGCGCCTGTCTGACGATTTCGAAGTACCCAGAAGGATGTGATTTCATCACTGTCAATCGAATTGACATCGACCTGTGCATGAAATGAAAATCGTTCTTCATCCAACTGTATGTCGGAAATACGGTAAGCAATTTCCGGCTGTTGAAGCTTCAAGAATTTTTCGTGATTCCGTACATCTTTCGACGCTTTAAAATAATACTGGCTGCCGATCGCATAAATCCGGTTGGCAGTTGTTGCGACGCCATTGATGTAAGCAATGTAATCATCAAATCCTGCACGGTCTCCGATATACAGCAAGTAATAGAGAATCCGGTCTTTTTCCGCTAAATTCAGAAAAGCATATTCATCCATCGTTTCATGCAGGTAATCATAAATCAGTGCATGGAACTTGTCTTTATACTCCTCATCGAACAGAAGGTAGTCGTTTGTGTATAGCTTCAGATCATGACGGAGGAACTTATTGTTTTTTTCTTTTTGGTAAAGCACCGCACCGCTTTCTCTTAAAAATTGATCAAAGTACCGGTGTGCGATTATGCGGTTCTCAAAGTTTTCAAATTCAAAGCGCCGGTTGGTGATGGATTTGACGTCGCTGTTTTCCACCACTCGCCAATAATAGACCGGTTCGGGAATGATGCTGAAAGACTCTGCAAGAAAATAAGCTTTTCCGGTAAAGACAATATCCTCATAATGAATGCCTTCAGGAAATCTTAATTGATGGGCATCCAGAAACGGACGTTTGTAGATTTTATTAACAGACAGACTGTCAAACAACATTCCCATGAATTCGCGGATATTCAAATTGATGCGTTCCGTTGAATACAATTGTTTGTGGTACCAGATTTCGTAATTATTCGTACGGATTACTTGTCCCGCCACGAAATCCGAATCGGTCCGCTCGATTGCTTCGACCATTTTTTCACAAGCTGTTACGGTGTACCAATCGTCCCCGTCCAGAAACATCAGGTACTCACCTGTTGAGTTGGTAATTCCGGTATTTCTCGGCGTGCTGCAGCCTCCACTGTTTTCAGGCAGATGGATGGCTTTAAAGTTGGGTTTGTTTTCTACGAAACGATCGATCAGTTCCCCTGTCCGATCGCTTGAAAAATCGTTGACCACCACCACTTCAAAGTCCTTATAGCTCTGTTCCTGCAAGGACTGTAAGGCTTCTTCGATGTACAGTTCATTATTGAAAGCAATCACGACGACAGAAAGCTTCGGCCGTGTTGTCATTTGGTGATCATTGACCATTCCCTCGGCCTCCCAACTCGTCAAAAAGTTCATACCATTGCTGCTTGATGACTTGCTTATCAAACTTCCGGCTATTTTCAAAAGCATTCCGGCTATAGGCATAAAACAGTTCCGGATTGTCGGCAAGGCGCTTGATATGCCGCCCCAGTACATGGACATCTCCCACTGGCGCAATCAGACTGTCTTCATACTCGTTCAAAATTTCACGGATGCCCGGCGCGCAATCTGTAGAGATGCATGGCAATGCACAGGACTGCGCTTCAATCAACGACATGGGAAGCCCTTCTGCTTTTGATGACAGCACGAAAAAACTGGCTTCTCTTAAAGATGTTTCAATGTCTTCCGTCTGCCCTTCCAAAAAGACCCGGTCTTCTAACTCGAATATACGGATGAGGTTTTTCAGGGATTCTTCGGCAGGCCCTTCTCCGTAAATATGCAATGTCCAATCTGGAATTGCACCCGCCACTCCGGCAAACGATTCGATCAATACATCAAATCCTTTGCCTGCGACCAGCCTTCCTGAGGAAACGATTTTTTTATGCTGATACAAAATTTCCGGGGAGGTGAATTGGCGGAACGGAGAGGGGTTGTACATCACTCCAGTATTCGTAAAGCCTGCTTCTTCAAAATGATCGGCATCTTTTTGTGTCAACAATAGGAATTTGGATACTTGGCGGTAATACGTCAAAATCCGTTTGTAGCGCTTGGAGCTTTGCGCTGCTGCCACACTTTCATGGCTTTGGCCGATCACTTTGATGTTTCGTTTGTAAAGCACCGGCTGAAGCCATTGCATGCCATACACTTGAATGGCAATCACAAATACCTCTTCTTCACCAAAGGCTTCAAAAAACTTCTTCACTTCATTCCGCTGCTTTTGAAGCCGGTAACGCCGCTTCAATTCTTTCGATAGTTTAACGAACCGCCGCTGTTTCAGGTTCGAGGAAAGCTCGATTGCCGCAGGCGGCCGGTAGTTGTCTTTATGGATTATGGTGACAGGAACTTCATCCGAAAAATAGCTTGGCGCATTTTTCTGTTGGTTGACACTCAGGATGGAGACATGATGCCCATCCTCCATAAATTCCTTCGTCAAAATAGAAGCCACGCGTTGAGCGCCTCCGTGATCATTGAATTCATTGATTAAAAAAACGATATTTCTACGTTCCATATGATTACCCCTTGTGAATAGATTAACGTTCGGCAGACACACCGTTTGCCGGTTTCTTTTCGAGCCGCAAGTATTTGCTGGCGGTTTGGACTTCTACTGTATAGGACTCCGCAGCATAAGGGTCAGCCGGGTATTCCTGCGCTTTGGATGCCCAGACCAGATTCAGCAGATCGTGGTGCGGACGATTCGTCATTTTGTAGCTTAAGTGGCTTTCATATTTACCCGGCTCCAAGCCTGCAAGGTCGATAGCGATTTTGAATCGCGAATAATTATAAACCTTTCCCTGTGGATTGTAAGATGGGTTTTCTGTAATTTCTTCCGTCTCGCTGATGCTGACCGGAAATGCAAACCGTTTAAAACTGGACAGTTCTGTTAAATAAAAAACCATCGAGACAGCGTCTGAAGACCTGGTTTCATAGCCTCTTACGAAAGCAACGCCTTCAATATGGAGCACTTCGTCTTCCACCCACATTTTGTTGACCTGCTGCTCGACTTTCATAAGATTTTCGATGGCCAATTCCAGGCTGTTTTGCCGCACAGCAAACTGGTAGGAGAATCGGCCAGTACCTGTTGAAGGCAGTTCACGAAGGACCGCTTTTCCTTCCCAAATGGAAAACTGCACTACTTTTTCATCTGGTCTTTTTTCGCGGAGCCAAAAACTGTATTTGCCTGGCTTGAAAAACAAAGGAAATTCTTGATCAGTAAAGCTGACCGTGAATTCTTTGCCCGCCGGCTGCAGCTTTTTCACAGCAGTTTCTCCAGTTCGATTATCCCGGATAGCCAATTGAAAATGCTCTTGGACATCAAGTCCTTGCCGATTCCGGACGTAGCCTTTCACTTGTAGGCTGAAGCCATCTTCTGTTAATCCGTAGGTGCATTCTTCAATCGCGTGTTCATACTGAATTTCGGCCTGTATCGCTTCAATAGGCTTGAGGCCTCCCATAAATTCTGCGTACATGGAACCGACAAACTTAGAGTCGCCGTATGTAATAAGTTCTCCTTGGTGAATCCACGCTGCTTTCGAACAAAATGATTCGACCGCGCGATTATCATGGCTGACAAAGATGATGGTTTTCCCCTGAAGCTTGAAATCATTCATTTTGTTCATGCATTTTCTTTGAAAGGCTGAATCTCCCACGGCCAGTGCTTCATCGACAATCAGAATATCCGGATCGACATTTACTGAAATGGCAAAGCCAAGTTTGGCCTTCATTCCTGAAGAATAATTTTTGACAGGCTGCCCGATAAATTCCCCAAGCTCAGAAAATTCGATGATGTCATCGATTTTCGCCAGCATTTCCTGTCTCGTATAGCCCAACAATGTACCTTTCATGAAAATGTTATCGTAACCGCTCAATTCCGAATCGATTCCAGAACTGACGTCCAAAAACACGATGGAGCCATGAACATCCACTTGCCCTGAAGTCGGTTCGGTAATGCCCGTAATGATTTTCAGCAAAGTCGATTTTCCGGAGCCATTCTTGCCCAGGATCCCAATCGACTCCCCCTTCGGGAAATCGAGCGAGACGCCAAGAAGCGCATAAAAATCCTTATGCAGCTTTTTGCGTGTCACCACTTCTTTAATAGGACCCCACGGATCCTTATAGAGACTGTATTTTTTTGTGAGTTCTTTGACGCTGACTGCTACATCCATCACGATCCGCCTTTCAGGAATAAATATTACAAGGTATCCAGGAAAATCGGCTTCATCCGTTTATGCAAGTAATTTCCGAGCAGGAAGAAGATGAGAACCAAAATCCAAAAGTATAAAGTATACAACGGCTGCTCCCAAAACCCGATGTCATAGAAAAAGGAATCCCTGTAGCCTTGGACAATGTAGTGGAAAGGGTTGATTTTGATGATCCACTCATACATGCCCAAATTGTCCGCTGACCAAAAAATAGGTGTCATCCAAAAAAGGAAAACCAGGATGGTGTCGAGAAAACGCCCGAAATCCTTGCTTACAGCTACCAATGGAGCAGTCACCGAACCGATTCCCAAAAGCAGCATGACAGCCGCAAAGTCGTAATAAATCAACTGGAAGTTATAGAGCGAAACTGTCTGAAGCGATAAAGCCATCAACACGAATATCACTGCCAATAGGATCAAATGGATGTAATACGAAAATAGAATCTGTACGGCCGGAAGAATAGCGATGGGAAAAGGCGTATTTTTGATGATCGATCTCTTGCTGCGAAATGATTTCTGCGTAAGCCGGAATCCATCATTCAGGAGAAACCAAGCCACCATTCCAATCGCCAGCCAAGCAAAAAAAGGAGCACCATCTACCGGACCACCAGCTCTCGCTCCAATACTGAAAACAAACCAGAAGACCGCAATGCGCATCAGGGGGTTGACGAGTCCCCAGACAAAGCCCAATAGCGTGCCTGCGTATTCTCTTTTGATTTCCTGAATGGAAAGAGACTGGATCATTCCTCTTTTTCTCCACATTTCTTTATAAATATCGAACATAATTCTTCTCCTCTGCAGCTTGCGTATAAATTATCGCCTATTGCGTGAAGCCGTCAGGATTTTGGACCTGCCAGTTCCAGGAATCCCTGCACATCTCCTTCAAACTTTTTTCTGCCTGCCACCCCAACAGCTTTTTGGCTTTTTCCGGATTGGCATAGCAGACCCCAATGTCTCCGGGTCTTCTATCGGTTATTTGGTAAGGAATCTGTTTTCCCGTTACATCATTAAAACTATTGACGATCTCCAATACGCTGTAGCCTGTTCCAGTACCAAGGTTGAACGTTTCTACTCCTTCGTGCTTTTCCAGATACTCCAGCGCCTTAATGTGCCCCTTCACCAAATCCATCACATGGATATAATCACGGACACCGGTTCCGTCGTTTGTCTCATAATCTCCGCCGAATATCTTCAGTTCCGGCTGTTTGCCGATTGCCACCTGCGTAATGTAAGGAATCAGGTTGTTGGGAATTCCTCGTGGATCTTCTCCCAGCTTTCCGCTTGGATGAGCTCCGATTGGATTGAAGTAGCGAAGAATCGCAATACGGATTGAAGGATTGGATAGAGCAAGATCGCGCAGTATTTCTTCAATCATCAGCTTCGTCCGTCCATAAGGGTTGGTTGCAGATAACGAAAACGACTCTTCAATCGGAACACGCTCCGGAAGACCGTAAACAGTGGCGGACGAACTGAAGACCAACTTCTGGACGTTATGCTTCAGCATCATTTCGCATAACGTTAATGTACCGCTAATATTATTGTGGTAATAGCTGAGGGGCATTTCAACCGATTGTCCGACAGCTTTATATCCGGCAAAATGCATAACTGCTGAAATGTCATACGTGGAAAAAATATCGTCCAAGGCCTGTGAATCCAATAAATCCACTTGATGGAATGCAAAATCTTTACCGGTCATTTCTTTTATGCGGTCAATGGCTGCTTTCTGGCTGTTTGACAGATTATCCACCACTACCACTTTATAGCCATTCTCAAGCAGTTCTACCGTGGCATGGCTGCCGATAAATCCTGCTCCCCCTGTGACAAGTACCGTCATATACATCCCTCTTTTAAAAGTTTTTTATAAATTAGAATTTTTAGTTAATTGATTCCATTACTATTATACTTCAAAAACTTCTATTCGCCACCTAAACATGAGACTTTTTGCTTTATTTCAAATAAAAAAAGTTGCTCATTCGAATCCCAGGATTCAAACGAACAACTTTAGCTTTACTATTTCCCTTACTCTTTGTTAACAATATCCGATACATAATAGAATCCATACTCATCCATTACAATGGTGTAGGTTTTGCTGCGTTCCTGTACAGACCAGACACCAGCTGTATCTTTAAAGTCGAATGCTTCTTCTGTATGCACGAGGGCATGATCCTCAAAGATTTCAATGCCTGAGATGTCCAGCTTCGTAAAGTTGAACTCTCTTCCCTGTCCAGAGATATCGGTGATGTATTCAGCAATGCCGTTGTAGATATCACTTTGGTAGACAAGAAGGTTCTGCACATAGAAGAAATCTTCTTCTTTCAATGCCGTTTCGTAATAATAACGGAAATCGCCGATGAACTCGCTTAAGTTGGTTTCATCGAATTTCATTTCCAAGTCAACATCGTATTCATAATCTTCGTCTTCGTAGCCGCTGAAGTCGTCATACGCCTTAAACATTGCCGCAACATCTTCTACAGCCATTGGCGACGCAACCCATTGCGATAATTGGTCGTACATTGAATACATCGGAATAGAGAAACCGATCGAATCGCCTTCTTCAATCACCAACGAGTTGATGCCGATCACTTTTCCTGTTGTCGCATCGACTAATGGGCCGCCGCTGCTGCCAGGCGCAATTTTAGCATCAATTTGATAGATATCTTCGTAAGTGAATTCCTGATAGAAGTCACGGTCCACTCCAGTCAAATAACCGATGGATGCCGTATTTTCTAAACCTGCCGGGCTTCCAAGTGCTATGACTTCAGTTCCCACATCAGTTGCTCCCATTTCCACTTCCAAGGGCACAATGCCTTCGAATGCTTCCACGTGGATCAATGCGATATCGGATTCACCAGAAATGCCGACAACCGTACCCGGGTGATCTTGTCCATTGATATTGCGGACCACTACATCAGTGAATCCTGCAACAGCATGGGCATTCGTGACAACCATACCTGTGTTTGAAAACAAGAATCCGGATCCTTGTCCGCCTTCAGTCAAAACCGTATAGACTTTTTGCTGAGATTCTTTGATGATCGCTGTTTTTTCTTTTTTCTTCGGTTCTACTTTTTCAGGTTGCTCAGAAGGCGGAACAACATTTTCCACCTTGGTGACTTTGCCTTCAACCGGTTCTTCTGCTGGCACTGTTTCTTCAGGTTCTTCTACCTTTTCCACTGTACCGGGTTCGATTTTCGGTTCTACTTCGGCTTCTTCTTTCGGTTCTTCCTTAGGTTCTTCCTTAGGTTCTTCTTTTACCTCAGGTGCCGCTTGTTGTGTCTCTTTTTCCGGTTGCTCTTGTTTCGGCGGCTCTGCTTGTTCCGGCTCATCCCCCAAAAACTGTGCTGAACCGATTCCGACACCAAGTAATGTCAATATCAATACGGTTGCGTAAACAAAGCTGCGCTTTTTCTGCTTTCTGCTTCTTCTTTGCATGAATTGTACCTCCTGATGGACTAGCAAAAATCCCCTTAATTTCTTCCATTATAAACCTTATAACGTCAAACAACTACTCAGGGTTGCAAGATGTAATAAAGTCTTCGCATTTGTAATAAATCTATCTATTCAGAAGGTAATATTATCATAAATATCAGATTTACATCCACTAAAACCATCGAAATGTAAAATATTCTTAAATAGACAGTATGCTGGAGATTGTCCAGTCAGTATAATCGAATTAGTAAAATACTATTTTTTAGGAACA
Source organism: Planococcus sp. APC 3900 (assembly GCF_030407735.1). Taxonomy (NCBI): domain Bacteria; kingdom Bacillati; phylum Bacillota; class Bacilli; order Caryophanales; family Caryophanaceae; genus Planococcus; species Planococcus sp. APC 3900. Next base: position 147,011 of record NZ_JASDCT010000002.1, on the reverse strand, counting down.
TAGAGAAGAAGAGAAAGCGCAATTGCCGTCATGACAATTGCGCTTTCTCTGTTTTCATTGAGTCAAGTGTTATTGCACATCAATCCCATGGATTTGCTCTTGAAGCTGCAACAGTTCTTTGAAGTTTGCGTTTATGGCTGGAGATGCTTCTTCTATCTCTTGAGACACTGTGTTTAATTCATGAATCAGGCCATCCAATGTGGACTGGTAGTCTTGATATTGTTCAAAGCTGATGGCTTCTTCGTCATCCAGTTCTTCAATCAATGCCTGAAGGTCTGCTTCCAATTCGGCTAGCTGTTGTTCGTAGGGGCCTAACCTTTCCAAAACTCCTGCACCCGGTTCGTAGGCCAGTTTTTGTTTTTCAGATGCTGGCGCGTTTGTTGCCACGTATGCTTGCGTGTCCACTTGCGTCGTCAAAACAAATCCAAGGGCGAATACAGGAACAGACATTTTCAAAAACGAAGTTTTCAAATGATCTTCCTCCTTCAAAATGATTAGGCGCTACACTCAGCTTATACCATTTGCCAATCACCGTAATCCCCTTATCCGGAGTCTTTAGAAACTCTTAATCTGCGCTTTACAATTGTGGCGTTTGATGACGAGGAAAGGTGTTGGGCGTTTGAGGTGCGCTTGCCGGGTTGTGAGGTGCGCTCTTGGCCGTTTGAGGTGCGCTTGTCCCGCCGCGAGGTGCGCTCCCAGCCAGTTGAGGTGCGCTTGTCGATTTTTCTGCTCGAATAAACAAAAAAACAGCCATTTCCCAAAGGAATGGCTGCATTTTTTAATGGGATCGTGTCAATCGGCGGCTGCGTCCGTTGTGGGGCAGACGTTTTTTGGAACGTTCTTCTTGTTCTTCGATTTCACGTTCACGGTTTTCAATAGCTGCGGAAACCAGTCCCAGGACGGTCCCAAAAGCAGCGCCTGCTAATACTTCAACTGGCTGATGGCCAAGCAATTCCTTCAATTCCTTTTCACGTTCCACAAACTCAAAGCTTGGGAACTCTCCAGAAAATTTCACGAAGCTGTCTTCCAAGTCATTGACCAAATGCGCAATCTCGCCGGTATGGCGGCGGATGCCTTGTGCATCGTACATGACGATAACGCCGAATACGATGGCCAATGCCGTTTCTGTATGACGCGCTCCTTTATTGGCAGCTACGTATGAAGCCAGTGCCGATACACCGGCTGAGTGGGAACTTGGCATGCCGCCTGTTGTAAAGGCCTGCTTCCAATCCCATTGTCCTGTCACCGATTTATGCGTGACGATCTTTAAAGCCTGCGCCACTCCGATTGCTCCTAATGAGGTTATCATTCCCCGGTTCATTTTTCTCATCTGCTCATCCTCCAGTTTCAGCTTGGCAACCACACAGTTGCCGTTCAATATACTTCTTTACCCATTATCGCAGCAGAATATGTAAAGAGAAGCCTATATAATTTCAACTTTATTTCTTAAGCCTGCCCAATACCATAAATTCACTCTTTTTAGATAAGTATATTGAATTTTCAATAAACTTTATCGATAAATTACTCAGACTCCTGTATATTGGAAGAAATGCCTGATGGCACTTTGTACCCGCTATATTTTTAATCGAGGTGTTCCAAGAATGGCAAAAAGAATCGACTATCAGCTGATTATCTTAACACTCCTGGTCCTGTTCATGGGCAGTCTTATTTTTTTTCGGATTCCTGCCAGTGGCTTTCTCTACATTTCATTAGGCGGCGACCCTTTTAATCAATACATCCACTTCTTCAACTTGTTCCACGACCTTGCCAGAAGCGGGGAAATGCCTTTTTGGTCCTGGAATTACGGTCCTGGCGGCAGCTTTTGGAATGACTTCGGCTATTACATGCTGGGCGATATTTTCATCTGGCCCTTGCTGCTGTTTCCTAAAGCCTGGTTCCCCATTTCCTTTATTCCTATGGCCGTCTTCAAAATTTTCCTCATCAGTTTAGGAACCTATCTTTTACTGAAGAAACTGGGCGTCAATAAAAACATCGCTTTGATAGGAGGGATTGCCAATAGTTTTGCATTGTTCAATTTCGATCACTTCTATACCCATTATTTTTTCTTGAACGCGACGGTCTACTTTCCGTTCATTCTTTTGGGATTCGAGCGGTTTTTATCCGCCAACAAACCGGCACTGCTCTTTGTTGCTTTGTTCTTTGCGAGCATCAGCAATTTCTATTTTCTCTTCATGATTACGCTTGGCCTTTTTTTCTACAGCGGGGTCCGTTATTTTGTTGCCAGCCATTCTGAAAAGACTGTGAAGGCATTTCTTTTTTTCCACTTTCGATTAGCTACGCTCTATTTACTGGCACTCGGAACCGCTATGGTCATTCTGTTGCCATCTGTATACAGCTTATTTCAGTCCAACGCCTTCTACCGGGCAGGACAGCCAATCGAAGATGCTTTATTGACTTTCAATGAAGTGATCCAAAAACTGCTGTGGCAAGGCGGCATCAATTTTGTCGTTCTTCTGGCACTCCCTCTTTTTTTCATCAACGGCTTCAAAAAACGTTTTCTGATTTTGGGATTTGCAGGGGTTCTGCTCATTTTCATGTTGATGGTCCAGCAACTCAATTCGCTGCTGGGCAGTTTTAGTACGCCGGATGAATTCAGGGCATTGTTTGTCTTCAACCTTTTTTTCATCATGCTTTCAGCCGTCGCTTTAAATGAAATGAACTTTAAACAAGCTAAAAACAGCATCGTGCTCATTTTTTGTTCACTATTAATCTACCTTTGGCTTGATAAAAATCCGTTTACCCATTACGATACCTTCATCAAATTCATGCCTTTAGCTTTTGCAATTCTATTTATAGCGGGGCAATTCGTTTCGAATAGACGATTGAAAGTCCCCGTTTTTTCATTTGCAGCGCTGGCGATCCTGCTCTATAGTTTGTTGCTTCCATACAGTTTGGTGACCGATCTGATTATGAAATCCGAAGGAGAGGAACTTGAAGAAACCCATAAAGGGGTTTGGGGCGTGTTGTCGCTCATGAGCAAAGACGATTACAAAAATCATTTTGATAACGAAGCCATCAAAGAGGGGCTTGCACAACTTGAACAGGACAAAGACTTTTATCGAATCAACATCAATTATCCCGGCGTATCCGGCTATAACGCCTCCATGAGCTATGGGTACAGGTCATACCTTACCTATCAATCCCTAGCCAAATGGAACTTGCAGAAGTTCGAGATGGACTATTTGGCAGCTGCAGGAACGCGAAGATTGAATGTGGTCAACGGCTTTCCAACCAACACGTTCCTGAATACCCTGCTAACTAATAAATACACGATTTCTTTTGCTGAACCCTATAATCTTTACGGCTACGAAACCATTTACGAAAATGAAAATATTGTCATCGAGGAAAACCGGTTCTCCTTGCCTATCGGTTTTTTATACAAAACAGCTATGCCGATTTCTGCAGTGGATGACACAAGGGATCCCCTGCTCGATGAACGGCTGCTGAGAAATGCCGTACTGCCGGATGATGTTTTCAATACCTCGGAACTGGACTCAGACGACTCTACCGCTTCTCAGACTATCAGCTCTTTGGCAGACGCTGTTTTTGACGATGAGACGCAGGTGGAGACCCGGGCCGATGGCGTCTGGGTGGAGTCTGACACCCCCATTGAACTAACCATCCCTATCCAAGACCACACGCTTTCCGAACTGACTGTTTATGCGGATGTCTTTCCTTATACAGAAAATGAAGGATTAACAATCAGGGCTGCCAGCAACCTTGGCGCCAGTTATGTTCTCCAAAAGAATATGCGGAACAACCGCTACGAAGTTGACCAATACACGTATACAGATGCAAAAAATCAAGTGCTGTTCCGTTTCGGAATGGACTCGGAAACGGAAGCCATTTCATTGACCATCCAACCTGGCGAATTTTTAATCAAGGATATCCAGGTGACTGCTGCCGATTATGAAACTTATGAAGAAATCATACGGGATTATCAGAACAGCAGCTTGCAGGACATCGATTACGGCAATAATTACGTCAATGGCCGTTATTCGGCAGAGCTGGATGCGGTTTTATTTTTATCCATTCCCTATTCACCAGGCTGGAAAGCAAATATCGACGGGCAACCGGTCGATACGTTCCCTGTCCATTCAGCCTATACCGGAATACTTGCCCCTTCCGGTGAGCACGCAATTGCGTTAAGATATAAACCGGAAGGATTCACGGCTGGTTTATTCATTTCCATCATCAGTTTTCTCGGAGCCGTTTTCCTGCAGATCCGCAAACTAAGATTCAGCTAATAAAAACTTCCGTGGGTTGTTGAACCTTCATCACATCAGTAGAAAGAACGGAGATTTCAATGAAAAAAATTTTAACCAAAGATTGGCGCAGCATCCTTATGTACCTCATCATGGGTGGCTGGACCACTGTCGTCAATATCGTCGTCTATTGGATTTGTGAAGAGCTGTTCCACCTCGATTACCGCATTTCAACCACGATTGCCTGGGTATTCGCCGTCGTTTTCGCTTACGTCGTCAACAAGCGTTTTGTCTTCAAAAGCGTCACTAACACTTGGCGCGACCGCTTTGCTGAAATGGGTTCGTTTTTCGGGTTCCGTGTCTTGTCGTTTTTTATGGATCTGGGCACCATGATGGTTTTAGTCGGGTTGTTGAGCATCAATGGCACCATATCAAAAATCCTGGCCAATGTGATTGTGTTGGTCGCGAATTACATCTTCAGCAAGAAATTCATCTTTAAAGACCGTTCAGCTCCAGCAGCGGAAAAAGTTCAATAAGCCTCAAAATGCCGGACAGGATATTTCCTGATCCGGCATTTTCATGGTTCTTTGTAAACTTCCACAAGCCCCATCCTCTTCACTTCCATATCGATGATTTTCGGCAGCCGGTAGAGGTAAAGCGACAGCACGAAAGTCCATAACTGAAGAGTGAACACGGTCACACGTTCAACCAGCCCGGCATAGGGCAGATCATAGTTCAACACAATCGGAGTCGCAATTCCCGCTAAAACAATTACGACGGCACAGACCAGTGTAAATACCCCGATCCCCTTGAAATTCTTAGTGAGCCAGAGGCCGTAGCCGATGGCAAACAATGCACCCACCGTCGCAATCACAACGATGGCTGTAATGGCCAAATGCATAAAATTCCCGAAGGTCAGTACTTCCCCTCCTTGCTCCAACGGAAATAAACCATAACCCACCAGCGAAGCCGTATGCATAGTCAGCAGCAGAAGGGCGCCAAATCGGGCGATTGCGTCCACTTTGTATTTACGGAAAAGCACATAAAGCGCAATTGAGAAAAGAACTGCCAGAATGCCATAGCCCAGTGTAAAGATCCTTAACATTTCTGCATCGGGTGCACCGTTTCCTGTCAGTTCGCTGATTGTCTGTTTTACATGGCTATAGCCAACCCATAATACGCCGCCCATGACCACGTGGGAAATATAAACGAGCGCAGCAATTGCGCCGCTTAACGCAATGAATTGCCAGTAGTTTTTTTGTGTTCCGAATTTCATATTTTCACCGCCGAATTTATTTCTGAATATTCTATCATTATACACTTTTTGGAACAGACTTTCCCATTTCCAAAGCATCATTTTAAAGTTTGACAGAAAAAAGCTGCATGGGGCTTTCCTCAAGAAAGACTCATGCAGCTGCATTTTATTTCTTTAACGCTTTATTGGCATTGACGCGTCCATGCCCGTAAACATCATCTCTGCCTGCCTTCCCTAAATCATCCGAAGAAGAAAACAACCGCTTTTCGATTTCCTTATTGCTGAGGGATGGTTGATTGGCTTTGATCAATGCTGCCACACCCGAAACAATCGGCGTTGCCATGGAAGTTCCGCTTAATGGACCGAATTGATTGGAAGGCAATGTGGAATAGACATCCACTCCTGGCGCCGTTAGATCGATGGTCGGCCCTTTATTGGAAAACAAAGCGCTGACGTCTGTACGGGTCACTGCACCGACTGAGATAACATTATTTAAAGAAGAAGGATAATGGGCGTTACGCGTTCCTTCATTTCCTGCGGCGGCCACAATGACGATGCCCCGTTTATGTGCTTTTTGGATTACTTGATCCAAAGCTTCACTGTAATAATACGAGCCCAAGCTCATATTGATGATGTCGACATTCGCTTTGATGGCATGTTCGATGCCATGAATCAAGGTGGAAGTATAGCCATAGCCATTTTGGTCAATAACATCAATCGGCATGATCTTCGTCGAAGGCGCTACTCCCGCTCCCCACATTCCATTGCCTGCTGAAGCGGCAATCAAGCCCGCTACGTGTGTGCCATGCTTCCCAGCAGTGACGGTTCCTTTTTTCTTATTGAGTGCATCGTAAGGAGCGACAAATTGTTTTTTCAGTTCCGGATGCGCCACATCCATACCGTCATCGATCACCGCTACGACCACTTTTTTTGAGCCTTTGGTTTGCTTCCATGCAGCAGCTGTCTGAATTTGTGTATGATGGTATTGCCGGGTAGCCAGTTCCGGGTCCTTCCGTTTATAGGCAAGTTCAATCTGGTAATCCGGCTCGACAAATTCAATGTCGTCCCGTTCTTCCAGTTCTTCCATGTAGTTCTCCATGGATTCACCTTCCGGCACTTCAAATGCTGCGGTCTCCACTTCTCCATTTTCATCACTAACTGCCACATTCGCCGCTGCGATTCCTGTTTGCGCACCTTCTTTAAACTTTACAATCACCCGCTGCGGATCTGCTTCTGCAAAAGCTTTAGTGCTATTACCTATGGACGCGGTGAACATCAACAGCAAAATTGTAAAAAGGCAGATAATTTTTTTCATGACTATTCCCCATCCCATTGTTTTATAGTCTGAATATTATGTATAATAAGATATTTTTATTAATTATAAACCCTAAAGATTTATTTTCCAAGCTTATATGAAAAAAATCCCATCTGCTCTCAATTTAATGAGGGCAGATGGGATTTTATAAACATTAGCTTAAGCTTTGAGAAGATACTTCAACCGGATGGACGGCTTCGTAAAGCAAGCCTTCCAATTCAGCGCGGTAATCCGCCGTTTGTTCGTCGGTCCAGGCAAGTGTCTTGCCCATATAAGCGATAACGGCTTCTTTATGCGCATGCACCCAGTGGATGTTAAAGTACAAGGCACCTGTACGGCGAATAAAGAAATCGATTGGCTTATAGGCGGCTTCGTATTCCATGGAATAGCGCAGCATTGCGTAGACCAGCGGATCAAGTCCAGCATGTGCCGCCTCGTCTAATCCAGTCGTATAGAAACGCAGTACTTTATCGACATTTGCACCATAGCGGTTTACGAGCATCCGCATCGCGTCAGGAGTCAATCCCATGTCTGCAGCTTGATGGACACGATCCGCCATAAAGGTTTCAAATCCTTTTGAGCCGCCTACTTCACCGCCGGAAATCGGCAGGTGTTTAGTCGAGCTCTTCGGATACTTCGATCCTTCTTCTTTTTTCAATTGTTCGGCAACCAGGTCGACGATGCTTTCCCCCATTTTGCGGTAGCCGGTCAATTTGCCGCCTGCAATCGAAATCAACCCTGAATCCGATACGAAAATTTCATCCTTCCGTGAAATCTCGGAAGGATCTTTGCCTTCTTCGTGGATCAACGGTCGCAATCCAGCCCAGCTGGATTCAATATCCGCTTCTGTAATATTCACTTCCGGGAACATGAAGTCGATTGCTTTCAAAACATAATTGCGGTCTTCCAACGTCATCGTTGGATGCGCAATATCCTGTTTGTAGACCGTATCTGTTGTCCCTACATAGACTTTGCCTTGGCGAGGAATCGCAAACGCCATACGGCCATCCGGCATGTCAAAATAAATCGCCTGTTTCAATGGGAAGCGACGGCCGTCAAAGACCAAATGAATCCCTTTCGTCAGTTGAAGTGTTTTACCGAATTTCGAATGGTCTTTGTCGCGCAGCGTATCAACCCATGGCCCTGCTGCATTGACAATTTTCTTCGCGTACAATTCGTGGATGGTGCCATCAATTTGGTCTTCCACTTGGATGCCGACTGTTTTGCCATTATCGTAGATGAAGCTTTTCACTTTCGCATAGTTCATCGCCAACGCGCCTTTTTCAACAGCTTTCTTCATGACTTCCATTGTCAGGCGTGCATCGTCGGTTTTGTATTCCACGTAATAGCCGCCGCCTTTAATATCTTTTTTCTTCAATAAAGGCTCGCGGCGCAAGGTTTCTTCCTTGCTCAACATTTTGCGGCGTTCGCCTTTTTTCACGCCTGCCAAAAAGTCATAGACGCGCAGTCCGACGTTGGTGCTCAAAGGCCCAAATGTCCCGCCTTTATAGAACGGCAACAGCATCCATTCTGGAGTTGTCACGTGTGGCCCATTTTCATAAACGATTTCACGTTCTTTGCCGACTTCAGCAACCATCTTCACTTCGAATTGCTTCAAGTAACGCAAGCCTCCGTGAACCAATTTAGTGGAACGGCTGCTTGTTCCTGCTGCAAAATCCTGCATCTCCACAACCGCTACGTCCATGCCGCGTACAGCTGCATCAAGCGCGATGCCCGCACCCGTGATTCCGCCGCCAATAACAAGGACGTCCAATTGCGCTTGTTTCATTTGTTCATAACGTTCGCTTCTATTCAAGCTTGAAAATTTCATAAGTTGATCTGCTCCTTTTTTGTGTGTAGGTTAAAGAAAATATGTTGATGCTTGATAGTGGAATCTCATTCTTTCTGATACTGCATCACTACCCTATTTTGTAAAGTGCTAAGCTGATTCGCGTGACTCGAAGCAGTGTGGAAAATCAGTTCTCACTCGGCTTGAATCACCATTTTCCCATATAAAAAGAGAGATCAAGGCACAGCTGCAGAATTTCTTCTGCAAAACTGGCTTGGTCTCTCATAGTCTCCGGCCGTATATCTCTCATTTATTAACTTGTAGGTTAGTTCACTGGTTTAAAAGTACGTGTTGCAGTTACCGCGTTTTTCCAGCCTTCGTAAAGCGTTCCGCTTTGTTCAGTCGGCATGTCGCGTGTAAAGGTCTTATCGATCTGCCATTGCTGGGCGATCTCCTCTTTGTCTTTCCAGAAACCGACTGCGAGTCCTGCCAGGTAAGCTGCACCCAGTGCTGTCGTTTCCTGGATCACCGGACGTTCTACTGGAACATCCAGGATGTCACTTTGGAATTGCATCAGCAAATCATTGCCGACCGCTCCGCCATCAACGCGCAAGGTCTTCAATTCGATCCCTGCATCTTCTATCATAACATCTACGACGTCTTTTGTCTGGTATGCGAGCGCCTCAAGCGTCGCACGGATGAAATGTGCTTTCGTCGTGCCGCGTGTCAAGCCAAAAACAGCACCGCGTGCATCGGTATCCCAGTAGGGTGTTCCAAGGCCCACAAAGGCTGGAACCATATAGACGCCTTCAGTTGAGTCGACTTGCATGGCGTAGTCTTCGCTTTCCGGCGCATTTTCGATGACCTGCAATCCGTCGCGCAGCCATTGGATCGCTGAACCGGCAACAAAAATACTGCCTTCCAATGCGTATTCCACTTTGCCGTCAACGCCCCATGCCAATGTCGTCAATAAACCGTGCTCCGATACGACGCCTTCTTCACCGGTGTTCATCAGCATAAAGCATCCTGTGCCGTATGTGTTTTTCGCCATGCCTTTTTCAAAGCATGCCTGGCCGAAAAGTGCAGCCTGCTGGTCACCGGCGATGCCGGCGATCGGCACTTGGTGGCCGAAGAAATGATAATCAACAGTGTTGGCATAGACCTCAGAAGACTGGCGGACTTCAGGCAGCATGCTCTTCGGCACTGTCAGGATATCCAAAAGCTCCTGGTCCCATTCCAAGTCGTAGATATTGTACATCAATGTACGGGATGCATTGCTGTAATCCGTGACGTGCGCTTTTCCGCCTGACAGTTTATAGACAAGCCACGAATCGATCGTTCCGAACATCAAATCGCCGTTGTCCGCTTTTTCGCGTGCGCCTTCCACATTGTCCAGAATCCATTTCACTTTCGTCCCGGAGAAATAGGCATCAATCAGCAAGCCTGTCTTTTTGCGGAACAATTCGTTTAAGCCCTGCTCTTTCAAGTCGTTGCAGATGCCGTCTGTTTGGCGTGACTGCCAGACGATTGCTTTGTAGATCGGTTTGCCTGTGTTGCGGTCCCAGACGACTGTCGTTTCGCGCTGATTCGTAATTCCGATGCCGGCAATTTGGCTCGGGTCGATGTCCGATTTGCGCAATACTTCTGCAATACAAGCTAAAACAGACGTCCAGATTTCATTGGCATCATGCTCTACCCAACCCGGTTTCGGGAAAAACTGTTGAAATTCCTGTTGGGCCGTTTTAAAAATTTCACCTTTGTGGTTCAGCAATACGGCACGCGAACTGGTTGTGCCCTGGTCTATGGATAAAATATAATCTTTACTCAAAACGATCTCCTCCAATGATTATGAAACAATTTTCTCTTCTAATTTATCAGCGGTGGTCCGCTCTTTTTTCAATTCTACACTTGCTGCACCGAATAAAACCAGGAACAAGATTGCGCTCATGATCCAAAACGGCAAGCCGTATGCACCAGTGAACAATGCTTTATAGAACAACGCTCCGTAAACGCCGCCGAAGATGGGTCCGATAACCGGTACCCAGGCGTATGACCAGTCCGATTTCCCTTTCCCGGGAATCGGCAATAACGCGTGTGCGATACGCGGTCCGAGATCACGCGCCGGATTGATGGCGTAACCCGTCGTGCCGCCAAGCGACAGCCCGATTGCTAGAATCAATGCACCGACAATCAACGGATTTAAGCCTTCCGTGAATTCATTGGCACCGATAAACAGCAAGCCCATAACCAATACGGCTGTGCCGATGATTTCGCTGACCATATTCGAAAATGGCCGGCGGACCGCTGGAATTGTCGCAAATACTCCAAGCTTCGTTTCTGCATCTTTGGTGCGTTCCCAATGCGGCAAGTAGTTTAAAAAGACAATCGTTGCCCCGATGATCGCCCCCAAAATCTGTGCGGCTATGTAAACGGGAACTTGCGACCAAGGAAAATCGCCTACAGCTGCAAATCCAAGCGTCACGGCCGGATTTAAGTGTGCCCCTGAAAAACTGCCGACTGCATAAACACCCATCGTTACAGCCAATCCCCATGCAATCGTAACGACGATCCAGCCGCCATTTTCAGCTTTGGAATCTTTTAATGCCACGCCTGCTACTACACCTGCACCGAAAATAATTAAAATCATCGTGCCGATCAATTCTGCTACAAATTCCGTCATTGTGATGAACCCCTTTGTATTTTTTGAACCATTATCAGGAAAACATAAAAAGACCCACGCTGAACCAAGCGACTTCTCCATAAGAAGCGCTCGTTCCAGTGTGGGTCTCCATTTCTCCTACACAGTTCTTAACTTGTAAATACTAAGTTACCAGTTCATGAAAACGCTGTCAACGTTTTATAACTCCCAAAGTTCGGGCTGAGAAGTTGAAATTGCTTTGGCTCCACCATCATAAGCCAATAAAATATCTTCTTTTGTGCGGATCAACCCGCCGGCAATTACCGGAATGCCGGTTTTATCGAAAACTTCCTTGATAACGGATGGAATGATTCCAGGCAAGATTTCGATATAGTCCGGCTTCACTTGATTGATCAAGTTGATATTGTGTTCAAGCGCCTGGCTGTCCAGCAAGAATAGCCGCTGAATTGTCATCAAGTTATTTTTCTTGGCCAATGCGATGACATTGCTGCGTGTTGAAACGATGCCATCCGGTTTGACTTCCCTCACAAGGTATTCAAAGCCATAAGAATCTGTCTTCAGTCCCTGAATCAAATCGACATGAAGGATGACTTTCTTTTTGGCTTTTTTCGCGACTTGCACCAATTGCTTAAGCTGCGCCAAGCGGATTTCCAAAAAGATGATGTATTCATGATCGCTCTTCAACAAACGTTCAAATTCTTTCATATTACGCAAAACCGGCAAAACGCCCTTCAACTCATGCACCGAGTTTCCCCCTCAATCAAATTACAGAATCCTTACGGAGCTTCCTCCGCCCAAACGGCTTCCCATTCAAAAATTTCATATTGCCTGGCGCCTTCCACGATATACGGATCTGTAATGACCAGCGCTTCACAGGCTTCAAACGATGGAGCTTTGTAGATGACCAATCCGCCCGAACCGTCTGCAAACTTGCCATTGGCTGCCACATGTCCGCTATTGCGCATTTTCTCGAGAAACGCCAGATGCTGCGGCCGAAAATCACGGCTCTTGTCTGCATTTCTCATCGGCAATAGCACAGCGAAATATTTCATGATCATGCCCCCTTTCTCCTATTATAAGGAGCACGCCCGAAAAAGTCTTTCATTGCCATCATTTCTATGGAAATCCGCGCGGAATTCCAGTTAATTGGATATACAGTCCGGCTTCATTCAAATACAGTCCAGATTGATGAAATACTGTCCACTTCCATTACAACACTGTCCAAACTCAAAAAATACTGTCCACGACGAATAAAACTCATTCCAGGTGCCTAAATATCGGATGAATACCGATTTCAAACTCACAAAAATGGGTAAACTGGAACTACTATACATCAATTGTTAAGGAGCTGGTTGGCTGTGCAGATGACGAAAAAAGGACCTGTCTATCAATTGACATTCATGCCCCGATTTTTCCCGATTAATTGCTATATCATCGACGAAGAAACGGAATTGACGCTTATTGATGCTGCGCTGGGATTCAACACAAAACAGATTTTATTGTCCATCAAAGTCATGGAAAAGCCGTTGACCCGCATCATCATCACCCATGCCCACAGCGACCATATCGGCGCACTTGATGCCATTAAACGTGAATGGCCCGATGCCGTCGTCTTCATGTCGCCACGTGATGCGCGTCTGCTTGCAGGCGACATGAGCTTGCTGCCTGGCGAACCTGATTCGCCGATCAAAGGCGGCGTTCCCAGAAACGTCAAAACACAGCCCGACCGCTTGCTTGAAGAAGGAGATTCCGCCGGCTCCCTGCAAGTGGTCAATACACCTGGCCACACGCCCGGTTCCATTTCGTTGCTGCACACACGCTCTCATTTCCTGATCGCTGGAGACGCTTTCCAAACACGCGGCGGCATAGCTGTTTCCGGTACATTTAAACCGTTGTTTCCGTTTCCGGCCTTTGCCACATGGAACAAACAAACCGCATTGGAAAGTGCCAAGAAAATCCGGCAATTAAATCCACAGCTATTGGCTGTAGGACATGGCAAGATGATCGACAAACCGCTTGATGCCATCGATTTAGCCATCATGGAAAGCGAGAAAAGCCTGCAATCCTAGTTGCGGATGCACAACAGCTATTTACACAAACTAAAACCGTTTGCCCGGCAATTCTCCGGGCAAACGGTTTTAGTCAAATGACTTTTTGCGGCTCACACGCATCAGCATCACGGGCCTTGGTTCATCCAGTACTTCATCAACTTGCCGCGTCTTTTCAAATCCTGTTTTTTCGTAAGCACGGATGGCAACTGTATTCCGGATGTCCGGATCAGTGACGCAGAACTGGATTTTTGGATCTGTAAAAATGATTTCTTTCAGGAATTTTTGAAGTACTTTGGAACCGAGCCCTTTGTTCCGATAGCTTTTTGCGCCGATCAATATATCCAGACCGGCAGCTTTTTGCAATTCCTCGTATTTTTCATTGCCTGGATAATCACTCCAGTGATATGTCTGAATATAGCCGATGGGCGTCTCTTCGTAATAGATGATATAGGGCTTGGTCGAATCCTTGCCCTTGATGCTGGCTGTGAATTCCTGCAGAAATTGGCCATATGTATGGCCTTGTACATAACCCCAGAAGCGATTTGTTGGTGGTTCTTTAGTAATCCAATCATAGAGCTGCGGCAAATGTTCACGCCGCAATCGACGAAAACTGACTTTCCGTATATCCAAGCCCATCCCAACACCCCTTTCTGTTTTTCTAGAAAGAAAAACTGCTGTGCTTTATTCTATGCTACAAACAAAAACTCACGGTTTCATTGATTTGTCCACAGGCGTCTTCAAGATGTCTTCCAGATTTTCAGTCGGCAATGAAAAAATGGTTTCCACCGGCGCATAATTTCCGGCTAACCGGCCAATCGGCGCAAGTTTCTCCAAATTGATGCGGCCATTTTGATACAGCTCGTCTTTCACATGGAACTTGACCAGTCGGCCAATCACGAGATGGTCGTCCCCCAACTGGATGATGTCATGCAGTTTGCATTCCATATTGATGGGCGCTTCCAATACGCGCGGTACCGATACAGCAAGCGATTCCGTCGCCGTCAATCCCGCGTACGCAAATTCGTCGACTTCACTCGGTACATGTTCCCCGCTTTTGGCCATTTCGTTAGCCAGCGATGCTGTGACAATATTGATGACAAACTCCTGGTTGTCCCGGATGTTCTGCAAAGTATCTTTGACCGTGCCCGCGCGTTCCTCCACCCCTTCCCCTACAGAAAATGCCAGCATCGGCGGATTTCGCGATACCACTGTAAAGAAGCTGAAAGGCGCTAAATTGGCAATGCCTTCTGGGGACAGTGTCGACACCCAGGCAATCGGCCGAGGCACCACACTGCCGATCAATAATTTATAGTTTTGCTTGGCCGTCATATTCAGCGGATCGATGATCATTGCCGTTTCCCCCTTTAACAATCTCTATTGTTATTCTTTTCCCTTTTCGGACCATGCCGAACCTGCTTTCAATGCGAAAATCACCTTTCACATCCCACCAATCAGCTGTCTTTCGTTTATTCGATACTAGCTGATTGTATCCCTGTCTAGTTTTGGAAATATGGAAAATAAAAAGGCAGAAACCCCCGTCGTTTCAGGTTTTCAACTTGTTATTTACAAGATTAGTCTATTTACCATTTCAAAAGGTATTTGCCTTTCAATTTTTCTAGATCTCTTGATTTCACTGGCGCACTCTTCCGGAATTAAGAAATACTCTGTTTTACACATACAAAGTTTGCTATGATTGGAAATGGAATTTATTAACCAAATGCACGTAGAAATTTGTAAGAGATTAGGAGCCGATTGAAATGCCTGAAGAATTCATGTCGAAGTGGAAATCCGCAATCAAACCGCAATGGAAAACCGCCTTTCTATCTGCGGCCATCATCGGCTTTTTATGCCATATGTTTGTGTTCACCAATACTCTTCCCAACCATGATAGCTTGGTCAATATGCACAGCCCTCAACTAAAAGGAGAGTCTGGACGTTTTTTCCTGTCTCCTGTCAGTGGCATCAGCTCCTATTTCGACTTGCCTTGGATCAACGGGACACTTTCTGTTTTTTATTTGGCATTGACCGCCGTGGTTTTAGCTGAGTTGTTCCAATTGAAAAAAACCTTTTCCATTGTGGCAGTCAGCGGTCTGATCGTTACATTTCCGACCATCGCTTCCACCTTTTCCTATATGTTTACGGCAGACGGCTACATGTTCGCTTCATTGCTGACCGTGCTGGCTTTGCTCATCACCATCAAATACACCTACGGATTCATTGCAGGTTCCATCGTTTTTTACATAGCCGTAGGCGTTTACCAAGCCAACCTGCCGTTTTTGTTAACGATTGTGATTGTCTTTTTGATCAGTGAAATATTGGGAAGAAGAATCTCCTTCCAACAACTCAAAAGCTATATTCTTCGTTTTTTCGGATTGGGAGCCATCGGCATGGCTTTATATGCCACCAACTTCAAACTCTATTCGAGTCTATTTGCTGGAACGATCACCAGTTACCAAGGGTTGGATTCGGTCGGCGAAAGCAGCGGCTCCTTTTTTGACGGTTTTGAACAGGTCCATGAGGCTTTCACGTTTTTCTTTTTCCGCGGATTCATGACAGACTTCCCGGTCCAGCTGTTTGAATGGTTGAACGCCGCCGTCTTCTTGCTGATCGCTATCGGATTTGTCCTGCTGCTCATTCAAAATCGCATATTCACCAATGTTCCCATGGCCATAATTTCATTGGGGTTGCTGCTGTTGATGCCGTTAAGCTCTTATATCCTGTATTTTGTTTCTCCTGACGTGGTGTACCATATGCTGATGGTGCTGCCGCTTGTCGGTTTCTATCTGCTGCCTGTGCTTTTTTATGAACATCTCACCATTCCGACCATGGCCGCCAAAGGGTTCTCTTGGTTAGCTGTAGTGAGTGCATTCGTTGTCGTATTCAATTTTGCCGTCATCTCGAACATTTCCTACCTCAACATGGAATTAAGATATGAAAAGTCCACTGCATTTGTAAACCGGCTGATCAGCAGAGTTGAACAAACCGAAGGAGTGACGCCGGAATCGAAACTGGCGTTGATTGGCAGAGTTCAATTGGGATCCCCACTGAGCAAAGAGATCATCCCCCAAAGCATACCTAGAGTTATGGGTTCTTTAGGAGACAGCATCCTTCCGCTCCCTTACCATTACAACGCCATGATGAAAGGCCATTTTGGTGTCAATTACAAATTCATTTCTGAACAGGAACGCCAGGAAATTGCTGCTTCCCAATGGTTTGCGGAGATGGAGGCATGGCCATCTCCGAATGCAGTCCGCGTAATTGACGACGTAGTTGTCGTAAAGCTTCAATAATGACACGAGCCGAACACGGGTAGAATCATCCGTCGTTCGGTTTTTTCAATCCCGTATCATTTACCTATCTAGCCTGATTATTTAGGGCTATAATAGAAGCAAATAGAATGGGGGGATTAACGTGGACACCGAACAAAAACTGAAACAATGGCAGGAAGCGGGATTACTGGATTCCGAAACTGCCGAACGAATTTCAGTATTTGAAAAACGCCAGCCTGCCCCTAAAAAGCTGCCGCTTCTTTTGATGATCGGCTTGATTTTCTTTTCACTGGCGATTTTCAGTTTTATCGCTGCCAACTGGCAGGCCATACCGGATTTGGCAAAAGTGCTGGTGATGCTTGCATTGATGTGGCTTTTCTATACCATCGCTTATTTCTCTGAAAAGAAAGCGTTTGGCTCTCCGCTTCTCTTCAGGGTGATTGGCCTTGCGATGTTCGGAGCTACATTACTCGTAGCTGCTCAGACATTCCACTTTCCGCTGGCAAACTCCTTGCTTCCATGGATCATGTTCTTGGCTGCGCTTGCCCATTATTTTTATTGGCGGAATCTCATCTATTCCGTCATTGGATTTTTCTTTGGCGCAACCGTTTTGCTGTCGTTTCTTCCCGATATCGGCTGGGTCGAATGGGTCCTCTTCATCGCCGTGGCCGTCACCTGGTTTTACTTCAGTAAAACTTTTGCCCCAGTAGCCTTCAGTTGGCTTCTGCTGTTCGCTTCGGGATTCATGTTGTGGGGGCTAGTGGAATACGACAGCCTGTTATGGCCAATTTGGACTTTGTTTGCACTCGTGCTCCTGCTATTGATCGTCCCAGAGAACAAACAACGACAGATTCGTCCATTTTATCTGTTGACAGCTGGCATGTTGCTAGTCATTTATTTGGCTGTTCGCGGACAGACGTTCATCAGTCTGGTGGATGAAAGCCATATGGCAGAAGCTATCGCTTTAGCAGCTGCCGCTTTCGGTGTGCTGGTATTGAGTTTTTTCAAATTTCGCTCACTCTTATGGATCGCCGTCCCCGGTCTCATCGGCCTGTTGCTGTTCGACGAAACCGCGATCGGTCTCGCAGTAGTTGCTGAATTGTCCGCTCTTGGATACCTGATTATCGCCCAGCGGCAAAATGAACCACTCGGACTCGGCTTTGTATACTTTATCGTTGTACAGTTTGTCATCTACATTATTTACGCTTGGGAACGGCTCGATATGTCGCTGTTCTTCTTGATTGGAGCCCTGCTGTTGTTCTTGTTATCAGCTATCGCCTGGTGGATCAATCGCCGGAAAGAAGGTGTAGAGCGATGAAATCCTGGATATTCCCGATTGCCCAAACACTCATCGTCGTCTTGCTGCTCGTGAGTTATTACGCCGCATCCTGGTTTGGCGAACAATATGTTCTGCGGGCCGAACCGTTTGACCCGTTTGATCCCTTTTACGGCGAATACGTCATGCTGCAATATCCAGATCTCAAATCGAGCGAAATCACAAACGACAGTTCCATCTATTTCACACTGAAAAGAGCGGAGGATGGATACGCCGTCATAGACCGCATCGAAAACGAGCCCTTCTTCGGAGCCATCACCGGATCTGTCTATGACGGCAGTGTCACCGCCCCACAATTGGAACAGTTCTATGTAGAACAAGGTACTGGTCCGGATCTCGAATCGGCCCGTGACTTGCAAGTGACCATTGACGTCTCCAGTTGGGGAACCATCCGCCCCATCGACTTACGGGAACGCACAGAATAAATGCATGAAAAAAGTTCAATCAGCCTTCTGATTGAACTTTTTTTGCTTTCAAATCTTCTTTATCCGTCTGCTCCATAATACTGTGCATAAGCAGTATCTTTCTGGACCTTCACGTTATTGATGACCGCTCCAAGCAACCGGGTTTTCGTGGAAGCCGTAATGGCTTCTTTTGCTTTGATGGCGTGGTCTCTCTCAGTCTTTCCTGAATTGATCACCAGAATGGTGCCTTCGCATTTATTCGCGAGGATGACGCTGTCTGTGACGGATAAGACAGGAGGCGTATCAAAAATCAACAAATCATAGACGTCCAATGCCTGTTCGAACAGCAGGTCCATATTTTGGGAGCTCAGCAACTCTGCCGGGTTCGGCGGAATCGGACCACACGGCAAAAGATCCAAGTTCTCAATTTCAGCTGGCTGGATTGCCACTTTTAATGCAATTTGACGTGCCAGCACATTCGACAACCCTCTGGAATTATTGATTTTGAATGTGTGGTGCATAGTCGGCTTCCTCATGTCGGCATCAATAAACAACACGCGTTTGCCTTCCTGTGCAAAGACAATCGCTAAATTTGAAGCTGTGGTCGACTTGCCTTCTGAATGGGAAGCCGAAGTAATGACCAACGAACGGATGTCTCCATCAGGTGAAGTGAAATGGATATTCGTCCGCAGCGTTCTAAATTGTTCAGATACGCGCGACCGAGGATTGGTGAATGCAATCAGCTTTCTATTTTCTACTTCAGACTTGCTCTTCTTTTTCACCATTCAGTTAAGCCTCCCTGCGTTTAAAAGCTATCGGCTCGTTTGCCGGGATGTCTTCTTCTTCATTCATCGGTGAGATGGCCCCCAAAACCGGGATGCCCAGTACATCATGAATGTCTTGTTCACCTCGGAGAGTTGTATCCAAATATTGGAGAATAAAGGCGACAGCTGCTCCAACGAGAAGCCCTACAACTGCTGCCAATAAAATATTCAATGGCGGATTCGGAGACACTGGTGTCTGATTATCCATCACGACGGCCTGCGACAAAATAAAAACATTGTCTACACCCATTAATTCAGTAACTTCCACTTCAAATATTTCAGCCGTCCGATTCGCTATTTCTACTGCTGCAGCCAAATCAGCATCATGCACCTGTATATTAAGGAGCTGGGAGCTTTCCGCAATTTCCACTGTCACTTTTTCTGCTAACTCTTCATAAGACATATCCAGCCCCAATTGGCTGATGACCTGTTCGAGTATGACCGGACTTTCAATGATTTCACTGTATGTACCCATCAATTGAAGATCAGTCTCGATGCTCAGATTGTCCAGGGCTGCTCCAGCTTGCTGCTGGCTGATCAGGAGTTGTGTAGATGTTTGGTAAATAGGGGTGATCATGTAATAAGACACTAATGCGGTTAAGACCATAAATGCAATCATGATGGTCAGGATCAATCGAATTCGATTCTTCAAAATTCCGTAAATTTCACGCAGGCTGATGGTTTCCATCATTTCGCCACCCCTCCTTTCAATGAAGAGAAATCTTAATCACGGGGACAAGGGATCTATTGTCGCTGTTTATATACCAAACCGGGCCTTTTAAATGGCGAATCGGTTTTTCGCTGATTACCCAGCTATGGGACATCAATTTGAATGTTTGATGTCCCAGGGCCGGCTTATTGTGAATGAGTAGCGACAATCAAAATATGTAATGCCCATGTGCCGGATAGCCCATGGTTTATGCAATCATCGCTCGCTTCGTCAATATGCATCTTTCGAACCGAACAATACGAGAATGGTCTTTAAAATCAACTTGATGTCCATCATCGTATTGCGGTTTCGGATATAATCCAGATCCATCTCAACCCACTCCTGGAAGCTGATATTGCTTCTTCCATTCACTTGCCAAAAACAAGTCAATCCAGGTGTCACGCTGATGCGCTGTTTTTCGTAGTTGGTGTATTGTGCTACTTCATCGGGGAGAGCGGGTCTTGGGCCGACGATGGTCATATCTCCATTCAATACGTTAACCAATTGCGGCAATTCATCGATGCTGGTCTTTCTGATGAACTTCCCGATTTTAGTGATTCGCGGATCGCTTTTGATTTTAAATACCGGTCCTGACGCCTCATTTTGCTTGAGCAACGAGGCTTTCAAATCTTCTGCATTGCAGACCATCGAACGGAATTTGTACATATTGAAGGTCTTGCCATGTTTTCCGACTCGTTTCTGCTTGAAGAATACAGGGCCTTTAGGGTCCTCTATTTTAATCATCAAGCTCACGATCAGGAATAGGGGAATCAGGATAATCAGCCCCATCAGCGAACCAGCGATATCCAAAAAGCGTTTTGTATATAAATAGCCATTGCTGGTATTTGTTTTGACGCTCTCAAACACCATGTCACTGTATCTAGTATTCATATCCATTTCTTCTTTTTCAGGAGCGGACACTGACATTTGAATCACCACTTTCATCTTAAATTCACCTTATCAATCAGATGGGCGCTGCTTCAATCACCTTTGTAGCAACAGGTCTGCCGATTGAATGATATTCGATTCCATTGCTCTCCACAGCTTCCAATGAGAAACAATTTCTTCCATCAATAACGAGTGGCTTTTTCATGGTCTTGAATAGAGCCAGCTCAATATTTTTGATTTCATCCCAATCGGTCAATATCAGTGCAGCTTCACTATCGGCAATCGCTTCTTCAATTGAATCAGCATATTCAACAAGTGGGTTCAGGATGGACTTCGCATTTCCCATGGCAATCGGATCATAAGCAATTACATGCGCACCTTGTTTGATCAATTCTTCAGTAACCCGAATGGATGCTGATTCCCGCATGTCGTCAGTATTCGGTTTGAATGCCAGTCCCAGCACCGCTATTCTTTTGCCTGTAAGGATCGGCAGGCAGTCATTTAATTTCCCGATCAGAATCCCCTGCTGTTTTTTGTTGACATTGACTACACCTTTCAACAGCTCGAATTCATACTCGACATTCCCCGCAATTTGGATCAGGGCTTTTGTGTCTTTTGGAAAACAAGATCCTCCGTAGCCGATTCCTGCTTTCAGGAATTGGCTGCCGATTCGCTGATCCAGCCCCATGCCCGTTGATACATTCTCTATGTTGGCCCCCAATAATTCGCAAATATTGGAGATTTCGTTGATGAAACTGATTTTGGTCGCCAAAAATGCATTCGAGGCATACTTGATCATTTCTGCACTTTTGATATCCGTCTTGAAGATAGGGACGCCAAAAGGCTGATTGATCTGTTCAATGACATTGCTTGCATACTCGCTTTCCGCTCCGATCACAATACGGTCTCCATGGAACGAGTCATGGATCGCCGACCCTTCTTTCAGGAATTCAGGATTCGAAACCACTTCCATCTGCAGGTTCGCTGCCATATGCGATTGGATGGTCTGCTTGATCATGTCATTAGTGCCTACCGGAACGGTGCTTTTTGTCACCACAATTACATTTTGTTGAATATTTTCAGCGATATCACGTGCAGCCTGGATCACATAGGACATATCAGCAGATCCGTCATGGTTTTCGGGTGTACCCACCGCGATGTAGATCACATCCGAATGCTTAAGGCCTTGACGGTGGTCTGTTGTAAAACTTAAACGGTTTTCATTGATGTTTTTTGTCATCATTTCACTGAGACCGGGTTCATAGATAGGCGAAATCCCCTGTTGCATCTTAGCGACCTTGTCCTGGTTGACATCAATACAGGTTACATGATGGCCGATCTCAGACAGGCTCACACCTGTTACCAATCCGACATACCCAGTTCCTATTACCGAAATCTTCATACGGACGCCCCCAACTTAAAATAATGGTGAAGCTGATTTCTCAGCCATCAATTCTTTAATGATGCTTTCCACGTCTTTTCCGAATTCTGGGCTATCCAAAGCGAATTCGATGGTTGTCCGCAGGAACCCTAGCATCTCGCCTACGTCGTAGCGTTTTCCTTCAAAATCATATGCGTAAACTTTTTTCAGTTCATTGAGTTTTTGGATGGCGTCCGTCAATTGAATTTCTCCTCCTGCACCAGCTTGCTGGGTGCCCAGGAAATCGAAAATTTCAGGAACCAGAATATAGCGTCCCATTATCGCCAGGTTGGAAGGAGCTGTTCCTGGCTTTGGTTTTTCTACGTAATTGCTGACCTCATAGCAGCGTCCATCGACCGCACTCGGATCAATGATGCCGTAACGGTGTGTTTCCTGATCAGGGACTTGCTGGACACCGATAATGGAAGACTGCATTTTGTCGTATTGGTCGATCAATTGTTTGAGACATGGTTTATCCGCTTTAACAATGTCATCTCCTAGCAATACCGCAAACGGTTCATTGCCGATAAATTTACGTGCACTCCAGACTGCATGCCCTAAGCCCTTCGGTTCTTTCTGGCGGATGTAGTGAATCTCCACATTCGAGGTATGCTGAACTTTTTCAAGAAGATCAAATTTTCCTTTTCTGAACAAATTGTCTTCCAGCTCGAAATTTTTATCGAAATGATCTTCAATGGCGCGCTTGCCTTTCCCCGTTACAATAATGATGTCTTCTATCCCGGAAGCAATTGCCTCTTCGACAATGTACTGGATTGTCGGTTTGTCTACGATCGGCAACATTTCTTTGGGCATCGCCTTCGTCACTGGAAGAAATCGAGTCCCAAGCCCCGCTGCTGGAATAATTGCCTTTGTCACTTTCTTTGCCATAAACTCCACCCGCCTTTGATAGTTTCTGAATCATCGATTCCTATCTTTACGAATGGGACAGAATAAGTTTTTTGTACACAAAACCCTCAAATATTGTCCCATTGTAACATCGATAGTCCCCGAAATATAGTTCAATTATTAAGAATTTTTAATTTTAACAGAATAAATAGTTTCAAATACCTACTTTTTGCCGTCAGAATAACTCAAATCATCTTGTTTCATATATTTTAATATTCTGATAATTTAAGACGTTTTTAAGTATGGGATACAATCATTTCGAGCTCACCGTCGATGAAATAATTTCCGATGGTCGCAGGCACGATGAAGTTGTCGCCCTTTTTCACTGTCGAGACGCTTTCTTCTGTCACAATCTGACCTGAACCACTGATGACACTGACCAACAGGAACGCGGTGGTTACCGGGACTTCAACTTTTCCGCCCAGCATCCAATGGTAGACAGTGAAGTATTCCCCTTCAACCAAACGGGTTGATTGCAGGTTGTTCAGCTGTTCCTTCAGGTTCTCCTGCATGACCTGCTGATGCGGACAGGTCATGACCGCCATTGCTTCCTCTAAATGAAGCTCCCGCTTTTTGCCTTCCTGATCTACACGGTCGTAATCGTATAGACGGTAAGTAATATCAGAACTTTGCTGAGTTTCAAGAATAACGATGCCTTTTCCGATGGAATGCAAGGTGCCACTCGGAACATAGACAAAATCGCCTTTTTTCACTTTAATGCGCTGAAACAGCTTTTGCCATTCACCTTTGCTGACCAATTCCTGAAACTCTTCACGGGACTTGGCTTGATGGCCGATAATAATCTCGGCACCTTCTTCACAATCCAGAATATACCAGCATTCTGTCTTGCCATAGGGCATTTGTGCTTTCTCTTTGGCGTATGCATCATCCGGATGCACCTGCACAGACAATTGGTCATTGGCATCCAAAATTTTCACCAATAACGGAAAATCACTGCCAGTTGTTTCTGAGCCGAATAAACCAGGATAGTTCCGCCAAACCTCCAGCAGGCTCATCCCTTTTAATTCACCGTTCATGACAATCGAC
The DNA here is from genome assembly GCF_030407735.1 of Planococcus sp. APC 3900. Taxonomy (NCBI): domain Bacteria; kingdom Bacillati; phylum Bacillota; class Bacilli; order Caryophanales; family Caryophanaceae; genus Planococcus; species Planococcus sp. APC 3900. Next base: position 122,913 of record NZ_JASDCT010000002.1, on the reverse strand, counting down.
GGTCCATTTTCATGGGCAGAGATGACCCATGCTTCTCCAGTGGTTTCTGAAGGAATATCATAATCGAATAGTTTCTGAAGCTTTTCTCCACCCCAAATGCGTTCCTGAAAAACCGGTTTTAAGAAAACGGGCTCTTTGTACATAATCTTCCCTCCCACTATGGAAATGACAAGCAAATCATATGCGCTGCCCATCCATTATCCGTGGCGGGCGGTTTGGCGTACTTTGCAGATTGCTTCTATTTCTTCCCACTCATTGGATGTGCGGTAGATGTCTTCTTCGATCAGCTCACTGCCTGTCTGTACTTCGATGATTTCCATATTGGTCGTCGCTTTTAAAGTATGTTTAGCGCCTAACGGAATATGGATGACATCTCCTGTTCTGACGTGGCTCAATTGATCATTGAATACAAAAATCCCTTCCCCTTTAACGATCGTCCATACTTCGCTGCGTTTATAATGCATCTGATAACTGAGGTTTTTTCCGGCGTTTATGCCCAGGCGTTTGATCAGCACTTCGTTGCCTTCTGCGTAGCGCGTGTACTCCAATACACGGTACCAACCCCAACGGCGTTCCTCATACATCGGACGGTTGTTGAAGCCTTCAACGTATTCCTTCACCTTGGTGCTGGCGTCTTTGTCTGTAACCAAAATGCCATCCGGACTCGCAGCAACCACCACGTTATCCAATCCCAGTAACGTAATCGGAATATCCAATTCATTGACAATGTGTGAGTTTTCCACTCCTTTGCCAATGATTCCTTTTCCCGTTACCTGGACCGCCATTTCTTCCGTCAGCGTATTCCACGTCCCTAAATCCTTCCAATACCCGTCGTAAGGCAAGGAGATGATATGTTCTGCACGCTCGACCACTTCATAGTCAAAACTGTTTTTAGGCAAACGGTGATAGTTTCTGAGCAACTGGGAATACTCAATCGGCATTCCTCTTTCTTTCAGCAAGCCGATAATATACCCCAATTTAAAAGCGAATACCCCACAATTCCATAAGGCATTCTTTTCAATCAATTCTTCCGCCTGCTGTTCCGTCGGTTTTTCTTTAAAGTAATCAACCGTCAAATAGGAATCGTGCGACTGGCTGTCCGGAATAATATAGCCATACTTTGCAGAAGGATAAGTCGGCTTTACACCCATCAATGCCAAATCGGCACCGGATGAAAGCAGGACTTCTTCCAGATCTTGAACACGATTGAAAAAGCGGTTTTCAACGTATGGATCGACCGGCAGCATCCCAACCACTTCATCCAATCCGCATTTTTGGACAGAATATAGATAAACTGCTGCCAAGGCGATTGCAGGGAAAGTGTCTCTTCTCTCGGGCTCAGTTACTACATGTACATCCTGGCCTAATTGAGCTTTTATCATATCCACCTGCGAACTGCTTGTGGCAATAATAGAGTTTTCAGCCATGCCCGTTTCTTCTATTTGCTTCCAGACACGCTGCACCATTGAAACCTTATTGCCCTCCTCATCACTTAAAACCTTGAGGAACTGTTTTGAGCGCGCATCATTGGATAGCGGCCATAGGCGTTTTCCCGATCCCCCTGATAACATTACTAATCGCATATTACGTCCTCCTTCTCCATCTGCAACTCTAAGTTGTGGATGGTTCATATTAATCACGCTTTTCAGAAAATATAATTAACCAAAAAAATTTATAGGTAATATATACCTGTAACAAAAACGAAGTAATCATATTTTCACATCAATTGAAAAAGGTATACCCGTATTATATATATAAATACCTAATAATTCAATATAATTTTCTAATTAATTAGAAATGTCAGATATATTTACCTATTTTATAACCCGGAACCTTTGAAATCAATAGGTTAATAGTTATTTAATTTTTCTGTTTTTTTAGAAATTATAAACATTAAAATTTTTAATTGAAACTAATAGACTGTCAAATTTTTCATCCCTTAACTATCTGCACACAAAAAAAACCGTCTCTCCTGTTTTAGAGAGACGGTTCGAAAAAGGATATTCACTTTTTATTGATCACTTCATTATACGGATCCGCTTGATAAGCCGCCTCCAGTTGGGGAGTACCAGCGACTTCCTGGAAGACAGACCGATACTTATTGATGGATGTATCCCGCGTCAAATTCTCTTCAAGATAAACGCGCCCTTTGAGTCCCATCGCCTTCAATTCATTCGGATCCAGGCTTCGCAAATATTGGATTGCATGGACGACTCCTCGATAATCCTGGGGTTCAATGACCACACCTGCGCCACTTTCAAAAATCAGGCGCTGCACTTCACTGCCTTGTTCCAGAACGCCCAACACCGGTTTCCCAGCAGCCATGACCCCGTAGATTTTGCTTGGCACCGAAACCCCTTTGATGCCTTTTTGATTGACCACCAGATGGACGTCTGCCGCATTCAACGAATACTTAAGAAATTCTTTGGGCTGATACGGCAGGAACTTGACGTTTTCAAGTTGGTTTTCAGCCGCGTAATCCTGTATCCGTTGTTTTACAGCACCTTCACCGATAAACAAAAAGACAATATCGGGCTGGTCCGTAAATTCTTTGGCAACTTGGATTAAATTCTCCAAGTCATAGTATAGGCCAAGATTTCCGGAATACATAACGATGAATTTATCCTGCAGCCCATTAGTCTCCAAAAACTCACGGATAGCTGGTTCGTCTTTGTCCAGCGGCACCACGGCTTCTTCATCGGTCCAATTGCTGATGACGGTATGAGACGGCACCTTTTGGCCGACAAAGCGCCCTTTCAAGGTTTCAGCCATATCTTCACCCACCAGCAGCACTTGGTCCGCGTAGCTGCAATTCAATTTATCGACAGCTTTGGCGATTTTAAAGACGGTCTGGTTATTCGTATAAGCAACTGCTGCCGCCTGTTCCGGATTAAAATCATGGACGCTGTAAATATGGCGCGAACGCTTCAGGAACTTGCCGATGGTACCGATCAAACCGCCCAATACCGGCGGCTGCGAAATCGTGAAAATGACATCCGTCCCTTTTTCCTTCAGCAAAGCGATATTCGCCAATAAAAAATAGGACGAAATGTATTTCATCCGACTGACTTTGGAATTCTTATCGACCTCAGGCAGTTTGATCCGGACCACTTTGATGCTCTCCAGATAATCCACCTCGAATAAGCGGTTGCTATCATGGTTTTCTCCGGCATATCCCGGCTGCGCGGCAATAACCGTAATATCAAAATTATTTTGGAGGCGTCCCGTCAACTCTGTCATTAATTGGCTGGTCGCTGCGAGATCCGGATAGAAATAATTGATGACAAAGGTGATCTTTTTTTTACGTAGCATTCTGAGCCTTCCTTTCCCGAAGAACATGCCGCAATACGTGCAGTCTTCCTTTAAAGTTCATCAAAAATAGCGATTAACGAATCGGTGTATTTATCTTCCGTGTAGAACGCTTCAAATGTATCCCTGCTCACTTTTCCAAGGCGAAGGCGTTCTGCATCATCCGTCACCAAATTCTTAATAGCGGATTTGACGCCTTCGACAGTCGGCTCGATAATGACGCCGCAATCTTTAATGAGTTCGGCGATAATTCCTCGGTCTGATGAAATGATCGGCAACCCGGCCGCCATCCCTTCAATGATGGACATGGGCTGTCCTTCCACTTTGTACTTGGTGGGCAAGGCCATCATATCCGATTCCAGGAAAAAGCGTTTTTTCTCTTCGCCTTGTTTAAGCCCATGGTATTGGATGTGTTCTTCCATGTCATTTGTTTGAATATACTGTTTCACTTCCTGGAATTCGGTTTCATTTTGAATCCCCCCAACCAGGTCCAGCCGCAGATTATGCCCTTCTTTAACTAAGGCAGTTGTCGCTTTGATCAATTCCACATAACCTTTTTCAAACATCAGGTTGCTTAAATACAATAACGAAATAGGTCCTGTTTTTTTACGTTGCCCCACTTCATCTTTAAGGATGAAATCTTCCGGAATGCCGTTGGATACGACTTCTACACGGTCGACGTAGCCACGGTAATTGGGGGCCAACTTACCGCCCAATACAATACCAACATCAATTTTCTTCAATGAATTGATGATGAACTTTTGGGCGATCCCGGAAGTCGCATCAATCGTGCCGCCTAAATTATTGCCATGCAGATGCGTCACCACTTTCCCGCGCCCCAATAATTTGCATGCTTGGATCATGACGCAATCCCGCAGTAAGCCCATTTTCGTCTGGGAAATGGAAATGTACAAAATCGGATTTTTCATCACGGCCGATAAAAAACCGGAGTAAAGAATCGCCAAGGTATCGGTCAACAATTTATCAAAAGAAAGAGCCCCCGGATGTTCAAAATCCTTCCGGCTCAAGTTGATTTTCTTCACTTTATACCGCTGGTGAAGTTTTTCGGATTTGTACAAAGACTGCAAAGCGATACTCTCTCCCAAAATGGGAGGAGGAAGCGGGCCTACAAAGATTAAATTCCCTTTTTTTACTCCAGCCATACTGACTCACCTCTCATTGAATGACATCTGCCTGCCAAAGAATTTCATGGACAAGCAGGGAATTACCTATGCATGTGGATCAGTGGATTTCAATGCAGGCTTGTCCACCAAATCTTTTTCAAAAGATGCAATGACCAGATACAGGATGATGAAAATCGGCATGATGATGATCAACGGCTTGATATAATAGATATAGCCGTACCAGAACACTCGGGCAATCGTCAGCACAATCCAGTAATACCCCAGAGCCATCCCCATATTGCCGAAAAATTTCTTCAGCAAGATCGCCGGTACAAACAGAACAGCATAAGTTGCAAAAGGTGCCACGATCAATCCGATAACCTCAAAATTCAAATAGTATTCCCCGTAGACAAACAATCCATAATTGGTATGGATCAGCGATGCCACCAAGTGGGCCGCCTGTGGACTTTGCGCCTCGATTCCAAAGAACGAAGGAATCAACTGCGGAATATAGTCGATGAGCGTATTATAGTTGCCATACGTATGTGTCACTTCCATTGCAGCGGCTGTCGAATAGACAAGGTCTTGTACAGTGGGATAGTTGATGAGCATGAAGAACGATTCCGTAATGGCTTCCACGTCAAAAATCAACCCAGTATGCCGAACCAGCCCCAAATAGGAGAAGACCAGCAAACCGCCGACAATCAATGCCGCTTTTTTAAAAGAGAACTTCGACCGGATGACATCCGCTTTTTTGGTAGCTGTCAGAAGCAGATACAGGATCAGCAACAAGCCCAAGATATCAACTCTGGCATAATGCGCGAGCAGCCAAAAAGGTACAAACAGAATGGCGAACTTACGGATCGCACTGCCTTTGACGCCCATCAACACGAAGAAATACGAGATGACGACCACAGAGTTCCAGGCATTTCCGGGAAGCAGGCTGGGCGACATCTCATGATAGGCCTTCCCCGGCAGATCCGGCAAATAAATAATGGAAGAAACGATGGCTACTGCACTGAAAAACCAGGTAGCCAATAAGCTTTGGACCGTCCCTGAATAAAACGCCAAAATCTTCGCATCGTAACTGCGGTATGTTTTATTGGTCAGCCACAGCAGAATTGACCAGATATAGTAGAAAAACAAGGCACCGAATGCCAATGTGTAGAAATGTTTTTCAATGAGATGGGTGCGGTCATTGAATAATGGCTGCACTTCTCCTACTGGCCCGAAACCCAATATGCTGATGATCGGCAAAAATAGCAGGACCAGCGAAAAAGTGGCAAATCCCACCTTAAAGACATAAATATCTAAAAGGAATTTAAAGGAAAAAATAATTAAAATGAACAAGTTCCACGGATCTTCTGGATTGAAAACCTGGCCTATACGAAGCAGATAATAAATCACAGAAATCCCGGTTAATAAATTGACGATGATATACAGGACTTTTTCAAATCGATCATCGGCCTCAAGTTGTTTTTCCATCGTCTCAGTCCTTTATTCGTGATGTCCTTTTCCCGATTGCCAACCGCACACTTTCCGGCTACTTCAATCCTCAGGACGGAGTAGTTACGGATAACAGCTGGGATTTCCTGTTGTTTTTTTTGGATTGCGTATAAAGATAAGATAAGATCTTCATATTCAAAAAAGTCGACAGATAGTAGAACAGGAACTTCAATGAGGTACGATTATTCTTAAATCCTTCTGCCAATACGTTGCGTGACAGCCGAACGGTTTCTTTGTTTCCGCTGATGATGGCGGTCCTGAAAATCACTTTCCAAATGGTTAACGTAAAACGATGAAAAGTCGATTTGGACTGTTTTTTCGCCAATTCTTTATACTTTTCAAAAATACTCATATGCCCAGTCAGCACCGACTTTTTATTGGTGGTGATCCGCTCGCCGCTGTGGTGATAGAATAGCACCAGGCTTTCTTTAACAAAATCGAATTTTGTCACCTGCGCCAGTCTTATGTATAAATCCCAATCCTGGCAACTCGGCAAACTGGCATCAAAGCCCTGCACCTGATCCAACACTTCCCTCTTCACCAAAACCGACGATGTGGTATCAATGCAATTGGATTCAAACAGTTTGGGCAAAATTTCCCCTTTGTATGCCGGAACGATTTTACGGGTAGGCTGGTTGTGTTCGTCGACAACCTGCACTCCCGTATAAACCACTCCAACATCGGGCTGGCCTTCAAATTGTTTGAGCTGCCTTTCCAATTTATCCGGCAGCCATTGGTCATCCGAATCCAAAAAGCCGATAAAACTCCCCGTGGCTTGTTTGATTCCAGTGTTTCTGGCTTCCGATCCACCTTTGTTAGTGTCGTGTCTGAGATAGATGATGCGCTCATCATCCATCCCCCTCACGACTTCAGCCGTATCATCTGTCGAGCAATCATCGATGATGATGATTTCGAAGTTCTGATGACTTTGGTTTTCCAGGCTTTCTATTGCTTTTTTCAGCAACTCCGAACGATTATACGTCGGAATAATCACACTGACTTTATCATTTAAGGTCACCATTAGATTTCCCCCCACCCGATAAGGAACCCGCTTAGATCAGTACTCAGTGATGGCACTTTTTTCTTCTTTCAACAAATTGCAATCGTGTGTCACCATGATTTCCACGAGTTCTTCAAACGATGTGGAAGTCGGGTTCCATCCAAGCAGTTTTTTCGCTTTTGAAGGATCCCCCAGCAGCAACTCGACCTCTGCTAAACGGAAGTAGTCAGGATTTACTTCAACCACCACTTCACCCGTTTTCACATTAATGCCTTTTTCGTCAATTCCTTCACCTTGCCATTCCACTTCAATCCCTGCATGTTTAAAAGCCAGCGTCGCAAATTCACGGACAGTATGCATTTCCCCGGTGGCAATCACGAAATCTTCCGGTGTTTCATGCTGAAGAATCAGCCACATGCATTCTACGTAATCTTTGGCATAGCCCCAGTCGCGTTTGGCGTCCAGGTTGCCCAACAATAGTTTTTCCTGTTTGCCATGGGCGATGCGGGCAGCCGCCATCGTGATTTTGCGCGTTACGAACGTTTCGCCACGGCGTTCCGATTCATGGTTGAAGAGGATGCCATTCACGGCGAACATATCATATGACTCCCGGTAATTTTTTGTAATCCAATAACCGTATAGCTTCGCTACGCCATAAGGTGAACGTGGGTAAAACGGCGTGGTTTCCCTTTGTGGGACCTCCTGCACTTTGCCGTATAGTTCAGAAGTCGAAGCCTGGTAGATGCGCGTCTTTTTCTCCAAACCTAGGATGCGGACCGCTTCCAGGATGCGCAACGTGCCAATACCATCAACGTCTGCTGTATATTCCGGCGTTTCGAACGACACTTTGACATGAGACATCGCTGCCAAGTTGTAGATTTCGTCTGGTTTGATTTCACTGATCAACCGGATGATATTCGAGGTATCAGTCATATCCCCATAATGGATATAAAAATTCTCACTCGACTTCAATTCTTCAATATACAAATGTTCGATGCGGCTGGTGTTGAAGCTTGAACTGCGGCGAATAATGCCATGAACCTCATAACCCTTCTCCAATAAGAAATCCGATAGAAACGATCCATCCTGCCCGTTAACTCCAGTAATCAATGCTTTCTTCATGATTTTCCCCCTCAATTCGTCATCATTGTATTTTTTTCTATATTTTCCAAGAACCATGTATAGGCCATTTCCAATCCTTCATCCAACGAGATTTTCGCTGTCCAGCCAAGGTCCTTCAGGCGATTGACATCGACCAGCTTTCGTGGAGCGCCATCCGGTTTGGAAGCATTAAAGACGATTGCCCCGGAGTAACCGACTGTTTTTCCGATTTTCTCTGCGAGCTCTTTGATGGAAATGTCTTTGCCCATCCCAACATTGACCAAATCACTGCCATTGTACGTATTCATCAAATAAATCGCAGCATCCGCCAAGTCATCCGAATAGAGGAATTCACGTTTCGGTGTCCCGGTCCCCCACACTTCAACAGTCGGCGCATTGTTCAATTTAGCTTCATGGAATTTCCGGATCAGTGCCGGCAAAACATGGGAGCTGTTCAAATCAAAGTTATCATTTGGTCCGTATAGATTGGTCGGCATGATGGAAATGAAATTTGTCCCATGCTGCCGGTTATAGGCCTGACACATTTTGATTCCCGCAATTTTCGCAATGGCATAAGCTTCATTGGTCGGCTCGAGTTCGCCGGTCAATAGTGAATCTTCCCGCATCGGCTGCGCCGCCAACTTCGGATAGATGCACGTGCTGCCAAGGAACAACAGCTTTTTGACATGGTTCTGATGGGCTGCGTCAATGACGTTGGTTTGAATCATTAAATTATCCCGGATAAAGTCTGCCGGAAAATCATTGTTCGCTACAATGCCTCCCACTTTCGCTGCTGCCAGAAACACATATTCCGGCTGTTCCTCTTCGAAGAATGCATCCACCTGATCACGCTTCGTCAAATCCAGTTGCCCACTGGTCCGGAACACAAGATTGGTGTAACCATTTTCCTGCAAATTTCTTGTAATCGCCGATCCCACTAAGCCTCTATGCCCCGCCACGTAAATCTTTGAATCCAAATTCATAATTACCCCACCTTTTTCTCAGCGAATGCCATAGATAATTTATGGATGCTGGTGTCTTTTTTGATGTTTATATACAGCTATGAATAAATAAAAAATCAAAAGATATCAATATACACAAGACTATATAATAATTAATTGATTTTAATTTTCCATTCTACCATACTATAGTCTAAATATTACAGATTATTTTGATTATTTGATAATTAATATTATTTTTATTTTTCCGCACCAGATACTTCCATACAATTACCGAGTATCTGTTTATTTTTAATGAAGCAAGTTTATTGCAACGAGTGCTTATGCCCCTTTAACCGCTGTCCGCTTTTGAAAAAAGCTCTTTATTTCCACCACCAATTCGCGTTGATTGAAAATCAGCAACAAACCATACACCAGCATGCCGATCAAGGCGTCAATAACAATGATGGCGATTGGTCCGACTCCTGTTAACTGGGCGTTGATGGCGTATAAAGGAGCCAGCATAATAACCGAGTGGGCCATCGGTTTGACGATCGACATCGTCAACTCACCTAAGCTTTCGCCGATAATGTGGCGGATTCGCACAAAATAACTGACGTAGAACAGTACCAGCCTCAGCAAACCAACCGACAACGCCACCACGAAGATGTTGCCGGATAAACTGGACAGGAAAACGACGGCGGGTATGATCCCCAATTGAGCCAGCTGCCAGTAAAAGCTCCACCTTACTTTTCCAACGGCGATAAATAAGCTGCCGCTCGGATTTCCCAATGCCTTGAACAAAGCATAGAGGCAAAGGATTTGAATGATCAAAATGCTTTGTTGCCATTCTTCTCCAAGCAAAAGCGGCACAGCATAAGGAGCCAAGACAATCACTCCTGCCAGCAGAGGGGCATTAAAAGTAGTCAGCATATTGGTGATCAACAGATAAGCTCTGCGCAACTTGGCGCTGTCCAGCTGAATTTTTGAAAATACCGGAAACGCTACCCGATTGATCATCGAATTCAATTTCTGGACAGGCTGCATGATCAGGTTCATGGCCATACTGTAATAACCCAGTGCCACCGACCCCAATGTGATGCCGATGATCACCTGATCGATTTTTGTAGTGAAATAATTGATGCTCGTTGATCCGAGCCGGTACATGCCGAATGAAACGAAACCTTTGATGGCATTCCACGAAAATTCGAACTGCGGCCTGGTTTCCGGATTTCGGTAACCGCCGACCACCCACGGGACACTTCTGACCAGCGACATGGCAATATGTCCGTACACCAGTGACCACGCACCAAGCGTTGTAAAGGCTGCCAAATAAATGGTCAGCAGCACACCGATTGCCGTCGCCAGGATTTCGTTTTTGGTGATTTGGGTGAACTCCAGTTTTTTTGTAGCAAGCGTCTGGAACTGCAGGCCGAACGGCAAGATCAAAAAGCTGATGCCGACTACTTGAATCATTGGTGTCAGGCTAGGCTCATCAAACAACAGGGCAATAACAGGCGCCGCTATCAATAAAACGAGAAACAGCACCAGCCCGACGAAAATGGAAAACCAGTAGAGGCTGGACAGTTCGAGTTTAGAAATTTTTTCTTTTTGGATAATGGCATCCGTGATGCCCATCTCCAGGAACAATTGCGAAAACTGGATGACGATCTGCACCATGGCGATCAGCCCAAAGACAGCTGGCCCCAGCACCCTCCCCAAAATCAGCAACTGGCCGATCTGCAGGATACTCGTTGCGAGCATCGATATTGAAGTGAGCTTGACGCTGCTCACCGCTTGGTTTTTTAAAGACGCCATAGGCCATTCCTCTAATCGCGTTTAATATAATATCTTTTTCCACATATTGCGGCGTTGCTTTGGAAATATCCCGTATGGCTTATCTTCCGTAAAATCTTCCGGAAACCCATTCAAGTCGAACGATTCACGGACATCCAAAGGCTTTTCTTCATATTGATAAAGAAATTCGAAATCGATGAGTTTCAACCCTTCAGATGTCAAAAGGATATTGCCCGGATGGAAATCGATCAGTGCGTACCCTTTGTTGTAGAAGAATTCATTGATCTTGAAAATCTCCTGTTTATGCTTCCGCTTCAGAATCTGCTTTTTGATGTGCCAGCTTTCTGTCACTTTATTGGTCTTTAAGTATGGAACGATGATGTAGTTCTCGCCGCTGTCGATCAGCTTCGGAATAAAATCACATTCCTTGCTCAATTCGCCATAGACAAACTTTTCACGTTCCAAAAACCGTTCTTTGCCCGCTTTATAGGTTTTCTTTACCGCTTTTCCTCCTTGGTACTCAATGACTTCCACTTTGGCGCGCCGCTTTTTTTCAGACACGTCCGCTATCACTTTTTCCGGCGTCCGGTAAGCATTGTCCCATTCAGTGACAATCGCTTCAATATCACCAATGAGGTCCGGTGCGACTGCAGAAATATAATCCAAAGCTTCAATTTCATCGTCAGCGCTGTGAAGCGGATTAGCCCGCTCATCTTTGGATAAGGAAAAATTGATTTCCGAACGCAACTGCTCTTTCAGCAAATAATGTTCATTCGAGACATGCGGGTATTTTTTCTTCATCTTTGCACTTAACGGTTTCGGGTGGTAATCATACATGACCAGCAAAGTCGACGGCTTGCCGCCGCTCACTGGCCATGGACCTTGCCCCCAATTACCGCCGCGCATGCTTTGGGAGGCATTTCTTTTCTGTTCTTCATCCAATTTGACCGCCCGAATCAGGCACAGGCCGTTGCGCTCAAACCAATCGATGATCTTATGGGTCAACTGCCGCTCTTCCGCCCATTCCCGCACAACAAATACCATCAGTTCCCCATCTTTTTCAAAATTGTGCTCATTTGATTTGATGGTCGACTCGAGCCAGCTGCCACTGACGCCGATCAGTTTCCGGATCGTGTCAGTCGACGGCGCCCACCCTTCTTCTTCAAGAAAATGATGGAAATATTCCAGGCTGATTTCTTCCAGCCTGTCATCCGTTTGGACAGCAAGGTCCTGGAGGACTCCCGGATAATCATGATCCTGCGGAATCTTTTTGACGACACCTCCAGCCTTGGCTGGAATCCCTGATTTCTCGCCTTTGTGGTAAACCGCATGGTACATGAGGCTAAGAAAATAATGCCGTTTAGACGGAATAAAATACTTGCTGTTCCACAATTCTTTTTGATCCAGAATCGTTTCCGCGATGTAAGGCGGATAATAGGCGATATTATTGAAGTTGCTTCCCGGCAACCCGCCTGCACTATAAATATCAAACGGCAATATACCGACTTTTTCATTTAACAAGTCTCTGACTTTTTCGATATGGGTGTCTGAAACCAACAAGTCCACGTCTTCATCCAGATCCAAAAAAGGCAATTCATCAAACCAGCGCAAAATGACGTAATCCAGTTTCCGCTCATTCAACAAATCGAAAAAATTTTCCAATCCCAATTCAGGAGATAGGTATTGCCGAGCTGCCTTTTCTTTCCGGTGATTGCGCTTGAAGACGATAACGGTCCGGGTTTCACCTGCACCGCCGGCAAACGCTTCAAAATGAAAAGACCATTTTTTCTTTCTCGCCAGCTTATATGCCCAGAGCGGCAGGAAGCTGGCACGGTCAATGATTTTGGACGGAATAAACAAGATCACATCCGCAGAAGAATGAAATGCATTTTTCAGATCCATAAAATCAGCCCGGTTGATGATTAATACTTCTGCATTGTTTTTATAGGTCAACGTCTTTTCATTCGCGTAATACAGATCAGGATCCCGGCTGCCCATTGGCTCGCCTGTACAGATCCCCAAATAATTTTCATAACCCGAAGCTGCCAACTGTTTTTTCAGGCCGCTGGTTTCAGCATTGAATTCTAGGACTTTCACTGCCTGTTTATCCGGATACAATTTCCTTATATATTCACTGATTGTCGACTGATTGCTCAAGCTGCTCTTCCCCCTTGTCCACCGGCATACAACATCTGGCCCATCTCTCTATTTGCGTGCATATTGCCTATCGAAGTATTGCTGGTATTCGCCACTGATGATTTTTTCCCACCATTCCTTGTTTTCAAGAAACCAATCAACGGTTTGGGCAATGCCTGTTTCAAAGTCATAAACCGGTCGCCATCCCAATTCTTCGATTTTCGTTGGATCGATGGCGTATCGTTTATCATGGCCTAAACGGTCTTCGACAAATTCAATCAACTCATCGGTCTTCCCTAAAGCCCGAATGATGGTGCGCACCACTTCAAGATTGGTCATCTCATTGTGGCCGCCGATATTATACACTTCGCCGACCGTTCCACTATGCATCACCAAATCGATCGCCGAGCAATGATCCAGCACATGGAGCCAGTCACGGACATTTTTGCCGTCGCCGTAAACCGGAACTTTTTGGTCATTCAGCACCCGTGAAATCGTCAATGGAATCAATTTTTCCGGAAAATGGTACGGGCCGTAATTATTGGAGCAGCGCGTAATATTGACCGGCAGCCCATACGTTTCGTGATAAGCCCGGACCAATAGATCCGAAGACGCTTTGCTGGCACTGTACGGGCTATTAGGCTGGATCGGTGTTTCTTCCGTAAAGAATGTTGTGGGATCGAAGCTCAGTTCGCCATATACTTCATCAGTCGAGACATGGACGAACTTCCGGACTTCCGCCGATTTAGCAGCGTCCAGCAACACTTGCGTGCCCAGCACATTGGTTCGGATAAATACTTCCGGATCTGTAATCGACCGATCGACATGGCTTTCGGCAGCAAAATGGACGACATAGGCAAAATCCACCTGCTCGAACAATTCACCCACTGCCTGCCGATCAGCAATATCGATATGGACAAAGCTGTAATTTTCTTTGTTTTCGATTTGCTGATGCTTCGTCAAATCTCCTGCATACGTCAGCAAATCCAGATTATAAATATGGTATTGCGGATATTTATCGACCATATATTGGACAAAATTCCCTCCAATAAATCCCGCTCCGCCGGTTACTAGTACATTTTCCATGGAGGCGCCCCTTTATGAGTTATTCGGTAACAATGATTTTTCAGAAGCAATATCGAGCAGATACTGGCCATAATCTGTCTTTTTCAAAGACTGCGCCAGTTCAATCAATTGCGCTTGGCTGATATAACCTCTCCGGTACGCGATTTCTTCAATGCAGGCAACGTACAGCCCTTGCCGCTTTTGGATGGCCTCCACGAAATTGGAAGCTTCCAGTAAAGCTTCATGCGTTCCAGTGTCGAGCCATGCCAGTCCACGCCCCATGATATTGACCTGTAATTCGCCGCGCTTCATGTATTCATCAACTACAGAAGTGATTTCTTTTTCTCCACGTGCCGAAGGCGCTACCCCTTTCGCAATCTCGACGACTTTATTGTCGAAGAAATAAAGACCCGGAATTGCATAGGAAGATTTTGGCTTCTCCGGTTTTTCTTCAATCGAAATGACATTCAACTCGTCATCCACCTCTACTACACCGTAAGCTCGCGGATCCGCTACATGGCAGCCAAAAATAACGCATCCATTAGTCAGCTCAGCCGATTCTTGAAGACGATTTCCGAAATCCGATCCGTAAAAGACATTGTCGCCGAGTACCAGTGCCACAGGTGAATCACCGATAAAACTTTCGCCAATCGTAAACGCTTCAGCTAATCCGTTCGGCTCTTCCTGGATCGCATACTCCAGTTTGATGCCCAGTTTTTGTCCATTGCCCAGCAAACTTAAGAAGCCGGAGATGTCCCTTGGTGTAGAAATAATCAAGATTTCCTTGATTCCTGCAAGCATTAAAACAGACAGTGGATAATAGATCATAGGCTTGTCGTAAACAGGCAGCATTTGTTTTGAAATCGATTTGGTCAACGGATAAAGGCGTGTCCCCGTTCCACCAGCTAGAATAATTCCCTTCATCATTGATCCCTCATTTCTTATAGTTGAGATACACTTTTCTGAGCGACATGCAATTCACGGATGATCCCGCAGATGGTTCCGATCGATTCAGCCGCCAAATCACCATAATATGGCATTGCAAGAACCTGCTGAACCGCCTGCTGCGCATTCGGCAGATTTCCAGGCCGTGCAGATGGCAGTTCGCTGTACCACTCGAAATCACTGCATAAAGGATAGAAATATTTTCTGGCAAAGACCTTATATTTCTGGAGTTCCCGATGGACCGTGTCCCTGGACTGCCCGAATACCGCTTCGTCTATTTCAATGACAAAATATTGGTAGCTGCTGGATTCGTCTTCAAGTGTTGTTAACACTCGAATACCGTCAATATCCGACAAATTTTCTTCGTAGACTCTTTTGATGGCGTGGCGTTTTCTTCGCTCACCTTCAATCACTTGCAGCACTTCGATACCGACGCCCGCCTGGACTTCATTCAGTTTGGCATTCAATCCGGACAACACCACTTCTTCCGCATTGGCGATCCCGAAGTTCCTCAACAAATCCAACTGCCTATCGAGTGCCGGATCACTATAGGTCAAAGCACCACCTTCGATCGTATTGAACAGTTTGGTGGCGTGGAAACTGAACATCGTCATATCGCCGAAGCTGCTGATCGGCACTCCATTGATCTTGGAGCCGAATGCATGGGCACCATCGTAGATGACCTTCAGGTTATGCTTATCGGCAATGGCTTGGATTTTTTCCACATCGCATGGATTCCCAAAAACATGGACACCCAGAATAGCGCTTGTTTTTTCGGTGATCAACGCTTCGATTTTATCGGCATCAATATTGAAGGTCTCCGGATCGATGTCACAAAACACAGGCGTTAAATTATTCCAGTCCAAAGCTTGTACCGTAGCCGGAAATGTAAACGGCGTCGTAATGACTTCCCCAGTCAGTTTCAATGCCTTCAAGCCCAGCAGCAAAGCCAAAGTGCCATTGGAAAACATCGAGATATGCTCCACTTCCAGGTAATCTTTGAGCTGGCGGCTCAATTCATCATGCTGTGCGCCGAAATTCGTCAATTGTTTACTGTCCCATACCTTTTTCATCCGTTCCGTGACATCGTTTATGTCCGGCAACAAAGGCCGTGTGACATAAATCGGTTGTTCAAAAGCTTTAGCCATTACATTCCCTCCCAAGGTATAAATCTGCTTCCCGCCAGTCAAACCGTCTTAGCGGTTTTTATCTTTTTTATGATCGGCACCAATAAATCAAAGACTGTATCGAATTCCTGAATTTTAAACAGTTTGCAAATCAGGATATAGATGATTATCCCAAAACCGATCTGCAGGACCAGGGCAGGAAGACCCGGTAAAGGCAACAGCCACCCAAAGCCGTAAACTGCTGCACCCATGACCAGCGAAATCGCATAAATCGGCACCAGGTCCCCGATTTGTTCTTTGACACTGTAAGAAATCTCCCGTCCTGAAAAATAAATATTGATGAACAAGGAAATATATGAATCCAGTACGACCGTAGCCACCAAGGCCATAATGCCCCAATCCATCCAGATGACAACGACAATCAACACTGTCGGCACAATCGTCTTGATGATTTCCAAGTAAAGAAACAGGTCCGAGCGCCCTTTCACTTGAAGAATGTTCAAATTCAATGCATGGATCGGATACAGCATGCCAGCGATGCACAGGAGCTGGAAATAAGGGATCATCTTCTCCCATTTCTCACCGAAGATCAGCAGAATAAGCGGTTCTGCAACTGCTGCCACACCAGCCATGACCGGAAAGATGAGGAAGCCGGAAAGCTTGATGATTTTCTTAAAGCTTTGCTTCAACCTGTCGTGCTGTTCCTGGATTCCGCTCAATACCGGATAAGTGACCCGCTGGATGGTCGCTGTCAATGTCTGTGTTGCCACATCGCTGAATTTGGCAGCATTTGTGTAATGCCCCAGAGAGCTTGGGGTATATTGCTTTCCGATGATCAAGTAATAAATATTGTTGTAGGCCGTATCAATCAAACCCGATACAAGCAGCTTCCAGCCGAAACCGAACAAGCGCTTGAACGATGACACACTGAAAACCAGTGAAGGCAGCCATCTTCTGGAGAAAACCAGCAGCAGCGCCTGAATCAGATTCAGCGCCAGCATCCGGACGACCAGGCTCCATACACCAAATCCCGTCAATGCCATTGCAACAGCGACAGCACCTGACAGCAGGCTGGCCGCCATATTGACTTTCGCCTGCACTTTGAAATTCACTTCTTTCGTGAACATGGCTCTTGGAATGATCGAAAACGCATTAATGATGACACCCAATGCCAACACCCGGATAATTGACGTCAATTGAGCTTGATCAAAGAAATTGCTGATCAGAGGCGCTGATAAAAACAGTGTGGCGTAAATAAAAAGAGACACAGCCAAGTTAAAATAGAAAACCGTGGAATAATCGGTTTGATTGGCTTTTTGATCTCGAATCAATGCCTGGGTAAAGCCGCTGTCAACGAGCGAATTTGAAAGTGCGACAAACACCAGAATCATGCCGATCAATCCGAAATCTGTCGGCGTCAATAACCGCGCTAGGATGATCTGAATGATAAACTGCACCCCTTGATTTCCCATCATGTCTCCGAAACTCCACAGTAGACCGCTGATTGTTTTTTTCTTCAATGATTTTTCCTTTTCCATCTGCTGGCTCCTATCGAAAAAACTTTTTGATACATCATCGCTAAATATAACTCAATGTTCAGAAAGTTCGATTCGATTATTATTAAAACATACATTTTAGGTAAATTAAATCTGTTTTAATATGAAATAAAATAACCTCCCTTTCAAATACACTACTTTGTGCTTATTAATACTTCTTGATTTTCATTCTAACATACTATAAGTCTTAAATAACAGATAATTTAGATTATTTTTTATTTTTATTATGCAAATTATTCCACTATCTTTCCTTTTTCAACTTAATTATTGAGTGGGTTAACTCAAATGACGCGCAACATTTCTTATTTAACTGTTATTTTCTTCCTCATTTCCGTATATTCTTTAAAATGGTTTTATTTAAATATACGAGTTCAAATTCGCTGTTTTGAAAAAAGAAAAAGGCAGTTTCGAAAGCCTCTACTGTTGGCTTTCGAAACTACCTTTATATACTATGAACTGCTAATTTTTCAAATTGCGATTCTTTTGATTACTCGTTTCAGGAATTCAGGTTTCATATAAAATTGCCAGTAACCATTTTTCATCGTCTCTTTGATTTTCATCTGTTTCAGCAAAATATAGAAGCGATCCCGTTTTTTTGTCCGATTGATGACCTTGTCATACTTAAAATGAGTATATGCATTTATTTCATCAAGCATATCGGCGACTGCCTGTAGGTGCTGTTGTTTCTTTTCAACGTCCGAGACTTGTACATCTGTCCAAGATCCCTTTACTTCCACACGGTAAGCAGACATGTTCCGATCCATGTAAAAGACCGTTCCACTTAAGGCCCCACAGATAACCAGGGGATAATCTCCGATACTGGCGTTCAAATAGTACTCAGGCATTTCGGGAATTTTTTCGCGCGAATACAGAATTGAATTCGTGGCGAAAAGCTCTCCTCCCCCCTCAATTACTTCTTCTACTGAAAAGATCTTGTCTTTATTGCTTGGTCGGATGGAGGATACAGTCTTTTTGGTTACCGCCGAAACTCTTTCTGCAGCATGTACACACATGCTGCATTCAGGATGCGCTTCCATATAATCAACTTGCCTCTGTAATTTATCGGGATCTGTCCAGTAATCATCTCCTTCACAAACTGCAATATATTTTCCTAGTGCACGTTCCGAATTAACCAACTCAACCAGTACACCTTTAGAATATTGATTTTCTGTTTGGCAAATTGATTTGATAATATCTGGATATCTCTGCTCATAGCTCTTGATGATTTCAGCCGTGCGGTCAGTTGATGCATCATCATGAACCAGAATCTCGTAAGCGAAATTCGTTTTTTGCATCAGCATGCTATCTAATGCTTCTGCAATATAATCTTCATGATTGTAACTAGTACATTCAATACTCACCATTATCTCATTTGCCATTAGTCGCAGACTCCTCTTCAGTTAAATAGATTTATTTCATAACCAAATACGATACAGCTTAACAGTTAACTCTTTTTTACATATTAGCATAAACTTTACTATAAAGCAGATTATTCAGATAAATTAATACCTTGTTTACATTCTTGTAAATGTTGGCCGGTCATTCAAATTTCACAAAAAAGTTTTCCTTTTGATAGGTCACCCGCAACTCTTCATCACGAATGATTAAATTGTTTTCTTCTATGGTATTACCTTGAATTTCATGTCCCATCCCTATATTCACGTAGATTCCTCGTTCAGATCCTTCTCGAGGATTGAGAGCCAAGTTATTGGCAATCCGGATATTATAGCTGGGCGTCATCAAATTATTGCCTCCATCTCCGGGCCTTACCGCAATATTAAATTCATTATTGTAAGTAAGATTTCCTTCGATTACATTCGATTCCGCTCCGTTTTTCACGTCAATACCATAATAAAAACCGCTCACTGTGTTTTTTTCAATAACGCTTTCTTTTTCACTTTCTACCGTAATTCCTTGCTGATCGGTATACCCCGGGCGGTCCTCCATCACCACACACCCTTTAACAAGATTGTGTTTGCCGCCGCCGAATAATGAAAGATGGCCATCTCCCGAATTTCTTACCACACAAGATTCAATCGTATTGTAATCCGACGCAAAATTGATGATGCCGGAACCATAATTGGATTCACTCGTCACATTCCGGACGACATTGTCATTGGCGTGATGCAAATGAATGCCTTGAGAATAATTTCGAGTGTAGACATTTTCAATTGAACTTTTCTGGCTGTCCTGAAGCAAGATGGCAATGTTCGAAATCAAAGAGCCACTTTCAGGAAGTTTATCGCCCATCAAAAATCCACCTTTCAAGTGAACATCCGCTGTATCAACAATCCAGAAAACCCCATATTCGCCGTCTGATTCCGTCTTGAAGATTGCCTCATCCATCACGATGGTAATTGGTTTGGATATCTTCAAGGCAAAGTAGCTGTCACCATACCCGGTGCTCGCTTTCAAGTCCGGATTTTTACTCAATTTGTATATCCCTGCTGGAATATGTAACTTGCCTCCGATAGGAGTTTCATCAATAGCCGTCTGAATCGCTTTCGTATCATCCGCCATTCCATCACCTTCTGCTCCAAATTGTGTTTTTGCATCAATCTGCTTTTCAGTAAGCCAAAAATTCTGTCCCACACTAAAAATAACTATCAGCCCGAAAACCCCGAAAAGGAATAAGAGCCAACGGGCTGTCTTTTTGTTGGTCATCGGCACGCTCCCCTTTATCTTGCCGGAAATTAACTCTTTCTTTTGAGTGCTTTACAACTAAACTCAATTATAGTATAAGGGTATTATTCTTAAAATGCACATATTTCTGAATACTAATTTTATTAAAAAAATATCCATTTACTTCGTCATTCTATCCTATTACCTAAGTCTTTTTCCAATTTGTTGGATGAAAAAAACGATTTCTCCTCGCATTTTACTGTTTTATTCGCTATAATCGATATGCCAACTAATTTAATTGAAAATTTAGTCATTTTTTATGAGCTCGAGAATCTAAGTAAACTGCCACTACAGGTTCTTGTCTGAAAGAGTATCAGTTCTGCAATTTTTATCTTTTTGATGAAAATCAGTCAGAGGTACCATTTACCCTATCCTGATTTGAATGCTTAAGCACTGTTATCCCACACTCGCCAAGAAGAGCCCTATACATTTTATTTAATTAAAAAAGGAAACGAGGGATTAGTTTGAAGGATTTGTTTTTCGAGAAAGATTACGGCAAACTTTACGAAAAAATTGAAAGAGGAAGCTGCGAAGTTTTTGAATTTACACATGCGCTCGGATCGGTCTACCACCAATTCATCAAAAAAGAAATTCCTGTCCAATTGAAGGACGGACCTTATTTCGATCTTGTAACACCTTACGGATACGGCGGTCCATTGATGACCGATATTGCTGATGGAAAGAAAGAGGAATTGGCACAGCTTTTCCAAGAAGCTTTTTGGAGCTATTGCCAGGAAAACAAGATTGTCGGCGAATCCGTTCGTTTCCACCCAGTCTTTTCAAATGCCCACGACTTCAAGTCCTGTTACGAAATTGTCCACAGGCGCAATACCACTGGAACAAACTTAAAAATTTACGAAGATCCTGTGCAGAGCGAGTTTTCAAAATCTTGCAGAAGAAATATACGAAAAGCATTGAAAAGCGGCGTTTCCTTTTCGATCACCATTAATCCACCAGATTTAAAAGAATTTAAGGAGATTTATTATTCAACCATGGACCGCAATAAAGCGGCCGAAATCTATTACTTTGATGACGATTATTTCTCTGATTGCCTTCGTCGTTTCGGAAAAAACATTTTACTGACCGAGGTGACATTCGAAGGCAAAGTCATTGGCATGGGATTGAACTTTTTTTATAATGACTTGATTCATACCCACCTGTCCGGTACTTTAAAAGACTATCATCATCTTTCTCCGGCATATGTTTTACAATACGCATTGGCGGTCTGGGGCAAAGACAACGGCATATCACTCATTCATGATGGGGGTGGCCGAACCCGCGATCCGCAAGACAGCCTATTTTTATTTAAAAAGCAGTTCGGCAAAAATACAGAATTTGAATACTATTTTGGCTATAAAATATGGAATGAACCTATATATCAAGCTCTATGCGAAGAGGCGCAAGTTAGTAGGAGCGGAGAGAGCTTTCCTGCTTACCGCCAGAAAAAGTTTGAACGAGTATCGAATTAATTCACCAAAGCTCGATGAGGAGGAGCCGGGTCACCAACCGCTTCTTCTTCTTTTTTTACAGCAGATACCCAAAAAAAGGGGGAAGGATTTTTTGGAGGATTTATATTTCAATATAAAGTATGGTCGTCTTTATGAAGCAATCGAAGGCGGTATGTGTGAAGAATTTATTTTTAGGCACGAACTTGGAACCATCCACCATCTATTCATTAAGCGAAAGATACCTATCGATATTCAAGGCTCCCACTATTACGACTTGACTACCCCATATGGCTACGGCGGCCCTGTCATCACCAAGTTGTTCGATACAGAACGAAAAGAAGAACTTGTTTTCCACTTTTGCCAAACCTTTCAGGCTTATTGTCTGGAACAGAACATTGTCAGCGAATTCGTTCGCTTCCATCCAATAATCAACAACGCTGCAGATTTCAATTCTTGCTATAGTATCCGTTTCAGGCGATATACCACAGGCATCACCTTAAAGGGTTTTGAAGATCCAGTGCAGGAAGAGTTTTCAAGCTCAACCCGCAAAAGAATCCGAAAAGCATTAAAAGACGGTGTGACTTGGCGTGTTACAGTCCATCCACCTGATTTAGAACAGTTCAAAATCATCTACAAAAAAACGATGGAACGAATTGGTGCAAATGAACTCTATTTCTTCAATGACGCCTATTTCTCGGACATTCTTGACTATTTTGGAGATCAATTGATTTTAGTGGAGGCTCTTTTCGATTCTCAAATAATTGGTGCAGAAATCCACTTTCTTTCCGGACCGGTTATCCATACACATCTGTCAGGCACCTTAAATGATTTCAGCCACTTATCGCCTGTTTATGTAATGACCTATGCTATTGCACAATGGGGCAAAGAACACAATGTAGACCTGATCCATTCCGGCGGCGGGATCACCACCGCCCCCGACGACTCTCTCTATTTGTTCAAAAAGAAATTTGGCAAAAATACAGAATTCGATTATCACATCGGCGATAAAATCTGGAACGAAAAAATCTACAGGCAATTGGTCAAGCTAAAAGAAAACGATAATCATACAAAACTTTTTCCGGCCTATCGGTAATTAAAATAACCGGAAAGCAGACAACTCTGCTTTCCGGTTATTTTAATTTGACAAAAATCGATTTTATCAGATCATATATTTTTTTCAGTTCTTTAACTTTTATTATGTTGCTCACAACGGTATAAAGTATAATTCCCGATGGAACCTGTAGTAGCAATGTTACCAGTGGTCCGCCATCCACTAATTCTCCGACTCCCCAAACCACAGCGCCCATCCCAAAAGACAGTAAGTAAACCGGCAGCAGGTCACCCAATTTTTCCATAGCTGGATACGCCACTTCCCTTTTGGAAACATGGCTGTTGACGAAGAACTCAAAATACGTGTTTAAAATAGCTGCTCCGATCAGCCCGATGACCCCCAATTCCAGCCACACTGCCAGGAACAAAAGAATCGTCAATGAAAGTTTATTGATGATCTCTAAATACAGGTAAAGATCCGATCGTCCTTTTACCTGCAAAATACTTAAATCGAGAGCCAAAATGGGGTACAGCATTCCAGCGATGGACAGCAATTGGAAATAAGGCACCATCGGCAGCCACTTTTCACCGAACACCAATAACACTAAAGGTTCCCCTATCGCAGCCATGCCGACCATTACCGGAAAAATGAGGAAAGCGGCAAGCCTGGTGATGTTTTTATAGGACTGTTTCAAGCGTTCGTGTTCATCCTGAATGCTGCTGAGCACCGGATAGGTCACCCGTAATATAGTCGCCGCCAAATTCTGCGAAACAATTTCACTGAAACGGGAGGCATTTGTATAATAGCCCAGCTGCGCCGCTGAATATTGCTTGCCGATAATCAGGAAATAGACATTCGTATAGAAGGTATCAATCATTCCGGAGACAAGAAGTTTCCAGCCAAATCCAAACAAACGCTTGAACGAAGCTAGGCTGAACACCAAAGAAGGCAACCACTTTTTTGTCAGCGTGAACAATAGAGACTGGATGGCATTCATCGATAACTGCCGCAGCACCAGACTCCAAACCCCGTAGCCTGCCAATGCCAACCCCACCGCAAAAAGACCGGACAAAATACTGGAACTTAAATTGATTTTGGCTTGTGTTTTAAAGTTTACCTCTTTGGCGAACATCGCTTTTGGAATGACGGCAAATGCGTTAATGACGATTCCAATTGACAATACACGGACCAGCGCCACCAGCTGCGGTTCGTCGAAAAAACGGCTGATTGCCGGAGCAGCCATGAACAAAATCAAATAAATCAAGAGCGAAACAAACAGATTAAAATAAAAGACGGTCGAGTAATCCGTCTGGCTGGCGTGGCGTTCGCGGATTAAAGCTTGCGTAAATCCACTATCAACCAACGAGTTTGACAAGGCAATAAATACCAAAATCATGCCGATCAACCCAAAATGTTCGGGCAGCAACAGCCGCGCCAAAATAATCTGGATGAGGAACTGTATGCCTTGGTTGCCTATCAGGTCACCAAAACTCCATATCAGACCGCTAATTATTTTTTTCTTCAATGATGGTTGTGGTTCCATTTAACGGTCTCCTATCCCCCAGTCCTTCTTAGCGCTCTATTTACTGGACAAATTTCCACTTTACTCTGCGGATGCTTTCAGTAACATTCGGGAAATAGCGCTTCATTCCCATTAAGACACGTTGTTTTGTGCCAAGATCCAAGTAGATTTGGCGAAATTCACCGCTTTTCGCTTCTTTGAATTTCCTCTGCTCCACCAAAAGCGAAAATCGGTAGCCCCGTTTCGCTTTTTCCAATGCGCCGTTATATTGAAAATTCGTATACTCATTGATTTCATCAAACATTTTTTCCATATCGTGATAATGGTTGATGCGCTTCATACTGGTCGCCAGCTCACGTTCTGTCCAAGACCCTTTCACCCCGACGCGGTAAGCGGACATATTGTCATCCAAATAATCCACCGTTCCATGAAGCGCAGCTAAAATAACCATCGGATAGTCGCCTACCGTCGCATTTAAATAAAACGGAGCCAATTCCGGAATTTTTTCTTTTGAATAAACCATCGAATTTGTGGCTACCAGGTCCCCTCCGCCTTCTATGACGCGTTCCATGGATAAAATGGCATTGGCCTTCTCGGGCCGCACTGTGGAAAGGATTTTTTTCTTATCCGATAAAACCCGGTCGGCTGCATGGACAGTCATGCTGCAATTCGGATGCGCCTCCATATAATCAATCTGTTTTTGCAATTTATAAGGATCCGTCCAATAATCGTCCCCTTCGCAAACAGCGATATACTTTCCGTTCGCCCGGTTGTGGTTGAACAATTCCACACGGACTCCTTTTGAGTATTGGTTTTCGGTTTGGTAAATTGGTTTAATCAGATCAGGATAGCGATTTTCATACTCTCGGATGACACGCGGCCCTTGATCGGTTGAGGCATCGTCATAAATCAAAATTTCAAAATCAAAATTTGTTTTCTGCATCAAAAAGCTGTCGATTGCTTCAGCAAGATAATCCCCGTGGTTATAGCTTGTACAGACAACGCTGACTAATGGATTCTTATTCATAAGTTTCTCTCCTCTTAATGTAATTTGGGGATTGAGTGATAAGGGGTAATAGCTATCTTAAAAATGGAGGAAGCAAACAAATTCGAAACCATTACTATATACTCAGTTCCGTTTTGTTTTTCCCATTCTATCACAAACAATAGGTTTAAATATAGATAATTCGCTCTATTTAGAAAATAAATTATGTTATTTAAATTTCAGCGCTTTTAATCATCAAAAGTGTTTGATCGCCCTTAGTTTACAGGCATAAAAAATCCCTTGAGCGTTTGGATGCTCAAGGGATCTTTTCAACTGTTATTTTTCACTTTGAATGCCACGCCCAGGCGCTGGAAATGATGGCTTCCAAATCGAATGCCGGTTTCCAGCCTAAAGCCGCTGCAATTTTAGTGGAGGAAGCGACCAATGTAGCCGGATCTCCTGCGCGCCGATCAGCATATTCAATCGTTGCTTTCCGTTCTGCAATCGATTCGCAAGCTTTAATGATTTCATTCACCGAGTAACCTGCTCCGTTGCCGAGGTTATACGTTTCATTCGCAATTTCCCCTTTGGCCATCCCCTCATATGACAGGATATGCGCACGCGCCAAATCGGTGACATGGATATAATCCCGAACACAAGTACCGTCAGCCGTGTCGTAATCCGTACCAAATACTGAAATTTTTTCACGTTGGCCCAAAAGATGCTGAAGCACTATCGGAATCAAATGTGATTCAGGGTCGTGGCTTTCACCAATCGTACCTGACTCATGCGCACCTGCCGCGTTAAAATAGCGGAGCACGACATATTGAAAATCGTGAACATGCGCAATGTCAGCCAATACCTGTTCCACCATCAGTTTAGAGTGGCCATATGGATTGATCGGCTTGTTAGCTGTTTCTTCCGTAATCATCTCGGTATCGGGAATGCCATACGTGGCGGCTGTCGACGAAAAGATAAAGCGCTTAACCTTATGTTCAATCATTTTCTCAAGTAACACGAGCGTCGCACTGACGTTATTGCGGTAGTACTTCAACGGATTTTCCACCGATTCGCCTACTAGACTATTGGCCGCAAAATGGAACACGGCGTCGATTTGATAGTCCGTAAAAATGCGATCAAGCACCGCCCCGTCGCCCAAATCCCCTTTCACAAAAGTCGCCCGCTCATCAATCAACGATTCAAAGCCGGTAGTCAAATTATCCAGCACTACCACTTCATATGTATCAACCAATTCTTTCACTGTATGGCTGCCGATATATCCGGCGCCTCCACAAACTAGTATTGCCATAAATCCATTTCCTCCTCTATCTAATAAAAGTTGCTCATTGCCTCAATTATACCATTTGGAGTAAATCTGCATGAAAGTATTTCCAGAAGAATTAGCTGACCGCACCTCACATGGCTTCAAGTGCACCTCAACAGGTGATTTCTTTTGTCCATAAAAAAACGTTTCCTCTGAAGCCATAGCCGCCTTCAGAGGAAACGTGTTAACTTTCGTCTTTTGGTACAAAATAATTTTGGCTTTCGTAAAGTTCCAGATCTTCTTTCGGCAGAATCAGATTGCCTGGGTTCAAAGTATTTCCAATAACAACATGGCCATCACCCGCTCCAACGTAGATGCCATAAGAAGATTTTTCCCGTGGGTCAACAACTATATTGTTCAGGATTTGCGTATCGTAGCTTGGCAATTGAAGATTCTCACCGCCATCACCGCCTCGGACAGCGATATTGTATTCATTGTCAAAAGCTATGTTCGACTCAATGATGTTCCCTTCCGATCCATTTTTAACATCAATGCCATAGTAAAAACCGCTGACTGTGTTGTTCTCAATTAGGCTTCCGATTTCACTTTCTACCGTGATGCCCTGCTGATCCGTGTAATCCGGGCGGTCTTCAGTAACCATGCAGTTGACTACATGATTATCTTCGCCACCTCCATACAAAGATAAATGGCCGTCACCGGAATTCCGCACCACGCAGGAATCAATAACATTCCGGCTTGAATCAAAATTGATGATACCCGATCCATAATTGAATTCTGATGTCACTTTCAGTACAAGATTATTATTTGAATGATTGAGATGGACCCCTTGAGAAAAATTTTTCAGGTAGGTGCCTTCAATCGAGCTATTGTCTGTATAGAGAAACAGGATGGCAATATGTGAAGTTAAAGATCCGTCTTCCGGCAATCGCTCCCCCATTAAAGTACCGCCTTTCAGGTGGACGTCTTCTGTTTCATTTATCCAAAACACACCGTATTCATCATCTGTATCTGTTTGAAAAATAACTTCATCCATAAGAATTGTGATCGGCTTTGAGATCTTTAAGGCAAAATAGCTGTCCCCGTAGCCAGTAACCGCTTTATAATCAGGGTTTTTGCTTAGCAGATAGACGCCTGGTGGAATTTCCAGCGTTCCTCCTGCTGGAGTTTCGTCGATGGCGATTTGAAGTTCCTCTGTTTTATCGACCGGCTCCTCCAAATTTGCACTATAGCCTTCTCCGGCGCTGTGCTCCTCATCTTCCTTCATCAATTTTTCAACTACAAAAAAGAAAAAACTGAAGCTCGCAATACTTATGAGCACTAGAAGAACTGCTCCGGTTGTTTTTATATTCATGCCAATCACCTCCCTCTAAACAAACTATTCTTATTTCTCATCATACAGAATATAGGCGAAAAATAACAGTTTGATATCTGATAATTCAATATATAAGTATCAATAAGGAAAATAGAACTAAAAAATACCACATCTTCAGAGTTGCTCTGATGGATGTGGCACTTTTCTTTCTTTATGATTTTTTTGAGATTCCGCTTCTTCAATAACCAGTGTTGCCTCCTGAATGGATTCCTTCCCGCGAGAAAGTAATTCCTGACGATGACTGTTGGCCACATTTTCTCTTTTCGAGCTCGCTTTTCCCAAAGAAAAGACAACGGCCAGGACAAAAATAAAGCCGCCGGTAATTAAAGCCCACATGCGATCCACCTCTTTTTCCGCAACCTTGCTGCTACCATTCATACTCTACTCCTTGTAATTTCTGAAATACCAATCTCGTAAAACTGCTCCAAACAAGCACGAAGCTTTCCTTATTTATACCATCTTACGATAAATTTTTGGCATTTACTAGGTTCATTTTTCACAGAAAGGTGAATAACGATGAATCTAATGACATATGACAGGCAACAAAAACTATTATAATTCCGCTTTTATCTGTTTATCGTTGTAATTCTTCCATAAACTAACCATTTTCGCAGCGATTATGTAGACCACCACTCCAACCGCAGCACCTGTGCTATCAATGAGAACATCTCTAGCTTCACCGCTCCGTCCTTCGATAAACAATTGATGGATTTCATCGGTCACTGCAAACAGCACGCACATCCCGAAGCCTAAAAACAATTGTTTCCAACCTCGGAACCCACTGCTTTTCCAGGCATTCAAACTCAGCAGGCTTAAAAATAAATACGCCATAAAATGAGCGTTTTTCCGGACAAAGGTATGGAAGCTTTCCACATTCAATTCAAGGTTCGGAGCTACTTGATCGATAAAATTCAAAAGTGCCGCTACAACGCCTGAACTCAAATCACTTGATGCGGAGCCTGGCTGATGCGACAAATAAAAAATGACAGCCATCCACGAAAAGGCGGCAATCCAGGAAACACTTCTATATACAGTCATTTTACAAATCCTTTACTAGTAGAATCGGTTTATAGCATTGGGTTTATTATAGCATTCGCCATCAATAAACTTCACCTGACATAAGTACTCAATCCTAGAATCATTATTTGCCCCACACTTTTACCGAACTAAAAAAAGCCTGCACCAAGATGCAGGCTTTTCACTAGAGAACCTAGTGGTTTTTAAGGAACAATATATTCTTTAAGACTCTTCTTTGAAAGGTATGTCGGAAATGATCCTGTTCCCACTTCTTCCCCCTCCGTTTTGCAAAGCAGTTCATAGACTTTCCGGTTCCATATCTTATAGCTGACATAGTACTCGAATTCCGTATGTTTTCCGAATTGTTTTTTCAGCAAGTACAAAGGATCATCGATTTCACCTGTGACACCGCCTTCGTGGATCAGTTCTATTCCATTTTCTTTTCCCCACGTCACTAATGCATAGCGCATGACAAATGCCGGAGACAGATGATGGAATTCCTCCATGGTACCGGACAGGTGGATATGGATAAATTTATCGTAGACCATATTCAACCCCATTGCGATCGCTTGGCCTTCATATAGAATTTCCACTAATAAAATATGTTCACCTAAATGCTCGAGCATCTCTTTGAAATAGTCATCATTGAAATAATAGACAGCCTCAGCATTTTTCCTGCCCATCGTGCGATAGTAAATGCGCTTGAATTCTTCCAAATCAGGTGGATTCACTGTCACTCTATACTCCACGCCTGCCGCCAACGCCTTTCGGATGCTTTTTTGCTTAGACTTGGAAAACTCCGATTTGATCGGATCTTCGTAATCCTTTAAGTTTGTTCCGGTAGTGTAACGGCGGAATGTCAATTCATAGCTGCTGTTAAAATCCTGTGCATTTGTAAATAAAGGATGAAAACGGACAAATTCACTGACGATGTTCTCTTTTCGGCAATATTCTTCAAAGGCGTCGTGGAACGCTTGAACCAATTGGCTTTCGCTGCCTTCTTGGCAATCGATGATTCTTGGTCCTCCATAGCCATAAGGGGTACTGATGTCATAATAGGACTCTTCATTGATGCATATCGGAATAAGCCGTTTGATGAACAAGTGGCTGACATTCCCTAATGGATGCTGGAATTCAAAAACTTCGCATGTCCCCTGCTCAATCTTTTCATATAAACGCCCATAATCACGTTCAAAGTAAATATCTTTCACCTGGGCCTTGCCTCCTTGTAGCTGTTCTTTGCCAATAGCAAAGTCAGTATTCTTGTTGAATTTCCAACTGTTTACATTATTTCATCTATAGTTAGATAGTTTATCATACTTCCAAAGAATTTCCACTAATAATACTGATTTTTTAGATTATTTGAACTACTTAATTTCAAAATAAGTTGATCGATCCCTGAAATTTTGTTTAGTGACTGAAAAAAGAACAAGCTCTACTGCAAGGTAGAAGCATATGACAATGGCTCTCCTCTCCTAAACAAATAAGCTGGCGCCTTCGACTAATCAAATCTTTATAATATTTATCATTTGCAGTTTCCATGATTTATCAGATACTCATGGAGGGTACTTATTAAATATGTGAGGATATTTTCATGTGAATTTATGGAGATAACTCCGCTGATACTATCCAATTAGTGAAAAAGCAGCGGCCCGATAATTCGGCCGCTGCTTTTACTGTCTGCTCGTTACAACAGTTTCTTCAATTGTAAATTCAGACGTTTCTTTTAATACGGCTCCTCTGGAGTTGTAGACAACCACTTGAATCGCTGCATCTTCTTCCACTTGATCTTTCAACACACTGAATACGGCCAAACCTTGCTCTGCTGACTGCCATTCTACAGGAACAGGTTCACCATCAACCAAAACCTCTGAAAATCTGGGAGCCCCTTCAACATAAAATTCATAGGAATCTGTAGTTTCCAGCACTTTCTGCGCATGCATTTCAGGGTAAAGCCCTAAGTGGTAATCCGCAGAAGGCCTTCTGACAAGGTCCGGCATCAAGTATTCTGAATAACGCTTGCCATGAAGCAGATCGTATTGGATCATCTGCAGGTCTTTCATCTGCTGGGTCTGCGGACCCATTTCACTTTGCCATTGATTGTACGGAATTACCGAATCTCCTTGTTCACGCATATCGTCCAGTATCGCTGTCACCTTATTGCCCTGGACTCCTGCCATTTCGAGCGCCAAAGCACTGAACTGGTTAGGTGTAACATCCAGCTCTGCGGGTTGGTTTCCATCGGATTTCCAGATGAAATACGGCACTTTATGGGTGGCAATAAAATCGTCGTAATCCCCCAGCATGTCGTTTGCGATGCCTGTGCCCGCTTCTCCATACATCGCTTCATTATCTGTAAAGGACGGATAATGATCTCCGAAAAACACCAGGATTGCCGGCTCGCCACGCGCTTCGATCTCTTCCACCATTCGCCCGAGTTCGGCATCAGCACCATGTACTTTCCCCGTATAATTGGCTAAATACTGTTTTGTTTCCTCCGGCAACGTGCCGCTATTCATAAATTCCGATTGCTCGGTTTTGTAATAAGGACTATGGCCTTCAGCAGCCACTGCATGAATAAAATCCGGTCCTTCGGTTCTGTCCAGCGTCGCTATGACTGAATCGGTTATGTGCTTGTCTTTTGGAAACCCTTTTCCGGGATCGTTGGGTTGGTCTAAATCCATGAATTCACCCGAGATAAAACGGTTAAAGCCCATTTGGCGATACACCGATTCACGCTGGTAAAACCAGCCGAAGTAGGAATGGATTGCTGTTGTTTCATAATTCGCTTCCCTGAAAGCATAAGCCGCGGACGGCAACGGCTTGGTAATATACAACTGGTACGGCACGAAATTCGCCGGCATAAACTGCATACTGAAGCCAGTCAACGCCTCGAATTCTACATTGGCCGTCCCACCCCCGAATTCTGAGGAATACATTCCGCCATGCAGTGATTCCTTATAGAGACGGCGGAAATTAGGGACTGGATCTTTAGCAAAATGCTGCTCCCCAAATAAATATGGATCAACGAACGATTCACTCATCAGGAAAATGACATTCGGTTTTTCTCCGCCCGTTCTTTCATCCGGCTGGTACTTTTCCGCAATGGTTTTCATGTTATCTGCAGAAAAACCTTCAGGCGGTTCAATTCGGGAATTTTTAGCCAGCATGACGAAGTTGCCGAAGACGCCGTTGCGCATCAGTGCTAATTCCAACTTCCACCACGTATTTTCAAAGTTCGCGTTTTCCATTGGAGAGGCCGGCTTGTCGGTCCACATCATCACCAGGAACAACACGGAAACAAGAAAAACTCCTGTCTTCAGAATCCAATTTTCCTTCAGCTTCGGTACACAAAATAGAATTGCTGCAACCAACACAATAAAAGCCAAACCAATGCCCGCCAGCAACGGAACATTGATGCCAACCGGCTGCTCCAGACTGCCCAATTCTTTCAGCAATGCAAAATCCCCGACTGAGATCGGCGAGCTGCGGAGCTCCATTTTCACTTGATTGGCATAAGCGAAGACAACCAAAAAACCACTCAGCAACAGGCTCGTAACCATGAACCATTTTCTTGGCAGAATATACAATAGATTGAATAATGCCAGCATCAGCAGCACATTGACCATAAAGCGCTCCGGCAATTCCGCCACCCATTCCCGCAGCGGCAAAGTCAGCACTTCACGGACCAGCCGTTCACTGACATACAATGTTGCAAGCGGCAAGCCGACCATGAAGAAAAGCATCAACAGCCACACCGCTATTTTTTTGAAACTCAAATTTCTCACCACTTCAAACACTCATTTCTTTTAGAGTCGATTATAAAAATTTCAAATCCTATTCCAATGGATATAGAACCTTTCCAGTGTACCATTATCTGCCGGCTGCAATAACCGGCTGCAGGCAAAAAAACGCTTCGCCTTAGTGGCTGAAGCGCTTTGCTTTATCTATACACAGGCCATCACTTTTCGTTGATATACGACTCTTTTAACTTTTCATCAAATAACTTCAGCAACCGATCTTTCAATTCAGGGCGCTTCAACGCAAATTCAATGGTCGTTTCGATAAAGCCGTATTTCTCACCAACGTCAAAACGACGTCCTTCAAATTCATAGGCATAGACCGATTGGACTTCATTCAGCATTTGAATAGCATCCGTCAGTTGGATTTCGCCGCCTGCGCCAAGCTGGTGGCGGCCCAAAAACTCAAAAATTTCCGGTGTCAGGATGTAACGCCCCATAATGGCATAATTCGAAGGCGCCGTTCCCGCGGCGGGCTTCTCGACGAAATTATCAACTTTGATCAATTTCCCGTCAATTGAAACAGGATTGATGATGCCGTAGCGGTGGGTTTCATCTTCCGGCACCTGCTGAACACCGATAATGCTTTTGCCGGTCTCTTCATTTTGCTTCATTAACTGACCCAGACAAGGCTCTTCATTCTCCACAATGTCATCGCCCAATAAGACAGCAAACGGTTCATTGCCGATAAAGCGGCGCGCAGACCAAATAGCATGTCCGAGGCCCAGCGGCTCTTTTTGTCGGATGTAATGGATTTCGACAGTAGATGTTTCCAAAACAGAATCCAGCATATCGGTCTTGCCTTTTTTCAACAGCGTATCTTCAAGTTCGAAAGCATGATCGAAATGGTCTTCAATCGCACGCTTGCCTTTGCCCGTTACGATGATGATATCTTCAATTCCCGAAGCGATCGCTTCTTCGACTATGTATTGAATAGTGGGTTTATCAACGATGGGCAACATTTCCTTCGGCATGGCTTTTGTCGCTGGCAAGAATCGTGTTCCGAGCCCCGCAGCCGGAATAATCGCTTTTTTGACTTTCATCTCTTCACCTTCCCAATCCACATTTTTGACTGATACAACTCATTGCATACATTTTGCTGAATCCGAACAATGTTCTACAAATAGACCAAATTATTTTCTTTATTTTCCATTTACTATTCAGTATAAAGCAGTCTGAGCAATTAAGCACCCTTGAGTTGACAGAAATTTAAATTTATTATCAAAACAGTAGTAAGATGCTAAAATAAATGGACTATAGGTCTATAAATCTATTAATAACTTCCTGTTTTTTCTGTATAGTCAACCCTAAACACCCATTCAAGTTAAAAGAAAGAGTGAAATTTTTGAACTTATTACCATTATCTTACGATTGGCCATTATTTGTTTTATCCATTGCTGTCGTTTTCATTTCTGCTTATACAGCTTTAACTATAAGCAGCACATTATTTTCCACTGTCGGCAGAGATCGGGTTAAATGGATTCTTCATGGCGCTCTGGTCATGGGCCTTGGAATTTGGTCCATGCATTTCATCGGCATGCTGGCTTCCCATGTATCAGTGGAGGTCACTTATCATACACCCTTAGTCATTCTTTCTATTTTCCCTGCCTTATTTGCCAGCGGAATTGCCTTTGCCATCACCAGCAAACCACAAGTCCGCAAAATAGAAGTGGCCATAGGTGCCATAATGATTACAATCGGCATTATTGCCATGCATTACAGCGGTATGGCAGCTATGCAGATGCAGGCCAACATCCAATACGATGTGCCTTTGGTTATCCTGTCAGTTTTCGTCGCTTTGGCCGCTTCGCTCCTGGCGATGTTCCTGCTGTTTTATGCGCGGGCACGCAGCAAGCTGATTGGACTGAAAGTCGTTAGTGCAGCATTGATTGCCATAGGCGTTTCAGGAATGCATTATGTCGGCATGGCAGCTGTGCAATTTAAAATGGATTCACACACACATACAATGGCCGGAAATACGATGGGCAGCAGTTATATTGCCTATAATGTCGGAATTGGGATGGCGCTGATTTTGCTGATTGCCATTACCAGCATCCGCAGTGAGACGAAAGTGAAGTCGCTGTCAGACGATTACGATCGCCAATTCCACTCGGTCATCGAGTCCACTGCAGACGGCATTGTCGTTACAGATGCTGCAGGAACCATTAGCCAATGGAATAATGGAGCTCAATCGCTTTTCGGCTACAGTAAAGAAGAGATCCAGCAACAGAATGTCCGAATGATTTTCGAACATCAAACTCATCCGGAACACGATTCATTGGACCTGATCGGCAAAACCATTGAATTGATTGGCTTTAAAAAAGATGGCACCCGATTTCCAGTGGAATTGTCCATGGGCACTTGGCAGATGGCGAACAGCGCTTATTACAGCCTGATCATCCGGGACATCACCGAACGGAAAGCAACAGAAGAGAAAATCAGCAATCTCGTTTATTTGGATTCCTTGACCGAACTGCCGAACCGGCGCTTATTCAACGATCGTCTCGAGTCGTCAATCGATCAGGCAGCAGGCAATGGGAAAGTGCTGTCTATCCTTTATCTGGACCTTGACCAATTTAAACTGATCAACGACACTTATGGCCATCAAACCGGGGATCGCCTGTTGGTTGAGGCAAGCACACGCATCAAATCCTGCCTTTCAAAAACAGATACGCTAGCACGCCTTGGCGGCGATGAATTCATCGTATTGCTGCTGAATGCGGATTACACGAAAACAGAAGCGGTTGCACAAAAAATTCTCGGTGCGCTGAACGAACCTTTCCTATTAAATGATGAGACCGTCTTTACTACTTCGTCAATCGGCGGCAGCCTCTTCCCTTCTGATGGCCAGTCACCGGAAATACTGGTCAAGAATGCCGACATCGCCATGTACCGCGCCAAAGAGGAAGGGCGAAACAACTTCCAATTCTTCACTTCCGAAATGAATGAGTTGGTCTCACGGAAATCCAAAATTTCCATGAGTATCCGTAAAGGATTGGAGCTTGGCGAGTTTACGGTCCATTACCAGCCGCAGATCGACATCACGTCCGAAAAAATCATCGGCGTCGAAGCGTTGGTCCGCTGGAATCACTCGCTTTTGGGACCGATTTCTCCAGCAGAATTCATTCCCATCGCGGAAGAAAACAGCATGATTCTCCAGATCGGCGAATACGTTCTCCATACGGCCTGCCAGCAGAATAAATCCTGGCAGGATGCTGGTTTAGACCCTTTCCGTGTAGCTGTAAACATTTCTGCAAAGCAGTTTTCCCAAGGTAATATCGCTGAAATCGTTACATCCGCTTTGTACCAGTCAGGGCTTGCTCCTGAGTTTTTGGAACTCGAATTGACTGAAAGCATCATCCAAGGAACAGCTTCCGCCATTTCAAAAATGCAGGAATTGAAAGCTATGGGCATCCATTTGTCGATTGATGATTTCGGCACGGGTTATTCCTCCTTGAGCTATTTGAAAATGTTCCCGATTGATACATTAAAAATCGACCAGCATTTCACACGCAATATCCACAGCAATCCCAAAGACGCGGCTCTGGTTGATACCATCATTCAGATGGCCCATAACCTGGAGCTGAATGTGATTGCAGAAGGGGTGGAAACGTCGGAACAACTGGCTTTTTTGAAAACCAAAAAATGCAACCAAGCTCAGGGCTATTTTTTCCATAAACCGATGCTTCCTGAAATGATTGAAGAATTATATGTAAAAGCATAAACAGAGCAGCCCCCGTGCAGAAGCCTTAGCTTCCATACGAGGGCTGTTTTATTTTGATTCCAATAATTTAGACAAAGGATGGATGCCCAGACTCTGGATGATCAGCGACAAGATGACCACGGAAAAACTGAGTGAAATCAACTCATCTGCAGCGCCTCCCGCCGCCATCACCCCGAGCTGGAGCAAGAGGAAAACCGACATCGAACCGCGTATGCCGGACCAGGAAATAAGCAGCGCTTTTTTCCAGATCGCTTCATGCTTAGTACCAGCCAACAGCTTGAACGTACCGCCGACGATCACAAAACGAATCGCGATACTGACGAATAAAATAAGGATGGCCAATAGCCAATTGTCCCAGACCAGATGCTCTGTCGCTTCAATGCCGATCAGTAAAAACAGCAGCGACAATAAGGAAGGTTCGACCACATCCCAAAATCCGGATAAGGCCTCCCGGTAATGGTCTTCCTTATTGGCATGGGAAAATTCCCAGGACAGCATGATGCCTGCTGAAACAGTCGCCAAAACACCCGAAAACCCGAAGCTTTCGGCCAGCTGAAAAGCCCCGTATGCCAAAGCGATACTTAGCATGACCTGGTAATCCCGGTGATGGGTGATATGGACGGCTTTGCTCAATAGCCACCCCACTGCAACGCCAAGAATAACACCGCCTGCCGAGACATAGAAAAACTCACCCAATGCCGACAGCACATCAAACGATTGCGATTCAAGATAGATCCCTGCCAATACACTGAACAAAACGATGCTGGTGCCGTCATTGATCATGGATTCTCCATCGACGATATCGGCGATGCTCTTGTCAGGCGAAGACTTTTTCAGGATTGAGACGACCGAAGCCGGATCTGTCGGCGCCAGAACTGCCGCAATCACCATCGCCCCTGCCAACGAGATGGAAAAGAACCAGCCCCCGATCCAATAGACCGCCAAACCGACCAACGCGATCGTCAATCCAAGTCCGACAGTACTGAGCAATCCGATGATGCCGGCATTTTTCCGCAGCGCGTCTGTAGAGAACTGATAAGCCGATACAAATAAAAGTCCCGGCAGAAAAACATCATAAATCATCGTTTCCGTCACTTCAATCTCCTTGAAATAAGGCAGGAATGACAAACCGATGCCAATCAGCACGAGTACAACCGGCACCGGAAAGTTCTCTTGTTTTTTATCAACTGTAAATGCCAAATAACCGATGCACAATAAAACCGTCGCCAAAGCCGCCGTCATGCCTATCTCCTCCAATACTTCCAGTTCGATTACTTGGGTCTCTTCCCTTGAAAAGGCCATTTCAAACGAAGAGCTGAATCGATGGCTGCTCTACTTCCAAGTGACTGCCCGGCACTCTGTGCCCACTAAAAAAAGCATCCATCCATTGATGGCTGCTTTGCACTTTTTATTAACCCTCTTTCAAGTCCGCAACCCGTCCTTGAAGCTGATCAGCTTCTTCTTTTAAGCGGCGTTTGACCTGTAGATAAGAGGTTACTTCTGCAAGTTCTTCTTGATTCACCGGCTGGTCATCTACAACCAGTTTGATGGAATTCAAATCCGTTAGGTTTAGAAGGTCCAATGTGTCAGAGATTTGTTCCCGCTCCAATAAGAAATCGACAGTTACTTTATAATAATCGGCCAATATTTCCAGATGGGAAACACTTACCTGCTTTTTGCCGCTTTCATATCCCCAAATCACTGTTTTTGCAAAACCCAATGCAAGCGCCAGCTCGTCTACACTCAGCTGATTGTCTTCTCTCAATTTTTTCAATTTCTCTCCTATTTGCTTCATTTCCGGCGCCTCCTTTATACCCGTGACAGTTATACATTACTTATATTGTTCCCCATTATAACCGTTTAAAACTATGAAAACAGTCCATCCAAGGGATTTAAGGCTGAATACTCATAAAAATTCTGAAATTTTAGTTAATTGTACTAACATGTATGGTAATATGTAATTACGTTTACTAAGAAAGGTAGGTAATATGATGCTCAATAAGTTAGTTTACGTACTTATCATTAGCCTAATCCTTGTGATTATCATCGGTGAAACCAACTTCGGCAATATCGAAATCACAGAAGAAACAGCACTCCTCCCTGAAACAAGCGGCGCTCAGGCAGTGGCCGCCGAAGAACCCGGGACGTTTGCGGAAAAACTGGCTGCAGGAGATTCTGTCACCATCGTCTTTCTAGGCGATTATGTGACGTCCCCCGATTCGCTGCCGGATGGCAATCCGAATCATGTGGCATTGCTGGAAAAATGGTTCGAATCCAATTATCCGGATCAAGCAACAATCGTCAACGCCGGGATGAATGCCAATACTGTTTCCCATATGAAACAGCGCATTGGCAGTGACGTCTTGAATCATTCACCTGATTTGGTCGTCATTTCCGCAGGACTGAACGATGCACTCGGCGGCTGGAGGATTCCGGTTGAAGAGTATGCCAAAAACTACGGAGTGATGTTAGAGGAAATCACGGCATCGGGTGATACGGAAGTACTGATCCGCACGCCGAACCCGACTACTTCTGTCGGGGACAATAGAGAGATGATGCCTTATATGAAGGCAAGCGAAGCGTTGGCTGCTGCCAACAACGTTCATTTCTTTGATTTCTATCAAGTGATGGCTGCTGAAATCCATAGTGATGCCATCTCCCAAACGGCATTGATGCAGAATTCGCTGTACCCAAATACGAAAGGGCAAGCTTATTTGTTTGATAAGCTTAAAGTTTACATGGCTACGGAACTGATCGGTAAGTAAGAGGTCAATAAAAAACAGCCGCTCCGACGAAATCAATGATTTCACTGGAAACGGCTGTTTTCTTTATTTCACTAATAGGTTTCTGGCTTCTCTGAACTCTTTAATGTGGTGATCAATGATGTGGCCGTTTTCGATGACGACGGCATCACGGATCATGTCGGTCCAATTGCCTTCGACAAAGTTATCGACCATTGGGGAAAATCCTTCGCTCAGCACTTTCGTGACTGTGTGCGGGAACATTGCCGGCGTGTTGTCCACCGTGTAATGGATGATGCCATCCACTGTATAGACGGGATCATCGATGGTCGACGGACGGGACGTTTCGATTTCCATGTTCGGGTCACAGCTGACGTCGACGATCATCGCTCCTTTTTTCAGGCGTTTCAGATCTTCCTTATAAATGATGCGGTCTGTACGTGTCGTATCCCACATAACGCAGTTGACCAGCACATCGTAATTGCCCATGTTCTTGATGAACAGGGATTCCAGCTTGCGCCCGTAGACATCAACATCGGCACCTAAGCCGTGAAGAATGCGCAGCACACCTTTTGTCGTATGGCCATTTCCAAGAACCGCCACTTTCGTTTCGTAAGGCATTTTGCCGCAATATTGATACGCTTGAAGAATCGCCGCTTCTCCGGCAACTTCGCGGTTGCGGTAAAAGATGTAACGGCCGTCTTCGAACATTTCTTCCCAAGCGACCACTGTATGGTCTCCTGCAAGCACCGAATCTGTAAAGGCGATATCCTGAACGGCATGCGCCCAACCGATCAACAGTTTACCAGGTGTCAATTGATCGAAATAATCCGCGTTGCCCAGTTTCACATCGACAATGGCGTCACATTGGAGCACTTCTTCACGTGAAACGAATTGAGCGCCTGACACTTCATACTCGGCATCCGAGTAGCCCAATGCCTCGCCGTATCCTACTTCAAAAAATAACTGCTTGATGTTTTTGATATTCGGCATATCCTGCGGCAAAAGCGCTCTTCTTTTTTCATTGTTTTTGTGGCTGATGACAAATCCTATTGTGTACATAATAAACCTCCAATTAATGAACTGATGGTGAATCCTGATCGGCTGATAATAGACATTTCATACAGAATCGACCGGACAACCCTCAAAAATTGTCGAGTGAGTTAATATATTAATATCGTTTCCGTATAGCTGATCTATTTTGAATCATACCATATACCGGAAAAAATATAAGTACTTTGAAGCGTATCTATTAAATATATTTTTTTGATGCAACAACGCTATTTTTCGTCTGGAACAGGAAATGGAATTCCTGAATAAGCAGCTTTTCGTCCGTTATCTACAGAACCCGAAAAACGTTTTAATCATAATTCCATTACTTATAGACTGTAATTCTGGTCGCGGAGATTATAAGGAGGTGGCGTCACTATTCTTTAAATGCGAGACCAGCTATTCTTCCAGTTGTTGGACATACAGTCCAAACTCCGGCATATACAGTCCATTGGATACAAATACTGTCCGATTGAGGAAAATACGATCCGTTCTCACCTGAATACTGTTCAACACCCTAAAACCGCCGGATGCCCAACACGAGAAAGCGCAGGTCTGCGCTTTCCGCTTTTTTCTCTAGGCAGCAGCTTTTTCAGATCTGGCTCAGTCCGCAAAAAGCGCCGGCTGGGTACTCAATAATAGCGTAGCTGCCTGAAACGATAGCGCCTTCAGGTTCACGGTGGACGATGCCGCCGCGGTTTTGGCAGGCTTCGAGGCTTTGTTTCAGGTCCGCAACCGCGAAATAGACAATCCATAACTGCGGCAATCCTTCATTGATTCCCGCTTGATGGCAAATCCCTGCAGCCGGATTGCCGTCCGGCGTGTTCATCATGTAATCGGCATAGTCCCCCATCTGAAAATCACTATGTCCCCACCCCACGACTTCCTTATAAAAATCGCGGACCGTTTCTGCATGATGTACCGTTAAATCTGAAGAAATGATGGAACCTGGCTGTACTTTGTTTTCTTCTTCCACTGGAAACACTCCTTTACGTCGTTTTCAGATGCATTCGCCACAAAGATTTCAAATTCCTTTAAATTGCCTTCATTAAAAGTAATAAAAATCCATCATAAAATTGAAATTCATCTTTAATTTATGGTAAAGTTACTAAGGTTTAATGATTTCGATTAACTAATGGAGGATTACATAATGAAACGAAAAATTTGGCTATCGGGTGCTGCACTGCTGGTTGCGGGCTTGCTCACCGGCTGCAGCGAAGAAGTGAAAATGAAGGATCACGGCGAAATAGAAGTTACGGTGGAAGAGCTTGAATTTCTCGATACGCGGGTGAGCCCTTCCAGTTCCGCTTATGACGTGAAAATTGTCGACCGGCTCCAAGAAGAGCTGGATGCCCTGAAACAGGAAGAAAACTATAAAGTGTCCGAGCCGCTCGCGGTCATGAATCCATTCGGCACCAATACCACCGGGCTTTATCTTCATTTTCAAGCAGCGGATTCCGGTACATTGACGTATACGGTTTCTGCAGAAGGCACAGCGGATTTTACGCGTGATGCAAAAGACGCCAATCCCGCTGCTGCAGAAGCAGAATATCAAGTGATCGGTCTAGTGCCCGGCAAAGAAAATACGGTC
Organism: Planococcus sp. APC 3900; assembly: GCF_030407735.1. Classification (NCBI taxonomy): domain Bacteria; kingdom Bacillati; phylum Bacillota; class Bacilli; order Caryophanales; family Caryophanaceae; genus Planococcus; species Planococcus sp. APC 3900. The sequence continues at coordinate 81,041 of NZ_JASDCT010000002.1, read as the reverse complement.
AAAGTGACCTATATCAATGAAGAAGGCACACAAGGCGATACTTATTCATTCAAAGTGGCGGCACCTGCAACCACTTCCGGCTACCCGATCACCATGGAACAGACGGCGTCTTCAGGAAATACGGAACTCGCTGACGGCTTGTTCGCGTTGATGGGTGTCAATAATTATGATGGCTACACGTTCCTGTTCGATAACGCAGGCACCATGCGCGCTGAAATCATTTCGGAAGATTACCGCATGGACCGGATGGTGGCTTACGAAGATTCGATGGTCTTCACCACGACCGACCAAAAGCTGGCACGGATGAACCCACTCGGCAAAATCACTGACACCTTTGAACTTAACGGCTACGTCATGCACCATGATTTTGTCATCAACGAAGACGGCCAAGTGCTGACGCTCGTTTCCGACCCGGCTAAAAACACCGTCGAAGACTTGGTGATGAGCATTGACTTGAACACCGGCGAACAAAAGCTGCTGGTCGATTTCAATGAACTGCTGAGCGGCTATAAGCAAAAAACGAAACCGGTGGAAACAGATGGCAAAAGCGTCTGGGACTGGCTTCATTTCAACTCCATTGACTTGGCAGGCGACTCGCTGATCCTCAGCGCGCGGGAAAATTCGACCATCGTTAAAGTTGATGACATCTATACGCAGCCGACCATCAATTACTTGATCGGCATTCACGACGTCTGGGAAGGCACCGAAGGCGAAGAGCTGCGGCTCAAAAAAAGCAGCGAATTTCCAAGCCAAGCAGGCCAGCATTCCGTTACCTATGTGGCGGACGACAGCTTGCCGGAAGGCCAATATTACTTGTATATGTACAACAATAATTACTGGTGGTACGAAAGCCGCCCGGATTACACAGGGGCAGTCATCCGTGACACCAGCCAGACTTTCGAAGCAAATGACCAGGACCGTTCCAAATTCACGAAGTTCCTGGTGGACGAAACCAACCGCAGCTATGACCGAGTCCAGGAATTCGACGTTCCTTATTCCTCCATCGTCAGCAATGCACAAGCGACTGGCGACTCGATCGTCATCAACAGCGGCATGGCCAAGACCTTGGAAGAATACAGCGCAGAAGGCGAGCTTTTGGCCCAGTTCAAGTATGAGGCGAGCACATTCTCTTACCGCGCATATAAATATAACTTTACAGACTTTTGGTTTGAATAAAAGATAAAAAAAGGAGCACATGAAGCTTTGACTTCATGTGCTCCTAGCTTTTAGACAAAAGAATAGTTATATCCTTTAAAGAATAACGATTCATTTCCGCTGATTTGCAGCAGATCCTGCGCTGCAGGCGGACGCTTTCCGCGGACTCGCGCCGAACTAACTCGGACTCGGGTCCGAGTGGATTTCGACACTTCGCTGTCCCGCAGGAGTCGCCGCCCTGCGCTTCGGATCCTTTGCAACGTGATGATCAATTTCATTTAAGCTGTTTTTTATGTGACTGCCTAGCTTGCTCTCTCTTTTGTAGCGGGACGCTTCCAAACGGGCTGGCCACGCAGACTCCTGTGGGAACAGCGAAAGCTGAAGACACCGCAGGAACGCAGTGACGAGGAGGCTGAAGCTGAGCCCACGGAAAGCGAAGTGGCCAGCCCGTTTGGAATTATATATTGTTATTCATTTTGAGTAGATTCTGTCTACAGTATAGGAGCACATGAAGTTTCGACTTCATGTGCTCCTTTTGCGTATTACGGCGTTTCCGCTATTTCAAAATAATCGGTGTTCCGCAGAATATTTTCCAATGAATCGTATAGGGCAAACCGAAATTTTTCTCCGGCTTCCACATCGCTTTTATTGACTGTAAATGTCGAAAGCCCGTTGCCGAGTTCATTCCATTCGGCGACCAGCTCTTCATTGTCTTCACTCAATAATTTCGTGAACTTCGGAACACCTTTGGTCAGGATTTCGAAGGAATTGCCATTGCTGGTGATTTTCTGGACATCCATTTCGGGATACAGTCCCAGGTGGTAATCGTTCGCCGGCATGGCAATCAAACCAGGAATCGTTTCTTCAACATGGCGTTTGCCGTGAAGCAAATCAAATTGGATTTGATGCAGGTCGCCCATTTCTTCTGTCTGTGCGCCCATCTGCTTTTGCCACTGGTTATACGGTATGACAGCATCGCCTTTTGCCCGCATGTCATCCAGAATGGCGGTCACTGTGTTCCCTTTGACGCCGGCCATTTCCAAAGCAATGGCTCCGAATTGATTGGGCGACAAGTCCAGTTCTTTCGGCTCGTTCCCTTCCGACTTCCAAATGAAGTAAGGGACGTTATGGGTATTGATGAAATCGTCATAATCCCCCAGCATATTGTTCGCGATTTGCGTCCCTTGCGAACCGTAGACTTGGTTATTGTTCCCGAAAGTCGGGTAATGATCACCGAAGAAAACCAAAATCGACGGCTCGTCGCGTTTTTCGAGTTCTTCTACAAGGCGGCCGATTTCTTTGTCGACGCTGTTCATCTTATCGGTGAATTTATTCAGGTACTGCCGAGTGATGTCCGGCAGTTCACCGGTTTTCACCAACTCGGACTCTTCCTGCGGCTTATAAGGCTGATGCCCTTCAACCGCTACTGCGTGGACAAAATCCAGCCCTTCGGTCGTATCTAAAGTCTCCAGCACCGAATTGGTGATGTTATGGTCTTTCGGAAAGCCCCAGCCGGAACCAAGCGCGTGATCCAGGTCCATCATTTCCCCGGAAATAAATTGGTCGAAGCCGAGTAGACGATAAACAGATTCCCGCTGGTAATACCAGCCAAAATACGAATGGATGGCGGTCGTTTCGTATCCGGCATCCTTGAACGCATAAGCAGCGGAAGGCAAAGGCTTTTTGACATACAGCTGATACGCAACAGAGCTGTCCGGCATGAACTGGCGGCTCAAACCGGTCAACGCTTCAAATTCCACGTTCGCCGTTCCCCCGCCGAATTCCGGTGAATACATGGTGCCGTGCATCGATTCATCGTACAATTTGCGGAAATTTGGAATCGGGTCCTGGTTGAAATTCTCTTCTCCAAAATGGTACGGGTCGATGAAGGCTTCACTCATGAGAATGATGACGTTCGGCTTTTCTTCTGCCGTGCTTTCAGCTGGCACATAGTCCTTGCCGATCGTTTCAATGGCGTTTTTCGAGTAGCCTTCCGGCGGGGCGATTTTCGCCTGTTGCGCCAGCAAGACAAAATTGCCGAACAAGCCATTTCTCATCGTTCCGACTTCCTGCTGCCACCAGGTATTTTGGAATTGCACTTTTTCCATCGGTGAAAACGGATAGCCCGTCCATAAAATGGCCAGGAAAGCCATGGACAGGACCGAGACGCCGATTTTCAGCACCCACCATTCTTTGACTTTCGGCACCAGCCAGAAAATCGCAGCCGTGATGGCAAGAAAAGCCACACTCCCCCCGATGATGAGCGGCATCGACAAATCGACGGGATTTTCCAGACCGCGCAGTTCATTGAGCAAAGCGAAATCGCCAAGGGAAATCGGGGAATTGCGCAGCTCGATTTTCATATTATTGGCCACCGCAAAAATAACCAGGATACAGCTCACCAGAAAACTGGTGAACATGAACCATTTGCGCGGCAGAATATACAAGACATTGAAGACCGCAATTAAGATGATGATATTCAAGGCAAAGCGTTTGGTAAACTCCGTCGTCCAGACAGAAAACGGCATGTCCAACGCTTTTCGGACAATCGTTTCACTGACATACAACGTCAGAAACGGCAAGCCGACCATAAAACATGCGGTCAGCATCCAGACGATGAGCTTTTTGACGGTGATTGTCTTGGAAAGATTAGTAAACAACGGACTCACTCTTTTCTGTAATTCAAACTCTGCACAAACTATTCCGATAGTGGATTATTCCGTTTAGTATAGCATCTTTTTTTGATTTTATTAATAAAGACGTAATGTTTTTTACGTTCAGTTTACAATAGAACCTTTACATCCACGGATTCCATTCATAAAAAAAAAAGAAGCCGGAGCTTCTTTTTACATCAACTGTTTTTTCACCATCTCCACCATGTAAGCCATATCCTCTAAATTGTAGCGTTGATCGCATGGCAGCGGCAGGATGTTCGCGGCGTATTGGTATTCGATGCTATCTTCCGGACAGTCGTCCAGAACGTTTGGCCAAAGCAGCGGGATGTAGATTTTCTGCTGGGCCAGCTTGTTTCGGATGGGTATGCCGTCCTCCACCAGCAACGGATAGGCGAATGCGCCTTCCGGTTTGGTCAGATTCATTTGGTTATCTGCACCCAATTGTTGTTCCAGATAAGCGTAGTTTTCATTTCTGATGCGGCAGCTCTTGTCGTAGTCAATGGCGCCCATCAGATTGCGGGTCAGTTTGGACATTGCCAGGAGCGGCGTTTCATCGAGTACACCGTCGTTGCTGTGAAAATCATGGTAATATTCACTTGCCGGCGCCTCGTAACGGCCAAGTATATGCTTCATGCGGTCTTTAGAAATGTCCTGCTCGAGCGTTTCATGAAGAATCGCATCGGTTGCCAAATAAGAACCGTCCGGCACGCCAAAGAATTTGCGGCAGGAATAGATGGTATCGACACCAGGCAATGGCTTCTGGAAAAAAGCCTGGCTGTGATCCAGAATCACCTGCCCATAATGCTGCTTCAATGCCTGTGTCTTTTCTTCCGTAATTTGCCCATAAAAATTCACGATATACAAGTATTCGCCAGGTGCCAGTTCTTCATCAAAAATCGGCTGAAACTCCTGGTCCACATGATAATACTCGAATTCATAGCCATACTTCACCAGCTGCCTGCTGACCGAGTCGCATAAGTAATAGGGAATATGCAATTTGGTGATGCGCCGCGCTTTAAGCAGGTACAGCAGGGCATGCCGACCGGTATTAAGCCCGATCAGGCCTTTGTAAAATTCAGTGCCTGCCAGATTATCCAACCCAAAATATCCACCAATCTCTTTCATAACGAACCTCCTACTGTTTCTTGGAACAAACTTTTAACTTGCTGTTTTTTTATTAAATGGCCAAGAGCGAACTCAGAAATCGGCGCCCTTTTGACCTTTCTTGTAATTCCTGACAGCAGATGAGACAACGCACCGTTAATTGATGGTTACAAGAGAGCTTTGATTCCGGTAAGCAGGAAACTGCTCCAGATCGACTGGCGGATTTGCGGATTTGCACAACGATTCGTAAACTGCCGGGTTCCAAACTTTCCGGCCGATAAAGTAATCGAACTCCTCATTACGTCCAAATTTTTTCTTGAACAGGTAGAGTTTGTCATCCGGTTCACCAGTCCGCCCGCCACCATGATGAATCAATGCTTTTCCTTGTTCCTTGCCCCACAACACAAGGGCGTATTGCAGCACATAAGCAGGAGCCAGCCCGTGGTATTCCTGAAGCGTTCCGGTCAGATGAACGTGAATAAAGTCACCGCAGACAAAGCTTAGGCTCATGCCGATAATGTTGCCCTGATAAGTCACTTCCACCACCACTAAATAAGGCCCCAGCAAATCAATGCAATTCTGGAAGTACTCATCATTGAAATAATAAATCGCCTGGGCATCATTTCGCTCCATAGTCGAATAATACAATTCCTTAAAGTCATTCAGATTTTCAGGATGCTCGATAATCCGGTACTCCACACCAGCCTTCAACGCACGCCGGATATCTCTTCTGCAGGAAGCTGAATACTCAGTAAGAATGGGATCATCTGTATCTGCAAGGTTGGTCTGGATGGTATGGCGTTTAAAGCTCAGTTCATAGCAAGCACTGAAATCCAAGTGGTTTTTCACGACCGGATGAAAACGGACAAACTCGGCAACGATTCCGTTTTTAAGGCAATGATCGCCGAATGCCTGCTGGAAATCCGCGGCCAGCGCTAACCTGTCGCCGTCTTTGCAGCTGATCATACGCGGGCCGCCATATCCATATGGCGTTACCAAATCATAAAAAACGCGCCCCTCCAGCTCTATGGGAATTTCACGTTTAATAAATAGATGGCTGACTGTTCCTAATGGATGATCAAAAATAAACTCTTCGCACTTCCCCTTCTCTATTTTTTCATATAAGCGCGCATAGTCTTTCTCAAAATAGATATCTTCCATTTAAACAATCTCTCCTTGTATAGTTTTAATAGGAAGTAATTGGCTGATTTTAGTCTCTTCTGAATCCTATTTTAGTTTAACACAGAGTTTATTAAAAATGCAGTTAATTCAGATAACTTTAAAGACAGTTTATTTTTTCATTAGAAAACACTGCCGTTTTCGGCAGTGTTTCAGCTTATTATTTTAAATTTTGGTAATTACTTAAGCTGTACTTTAGCATCACCAATTTGTACATACCAGCTACCTTGGGCAAATTTCTCTTTCGATACTTCATAAACCGCTGTATCAGTTACACTAATATCAGGGTTTAGGTCTGAGAATATTTTCGAGTTGTCAATTTCTGTTTCGACTGCATAAGAGCTGCTTGCATCTATGTCCGATGAATATTTCGTACCTTTTTCATCTAAAAGGCTCACTGTTGGATAACTGAACATTCCTACGGGTTCATCAGAAATGTTCTTCATTGTATATTGCAACGCTACCAAAGTTCCACCCTCTGAAGCTTTTTTACCTAAAAAATCCGGATCCCCAATAACTTCCATTTCTTCAAAAACTGTAACCGTCACTTCTAAATTATCTGCTACAATAGCTTCTCCTACTTTGTAAAATTTCTCTTCAGCAACTTCCTCAGCTTCAACTTCAACATTCGTATCAGTTGCAGCTTGTTCTTGAGTATCGTTTCCACCAAGGCTACCTAAAATTGATATAACCACTAAGATACCAATTGCCGTCAATATTTTATGCTTCATAAACCAATTGCGCTGGTCTTTACCGCAACTCGGACATTTCTTAACGCCTTTTGCAATTTCTTTTTCACACGCTTTACACGGCACTAATTTGGCCATAATAATAATCTCTCCTTTTTTAATAACTACTTTTAATAGTAATTCAAAAGACTTATTAAGTCTACAAAAATATGGATATAAAATAAGTAATTTTATATAAAATTTATATATATATCTGTTTATTATATATGTAAATTTTTTACATAAAAAAATACTGCTAATTTCAGCAGTATCTCTTTCACTTATTCATTTTTTAAATCTGCTGCCTAATATATAGTTACTTCAAAGCTATCCGACCTAAAAATTACTTAAGAAATACAGGAAAGAGTTTTTACATCTCCACTTTGTCTGAGGTAAGTTGATCTATGCTCTGAATATAATATTGGTCATTTAGCAACTTTATAGTATATGCTTTTGTTTTATTGTACTTTAGACGGTCTTCATAAGAATCAAAATAAAACATTTCTGCTGTTGTGACCACAAAAGTGTTTTCATCTATAATATCTAAACCTGTAGTCGTGTTAGATTGAAAATCATAGTAATAGGATTCTTCCATTGCAGAATGTCTATTGATATCAGCTAAATAATCTTCCTGGACTTGACTACCGGTAGGAAAATACTCCGCAATATAAGAAAAGTCAGCAGAATTCAGGGCAGATTCGAAAGAGTAGCGAAAATCATCAACAAAAGATGCTACAGCTTGCCCATGTGTTTCAACTAGTTGTTCAAGTTTTTTTTCTTCAAGTTGCCTAGTTCTTTCTGCGGTTACTTTTTCCTGTACATGTTCAAAACGGATATGTGCCGAATCAGTTTCAACTGCTAAAGGTTCTCCTTTTACGTTTTCTCCTTTGCCATTTTTTGTTTCAGCAGTGATTTCCACAGTCCCATTCATTGGAATTGGACCGAAAGATTTTATTTCAGCAACCGTTTTTTCAGTGGACTTTCCATCAATCCACAAAATAGCTTCCGGTACGTCAGAAGTAACATTTACCATACCCGCATCAATTTGAGGGGTAGAATTGTAAATATTTTCGCCGTCCCCCACTACTTCAGTTGAACCATTCTCTTTAATTTCACCGTACTCACTAGCCACTTTAACATCCCATTCATAACTTCCGGGCAAAAAATCGCCAACTTTAACTACTTTTCCTTTGTCCCCTTTAACTGATGCACCTTCCATAGTAAATGTTGTACCATTCAACGGCATTTCCATTTCAACTGTTACAGGATGTAATAAATAAGTCACTTCATGATACAAACCAAATAACACTGGGTTTTCAAGGACTGAAATCAATTTATTACCTTTAGAATCCACAATAATATTGGTTAATCCCTCTTCAGTTAATCTACTGGCTTCTGATTTGATTTGATCACGTATATTCTCCCAACCCTCCTCTTCCAAGAAAGAATAGAAGCCTTCTGCACTTTTTGTAGTCCCCTCTGCTACTTCGAAGTAATCCAATAACTCACTTTTATCTCCTGTACTATAGGCATGATTCATTTTAGATAAAGTATTAGAAACATCATACTTTGACTGAAGAAATAAATGGGTTCCAATTAGCCCTATAAGAATCACAACAACTGAAACTACTGCAGCGACTCTTGATTTCTTACTTTTGGATGAGATGATTTTTTTCTCCTTTTTCACTTTTTCATTTTCCAAAGGAACTTTCTCTTCAAGAAGACTACCGCAACCTACGCAGAACTTTTCTTTTCCTTTTCTCTCTTCACCACAGTTAGGACAATTCTTCATACTACTTCCCTCATTCATTTTTAACTAAATATACCATATCATTAGTTTTTTATGAATATAAAATTTGCAAAAGTAATAAAACAATAGTTCTATATATTAAATTCATATGATATTATTTAACTAATAAATAACTATTCTTTAACAAATGGAGGAATTTCAGTGAGCGAGTTTCAGAATAAAGTGGGTGGCAGTTTGAATAAAATTCAAGATTCATTACAGCAAGGCAAGCAAAAAATTCAAACAGTCCAAGAAATCAGCCAAATAGAGCAAACCTTAGGTGCTTTGCGGCAAAAGCGTCAGGAATTGATAGTGTTAATGGGCAATAAAGTGCATAAAAAATTAAGGCTAAATGAAATTGTGGACACTGACTTTCAAGAAATCTTCTCTAATATTGAAGCTATTGATAAAAATATTTACCAGCAAGCAAAAGCAGTAGATCAATTAAAAGCATCAACACAAAATATATATATTTGCACTTCTTGCAATTCGGAAGTAAACCCTTCGGATAAATTCTGCGGCTCTTGTGGAACACCGGTAATTATTCCGGAAACAATCGAAGAAGAACTTAAAAATTGTCAAGAATGTGAGGAAGAAATACCTCATACCGCTTTATTTTGTCCATGTTGCGGGCACTCAACTGTACCTATTCAGGAGGGCGCGTATGTATTGTAAAGAATGCGGTTCTAAACATCCGGGATTTAATAACTACTGTCCCAATGATGGACAAGTTTTAATAGCCACTTTCCCTTCTCCAGTTCACCATAAAAGTGAGGGGTTTTGCGCCGGCTGCGGAAACTCTGTAACGTCTTCCGCACAATATTGTAAACATTGTGGAGAATCGAATAGCATTTCAAAAACTGGAGTAGCTAAAAAGATACAACAACCGCAAACACCTATAAATACAACAATTAAGCAAAATACCAAAATACAATTATTTACTTCCAAATCACTTACTTCAATCTTTTTGGCTTTGGGCATTTCTATATTACTAATGTTTGTAGCTGCCTTTCTTTTAAAAACCGAAGCAGAAACAGCTATGATAGAACTTTCAGAAGGTGAGATAACTAGAGGCCAATTTCACTCTTTCGAGAATTACATTGCCAGTGAGTTTGAAAATGAGTATGAAGTAAACCTTGATCTTCCGAGCATTTATAACATTTTCACATATATCTCCTTTATGCATGGAGTAGACTTTGAACTAACTGGAGAAGCTTTTGAGAAAGAAAGTGACTTCTTTCAGTATGGCATAGATATCAATGTCCAGAATTTTTCTGCTCCCTTACTATTGATTACATTTTTAATATTATTTATGAGTGGAGTTGTATTAGGTTTTTATACTAAAAAAGATAATGTTCCAATGTGGCAATCGATTATGGGTTTCAGCTTTCTTTACGGTATTTTCGTGGCCATCTCATCCTTTATTGCAGGATTTAAATACGATAATGATTTTGACAGCGCATTTGCTGAAGTGTCTTTAAATTTTGTAGGAAAGTTCCCTTTAGTTGAATCATTCTTTTCTGGGCTATTTTTAGCGGCTACTATTGCAGGTTCATCAGCGTTATTTATGGTTTACAAAAAACAAACTTTCATTTATCTCCAAACAAAAGCTTCTTACATACAATATTTAGCTTTTAGTATTTTCTTAATCCTTGGTGGTCTTTTTTCAATGGCAGCTATTACATTAGCAGCACTTAGTGCTTCTCCTGCTGCCGAGGAACTTTTTGAGTATTTTGAGTTGAATGGCATAGCTTTGTTTGGTTCTTTCAGTATATGGATATGGGACTTAGCACATTTCCTTCCAATTAATTTAAGTATGCGTGAGTTTGGAGAAACAGAATCTTACACTTTCCATTTACTAGAATCTTTGTCAGATAATCAAAACGATATTATCAGTTCATTCTTTGTAGCTGAAACTTTTCCAATTTGGGTAAAGTTAAGCTTTTTGTTACCAGCAGCATTGTTGGTTGTGACTGGTTATTATCTTTACACAACACATCGTATGAAAATAATAGAGTTATTGAAGTTTAGCGCATTTTATGGCTTGTTTATGGTTATCGTCAAGCTTTTTACCAGCTTAAAATTATTTATATCCAGTACCAGTTTTGGGGAATCAGATGAGGCTTTAAGTATTCAGGTCCATTCAGATTTAATTTCAGTCTTTTTAATTTCAACTTTATATGCACTTGCTTTTTTCAGTGCAGGTGGATTTTTAAAGCGTTATTTAAGCGAATCATAATTGTATAACTTTATAGACGAATACAGACATCTTCAAAGAGACGTGAGGTGTCTGTATTTCCTTTAGAATAAATAAATACGGGGGTAAAAAAGATGAAGGCCTGTACCAATTGTGGAACTAAAAGAAATTCCAAGGATAAGTTTTGTTTAAATTGTGGGTTCAAACACGAAGATGATTGTAAGCCTGCACCAACCAATAATACTGATAAATTCAGGAAAGCTCCAAGGAAAAAAATAGCTGGGCTTATCACAGTGATAACTCTTTTTGCAATACTACTAGGCACACACGTTTTTTTAAAATCAAAGTACGATTCTTCTAAAACCTTAATCGAAATGAACCAAGCCTATACTCAAAATGATTACAAAGAATTTCTTTCGTATTTCATTTTTGACGACAATGTAATGAGTGACGCTGAAAGTTTCTATTCCTTCGTTGAAGAAGAGGACTGGAAAGAAATACGGGATCAAATGAAAACCGAAGTAGAGCTCCTTCAGAATGAAGGCTTATCGAATATTATTACAGATTCTGCTGGAAATAAATTCATTACGGTCAGTGAAGAACCTATCTTATTTGGTTTATACAATGAAATATCTTTTTTTATTCATCCTATTACAGTCGAAGCCACCACTCTTTTAAATAAAACAGCTATTGAAATACAAGAAAAAACGATTACTGGAAATCAGAATGAAAAAATTGAAGTTGGCAAGTTTATTCCTGGGAATTATAACTGGAAAGCAACTGCTGCCAGCGACTATTCTCCAATTGAAAATTCTGGTACCGCTGAAGTACGTGGAAATGGCTCGAATTTGTATGAACTAAATCCGGCTCTTGAAGCTGGGATGGTTACCGTCACTTCTGATTTGGCTAGTGCTATTTTATGGATTGATGGAAAATCCACCGAAAAAACCGTAACAGAATTGAAAACGCTAGGCCCAGTACCTTTTAACAAAACTGTAGAAATTTCTGCTGAAGCAAAAGATGAGAATGACACTGTTGTAAAAGCAGAACCAATAATGATTGAAAGTAAAACAGCACATCTTACCTTTGATTTTGTCCAGCAGAATATCGCTGCAAAAAAAAGTGAGAAATTGGAGGCTAAGCAGCGAAAAAAATTACTAGAAACCCATGAAATGATGCTACACGATTTTATCGCATCATTCCGTTATGAATTTGAATCAGCTTTAAACTATGGAGATTTCTCTTATATTTCTTCATTTTTTCCTTCAGCCAGCCCTATACAAGCTGAATATATTGAGAAAATGGAAGAGCATTATAATTCTGAGGAATATTACGAATATGATTTCATTTCTACTGTAGTAACTGATATTCAAGCAATCGATAATACTACTATGCAAATCGATACAGACGAGGTCTTCCTTTATACTATTGACGGCAACGATTTCAGGTATCATAAAACTAAAAGATACACTGTTAATGTCCAAGGTGGTTACTACATTACAAATATTAACGAACTATCTACCGATATTGATGAAGAATAATTAATTTTAAAAAGAACTCAGTCCATTTAATGCGACTGAGTTCTTTTTATACTATTCAAAGCTGAGCAACCTATTACCGTAATTGTCATCGTAACTGATTTTATTCGCCTTCAATGTCAGCAATATAATAATCGTCATAGTCGTCCATTACTACTTTGTAGGTTTTATAGCGTTCTTCAAATGTCCAGTCTCCTGAAGTATTCATAAAATCAAAAGACTCGTACGTTTGAATAATTGCATATTTTTCAAAAATCTCTGTTTCTAACACAGTAAAATCTACAAACTCAAAAATCATTCCTCTCCCAGTTACTTGATCAATATAACTTGAAATTCCGTTATAGATTGGACTGTCATAGAGGAGCATGTCTTCAACATAGTAAAAATCTTCCTCCGATAAAGCCATTTCGTAATAAGAACGGTAATCGCTCAGAAACTCAACTGCTTCTTCTTCAATAATTGAAGATCCAGAATCATACTCTTCTCCGTATTCTTCGCTGTCATTTTCTTCATCCTCGAATTCTTTAGGACTGGTTTCATAGTCATTGTAGATGCCAAACAATGCTGAAACTTCAGCTGCAGACATTGGGCTCTTTTTCCATTCCATAAAAGAATTATAAACAGAGTGCAAAGGAATCGAGAAGCCAATTGCATTGCCTTCATTATAAAGTAAGGAATTAATGCCGATAACTTTGCCGTTTTCTGCATTAATAAGTGGACCTCCACTACTTCCTGGAGCTATCTGAGCATCAATTTGATAAACATCTTCATACTGAAAATCAAACGTGATATCCCGATTGATACCGGTAAGATAACCAATCGATGCGGAATTTTCAAAACCATTTGGACTTCCAAGCGCAATTACTTCAGTTCCGACATCAGTAACTTCCATTTCTGTTGTTAAGGGTTCTATCCCTTCAAAAGAAATAACTTTGATTAAAGCAATGTCTTCCACATCTGATATGCCAACTACTTGTCCGCTATACTCTTCACCATCTATATCCCGGACTGTAACATTGGTATAGCCAGCTACTACATGTGCGTTAGTGACGACCATTCCGTTTTCTTCAAACAAAAATCCCGAACCAAAACCATTATCTGTTATAACGGTATAGACTTTTTTCTGTGCATTTTTGATAATTTCTTTCTTGCCGGTACTTTTTTCATTTCCTTCAAAAGTTTGCTCATTAGTATTTCTTTCTTCCCCATTGCCAAAGAGAGAATTCTGTAGACCGAAGCCAACAGCAAGAACAAGAACCAAAAGTAAAATTAATATATTCCTCTTTTTAGAAGTTCCGCTCTTTTCTACCTCTAGCAAAGTGCCACAATTCCTACAAAACTTCGCTTCTTCCTCGTTTTTTTCTCTGCAATTTGAACATTTCATTTCCATAACTCCTCGCCATTCTGCATAAGCCTATTATAAGTTTTAGAATGGAAAATAAATAGTCTATATTATCTAATTAATGTATTTTTATTCTATTTTTATGTTTACATTTATTCTCTTTTCTATTTTAATGCAGCGAATGTGATAAATTCAAACTTTATGTTTTAGGATATATGTGAAAACAGTAAGCAAAGGCTACAAATGTTAAGCTAACAAAAAACACTGCCTTGTTTGGCAGTGTTTCGGCTCTAATAATTCAACTTTCCTGAAACACGGCAAGCGGCAGCAACGCACTCACTACATACTGGCCCGCATCGACGATTTCGGAGATTTTCAGGTCGACGCACAGGCTGGACAATAAATAGGCGTCTTTTGGTTCGAGCGCGTATTTTTCTACAAGATGATCGACCATGGCACGGATGGCGTCGCGCGCCGCTTCCATCAGGTCCGGACCGACGCCGGTCGTGCCGTAAAATCCTTTATGGTCGACCTTTGGCGTCAATGCGCCAGCTGTCTGGAACTGAGGTGCCGGAATCGATTTGCCTTTGATGAGACGAAATTTCAGCGATGCCTGCATCGGGCATTCGAGCGCCGTTACGCAAACTTCCCCGTCACCTTGCGCTGCATGGGCATCGCCGCAGCTGAACATGGCGCCCCCCACTTGCACCGGCAAATACAATTTGGTGCCAACCGTCAGTTGCCGTGTGTCCATATTGCCGCCGAATGTTCCAGGCGGCATAATGGCTTGCCCTTCGGCATTCGCTGGACCGACGCCCATCGTCCCTAGAAACGGAGTGATGGGCACTTTGATGTTGTCGCTGAAATGGATAGATTCGCCATCACTCAAATCGAACGTCCGTAAGTAGGCATCTGGAAACTCTTCCGGCAACAAGCCGAGCCCAGGCAAAATCGCCATCCAGCCCCAACTTCCCGGCTTTAGGTCGAGGATTTCCACTTCCAGCGTATCACCCGGTTCCGCACCACGGATCTCGACGGGTCCTGCGAGCGGATAAACCTTCGCCCAATCGAGCGTGGCAATGTCTCCGGTTTTGGAATCTTTATTGAATTGATCGTCCGCCACTTCCCGGGTGGAAAAATCCACTTGGTCCCCGCTGTCGATCGTCAATACCGGCTGCGGGTCCTTATCCCATGTGTAATGCACGCGGTCTTCCGGAAATTGATGCGTATTGGCCATATTTCGTCATCCTTTCAGGTTGAATTGGCATAGAATCAGCGGTTTTCTTCCAGATAACTGGATATACTTTCTGTTTGAGCCTAAATACTTTCCAGAAGAAGCAAAATACTTTCCAAACCACGATAAATGTCCAAGCCCAGGAAAGCGCAAGCCTGCGCTTTCCGCTCTAAAATCAGCTTTTATTATATGACTCAAATTAGATGGGCTTAATCGCCGTCAAATCCGGCTTATGGCCTTTCATCAGTTCCAGCTTTTCGATTGCGTAGGCGACGTTTAATACTTTTTCCTCCTGGAACGCCGGACCCATGATCTGCAGACCGACCGGCAATCCATCGCGGACACCGCACGGAATGCTGAGTGCCGGCAAGCCGGTCAAATTGCCCGGACCCGTGAAGCGGATGACTTCATCCAAAAAACTTAGCGCCTGGCCATTGATGTCAACGGTGCTGTCGCCGATCGGCGGTGACAGGAACGGAAGAGTCGGCGTGATAAGCACATCCACTTTTTCAAACGCTGCCGCAAAATCGAGATCCAGCTTGCGGCGGATCTGTTGTGCCTGAACATAATCGACACCTGACATCAGCTCGCCTACTTCCAATAAAAAGCGGACGTCATCACCGAATTTTTCCGGCTGCTTGACCAGATTGTCATGATGGATGGCGCTTGCTTCGGTTGTGATGGTGACAAGTTCCGCAAATTCGGCTTGTGCAAGCGATGGGATGCGGACTGTCTCAATACGCGCACCCAACTTTTCAAGTTGCTGCAGTGCATACTGGATCGCTTCATTGACACGATTGTCGACGTTTTTGAAAAAATAACCTTCCTCAATGCCGATGACCATTCCTTTGACGTCTTCATTCAACCCTCCGGAATAATTTTGCGTCGGCCGGTCCACAGATATCGGGTCTTTCGGATCGTAACCGCCGAGCACTTCCAACAGGAGCGCTGCGTCGAAAACGGTTTTTGTCATCGGGCCAATATGATCGAGGCTCCACGACAGCGGAAAACAGCCGTATTTGCTGATGCGGCCATGCGTCGGCTTCAATCCGATAATGCCGCAACTCGATGCCGGAATCCGGATCGAACCGCCGGTATCTGTCCCAAGCGAAGCAATCGTCATATTCGCCGCCACCGCAGCACCGGACCCGCCGCTTGAGCCGCCTGGAATTTTGCTGAGGTCCCACGGATTCTTGCAGGCTCCGTAATGCGGATTGGTGGTCGTCGCTCCCCATGCATACTCGTGCATATTCAGCTTGCCGTGAAAAGTCGCGCCCGACAGTTTGAGCTTCGATACTACGGTCGCATCAAAATCAGCGATAAATCCTTCATGGATTTTCGAGCCCATCGTCGCGGGTTCGTCCTTGAAATATAAAATATCCTTCAACGCCATCGGAATGCCGTGCAAAAAACCGCGGTAATTGCCGCTTTGGATCTCCTGCTCCGCCTGTCTCGCCGATTCCAGCGCCTGCTCTTTCTGCACTCGAATAAAGGCATTGATTTCTCCGTCATACGCATTGACATTGGCCAATACAGCTTCCGTCACTTCAACAGGCGACACTTGTTTGTCGCGCAGCTTCGGTGCCAATTCCCCAATGGATTGTGCTGCCAATTCTTCATTCATGGCCGCTCACCTCCCGGCACATGCGTCAGTCCGATATCGAAATCTTTCAGCTGCGAATTGTCCACGGTTTCCCGCAATTGCTGCACCGCTTTCATCTGTTGCACCAGCATGTCCTGATGCGCTTCCGGTACTTGAATCCCACGTTCCTCTAAAATCCTGTGAATGCCCTCTGCCATAGCAAGTCCTCCCATTCGGATAGTTTGAAAACGTCTGAGAATCTGGGTTGTCTACCGACAGTTTATCATAGTTTCCAGACAGTTCAGATAGTTTAAAGAGGATTTTTGGCAGAATAAAACCCTATCCGGCAAGATCTTGTCTTGTCGAATAGGGTTTGTTGAAGTTATTCGGTGTATTGCTGCAGAATTCTTCCAGTGAATTGGATATACAGTCCAAATTGCCAAAAACACCCTAATGCCCTAACCCAGGAAAGTGCAGGCCTGCACTTTCGGTCCCAAGTACGCTTGGGCCCCCGCCCTCAGCCATTCAATGGTTTCTGACTTTTGACAGCAAGGGCCGTCCGTTGCTCCAAACGACGTTTACGGGCATATCGAAGAAACCGGACAACTGTTCACTGTCGATGAGCTCTTCTGTGTTGCCGGAAGCGAAGACGCTGCCGGCTTTCAACAATAAGGTTTTATTGAATTCCGGCAAGATTTCTTCGATATGGTGGGTGACGTAAATGATGGTCGGGCCGTCCGGTTTTTGTGCGATGGCGGCAATCGACTCGAGCAGTTCTTCCCGGGCGATGAAATCGAGTCCGGCGGTCGGTTCGTCTAGAATAAGCAGTTCTGGGTCCGCCATCAACGCGCGGCCGATCAATACGCGCTGCTTTTCACCTTGCGACAAGGTATGGTAATCCCGGTTGGCGTAATCGAGGCAGCCGAGTTCCCGAAGAATCTCGACGCCTTTTCGGTCGATTTCATCCGTCGTTTCCTGATACAGGCCGAGAGAAGCGAACGCTCCGCTCAGCACCACTTCATATGCATTGTCGTAAATCGGCAACTTCTGCTGGATAGAGGCAGACACAAAGCCGATCTGGCTGCGCAGCTTTTCTGCCAGATAGGTCTTGCCGAATTCCATTCCGAGTACTGTCACTTTGCCTTCCGTCGGGAAAAAATAAGCATTGATCAAATCCAGCAGTGAGGTTTTCCCGGCGCCATTCAAGCCGTACAGCACCCAATGTTCGCCTTTTCGGACCTGCCAATTGACGCCATTCAACACGGTTTTGTCGTCTCTTTTTCGGGTGACTCCTTCCAGTTCCAACATCATTTTCATAGACGGATATCCTCCGCCCGCTGGACACGAGCTGCTTGCCCCGCTGCCATTGGATCAGCATCACGCAGATTGCCGAAATCAAGCCCTGTCAGTTCTTCGATTTGCGTAACCGGCACTTGATAAGTCCCGAACTGGCCGTAGACGAATTCCAGGTCTCCGCCAATCAAATCTTCCTGCGTCTGCAAGTAAGCAGTAGCGGATAAGGCCGCATCGCCTTTCAGCATCACTGCCACTTTCCAGAACTGATCCGGAATCTGTGCATCCCGGTAGCGCACGTCATCGTCCCGGAACACAGGCCCTGTGAACACCGAGACTTTCATGCTGTGGTCGCGGGCATTATCGAGCAAATAATCTTCCAGATCCAGCCACGCTTTTTGGTTGAAATTCTTATGCTGGGGAGAGCAGTTGGTGAAATGGAATGTGTGTTCATTGGCCTTCACCGCATCAACGCCCCAGTTCGGATCGCGGCGCCGCACCAAATGCCCTCGGTCGATATCGTTTGATTGGTAAAATTCCGGTCCGATCTGGTAAGCTTCGTCAATTCGCGGATCAAAATACCAGCGGTCGTTGCTGCGTTTGACGTCCACCAACTGGTTGCCGTCGATGTTGACGGCTGTGTAAAACGCCAATCGGCGCGATTTGCTCATCGCAATCGAGAAATGCATGTAATCAAGGACTCTCTTGCCGTCCGCAGTTTGTGCCACATCGTCTATTAGTGCTTCGCCTAATGCGGGTAAAGGTACGTCGAACCCTTGTCCAAGAAAAGTTGGATCATATCCGGAAGCATCCGCATACCAATCTTCGGCCAACACACCGACTTCCATCGGTTCTGCAGCAGAGCCCGGCATGACAACAGTGAGCAGCTGGTCCAGCAGTTCACGTGAATGTTCTTCTTCCAAGCTGCTGCGCGCCTCGCTGAGATGCTGGATGATCGAACTGATGCGGATCCCTTCATTGGCAATCCACTTAGTGGGGTCATTTGGATCTGGAATACCCGCATGATGCAGCGCCACGACTACCCATTGATCATTAAAAACCGGCGAACCTGATGATCCGGGCTCAGTATCGCTGACATAATGGACAAAGTCCGAAGAGATGAATTTGACTTCATTTTCACGGATGGTGATTGCTTTCGGACCGCCATTCGGGTGTTGGATGATGGTGACGTATTCGCCTTCGAGGATTTTCCCGGGCTTCGGCAATAGCGGCAAATAGCCAAAATTGGTCAGCGGAATGGCGTGCTGATTGTTTTCCTCTACCGCCACGAGTGTAAAATCCAGCGCCTCATCGGTAATGAAAAGCGCTTCCGGATCCAAGCGGAAACTGATGATGTCGCGCGGCATAAAATGGACGTCATCTTCGTAATTGAACTCGGCCACCGCGTACATCGCCGCTTCGGACGTTTCGAGCACATGGTTGTTCGTCAGCAATAAATTCGGTGCTACCAGAAATCCCGTGCCGTAGCTTTCCAGCTGGCCGGATTGGCTGCGGATCGAAATGCGGCAAACGGCTTTGCTGACGTCGAGCCCCGCCTGCAGATGCGCAATCGGAAACAAATCGCTTTGGTTGATGATCCGCTCCATCGCCAAATTATCGTGGTGGTTGATGATGCTCGACCGTGTCATCATCCGTTCTCTTGATGCTGCCGCCTGTGCTTCCAGCCGGCGCTCTTCCTCAAATGCTAAATAACGCTGCAACGCTTCCTGCTGGATCTGTTCCATTTTCTTGGCCATTCTCTTCCATCCCCTTCCGACGTATAGGCTATATTTTTCAATTAAAAATTTAATATTCTATTAATTACCTTCAAAAAAAGTTTATCACAATTAGACGAAGAAAACCCATTCCAGGGAGTGGAATGGGTCGTGGAGTGTCTCGCTTAAAGTGACCATTTTTTATTGTCATTCTTCACAATTGTTTCTTCGCCGGTTTTCGAATCGCGGATGACTCGGTCTTCGGTCGGCACATCTTCCGAGCTTTCATCCGGCGCGTTTTGGAAATCGTCGCCTGCAGTTTCCCTTACGTCGTTTTTGCCGGAGGATTCCCAGCCTTCATCGCTGCCGCTCAGCATTTCGCTGGTTTTTTTGACGACTTTATCGAGTGTTGATTCCTCATTATCCTGGTTGTGGTGCAGGTTCTTATCGTGTGCGTCATTGTTGGTCATGATGCATCCCTCCTGAATGTGTCGTTGCTTCTTCTTTACCCGCTGATGCCGGAAATAATCATTGTAGGAAGGCACTGGATGGCTAAGAGAAGGAAAGCGCATGCTGCGCTTTCCGCTTAAGAAGCGTATTTCTTCTGTTGGGGATTGTATTTCCATAATCGGGAGGATTCCACTACGTTTTATTCCAGTTATATGGAAATACTTTCCGTTTGGAGGCAAATACTTTCCAATAGAGCGCAAATACTTTCTGTTAACGGCGGAATACTTTCCACTCGCCACAAAATACTTTCCAAGCCATAAAAAAGCCATCGCCAAGCTCATTGTGAGCTTGGCGATGGCTTCGTATCTTCTATTATAAATTGCGTTTTGGGTGCGGTTGGGTGATGTCGACCGCGTAGACTTTGATCCGGTTGACCATCAAGTCGCGGATGCCGTAAATCGGGCGTTCGTTTTGCTGGATGTCCTCGATATAGGCGTTCACTTGATCCTGGATATAGACGCCGAACGGCTTGCCTTGGTAACTCTCGTCCAGGCTGTCTGTGCCGGCTTCGAAAGATTTCTCGAAATACAGGTTCGAAACCTCGATGGCAGTCAATTTATCCTCTTCCATATGGGTGCCGACCACTTTGTAATAGTTGCCGTACTCGTCGCGCACCAAATCCATTTCGACAATTTTTTGCATACTCATGGCTTTCAACTCCTCTCTCAAAACTATTTCGACAGAAGTTGAAAGATTCCTTTATAATAATGCTTAGAGTTCCGAAGTACCGGGTAAACATCTACTCTAACCGAATAAACCTAAAGGAGAAATGCATAATGGACTTTATTACATTAAACAATGGGATAAAAATGCCACAGCTGGGCTTTGGCGTTTGGCAAGTTGAAGACGACCAGGCAACCGCAGCTGTTTCAAAAGCGCTGGAGACGGGTTATACGTCAATCGATACGGCAATGATTTACCAGAATGAAAAAGGCGTCGGCAAAGCGTTGAAGGAAACGACTGTGCCGCGTGAAGAGTTGTTCATCACGACAAAAGTTTGGAACAGCGACCAAGGTTACGGCAATACGTTACGTGCATTCGAAGAAAGCCTGGAGCGCCTCGGCCTTGATTACGTCGATTTGTATCTGATCCATTGGCCGACTCCGGAATTCGATAATTATGTGGATACCTATAAAGCGTTGGAGCAGCTGTATAAAGACGGCCGCGTCAAAGCGATCGGTGTCTGCAATTTCGAAATTAAGCACCTCGAGCGTTTGCTTGCGGAATGCGACATTCCGCCGGTCCTGAACCAAGTGGAATGCCATCCGTACCTGGCACAAAACGAATTGAAGGAATTCTGCGCTAAGCATGATATCTTCGTTGAAGCCTGGAGCCCGCTTGACCAAGGCGGCGAAGTGCTGACAGATGAGACCATCCAGAAAATCGCCGAAGCCAAAGGCAAATCGCCGGCTCAGGTTGTTCTTCGCTGGCACCTGCAAAACGGCACAATCGTCATTCCGAAATCCGTGACGCCGTCACGCATCGAAGAGAACTTCAATGTTTTCGACTTCGAGCTGTCGGAAGCGGAAATGAATGAAATCAACGCACTCAACAAAGACCGCCGCAAAGGCGCTCATCCCAATGAAATGAACGTACGTTAATCGTTTGAAAGCCGCCTCTTCAGCCAATGGAGAGGCGGCTTTTCGTGTTATTTTCACATTTCGGCATACTCTGTCCGGAAAACGGGTAAATTCTCCTTAATAGAATTTTTTTTGAGGAGGAGAAGCTGTTGAGGCATTTGCTTGCACTGGCGATTAAATTTGTAATGGTGGCTGCTGTCTTATTGATCGTTCTTACCTTGATTTTTGATGTTTCGTTTGTTGATACGCTGCTGATCAGTTTGGCGCTGACAGCATTGTCCTACGCAATGGGCGATATCATGATTTTTTTGAATGCCGGCAGACCAGAAAATCAGTCAGGGCGCAATACCATCGCAACTTTTGTTGATTTCGTCATGGCGTTCCTGACCATTTGGCTGATCGGTTGGCTGTTGACCGGCCAGAATTTCGAGATGGTGACGCCGGCGCTGGTTGGCGCATTGGTCCTATCAGCCGGCGAGTGGTTCTTCCACCTTTATGTGGACCGCTCGGTGGTGCCTGAGTACAACAATTACAAATCGGCAAGAAGCTGAAGAAAGAGGCTGTCCGCGGACAGCCTCTTCTTCTATGTATAGTATTTTCATCTAAAATGTCTTTCAACAAATTCCTGTTCTTCTTCGGCGCTCATCAGCCCTGTAGCTCTGCCGACTGTCCCTTTATGCCAATCCCAAATGGTGTTGTGGACCGTGACGGCGTTAGAGAAATCGCCTTGCTGCCACTCGGTCAAGGTATCTTCATAAAAAGGACCATGTTTGTACAGATGCTTGTTGGCTTGTACGATCAGCAGCAAGCCATCGATGTTCTCTTGCGTCATTTCGACAGCGCCTTTCTTTTTGCCAGCGCTGATTTTTTGGTGCGTCATCTGGTGGAGAAGAATTTGCAGATCAACCTCTTCCATATCTGGATCGTCTTCGTCGGGTTCGGTGTTTTCAGGCTTGCCGTCTGTTCCTTCGCGTTTTTCGATTTTCTCTGCCACTTTCGTAATTTCTCCGCCGCTCGTGGAATTTTGCGTGAAGAAATAATAACCGGCTCCTGCCAACAACGCCAATACGCCGATTGTCAGACTTATCGTTTTGATCAATGTTTTCATTCTTTTGTCACTCCTCGAACCTCTTATATTTAATATACGACTATATCCCCATTCAAGTATGAAGAACCATAGTACCAAATTCAACTCTTTTCAATAAATTCAGGAAATCGTACGTACACACATTTACCACTTTGCTGCATAAAAATAAACACCTTCTCTAAAATCAAGTGATTTCAGAGAAGGCATTTATTTGTTGAAGAAGTTAAACCCCTACGGCAAAAACGTCTTCCAGTATTTCATCGAACAATTCCTCTTCGATGGCGGTTTCAATAAATTGTTCGCCGCCTTCGGTGTTGAACAACTGGCTCAGCAATTCTTTGGCACGAGTGGGTTGCCCGGCTTTCATGGCAGCACGTGCAAGTTCATAGCCTACCGGCAAGTAAGTGGGTTCATCATCCTGCAGCGCCAACAGCCGTTCTGCGGCAGTTGCGCTGTCGCCCATCGTCGTGTAGATCATCGCCAGCGACAAGCGGATCCATTCATTGACTTGCAGCTCCTCGGGCAGACGGCTTTCGAACCGCTTGGCGTCTTCTGGCCGGTGCTCTGCCAGCAGATGCAATAAACGGACATAGCTTTCGCTGTGGTACGGATTCAAAGCAATCGCCTGCTCGTAATACGACACAGCCTGTGCGATTTCGCCGAGTACAGCCGCCATATCGCCTTGCCACAAGACAATATCAATATCTCCCGGCTGCTCCAAATGAAGTTGTTCCGCCTGTTTGATGGCTTTATTCAATAGCTTTTCGGACTGTTTTCCGTTCGCTTCCTGCAGGGTCGCCTGGAGCAGCGCTTTGGCAGCTCCAAAATGGCCGGTGCGTTTGACGAACGGCGTAAGTTCCTTCGCCGCATCATCCGCCATGCCGCGGTTCATATAGAAGTCGGCGAGATGCAGCACCGGCACTTCGCTGTCCTTGAAATTCTTCATGGCCTCCAGGTAAAGCGAAATGACGTTTGAAAGCATCAGGAAACGCCGTGACTTGTCACGCAGCCTGCGGATAAAATGCTTCGGCGCTTCTTCATCCTCTTCATCGACCCATTCCGCCAATTGATCTGCGCTGTACGTTTGCGCCATCGCCAATTCCTCGCCTTTCAGACGTTTTCTCAACCGTTTGTGCAGGTCGCCGGTTTTGCGCATGTCCATCAGCAAACGAACGTATTCAGCATACAAACCTTCCTCGTCCGGATGCTCGGCAATCAATTCCTCCAGCAAGCCGACTGCCCGCTTGACATCTCCTTGGCGGACGCAAAATTCGATATGCTGGTAATGCGAAGGATAGGCCCCGTTGACTGCTTTCGCCTGTTGGAACAACGATTCTGCTCCCGATAAATCGCCTTTTTTCTCTGCTATATGAGCTTGTGCTGCAAGCAGCCATTCCTCCGGTACTTGCAAGGACACTTTCTTCAATGAATTCTCTACAGCCGCAAGCTGTGTTTCATTGTCGATCAGACCGAACAGCTCACCCAGATCAAGCAGCAGCGGTTCATTTTCCAGCACATGCAAAGCCGCTGTAAACGCTTGTGTTTTATTTTCCAACGCCAAATGCGTCCGCATCAATCCTTCATGAGCTCCTGTGAAGCCGGCTTCCGCTTCCGCACATTTCGTGAAGTGAGCCAGTGCTTCATTCCATTTCCCAGCTTGTTCAGCAAGCAGGCCAAGGCGGTAAAGAGCAAGCGCCAGGCCTTCCAGTTCCGCCGCCTGGCTGTAGAGGATCTGTGCATAACGCTGATGGTCCTCCAGTTCGTAAAGGCTCGCTTCATAGCACAGCAAAAGCGCATCCGCTTTCTTTTCACGCAGGCCTTTGAAGAAATCAAACAAGTGGCTGCGGAACTGCGGTGCGTCGCCGAAATCCGCATACTGCTCGGCCATTTCATGAAGATCCAGCGCAACACGCGCCATGCCGTTTTCCAGCAGATCCAGTGCCAGTGCTTTGCACGCATCGTCCTCTGACTCCTGCCACAGCATCGCCGCAGTCCGGACAAAATAATCGGTATCGCCGTTTTCCGCATAATGCGCGACCCATTTACCCAATTCGGCTATTTTCTGCTGCTTGAGCAGCGCATGGGCAATGTGCGTCACCGTAAACAAATCATTCGGGTCCATTTCAAGCGATTTGCGGTATTCCGCTTCCGCTTCTTGATACTGTTCCTTTTCCATGTCGAGATGGCCCAAATACTGATGCAGCACATCAGCCGTTTCGCAATTGGCGATGCCGGCATGCAGAACGCTTTCCGCTTCCGGCCAGTCCTTTGCAGCCAGGTGGATTTCAGCAATCCGCAAATACGAAAACGGCTCTTTCGGATCAATATCCCGAGCACGCCCGAATGCCTCGATGGCGTTCTCTTCTTCCCCGAGCGCCAACAGGCAACGGCCCATTTCGTAAATGAAATACCCATCTTCCGGCTGCTCGTCGGAAAGTTCACGGAAACGCGCCAACGCTTTCTCATAAGCACCCGATTCGTATTGGATCAGGCTATGCGTAATGCGCGTCGAGATGTCGTTCGGCACCTGGTCAAGTGCGATGCTCGACCATTTGAATGCCTGGTAGGTCTTGCCGACTTCCAAATAACAGCGCGCCAAATGGCTGTACGCCATTGGTTGGTAATTGTCCCACTCAATCGAGCGTTTCAAGAGCGGGATCGCTTTCTGGTGTTCATTGCGGCTCATCAAAATCGCCGCTTTCAAAAACAGCGCGTATGGCGAATTCTTTTCCTTCACCAGCGCAAGGCTTGCCAGCGCTTGTTCCGTCTCATCTTTCTGGTAATGCATATGCGCCGCAAGCAAAGCCACTTCGCCGTCTTCTTTGCCGAGGTCCTGATGGATTTTTTCGAGCCATGTCGAATGAAGAGCTTTCGCTTCTTCTGAGAACAAGGTCACCAAGCCGACCACGGCCGCATAGCGCTCATCGGGATGCGCTTTCAAAAACTCGATCGAACGGTTTTTGTCGCGCCCTTTCGTGTTGTCTCCCCAAATGGTGAATAATTCATTGAAAAAGTCGTGCTGCTTGCTGTCCAATAGCTCCAGCATTTCCAGCTGCTCCGGCGTCAAAAATACCATGCTCAAGGAATCGGTCAGCTTGAACGTATCGGAAACATCCGAGTAGGACAATAAATACGGTCCAAGGTCATTCGGATCCTGGATGATCAGCGCCTGGAGCCGGTCGTCATAACCGATGACCACTTGCACATGCGCATTGTTTTCAATCATCATGCTCAGCAACACAGGAATTCCGGCATCGATCAGCCCTTTATAAACGTCGATTGTCCCTTTGAAATAACGCGCTGTAAACCCAAGCGTCTCCATGTATTCCATGGTCTTTTGCAGATCTGAACCCGTTACGTCAAACACATGCTCAGCGATTTCGTCCTGCCCTTTTTTCATGCCAAACGCTTCCAGCATCAATGCGAGTGATGCCGGCACACAATAATTGAGCTTCTGAATGTTCGGCGTCAATTGAAGCTCCCGGCGCTCGGCTTCCTGCCGGATTTCGCCTTTGCCGTAGACACTTTTCTCCAGCACTTTCGGGTGATCCGCGACCCATGCCTTCAACTCTTCCCAGCGCTCGAGTTTATAGAGAGCTTCGGCAGTCATGTAAATAAAAGACGGACGGTGGACATGGAATGGATTTTCTTCATTGTATGCCGCGATCAAATCCAGTGTTTTTTCATAATGGCCCAGGAAAAACAGCGTGCGGATGATGTCCGCACGGTAAGTCCATGTGCCGGGTTCGATTCGTTCTCCATGTTCCAGAACGTCCAACGACTCTTTTTGGCGGCCGGTCATCGCCAGCACGTCGGCATATTGCAACCTTACATACGAGCTGCGTTCCGTCACATCATCACTTAAGACTTTTTCCAATACCTGTTCCGCTTCAGCCCATTCTCCGCTGTGGATAAAATAAAAGCCTTCCAGGTCCGGCCAGACAAAACCTTTCAGTTCCGCGTAACGATCCAGTTGCGCTTTCGCTTCCGGCAGGCGGTTCAGCTGGGCAAATACCCGAAGCAGCAATTGATGCGCCGACGCCAGCTCTTCCACCGAATCGTTAGCAGACGAAATGCCCTGCAACCTGCCCATCATGCGTTCTTCCGCTTCCAAGCTGCGCCCCGTTTCAAGCAGTCGCGCACAACTCCACGTAAATGTCCGCAGCGTCCCGAAACGCTTATGCGCCTGAGTTGCCAGCAAATGGCTATACGTATATAAATCCGCCTGATCCGTCAAACGCATCAGCCGGTAAAAATCATCTTCTGTCTCGAGTTCTCCTAAAAACGCACGCAATTTCCGGATTGAACGCCCCGCCCATAACTGACGGATCGCCTCCACGGCTTGCTGTGCTGTCTGTATCTCTGTCGCTTTCATTTCTTATTCCCGCCTCTCCCATTGCCCCATGAAAATGTGGTTGATTTATTATATAGTGGAAAATTATAGGATGCAATGCCATTTCAGAGGTCCTAGGAAATAATTTTAAGATGATAATTTTTATTTAAATTAATAAGTTCTTTTACTGACATTCTATCCATAAATAATAAAAATCGCCGCCTCTTCAACCATCGAAGAGGCGGCGACTTTATTGTGTATAAACTAGCGTAATTTCTCATCGGCAAAAGCGCCGGAAATTTTCTGGACGGTTTTCCAAAAGGCTGGAACCGGTCCTCCCTGCGCTTTCACGTAAACACTCAAACGATAGGCAAGGTAAATGCCGCCGATGTCGATCAGCACATCACTCAACCTGCCGCTCCGTTCAAAGAACAACTGCAGCACTTCCGTGAAGAAGGCAAACAAGCTGCACAGAAGAATGGCTTTGGTGTCGTTGGCGATGGTTTTAGCTAAGATCAAGAACAAGATGCCAAAAGACAGGGCATGGCCGACTTTCTGAAACACATAGGTCTTGCTTTCCAAATGGATATCGCTCGTGATGAACAGATCCGAAAAGTTCGGGAACAGGCGAATGTGGAAATCGATTTCCTGAGCGAATAAGAGCGACTGAAAATTGTAGTTGTTGGTGGCCAGCAGGATGCACAAAGCCCACAGCACTACCGGTATGTATTTAGCTTTCAAAACGTTCTTCCCTTCAGGTTTCTTCTATAGTAGTAAGTCCTCTATTTGCATGGTGATTCAAATGGGTTGAGCCTTGATGGAAAATAGACTGGGTTTATCGAATAGCTATATCATTAATTCTTCTAATTTTATAGAGCAACTTGATTCTTTTCATTATAAGACCCACGATGAAAATTGACTAGTATTTTTCTCCTATTCAAAGGGAATTGTTTGCGTGCCTGGCACGCAAACGATTAACCCCCTGCCGTGACGGCAGGGGGTGGGTTCTGTCTATATGTCTATTTCACTTGCAGTTCATGAGCGATGGCGTCTTCACCATATGACTCGAGCACTTTCGACAACGCCAATTCATCGGCGATGACGGTGACTTCAGGGTGCAGTTGGAGAATCGTTGCCGGAAATTCTTCCGACACCGGGCTGTTCATCGCATGATACAAGGCTTCAGCTTTTTCTTTTCCGGATACCAAAAGCAGGATTTTCTTGCTTTCCATGATGGAAGCGATCCCCATACTGATAGCTTGGGTCGGCACTTCGTCAATGCTTGAGAAGAAGCGGGCATTGGCTTCGCGCGTCGATTCGTCCAAATCGACGACATGTGTTCTGCTTAGAAACGATGTTCCCGGTTCATTGAATCCGATATGGCCGTTCAAGCCCAGTCCCAAGACTTGGATGTCGATGTTGCCGGCTTCTTGGATCTTCCACTCGTAGTCTGAACAGTCCTTGTCCAAATCTGCCGATACACCGTTAGGCAAATTGATTTGTCTTTTCGGAATGTTGATATGGTTGAAAAGCTTTTCATTCATATAAAATTGATAGCCATTGGCATCCTCTTCGTCCAAGCCGACATATTCATCCAAATTGAACGTCGTCACACCTTGGAATGACACTGTTCCTTTGCGGTATTCAGTGATCAGTGAGTGGTAAAGCCCTTCAGGCGTAGAGCCTGTTGCCAATCCGAGTACCGGGGATTCGTTTTGTTGAACATGCTCCACGAGCATTGAGCAAGCGATTTCGCTCATTTCTTCATAGTTCTTTGCTTTAATAATTTGCACTTTTCCACCTCTTAATGAAAGCCATATGTAAAGAAATCTTCGTCCCTAATATAGTTTTCCAGCAATATGTTCGGTAATTTCCCGTTTAACACTTTCAGCATCTTTCACATTATTCATTGTCAGACCCGTACAAATCAAATCAATCAAATACAATTGGGCAATCTTCGATACCAGCGAACCGCTGTCGAGCGGACTTTCTTTCGCAGAAGACAACAGAACATGATCAGCATATTTGGTCAATGGCGACTTCACATAATTGGTCAGGGCAATGACTGTAGCCTTTTTTTCTTTCGCTAATTTTACGGCGTCAACGATATCTTTGGTGCTTCCCGTCAAACTGATGGCGATCACCACTGAGTTTTCGTTGAGCGATGAAGCTCTCATGATCTGGAAATGGGAGTCTGTAATGGCATTGACATGCTTGCCGATCCGCATCAAACGATTTTGCATATCCAAGCCGGCAATGCCCGATGAACCGATTCCGAAAATCACCACATCCTGAGAAGCATCGATCGCGTTAATGCATTTCTCCAACGTGCCCAAATCCACAACTTCCGAAGAATCTTCGATGGCCTGGACGATGTTGTAGCGAATTCGATGAACGAACGATTCGTCTTGTGGCGCATGATTGGCTTGAGGCACTTCCTGGGCGAAGAGGAATTTAAAGTCCTGAAAGCCTTTGAACCCCAGCTTGCGGAAAAAGCGCAACACTGTCGCCTCAGCCACTTTGCTGTATTCCGAAAGCTCCGTCAGGGAATGGTAAAGGACTTTGTCCGGGTGCGACAGGATGTAATCATAGATTTTGTGTTCTGATTTGGTGAAAGTATGTTTGTGCTGTTCCATTAAAATAGAAGGTTTTGGTCCTGCCATTGTTTTAGATTCCATCGTGTCCACCTCCTTTTTAATGTGTCAGGAAGCTTTTTGCTGCTCCCAGTAAATTTGATTTGTTGTCATGTTCAGCCATTTTGATCTGCAGCCATTTTTGATGGTTCGGCATGATTTTCTGTTCCAGTGACTGATTAATCGCCTGACGCAAAAATTCGCCTTGTGCGGAAATGCCACCACCGATGACAATCAACTCGGGATTGAATAGATGAACGAGCGACTGAAGGCCGGTCGTCAAGTTATCTATCCATACTTCAAATATGCCAATTGCTTCTCGATCGCCTGATTTGACGCGTTCAAACAGCGCTTTTACAGTCATTTCGTCTCCGAATGTTTCTACCGCTGAACGATGGAGCGCCGAACTTGAAGCGTATTGTTCATAGCAGCCCCGGCTGCCGCACGTACATTCACGACCATGCGGATGCAAAACCATGTGTCCAATTTCACCAGCTGAAAAGCCTGCTCCAGTATACAGCTGTCCGTTCAAAAACAGTGCTCCTCCGATTCCGGTACCGATGGTGACGCAGAGAAAATTGTCTATTCCACGGGCAGCCCCTTTCCAGGATTCGCCGAGTGCTGTGCAATTAACGTCATTTTCCACTGTCACCGGCAAGCCGGTATGGTCAGATATCAACTCGGCCAGTCTGGTTCCAGTATAGCCCGGGAGATTATCGGTCGCAAAGACCACCACTCCCTGCCGTGAATCGATTTGTCCTGCTGAACTGATGGCGATTCCGTCGATTTCAAAATCATTCATGATTCGGCCGCAGAGGCCCACTATTTTGGCCACTAAGCTATTGGCGCCATGGTCTGCATCCGTCGGAACCGAGTCATGGAACAGAAATGCCCCTTCTTCGTCCATGACTGCATATTTGATAAACGTACCGCCAATATCAATTACACCAAGCTGCATTTTGTTTTCCTCTTTTCTGAATGAATAAAAAGAGAAAAACCACGACTAGGCTTTTCTCTTTTCTTGATACTTGAAGTTGCTCTTTACTGATCCAGGAATTCCAGCGATAAGGTCCCTGCAGGGTTTCTTGAAATAAACAAGCGTTTGGAGAATGCTGGATTTTCAGCAGGATAATCCTCTCGGTAATGCGCTCCCCGGCTTTCTTTTCGCTCCAGCATCGCCCGAAGTAACATTTGGGACAATTCCATGAAGTTCTTTGCTTTGATCACCATTTTTCTGGTTTCCTGCTGTTCGAATAAACGGCTGATATCCATTTTGGACTGCATCTCGGCTATCTTCTCCAGTGCAACGAGCAATTGTTTTTCCGAACGGACGACATTTCCAGAATACCACAGTATTTCCCTGATTTTCTCTATGGTCTGGTGGAGTTGCTCTTTGTCAGACTCTGCCGAACTGTTCTCTCCAACGCTGCTGCTATCGCCGTTGTCCAATACAGTTTTTAAGTGGCGCTTGGCATCTTGATCACTGATGGCACAAAGTCTGGCTTTTGCCAGATAACGGCTGCAGTCCGCTGCTGCACGCTTGCCAAAAACCATGCAGGCGCCAGTCGAGTTGCCCCCAAGCCGATTGGCTCCTTCGATATTACAAGACAGCTCACCGATGGCATACAATCCTGGTACCCCCGAGCGCCCGTATGGATCGATGCGGACACCGCCATTGCTGGCATGGGCGAAAGGCGCAATCCGCACCTCATCCTTCAGCATATCGATTCCTTTTGTCTTCAACCAATTTAAGTAGACGGTATAAAACTCTTCTTCATTTTCGTATAGCTCTTTATGGAAAACTAATTTAAAGCCCTTCTCATCTTTGGCAGCGATGATTTCCTTCATCATCGCAATATCCACATATTTGGATTCCAGTGAGTCTGTAAACGGCCCATGGGTACTGCGGATATCCAGACATTCTTTTTTTGCAAGCCCTGCCGGAAGGACTCCATCCAACAGGCTCTCTCCATTATCTTTGACAATATCTCTGCAATACGCCAAAGTGTGTTCGCCGAATAGGGTCTTATAGCGCGGAGATGTAATGCCTGGGATGAATTGGATAAATTCCATATTGACCAGGCTGGCTCCCGCTTCAAGAGCGAGTATATGGCCAGATCCATCGACATCATTCGGATTCAGGTTGTGCTTGTAGATGCTGCCGAACCCGCCCGTAGCAAGCACGGCTGCCTTGCATTCCACCAGCACCACTTGATTGAATTGATCCAGCATCAATGCGCCCGCAATCCGGTTTTCTTTTTTTATCAGTGAAATGACCACTGTCCGCTCCAACACCGCCAAATTTTCATAGCACCCAAAAATTCCGGATACGTTTTCCCTGATTTGGTCCCAATCACTCAGCAAGTAAATATCTCTTGGATGCTCAGCAAAGCAAGCTTTCCGTTCACCTTCGAGCTTTTTGGAAACCACGCCGATATCGCTGTATTCTTTGACGCGATCCTGAATTTCGTCCACGTATACTTCCGCCAAATCCTGGCGGTGCATGCCTCTGCTCGATGCTGCAATATCCGCTAAAAAGACACGCTTATCGGAATTACTACTCGTAACTTGTGTACCCAGCGAAGCTTTCAACGGATAAAAACTTGAACCAGAAGCCAATTTCATTTTTGTTGCCAGCAAGACTTCATGTCCTTGATCGGCTAATTCTTTTGCAACTTTAATTCCTGCCAGCCCGCTGCCGACCACTAATACGTCTGTTTTGATCTTTCGAGAGATTTCCAACATGCTCCCACCTAAATCTAAAGCTTATTTTTCTTTTATCACTTTATTGTAATCGAAGAATGTGACTCCTTCATCGTCGTCTTTTTCTTCTTTTTTGGCGAACAGTAAACTGAAGCCATAGCCGAAGACAATCGAAGCGACCAAGTTAATGATCGAATACGCCCACAATGTGATATCCGTAAAGTAAGAAATGTAGACAGCCAAAATCGTGGTAGCGATAAAACCGAACAAAGCACCGTTTGCATTTGCACGTTTCGTCAAGACACCAAGCGTAAAGGTCCCACCGATAATCCCAAGTGCCAAGCCCATCAATCCATTAAACCAAGAATAAGCAGAACCGACATTGGAGTACGCAAGAATAATCGCAAAGGCGATAGAGAAAATCCCGACAACCGTCGATACTGTACGGGCCATCCGTGTGCTCTTTTCATCACTCATGTCTTTTCTTAATACTTGCTGAATATCAAGCGTCCAGCTTGTCGCCACTGAGTTCAGTCCTGTTGAAAGCGTTGATTGGCCGGCTGCGAATAATCCGGCGATCAATAACCCTGAAACCCCTACAGGCAATTCACTGACGATGAAGTTGGCGAAGATCAAATCCGATTTTCCTGTTGGCATAGCAGCCGTTTGCTGTGAATAGAAAACATACAGAGATGT
Source organism: Planococcus sp. APC 3900 (assembly GCF_030407735.1). Lineage (NCBI taxonomy): Bacteria > Bacillati > Bacillota > Bacilli > Caryophanales > Caryophanaceae > Planococcus > Planococcus sp. APC 3900. The sequence continues at coordinate 47,968 of NZ_JASDCT010000002.1, read as the reverse complement.
ACCGATCAAGAAGAACAAAGTTGCCGTACCCAATGACAATGCACCGTTCAGGTACGTCATTTTATTCATTTCCTTCAAATCTTTCGTCGTCAAATAGCGCTGCACCATATCCTGGCTGGAAATATACGAAAACGTCGTCGATAATCCCGCGCCCAAAATGATGATTAAAATACTGTTATTGATGAGGTTCGGATCAAATAAAGCGATATCTCCAAAGAATTTCTCATTGCTGGTCCCGACACTGATGACTTCTCCAAGCCCGCCGTTAATGGAGAACAGCAGGATGATTAAGGCGAAGATCCCGCCACCGATCAGGACGATCCCTTGGATAAAATCGGTCCAAAGGACAGATTTCAATCCGCCGAAAGCAGAATAGATGGTCGCAATGACCCCCATAAACAAGATGATGACGATTACATTAATGCCGGTTACAGTAGCTAATGCAATCGCAGGCAAGTACATGATGATCGACATGCGCCCGATTTGGTAAACAATGAAAAGCAGGCTTCCCAAAATCCGCATCCGCTTATCAAATCTTCTTTCCAAGTATTCATAAGCCGTATCCAAATCCAGTTTGCGATAAACCGGCAGGAAAAAATAGATTGCTACAGGCACGGCGATCAATAAGCCAAGTTGAGCAAACCACAACTGCCATGTTCCGGAATACGAGTTTCCGGCAAGTGATAAAAACGATATTGGGCTGAGCAATGTGGCAAACAAACTGACCGAAGTCACCCACCACGGAATCGAGCCGTCCCCTTTAAAGAATTCTTTGCCTTTCATTTCCTTTTTGGCAAAGGCAATTCCCACATATAAAATAAACAAAAGATAAGCAAATAAAATCACATAATCGATAACCGCAAATGTCCCATTCATCTATCCCATACCCCCGTTCGTCATTACAAGTATTTTTTAGCTAGTTCACGTGCTTTAATCGCTCTTTCTTCTGTCAGCTGTTTCATCGGTTTTCTGACAAACCCAGCGTTGACTCCCTGCGTTTTCAGCATTTCCTTAATCGTCTGGTAAAGTCCATTGTTCAAAATCTCTTCAATCAAGTCATTGGTCACTCTCTGGATTTCACGCGCTTCGTCGATTTTCCCGCTCTGTGCCAACGTGAAGATTTGCTTCGCTCTCTTGCCATTGACATTGAACGTGCTGCCGATTGCTCCGTCTACATTCAAGACACTTGCAGACAATAGCATTTCGTCAAATCCAGAATAAATCAGTTTGTCCGGGAATGCATGGCGCAAGCGCTCCAACAAGAAGAAATCCGGTGCCGTGAATTTCACGCCGATGATTTTTTCGTTTTCAAACAGCTCTCCGAATTGTTCCAGGTTCATATTGACCCCTGTCAATGCTGGAATCGAATAAATGATAAGTTGCGTATCGACGCCTTCGAGGATTGTATTGTAATAGTCTTTAATTTCCTCAAAGTCGAATTTGTAATAGAACGGAGTTACCGCAGAAATGGCATCGTATCCAAGGTCGGTGACAAATTTGGCTAAATCGGATGCCTCTTCAATATTCAAAGAGCCGACTTGCGCAATCAGTTTCACTTGATCGCCGACTTCATCTTTGACGATTTCAAAGATCTGCTTTTTCTGTTCCGTCGAGATGAGGAAGTTTTCCCCGGTACTGCCGTTGACGTACAGGCCATCCACTTCAGAAACCTCGATATTGTAGCGCACGATTTCTCTTAATCCTTTTTCGTTCACGTTTCCTTGTTCATCGAATGAACACATCAATGCTGTATATAAACCTTTCATCTCATATCACCTGTCCCTTTTCTATTTTTTCTATCGCTTTCGCAAATGTTTCTGTAATCAGCTGCGGCCGTGTGATAGCGCTTCCAACGACGACGCAATGTGCTCCGGCCTCAAGAGCAAGCTGCGCTTTATTGGGTGTATCAAAATTTCCTTCCGCAATAACGGGAATCGATAACTTGTCCGTCATTTCCTTCAGCAATTCGAGCGGAACCGTGCCCACTGAGTAAGGCGTATAACCGGCCAATGTCGGAGCCGCAATATCCATTCCTGCCTGTTCGGCCGCCAGTGCTTCTTCAATCGTCGATACATCCGCCATAAAAAGTTGGTCGGGATACTTTAGCCTAACCTCGGAAAAAAACTCATTGAAGCTTTGGCCGTTCGGTCGCTGCTGTTTTGTCGCATCCATCGCGATGATGTCAACGCCTTCTTCAACCAGTGCGTCAACTTCCTGAAGTGTCGACGTGATGTAAACATTGCTCCCCGGATAATCCTTCTTGATGATGCCGATAATCGGCAAGTCCACTTCTTTTTTGATTGCCTGGATATCCGTTACAGTATTTGCACGAATTCCTTTGGCTCCCCCGATTTTTGCGGCCAACGCCATTTTCCCCATTATGTACGGATCATGAAGTGGTTCTTCCTCCAGCGCCTGACAGGAAACGATTAATTTTTTATGGATCTGTTCTAAAACCGTCATTTAAAAACTCCCTATCTTCATTCATTTTCTTTTCTTCAAGGTTCTGCTGAATTGGATAGCCGTCCTCCTGTTCGTTGTCGAAATATTTTATTAATCGAACTATACCATCATGACAATTAACTTTCAACATTTATTTTTAAAATGATTTTTAACTTTCATTTTTATTTTTTAATTGTGTGTGAATTGTGTGCGTGCCAGGCACGCACACAATTCACAAAAAACCGCTTAAGAATTTTTCTTAAGCGGTTTTTTGGCATCTATTGCTCTTGCAGCATTAATTGATAATGAATGTAATCGAAGAAATGGGCCTGAGCGAGCATTTCTTCGGAAGCGATGTTTTTTGCCTGTTGAACAACTTCTCTAGCCATTTCTTCTTCTCCTGTAAGCAAAAAGTAGCTTTGAAGATAATAATAGACAGCGAGGGATTCATAATCTACTGTGGCATCCTTGGTTTCGCGATTATACCGTCCGTAAAGTCGCTGCTCGTTATTCCATTCTTCTTTGAGCCAGTTAAAAAACGATTCGGAATGCAGATTTTCTTTTTCTCGATTAATGGCGATCAGCAATTGGTCGATCAGATGGACTTCATCACTATTAATATATTTCTGTTGCTTGGTATCGTAGTATTCCGGAAAAAAGGCCCGTGTAGAATCCACTTTCTTCAGCAACTCAACTGATTTCTCGGAGATGACTTGGGAATCTGTTGCGTAACTCAGCGTCAGACGCTGTGCTGACAAGGAGTAAGACCAATCGTAGTAATCTACAGTATAGTCATTGTGTACTTGGACAGAAGAAAGGGCGATACTCAGTTCATCCGCTAACTCATCATAAGCGGTGTTTTCAAAAGCGTCTGCTGCCCGTTGCAGAACTGATAGAATGCGGATGTCATCAATCAACGCATTAGTTGTAGCTTTTTCATTCAAACGCCACTGGATAAAAGACAAGGCATCTTCATTGACGAGGAACTGATTTTTCAAAATGGAAACTTGCTCCTGAAAATTCTGTTCATCACCGGCCAGCAACAGGTACTCCATGTACAAACCGAGGCTTTCTGATAAGACTTCGGAATCCGGTTTCCCAGGGTAGGCATGGATTAGTCTATCGGAGTGCATGTATTCTTTTTCAACTTGCTCTTGCACAGAGTCCATATCTCTACACCCACTCATCATTAATAGAAGAATAACGAGACAAATAGATTTTTTCTTCATTAGCCGATTCCTTTAAAGCGTTTCGTTTTATCCCAAGCAATGGTTGTTCCACGGATGCGGCTCCAAACATAAGTAGAAAAGCTTCGAATCAGTAGGATGATGAACAGTTGAGCATAAGTAAAGTACATCACAAAGACGTATAGAACATTTTTCAAAGATACATTTCGGTCGACAACCAATGCACTCAATAGTTGGCTGGTATACACAATGTAACTCATAAACCATAAAATCAATAATGGAGCTTCCATGTTCGGCAGTTCATAACCTGCTAAGCTCATAATGAAAAAAATATCCGAGAAGAGAAGGACTCCTACGAAGACTAGGTAAGTCAGAACATGCTGAAGACTCAGAAAGAATGTCTTTCCTCTCCAATGTGTCAAATCCAACAACGATTTTTCCAGAAGATAAATATTTCCTGTGAGCCAGCGCGTCCGCTGTTTAATGAAGGTTTTGATTTGTTCAGGCTCTTGTTCCCATGTCCGAGAAGTAGGCACAACCGGCAGTAAATAACCTTTTGCCGTTAAGCGGACGGTCAGCTCTGCATCTTCTGCTAAAGCCAGGACGTCGTATCCACCCAATTCTTCCAGCACGGATCGGCGCAGCAACATATTGGTTCCTGCAAGTGAGCCCAATTTGAAGATTGCCCAGCGTCCACATTGCATGAGCAGCTGGAATACCTGGAATTCCAAAGCAATCATCCGGGTCAATGTGTTGGTGTCTTCATTTTTTGTTTTCACGTAACCTACGGCACCAGCTGCGTTTTTGGTCGTTTCTGCTGCTCTGACTAATTTTTCAAGCGCATCAGATTCAGGTTCATTGTCCGCGTCGTAGACAACAAAGTACTCAGATTCAGAAATGCTTAAGCCGTAATTCAGTACACGTGATTTTCCGGAAGGTGAGCCTGGTGGAACCGGAATGTAATGGATTCTGGAAAACACATTGGCAAACTCCTGAGCAATCTCTGCTGTATCATCCTTTGAGCTGTCGTCCAGGACATAGATGTCCAATTTTCCTTTGTACTGCAGCCGGGCCATGGCCCGCAATGTGTCTTCCAGTACAATGCCTTCATTATGTGCGGGAATAAGCAACGCGACACTAGGGTATGCATCGAGTTCTGGCGCATCTCTATATGCGAGGCGAAACCAAATGCCAGCGACAGTCATAATAGAATAGAAAGTCAACAGCACCCAAAAAAAAGCCATGATAATGACGATTAAAGTTGTCATGATTTGATCTCCACCAGAGCGGCCAATTGACTGGCCTTATCTACCTGCATCTTCATGAAAGTGAAAGGAGGTTCAATGAAATTGAGTTCTGACCGGACCTTTTCCTGAAAGCGTTCGAGCATCCGCTGAGTTCCTTCTGCATGCGTATTTTTTAAAACAATATAAATGGCTCCGCTGTTACTGGAAATCAAATCGAATTTTTGGCGAATTGTCTGCAGTGCCAGACGTTCCAGGTCTTCCTGCAAATTTACCTTTGTCCGTTTATTTGGATAAAGGATATCGATTTTAACGAACCAGGCTTCTTCTTTATTGCGCTCACTCGATTTCAACAGCCATTGTGCCTGTTCATTGAATTCGGTCAAGGTCAGTAATTTGGTGACACCGTTGTATTTTTGCAGCAGTTTCACTTGCTGTTTCAATTCTTTATTTTCATAACCGATCTTTTTGATGAAGTTTAATAAAATCCAATACATCAATACCAGGCTTGTCAGTAATAGATGTTCATACATATACAACATCTGCATTTCAGGAGTTTTCTGATTGGTAAAGGAATATGCGGTTAAAAAAACGCCAAAAGCCAAAGCGATGGTAATTGCGTATAAAAATAGATAGCGGTCGTGCAAAAGAGTCATAATTAAAATGGACAGAGCGCCAATAGCAAGGACAATTTGATAAAAAGGCAAAGCCAGATAAGCGATAGCCCACCCGTTGATCAAAATTCCTAAAATCAATACACCGAGAACTAGATTTTTCTTCATACTTATCCCTCGCTTCTTAAAATTATGGGTCTAAAGACTTTTGTGACCGATTATTTATTCGATTAACAATACCATGTAACTATGAATTTGGCATTATTTTTTTATAATAGCTTTCTATTATTAATAAAATTGTTTGCGTGCCAGGCACGCAAACAACTCCCAAACAACTCATACATAAAAAACCGCCCTGCAATATGCAGAGCGGCATTACAAATTCATAAATTTAGATTTCGATAGACTCTCCATTAAACACTTTCAACTCCATTGGCGCAGCCATAAACGTTGCTGCTTTGTCAGTGAAAGCCGTGAAATGTTCGCTTTTGCCGTGGACAGTCGTGGCTTCGAAGTCTTTCCATACTTCCACCATTGTGTAATGGCCGTCCTGCTCGATGGATTTCATCAACTCGTAGCTGATGTTGCCTTCTTCCGCTCGTGTTGCTGGCAGAAGTTCTTTGATTGCCTCCAGAAATTCCTGCTCTTGATCCAATTTTACTTGCATGTTGGCGTGAATGATGATCATTGAGTCTCACCTATCCTTTACTGTTTTTGTATCAGTAATCAACGATATTGTGTTGCATGCGGTTCAGCATATCAGACAAGACGTCTACTTCTTCCGGCGTAAAATCATGGAGCATCTGCTTCACAAATCCCATATTTTCTTTACGGTATTCGATAATCTGTTTGCGCCCTTCTTCCGTCAAGCTGACGAAAATCACCCGATTATCTGCAGGATTTCTTCGTCTTGCCACCATTCCGCCGGCTTCCAGCTGTTTCAAATGGCGCGTAATGGCCGCGCCGTCGATATTGACGGCTTTCTGCAAGGTCGATTGGTTGATTTCATCTGTTTGATAAAGCTGCGACAGCAGTTCATAGCGTGATGCGCTGATGCCTGTACACCGTTCAAATTTGGGGCTGACTTGGTTGGTGAGCCCTTTAAACTGCTGCAGGACTTGTTCCTGTTTTGAAAATGAACACGTCATAACGGGACCTCCTACCTGATCGTTGAGGCCAGTTGATAGCGCGGTTCACTATTCATTGACCTGTCACTAAAGAGTATACACCAACGGACCATATTCACCTGAAATAAACGCTGGTTTAGCTCCAGGTTGTAATCGCCTCTACCGGCAAGCGATAAGAAGGATAGCCTTCATTTACCCCTTTGCCGATGGAAATGAGCATAACCGGGACATAGCGCTCTTTGTCCATGCCGAATACTTCAGCAATCCGTTCTTTGTCGTATCCGCCGATTGGGTTTGTATCGTATCCATATGAACGGGCGACCAGCATCAATTGCATGGCCACAAGACCCGAATCCAGCGTAACGGTGTCTTTCATTTGTTCCTTGCTGATTTCTTCAAACAGAGGGGTGAAATAGTTCAATTGCATTTCCTTCACTTCTGCAGGCATATAGCCCAGTTCCACTGCCTTGCCGAAAATCTCTTCGGCATAATCAAAATTATTGAGATCTCCAAAAATGGCGATGACCGCTGAAGAAGTCTTGACCTGATTGCTGTTGAATGAAGCCAAAGGCAGTAACTTTTCTTTTCCTTCTTCACTGTCGATGACCAGAAAACGCCATGGCTGCAGGTTGACCGAAGACGGAGCTCTCGACGCCTGAGCGATGATTTCGCTCATTTCTTCACGACTTATTTTCACCGTCGGGTCATATAGTTTGATCGAACGGCGGCCGTTGACGATCTGATCAAAATCATTTGTTACTTTAAGCTTTTGCATAATGTCGAAACTCCCTTTTCATCTACAGTTTGTAAAACCCATATAATTGATGGGTCAATGATTGATACCTCATACAATATAATACGCCTTTGAAAAATATGCAATTCATATGAACTGATTGCTCAGATCCATAAAAAAGACGTTCTGCATTTTGCAGAGCGTCCAGTAATTGAGTGAATTGTGTGCGTGCCAGGCACGCACACAATTCCTCACTATTCCGTCCTATTCCACACTCACCAATTCACTTTCCACACGCCCTTGCGCGTTGATCGATTTAATCGTTGAAAAGCCCTCCGCCATGTAATAGCGCAGGCCATCCTGCGTCGTCACTTCGGTTGCGTTGGTGAATATCTTGTATGACGTCTCGACGGTTTTGTTGACACCGGTGATGGTATGGATGATCACTTCATCGCCTAACCCCACATTGAAGGTTTTGCCGACTCGGACCGGATAGACGAGCGCGACATCATACTCAGAATACGGATACCCGAATGCAAACAGCTGATGGCTTTCAAACTCCATGTATTCATAGGTGTCCCCACCCACTTCCACTGTCCACATGAATCCGTAGGCCATTCCGCCGCGGTCCGGCACATCGACAAAGCGATGGACCACTGTTGTTCCGTCGGACATGCGATACGTGTAAGTTTTGGTTTTGTCTTTCTGGTAAGAACGGGCGATCGTCGCATCGTTTTTAAATTCCGGCTCCAAGGCGCGCGCGAGAAATGCAGAGAACTGGCCGCGCGTTACAGCCTGTTTCGGCCGAAACGTATTGTCGGGATAACCGATGGTGATGTTCGCCGCCAGAATCTTGCTGATGGCCCCTGTGTAATAAGCATTTTGCGGCACATCCGTAAACGACTGGTTGAACGTAAACGCCAAACCAAAGACCCGCTCCAAAATCAGCGCCATATCCCCGCGAATGATCGGCGCATTCGGACGGAACGTCCCGTCTCCATAACCCAGGATATAGCCCGCTTCTGCTGCTTCTGCGACATAGCCGCTGACGTAATGGCCAGCCGGCACGTCACGGAACGGCGTCACCCGTTTCGTACCATCGAGCCCTTGCAGTCGGCCAATCATGACCGTCGCTTCGGCACGGGTCACTTGCTGATCCGGCCGCACCGTACCATCCGGATATCCCGTAATCACTCCTTTCTCCATCAAATAAGTCATTTCCTCATAAAACTGGTGATTCTGCGGCAAATCCGGTGCAGCAGCGGCAACAGGCAAGGCTAAAAACAGCGACAGCACTACAACCAGCACACCCATCAGCTTTTTCACGCTCGTCACTCCTCCGTTTAATGGCTTGCTTCTTGACCTTAGTTTAACAGCAAAATCTTATTAATACCTCTATAAATTAATAAAAATTCAGATATTAATAAAAGCATCGACTTCTCTTTTATAAAGCAGTTTGCAAAGTTGCTACGCGCACAAAAACTGAAAACCATAAAATTCCGACAACAAAGGGTGACCCCTGCTCCACACTTCGTTACAATAATAGAAGAAGCACCTATTCAAGGAGGGTTCCCATGTCAACATTACAGGACATTGCCCAATCAGACGATTACGGGCAATTTGATTTAAAAGAAGTCTACCAAGCTGCACAGCTGTTGCTCCAGGAATTCCAGAAAACCCGCACACAGCCGGCAAAGCTCAACGACATCATCAGCCATTTGAAAAAACGCCTGGATGGCCAAACTTCCTATCCACTGGCGATTCTATTGGAAACCAGCCAACTCGGAATCCAGCACCAGCTTCAAAAAGACTGGAACAGTCCAATGAAGCAGCGCCAGCTGTTTCTCTTTGAAAGCTTGCACGCCCAGTTCCGCGCCAAAGTGCCGACCACCATTTGGAATCAAATCTGCCTGAACTACGCAGAAGCGTTGATTTATGTAGGCCGTTCACTTGATGGGCTGGATGTCTTGGAAGATATGATCGAAGCCGAGAAAGATCCATCCTACGAGCGCAAAGACGCTGAGCGCGGCTGGGGGCTATTGTTCTATTCGACGTTCCTGCGCGACAAAGACCAGAAAGCCGAAGCGCTTCACCTGTCACGCGACTTGCTCGACAAAGGCGCTGAGAAAATCAGCAACACCAACGGCCGCGCGTTATACGCAGACCGCCTGAAGCTCGCCGTCAAGATGCTTGAGGAAATCGGGCCAATCGATATGACCGGCAGCTACAAGCCAAACTTTTTCGAAGGCCACGAGCGCGAGTACCGCGACTGGTGCGCCAAGCACCGTTTGCTTCTGAATGATGGCAATGAAATCGATCCCAAAGGCACCATGAAAATCGATACGCTGAATTACCGCCACAAAGAAGCCAATGACCAGGAACGCGGCGTCTTCCTCGAAACCTTCATGGACGCCATGGTTTCGGAATTCACGGCGTTGCGCTGGAACTTATACGAAGCGCAGGAAAAGAAACCAAGCGCAGAACGCAACGAACAGTTGAAGACCGTTTACCGCCAGTCGTTCTCGCTGTTCACAAAAACTGCTCAATTCGTGGCCCATTATTACAAACTCGATATGAAAGACCCGCGCGCCGGCATGCAGCGCATCTGGTTCGAGGAAGAAAACATGAAAAACCCGCTCAAACCGTTTATCCGCGACACCAAAAACGGCGCGTTGAAAGCCTTGTTCTGGCTGTCGAAGGACATCTTCGGCTACGAGCTGTCCCAGGTCCAGAACGTCGCCACCATCCGGACGCTGCAGCTGCGCGACCAAATGGAACGCAGCTTTGTCCAAGTCATCACCAAGCAGGAAGAAATCGCCCAAGACGGCGAACTCCGCAAGCACCAGATGACGCAGATCGAACTCGAACGCATGGTCATGAGCAATTTGTTCAAAGCACGCAATGCCTTGAGCTACTTAGGGTTTACAATCGGTTTGGAGAAGAAATAAATAGAAAAAACATCCCAAAAACTTTTTTGGGATGTTTTTTGTTGAGAATTCTGCCTACAAGGACAGATTATAACTGCCCTCATCCTTCTCTTTAAACGAAAAAATGCCATCTTCGAAATCTGCTGATTTCATCGAAGAGGGCATTTTTTTCTACAACCGGTGGCTCATAAAAGAGCCTGGCACTTTTTTAGCGCTCGCAAGCAATCAAATCTTTATCCCGATCGCTCTTCTTATTCGCTTCGTACAAAGCTTTGGATACAAACGGCTTGTATTTCGTTGCGCCGCCTTTGTTCTTCACTTTGGAAGAACTGGCAATGCCGCCTTTGTATTTTTTATTGATTTCTTTACAGTTGGCATACGTCTTCGCCTTCACGCCTGCAGCATCTGCCGGCATCGGTGCCGCGCTGATTGTAAAACTCATTACGAGCATTAAAGACATAATAGCAAAACCAATCTTTTTCATAATAAATCCCCCTTTTCTAATTATCGCCTTCGATTTTTCCCTTTGATAACTTTTACAACAATAAAGGAATAACATCCAGATATTGTTAGCTAATTCAGTTTAACAGCAAACTCGCAGAGTGACTATAGTCTCAAAATAAATATTTTATCATTCATCAAAAACGAATTATAAGTTACCATTTTTTCGCTTTCATTAGCAACCGCGATATCGCTTCCCACTTCTCTTTTATCACGCCTTTTCGTTTCAAACCGGGTGTTCGCTTTTTCTACAAGAGTTTTAACCGTTCCTACCTGTACAACTTCTATCTCTACCTGCACATCCCCGCTCGCTACACGAACAACTCCATTCGCTACCGCAATTCGTCTATCCAAAACAAAAAAGGGGTTGCCGAATCAAAAAACTTCTCGGAAACCCCTTTTATCTACTTGTTCCTTCATTATGACGGATTCTCTATAGATATCGGCCAACCAACCAAAAAATTAAAAATCCAATGGCAATAATGCCAAGCAATAAAGCCGGAAGCGCTAATCTTTTCATCCCTCCATTTCCCCTTCTGCTTCTTTCTTCTGAATGATCAAGAAGAAGAGCCTTTCATTGTCCTGCATCCTCATACGGGATCTTCTCAACTCTTTAACTTTTAAACCACTATGTAAATTCCTTAGTTTTAAAGTACTACAACCATCATAGTTTAATTTAACTGAATATTCAATTATAAATTGATTGATATCATAATCATATCGAATCAAAAGCGAGCCAACCCTCGCGGCGAGTCTGAGATTTCATGAAATACTCCAGGCCTGGAAAATGATATAATAAATCAAATAAATAGCACGCATGTAGAATACTGAATCACATCAATGCCTGCAACTGACCAACTTTACATATCTCTTCATACGTTGAGCTTGAAGCGAAGAACACATTTTCTAAAGAAAAGGAGGTCCACCGCTCAAGCCATGGCCGCTTTCCAATATGTTAAAGGAGCGATCCCCATGAAGAAGAACATCCTGATTTACGGTGTCGGGCCGTTCGGCAGCTTGTTCGCTGAACGCCTGGCACAGGCAGGGCATTCGGTTTCCCTGCTCGACCACAAGGAACGGCAGCAAGAATTGAAAACGTACGGAATCGTCACCGAAAATACGGAAACCGGCGAACAGACCGTCACTCGCCTGCCAGTCGTGGACAATTTGAACGAAGAAGACCGTTACGATTTGGTTATCGTACCGATGCGCAAAAATTGCGTGTCCGAGATTCTCCCTGCCTTGGCTGCCAATAAATTCATCCCCACGTTTCTGTTCATGATGAACAATGCAGCGGGGCAGCAGGAATTCATTGACGCACTGGGCAAAGAACGGGTAATGGCCGGTTTTCCGCATCCCGGCGGCTTTAAGAAAGGGCATGTCATGCACATGATGCCTGTTGAAGAAAAGAAACCGATGGCCTTGCCAATCGGCGAAGTGGACGGCAGCGTGACAGCCAGAACACGTGAAGTGGCAGAAGTGCTGAGCTCAATGCGCGGCTTCCGTGCGGAGATTCGGACAGACATGGACGATTGGCTGAAGACGCATGTCGCTCTGTTGATTCCGACGCTGGCCCCAGCCGTTTACGCATGCAATACAGATCAAGAACATTTCGCCGCTACACGGGATGCCCATGTGTTGTTGAAACGCGCACTGCATGAAGCACTCCAGGCCACTCAAAATGCCGGGGTCACCATCACGCCTCTTGGGATCCGGGCAATCGAGCGGATTCCAGAGCCGGTTTTTGTCTTGATGGCCAGCAAAATCGCCAAGAGTCCAACCTTTGAAAACGTCATGGGCCATTTCTGAACGCTTCAAGCTCATGTACTGAAGAGATCAAAAAAAGACGCCGAATTTCCGGCGTCTTTTCTCGTTATCCCATCCAATTAAAAATCATACTCCGCTTCTTTTTCCTCACGGATCTTCGTGAACGTTTCCGTCAAGACCACAGTATCTTCCGCCAAACGCTCCAAGCGCATCAGCACGTCGTGGTTGATGATTTGTTTCTGGTGAAAATCCACTTCTTCAATGAAAACAAAAGTTTGCACCATCTGCGCTTTCATGTACGCAAGAATGGGCTTCAACTGGGTGTCCGCCACCAAATAATGCTTGGCGGATCCTGCTGTTACCAGCATGCTGACGACTTTGTCGCGGAACGCATTGACCGGAAGCAAGTCAAAAATATTTTTCAACGCTGCCGGAATCGAAGCCTGGAAAATCGGCGTGCCGATGATGATGGCGTCCGCTTCCATCAGGGTCTTTGTCACATAGCCGGTGTCGCCACTGTAATCCAAATAGTTCCGGCCATCGCTGAATTCCATTTTGTAGTCTGCGAGGTCAATCAATTCCGTTTCCACTTCCGGGTATTTTTCCGCCATCACTTTAAGGGTGGCGTCCATGGCGATTCTTGTTTTCGAGCCAATTTGGGAACCGGATAAGCCAACAATCTTCATGCCTGCCCCTCCTTGTTTTTAGCGGTGTATTTCTTGATGGCCGGCAGGATTTCCGTACCGATCAGTTCCAGGTTCTTCTTGATGTTGTCCATCGGCATGCCGCCAAAATCGATTTGGGCGATATAGCGCTGATGGCCGAACATTTCATGCTGATGAAGGATTTTTTCGATAATCTGCTGGGGGCTGCCGATATTCATGATGTTGTGCGGATCGACGCCTTGTGCGAAAAGCTGTTTCGGGAACCCACCGCCGTTGGTGCGTTTCATGCCTTCATTGATGTGCGGGTACAGCTCTTTCAGCGCCTGCTGGGAAGATTCCGCCGCATAGAAAAATCCGGCTGTCGCGATCGGCAATTGTGCAGGGTCATGCCCGCCTGCCCGCGCTGCTTCACGGTAGCTGTCCACCGTCCGTTTAAATTGGGAAGTCGAACCGCCGAGATGCGCCATGAACATCGGCACACCTGCATAGCCCGCTTTCATCGCACTGGCCGGCGTTCCGCCCACTGCACGCCAAATCGGCAACGAACCGTTGACCGGACGCGGAAGCACTTGTGCATCACGCAGCGGTGCACGGAACTCCCCGCTCCAATTGACGGTTTCGTTTTCATTGATCAAGCGAAGCAATTCGAACTTCTCTTCAAACAATTCTTCGTAGTTGTGAAGATTGTAGCCAAGCAGCTCAAAAAGCCCGACGCGGGAAGCGCGCCCTGCCACAAGTTCCGCACGGCCGTTGGAAATCAAATCAAGCGTCGCAAAGTTCTCGTAGACCCGGACCGGATCGGACGTGCTGATGATCGTTGAAGAGCTGGCGATTTTGATTTTCTTCGTCGCCTGTGCGATAGCCGAAAGCACCACCGCATGCGCTTGTGTCGCGAAAAATTCCTGATGGCTTTCGCCCACACTAAAGAAGTCAACGCCTGCCTGTTCAGCAAGCACCGCATAGTCGATAATGTCATGAATGCGCTGTTGCGCAGAAATCCGTTCGCCGGTCGCCGGATTCGGGAGATGGTCTCCCAGTGTATAGATGCCAAACTCGATGCCGTCATCTGGATTGATGCGATATTTTTCCATGTATAGTTCCACCTTTCGAATAAGTTCATGGTAACATGCAGTGGGCAATGCCCAACTTTTGTAGCCTCACTGCTTCCAGTATAAACGCCAATCCCCATCTTTATAAGTACGCACTCTAAAGTGGTATAGTATACAAAAAGATACTTAGGAGGAAATAGATGTGGACAGAATCCCCGAAAATTGCCCGGTCGATGATGCGTTAGGCGTCCTCGTCGGCAAATGGAAGCACATGATTCTCTTATACCTGCTTCAAGAAGGCACCAAACGTTTCAACGAACTGAAGCGGATGATGCCCGGCATCACTCAAAAAATGCTGACCAAGCAATTGCGCGAACTCGAAGACGAAGGCATCATCGAACGCAAAGTCTACGCGCAAGTCCCGCCAAAAGTCGAGTATTCCATAACGGAATACGGCCGGAGCCTGGAGCCCGTCCTGCAAGCGATGCATGAATGGGGCGCTAAGCATACGATGCGTAGAGATGTAAAACAAGATCAAATCAAAAGTTCATAACAAAACGCTCATTCCAAGTTGGGATGAGCGTTTTTCCAATTGTGTGGGTGCCTGGCACACACACAATTCATTTGGCAATATGCCGTTTTTTGAGGGCACGTATCCAGAACCCGCCGTAAATCGTTTTTGCGTCATACGCCACAATGAATGCCTGTGGATCCAGCTCTTTCACCGTCCGGTACAGATTCACTTCCTGCTTTTTCGGCATGAGAATCTGCATCGAACTGCGCTTTCCTTCAAAACCATTTGCCTGCCAGTCCGTCACCCCATAGCCTTTTTCCCGCAATTGCAAAGCAAGTCTGCCGCTGTTGTCCTGGGAAATGACATTGGCCGTCACATAGCCGAGACTCAGTTTGTCTTCAATCTTGGAACCCACAACAATCCCCGCTGCAAACCCAAGCGCATACGCCAATAAATTCTGCACGTTCGCTACATTATCCAATACCAGCCCGAGGCCAAGGATGTTGATGATCACTTCCAAAATCGATAGCGCTGCGGCTGAATACTGATAGCCTTTCAAGGTCAGGATCATCCGGATCGTCGATAGCGTAACAAAGCTGAGGCTGATACTGAAAATAATCACTATCAATAGAAGAGGATGAATCTCCAGCATAAACTCCCTCCATTTTTATATATAATATTTTCCATGAAATTTTATGAGATGTTATCTTTTTCCCCAGAGCGGGAAGAATAAACGTGATCTGAGCGTTCTAATTCTTTTCTCATATGAAAAAAGCTCATTCCGGAGTTGGGAATAAGCTTTCTACTAGTTTCGCATACAACAGTTTTAAATCATCTTCAAATACAGGAATCAACTCGTCCCGCTCTTCCTGCGACAATTCGTTCACTGGGCTCGTCAATTGATGCGCCGTTTCTTGAAGCGCATCGAATTTCCACTCCCACTCACTAGGGATGTGCGCATTCAGAAAGTTAATTTCCAGAACAACGGATGCGATGATGTCATAGCTTGCTGAATAGACTGAGCCATCATACCTTTCTTCTTCCGTTAGCTCATGCCACGTCTGATGGACTGAAGCCAGAAATCCTTCAATAGTCCCATCGAATGCACTTTCAGTTGCCTGCTGATAATACGATTTGGGATTGGCGGGATTGTATTTGGACATCTTCAATTTCTCAACCTCTGCCGTCTCTTCCGGTTCTGCTTGGACAGCTGGGACAGCTAAATCTCCCATATTAACCCAAATGATGGCTCCTGCCAGTACCGCAAGTATCAACAAAGGAATCAAGATACTGATTTTTCTAATCAAAGCTGCATTCTCTCCTTAAATCGAACGTTCGTTTTTGTAGTTTAATCATACTAATGTTTGGGCAACCTTTCTAGAAACTATCATTTACTGTTATTCTCATCTATATAAACACTGCGGGAAACAATGATGACCATTTAGCGCTTCCTATAAATACGACAAAGCCATATCCTAAAACCTTTGGGGTTTTAGGATATGGCTTTGTCAATAGACATTCGTCAGGCATAATCTGAGTTATCTCTGAAATAAGGGCTCGATTTTAACCTCTCCGCATACATTTCAATTCAATCCAATTTAGCATTTTGGTATGCTTGCATTATTTGCTCTTCATACTCTTCTGTTACAAAAATGGATTCATCCAAATATTCATCTGCCCTATTTTCAAACTCTTCGAATAATTCCATGTATTTCTCATCTCCACTTTCCACATAAGAAATGAGATTTGAGGCCATATTTTCATGTGTATTAAATACTTTCAATAATGTTTCATGTTCATACTTAAAATATTCCGGGGGTTTTACATTTTCTAAGGTTTTGCGTAACTTTTTAAAATCTTTTTCAAGAGCTTTTGCTGGTTTGATCAGTTGTTTGTAGTCTTCTGACCATTCCGCATCAAAACCGGTATCAATATCGTAATACGCTATTTCGTTCGAAAAATTATCCGTTGCCATTTCGTCCTTGACCAGCAATTCGATAACTAAATCCTCATACTCCTGCTCTTTCAATTGGTTTGGGGACACCATATAAAACCCAATAATTAAAGCTAAAGCTATAAGGCCGATGACCTTTTTGTTGTACTTCTGTTTTTTCCAATTTGGATTACTGCTTATATTTTGCAATCGGTTAGTTACTTTATTAGCTGAATCAGATAACTGCTTCTGTATCGGTTTAGGAGAGTTAACTATGTCCTCTCTCCTAATTTCCGCACCACATTTTCCGCAAAAACGCGCATCAGCTTCAATTGAATTTCCACATTGCGTACAAAATCCCATGAGTATCCCCCTAATTAAACTACTTATATGTTACTAAATCTTACAATATATTCTTTCTGCAATACTTAACAATTTTGTTGGTGAGAGAGACATCATTTAAGTCTAGTGCGCTTTCTGCTCAAACCATACGTTCCTAGAGACTTATAGTCCTTAACTTATGTTCCTTTTTATTCAATTCCACCTGCCCACAGTACAACACCTGGTTTTTGAATTCTGCAGAAAGTGTTCAATACCTTAGAAGATATGAATACTTCTCACAGAACCCCCACTCTCAATTCACTTTCACCGTCTTACTCCCACTCTTATTTCCAGCCTTATCCTGAAGCTGTACTTTCAAAGAAACCCCTTTTTTCTGCTTGCTGATTTTCACGTTAAAGGTGCCCTTGCTGTCGACTGTTCCCTGGGCAATCTTCTTACTGCCGTTATAGATTAATACGGTCGCAGCCTTTTCCCCTTTACCGGAAACAGACGTGGATTTAGTAGTCACTTTGTTGACCGTTGGAACTGCTGGTGCGGTTTTATCCTCCACTTTGACGGTTTTGCTGCCACTTTTGTTTTTGGCTGGATCGACTGCGTAGACAGCGATGGACGTTCCGGCTTTTTGCTTCACGATTTTGATGGAATAAGCGCCGTTTTTCGCGGTCGCTTCGCCCAGTTTCTTGCTTCCCACGTACGCGTAGACTTTTGCACCGGATTCGGCTTTTCCGCTCACCGCTGTGGAGTTGTCTCCTACGGCATTGACAGTCGGCACTGACGGCGCGGTTTTATCGACCACTTTGATGGTCTTAACCCCGCTCTTGTTCCCTGCTGCATCTACCGCATGGACAGAAATACTGGTGCCTGCTTTCTGCTTAGCGATCTTAACGGAATATCTGCCGTCTTTCGCCGTCGCTTCGCCTAGCTTTTTGCTTCCTGCATACGCATAAACTTTTGCACCGGATTCAGCTTTACCACTCACAACAACCGAATTGTCGCCGACCACATCTACCGTTGGCACAGTCGGCGCGATTTTATCGATGACTTTGATGGTCGTTTTGGCACTTTTATTGCCGGCTTTATCTACTGCATAAATATCAATCGCAGTCCCGTCTGCCTGCTTCGGAATCTGGATAGTGACCGCACTCCATAAAGCCTTGGTTTCACCGATTAATTTCCCGCCGGCATAGGCGTAGACCATGGCCCCTTTTTCAGCTTTTCCGCTCAATACACTGTCCAGGTTACTAAATATATTGATTTTCGGAGCGTTCGGTGCGATTGTATCTTTCTTTGGTTCACTTTCTTTAAAGATGTACATTGTACTGCCGCTAACCCCATAGATACTCGAGCCGTCTGACCGCAAATGTTCAATAGGCTCTGTTGGAAGAGTATCCAGTAAATTGCCGTTTGAATCATAGACGTCCAGTTCACCGGAATAGTCCAATCTTTTTGCCACGAATAACTTATTGGAATCTGTCGTCGCAATATCCTCTACACGTTTATCCAAGACTTTCTCAAACGTTACAGTTCCAGCATCATCCACGCCTTGGATGGACGAGAACATGTACTCGTCATGAATGCCTGTATATTGCTTGAAGTAATAAAGTTCGTCTTGTGAAGCGATAAACTTTTGAACAAAATTATAGCGGTTTCCTTGGATGTTGTTTTTTTGCTTGAGCTGTTCGATTTCGGGAGAACCCATATCGAGCTTCATTTTCAGCCTTCCATCAGCATAATGAAAATCATGGATTTCTTCTGTATCTTGGCTTATCAGAAGTCCGAAATCCTTTACTTGGACTCTTGTTTCTTCAGTATCGCCCAAGTCTTTTTTATAAAGAACGGTGCCTGTTTTTGCATTGATGGCAACCACTACATCTTTAACAGCCTGGGAATCCGTTTTTGATATGCTTTCAACCCCTTGTGCATAAATGACAGATTCATCAGGTACAAATGTGTGCTGATTGTTCATGCGGGATTCCAACGGAACATCCCACACCTTTTGGCGCGTAGCCAGATTGATTGAATGGACACCTTTAGCGTCTTGGAAAACCAGTGTGTTCTTATTGAGGACCGCTGCGGTAAATCCTTCAGCTTTTCCGTCCATAATAAACTTCCCGTTTGTATCATAAACAAAGTAATTCTTCGTCTTCGATTGTTTGTTGGTCAGAACAACGTAGTTGTCATTCATATAAATGCGCGAAACGGTTCCGAAAGTGACAAGCTTCGGGTAGTTTCCAGTGGCTACGACTTTCCCGGTAGCGGTAGAATAGATATAAAGCACATTGCGGTCCACTGTCGCAAATTTGTCTTTCGTGATGGCATTCGGCCCGCTTTGAATGGTTTTCCAATTCAATTCTCCTGTTTCGCTATAGGAAGAAATGACGGCGGCCTGATCGGCATAATCACGATAGGTCGTGATAAAGTGATCGTCAAAGACATCAAGAGTGGATACCCGGTTATCCATCTTAAATTTTTGAACATCGATAAAGGTTTCGTCCGTCGCTTCAGCACCGGTATGAGCAGCCAGTCCAAGAGAAACAGGCAATAGTAAAGCAACAATCACACCTAACCGCAATAGTTTATTCATGATCTATCTCCTTTTACTTTTCGAATAAGTCCTCAATTACATTTTCAGTTCTCAAGACAGAAAATTACCTTTCCACACATAAACTTTCCATATTATTGAATACTCTTTCATAAGAATAGACGATTCTCCCTAAAAAATACATATTTATTTTTGGTAAATTGTTTTACGTGCCAGGCACGCACACAATTTAATCATTCCCTCTCTTCAAAGTGCCATCCAGCAAAAAAAGCCTTGAACTTCCCTTCCCGGGAATTCAAGGCTTTTAACACGGAGCTTCTGTTTAAGAATCGTAACCCGCTTTCGCTGCTTTTTTCGCTTTGTTTCGTTTCTTCTCTTTTTGATCTTTTATGTAATACTTGTCCGACGTGAAAAATTCGGTAGTCAATGCTTTTACTTTTTTGCTTAACAGCAAAATGGCGATGACGTTCGGAATGAGGATAGCCGCCAGCATAATATCGAGGAAGCCCCAGATCACTTCTGCTGCACCGACCGCGCCGAGAACAACCGCAAGGATATACACCACTTGCATGCCATAAGACGCTTTCGTGCCAAACAGGAATTCAGCCTGCTTAGCGCCGTAGAAAACAACCACCAAAATCGTGGAAAGAACAAAGAAAATCAAGGAAATGGTTACGAGAACTGCACCGAATTGGCCGAAATAAGATTCAAATGCCAGACTCGTCAAAGCAGAGGAATTCTCCATTGCCCCGTCTTCCGTCCAAACACCCGAAGACAAAATAACAAAAGCCGTTGCCGTGCAGACAATCAACGTATCGACAACCACTCCAACGACTGCCCAGAACCCCTGTCGAACAGGATGATCTGTCATGGCAGCTGCATGGGCAATCGGAGCTGTACCGAGTCCAGCTTCGTTCGAATAAAGGCCGCGGGCAAATCCCCAGCGGATCACTTCCACAATCGCTGCCCCGGCAAAACCGCCCATCACAGGAGCAGGCGAGAAGGCATTGCTAAAAATCAGCATAAAGAATTCGGGCACGGCACTGACATTCATCAACAAAATCACGACAGCGCCACCGACGTAAATCAATGCCATAAATGGAACGAAAATTTCTGTGACTTTGCCGATTCGCTTGATGCCACCGAAAACAACAATGGATACCAGTACAGCGGTAGCAATCCCCGTCCACAACAACGGAATATTAAACGTCGCTTGTACTGTAGTGGCGATGGAATTCCCTTGTACCATGATGCTTGGGATCAACTCAATCATCAAGGCAAATGAAAACCAAATACCCAACCACTTCATGTTCAAGCCTTTCGTCATGTAGTACATCGGACCACCGACAAACTCGCCCAGGCTATTTTTCTCGCGGTACTCAACCGCCAGTACGCTTTCAGCGAATTTAAGCGCCATGCCGATCAACGCAATGACCCACATCCAAAAAACCGCTCCGGGCCCACCAAACATAATCGCCGCAGGCACACCGACAATGTTCGCTGCTCCGATGGTGGAAGACAAAGCAGACGTCAGAGCCTGAAACGGAGTGACCGTCCCTTCCCCTTTCGGTTTTTTAAATACGCTGCCGAACGTCTGTCCGACAATATAGCCAAAATAACGGAATTGAAAAAATCCAAGTTTAACTGTCATATAAAGACCTGATATCAATAGCATGGTGATGAGCGGAATCCCCCATAACCAAGCCGAAAAATCAGCAACACCCTGCAAAAAACGATCCACCTGTGTTCCTCCTATGTTATCTCAAGATATCAATAATTTCCCTAGATTGAATAGTTTCAAACGGAATTCAAGGAAATTTTATAGTAAAATAGGAGAAATTTTCACATAGGACTGTTTCCAAACTCGTACATCAAGCATTTTTTTAGAATATCAAGAAAATTGACTCTTGAAAAGTAACTGTTACTTTCTTGATCTGTTTATTAACTGGAAATTGAGTAAGTGCCTGGCACCCGCAAAATTTCTAAATCTCTCTCATACGGGATCCGCCATCTTAAGCTTCACTTAAAACCCTTCAAAAGCTATTAGTATTTTGCCGACTTTTCCAATGTACACGAGTTGCCGTCAACTTGATCGCTGTGACTAATCCGTGTACTTGCGGCTATTACGGCTCCCACGAAAAATACTGTACCTGCGGCGACAAAGCCCGCTTGAAGTACATGCAGAAAATCACCGGCCCCATCATCGACCGGGTGGATTTTGTGCTGGAGATGAAAAATCAGGGCGTCCTGGCACAATCGACTGCGGTCACATCCGAAGAACTGCGCAAGCTGACGGCCTCTGCCCGTGCCCGGCAACGCATCCGCTACGGCGCCAATTACACGAATGCCATCGTGCCAATCAAGCTGTTTGAGGAAAAGACCCAGTTCACTCCGGCACAATTGGCACGGATCGAATCGGTCAGTTTCCAGGAAAAGCTGAGCAGCCGTTCCACGATGAAAATTCTGCGGCTGGCCCGGACCATTTCCGATTTGTCAGGCAATGATGAAGTGACGGACGCGGCAGTTGATGAAGCGCTCGAATGGAAAATCAGCGCTTCGCGTACCCACAGTTCACTGATGAGGTGAGCCATGACCCGAAAGCGCACGTTTCCCCCCCCATGCTTATTATCACGTCATCATGCACGGCAATAACCGGCAGCCGATTTTCCGGACCAAGGAAGACATGTTCGAATTGAAACGCGCCTTCCTCTACGTCCATGCCGATTACCCGTTCAAGTTGCTGGCGTATTGTTTCATGACCAACCATTACCACATCCTGATCAAAGCGGAGCGAGATCCGTTATCTAAAATCATGGGGCTGGTCAACCGGCGCTACAGCGCTTCCTATGCCAAACGCTATGGCCACATCGGCCGGATCTATCAGAAGCGCTATTTCGCGAAAGAAGTCGATTCCCGCCTCGGTCTGCTTACTGTCAGCAGCTACATCCACCGCAACCCGATCCAGACGAAACAGCCGATGGTCGAGCGCCTGGAGCTGTATCCGTACAGTTCGTTTCCCCTTTATTGGGATGATTTGCTTCCGGCGCCTGCCTTTTTGGACCGGGAGCTGCTGCGGGGCTTGCTGCCGGAACCGTTCGAGCAAAACAACACGGCGTATTGCATGTACTGCCTGACCTATGCGCAGAATGCGGAAGAAGACGAGCATGTGGAGGACATGGAGCCGCCGGTGATGTGAGACAAGTGGTTTCTGCCTTCCTTTTTAAAAATAGTTTTCAACTTTCTTCTATAAGTAAGGCCCAGCTTAGTTCAGAATTACATTCTTATTGATTACAACAGAAATATGCTATTATATAGAAAAGAGGTGAGCGACAATGGAGCCCAAACGTAAACTAGAAATTGCAAGCATTGCCATGAAGGAGCGTCGAAATTCCAAGTCGACTCTGCCAGATGATTTCCTGAAAACTTTAGAAGAGAGGACAGGAGAAATTGTTTCTGATTTAAAACCGGGAAGACAACGTCCCCGCTCTGAAGATGAGACAAAAATCCTTCTGATGTTTGAGAAAGAATATGGAAAACAGAACGGGACTATATAGAGAAAATTAGCTAAGTTAAAAGACCTTCCGTTAGTAGACAAAAATATTCGAGTTGCTGGGATTGTAACGGAATATGTGGAAACGAAACATTCGGAAATTCAACTGATTGTAGTCGGCGGCCTCAGTGTGGAGTATTATACTATCGGACAATACGCGACTGTTGATATCGATTTTGTTGCAACGTCACATGAAAAAATCATGGAGGCGTTAATTGAGTTGGGTTTTGAAAGGGCAAGGCAAAGACAGTTATTTAAAAGAGTTGCAAGTCTCTGTTGAAATCCCTGACAACCATCTAGAAGGCAGTTATGACAGAGTAAGAGATGTGCTGACTGATGACGGTTGCATTGTTCATATGATTAGTCCTGAGGACATCTTTTGCGACAGGTTAAGAGCACTTGTCCATTGGAAGGAAAAAGAGCAATTGAAATAGATGACGAAACTCTATGAAGGAAATGAGCTGGATCAAGATTATATTTATTCTCGATTAGTAGGGATTAAAGAAAAAGAAGTAGCCGATGTGTTTTTCAACGCAATCAACGAGCAAGAGCAGTAATTTTACTGTTCTTCTTTTTATATGGGTAAAATGCATACAGAACTGAACGACTCTCTTCATGCCCCACTTTTCCCAGAAGTTCCCAAATGGTCCCTGTGTCAGACACAATACCCAATCCAAAGTCTGAAACTCCTTTCTGGGTCTGGCTTTGGATTTTCGGGTCTACATATTCCGTGAATACACTTAATCTTCTTTAACACAGGGGCGCGATTTTCACTCTTTCGAGAAGATCTTCGAAGAGGAATCCAGCTTCTTGCCTGGCTGAGAAGCAAAGGTTATCATGGTTAGAACAAATACCTTTTGTTAGAACTTATGCCAATGAAATATTGAGGAGGAAGAAACAATGGCCATGACAGAAAGACGCATTACGAAAATCGGCAACTCGCTGGGGTTGACGCTGCCAAACGATGTGCTGAAAGCAATGAATGTCAAAAAGGGCGATGAGGTACAAGTCGAATTGGTTGATAATCAAATCGTCATAAAAAAAGTGCCGAAAATGATTCCGCTTCCGGACGGTGTCCCGTCAGATTTCTTCGACAGGCTCGAAGAAGAAATGGAAGCTCATCATGAAGCATTAAAAGGACTCGTTGACCGATGACCCTTTTTTTCCTGACAGCAGAGATGGCGATCCTGATTAACCAGAAAGTGATTCTCGAGCATTCTGCCGATGAGCAGACCGGTGTAAAGGATCACGCGTTATTGGATTCAGCTTTAAAAAGACCACAGCAATCTTTGTTTGGTCAAGATGCTTACCCAAGCCTCTATGAGAAGGCAGCCGCATTGTTAGAGTCACTGGCTCAAAACCACGCTTTCCATAATGCGAATAAACGTACCGCTCTGATGTGTACGGCGCTCTTTTTCCGTTACAACGGATATATTCTGCGTTTTCCGATAGCTATAAGTGAAGAGGATTTTGTGGTGGATGTTGTAAACCACCGGTATACCTTGAAGGAAATGAGTGAAATTTTGCAACAGAACACCACCAAGAGCTCGAGCTGACGAATCGCTGCCAGTGGAATCGATTGGTGCCGCCTTCGACTCCTCAAAATTACAGCAGTTCCCAAATGGTCCCTGTGTCAAACACAATTATAAATATTTAATTATTTAGATAATTATTCCCAATCTAAAGCCTTAACTCCCCGCTGCATCAGGCTTTGGACTTTTGAGTCTACATATTCCGTGAATAAACTGAATCTTCTTCAACACAGGGGCGCGATTTCTAGTGATTTTCCTGTTCTTGCTCGTTATGTGGATAAAATGCATCTAGGCAAGAATTGCTCTCTCGACGTACCCATGTTTTCCCAGCAGTTCCCAAATGGTCCCTGTGTACGAAACAGTTATGACTATTTAGCATTCCCCATATACATGCTAAAACCGCATCTCGAAACCGTTGGGGTTCCTCGATGCGGCATTTTCGGTATGCACTTGTTGTGTATAGACTAAATTGTCTCTGACACAGGGGCGCGGTTTTAACTTATTTGTTGAAATCTCTATAATCTAGTTTAACGTTTACACAGCCCGTGCTGGATGCTTATTGGCATGGCTAACGGAACAAAAGGAAATTATTGCGCCTCAACCGGCAAAGCCATCTCTTATTCGTTGAATCAATGGCAAAAGCTGACCACCTTTATGAAAGACGGACGCATTGAGATCTACAACAACCGCGCCGAATGGTCCATCAAACCGTTCGTCATCGGACGAAAGAATTGGCTGTTTGCGGTTTCAACAAGTGGAGTGCATTCCAGTGCCATCATCTATAGTCTAGTAGAGACCGCCAAAGAGAACGGCTTAAACCCGTTTTTCTACCTTCAATTTCTTTTCGAAGAACTTCCACAGCTCGATATGAGCCAAGAGCTGAAGATCGCTCACCTCATGCCGTGGTCGAAGGAACTTCCGAAAGTGTGCTACATCCAAAAGAAAAAATAGAAAAATGCCTTTCCGATAAAAAATCGGAAAGGCATTTTCTTTTCTAAGAAACCAGGTGCTCATTATTGGACGCTTACCTTTCTAAATCTCTCACTTTATTTGCTGGAAATCCTATGTACAATCCATTTGCTTCACAATCTTTTGTAACTACAGCCCCAGCTGCAATTATACAGCCATCTCCGATTGTTACGCCTGGTAAAATTGTAACTCGCGCCCCTATCCAGCATCCGTTTCCTACTTTAATTGCTTTTCCATAAGCTTTACCTGCTCTTTTTTCTTTCGAACCAAACTCATGTGTGGAAGTACAAAACAACACATCCATAGCAATATCACAATACTCTCCGATTTCTATACCTTCCAAGTTTTCAAAATAACACCTTCCATTAATAGTAGTGCCTTTTCCAATGGTTACATTTCTTCCCCCGAAGTAGCATTTCGGACGTATAGATTTCGTTTTTGTATTAATTCCATAAAAATTATAAATTAATTTCCTAATTGGTATTGGTGTAAAATAAGATGCCGCAATGGAATTCACTAAAATATCTCTATAAAGCTGAACCAATAATTTTTTTATCTTTCCTACCATTACCTTTTCCACCTCTTTTTTCATGCTAAAAAGTTGTTCTAGGCTTCATATTAATATGGTACAATCCATAATCGCTAGCTTAGAAAATCTTAAATTATTTACTACTTTTTCATCTAAATTTTATTACATACTCAATCTAATATTTCATATTTGTTTCTGAAGAATAGTTTGTAGCTATAATAATACCTATTCCAATAAATAAGTAAAGCATAAATAATTTCGTTCCAAAATTTGGTTCTAGCATCCCATGAATTATTATAGCTAAAAATCCTCTTCTAAATCCTAAAACAAACATTCTTAAAAATGGATTTTCAAAAGATTTAAAGCTTCTTCCAAGCATTCTATAAATAGATACAAGGAGCAAAACAAATAAAACAAAAAATATAAATCCATTATCTCCTAATACCTGTAAAAACAGATTATGTGCTAAGTAATATTCTCCCATACCATCCACATTTAAAAATCCTTTTCCTAAAAAAGGATTTTGAGAAAAAGCTAAAAAGTATTCTTCAAATATATCAAATCTACTTAGTAAGTTAGCTTGTTCAGAAAGATTAGAAAACCTTTCCGCTTCAATCATTTGAGCAATAAACTCTCTACCAATAAAGTAAGTTAGTCCACTGCCTACAAGTACTGTTGTCAGTGAAGTAACTCTTTTAACTAAAGTCGCACTGCGATTAAAAAGTATATCTTTAAGCAGAAAAAGGAAAGCTAATCCTATCATTATAAGTAAAGCGCTCCTTGATGCTGTAAATATTATAGCTGCTCCAATGAGCAGTACTAATATTAAACCTTTAACTGAAAAAACACTTTTTGTTAACTGTGTAAACACTATAAAAAAAGGCAACAACAAAATTGAAGCAAGATAATTACTTGCACCAATATCTAATATTATTTTATTACCAACTAAAAAACTTCCCTCGTTTTCTATTAAAGTATATCCAATGATGAAAAGTGATAATATTCCACCCGAATACAAATAATACATGAATATTTTTTCTTGAAACTTTCCAACTAACTTAATGTCTGAGAACATAATAATAATCAGAAAAACTTCTACGTAAGTAGAAAAACCAATAAAAAACCTTCCGTAATCCGTAGTGTTTATGAGTGATAAAAACCCCATTAGCACTAAACCCAATGAATATTTTCCAAGGCCATTGAAAGTAAAACTTCTTTTATTAAAAATTAAAATTATCCACAAAAATAGTGTAACCCATAGAAAAATCTCTCCTACATAGATTGTTAGAGTGCTACTAACTATAGATAAGGAAATAGGAGGTAGAAACATCGTAAGAATACTTAAGGCAATAAAAAACATTAAAGATTTCCCAGCAACAGTCTTTGACTGAATCATATATATAAAACCACCAATTCTTCACTTGTTATTATAATTATAAAGACATAACGATATTTTAGATACCCTTTATTAGTAATTTAATATTGTATACTATATTATCAGGCGTATTGATTAACCAATAAATGACAGACTGTTCCTGCTGAGCGCAAAGTACTCGTGCAGAAATGTCGTCAAGGCATTCAGCCAAATTAAGGGCAGCGTGCCGTTCAACAATGTGCGCTGAAAGGCCACAAGCGATAAGGCAGGTGTCCGAATGGCCGGTTTTTTTTGATACAGTCATTGTATGAGAACATATGCGATTAAAGCCGCAAACAATTGGTTGTAGACGGCATTCGGTATTTGGCCGAATACCTTCGGCACATTCAGGTTTTGTTTGATCCAGCGGAAAAAGGATTCGATGCCTCACCGCGCTTTGTACATGCCGGCGATAGCCTCAGCTGAAACATGGAGCAGACTGGTGACGACCCGGATTTCATGCCCTTCATGATCGGTGAAAAAGGCCACGCGGTGCCGTTTCTTCGAACGTGATTGAGGCGTTCCCAGCCAGCATGTGAAGTCGCGCGTGACATTGGAACCTTCTTCCGGCAGGCGCTGAAGTGACCGGATATTCGATAGTTCCACATTTTCTTTCATCCGAATAACAAAGTCCTGTTTGTCTGAAACAAACTGATCGATGCGTTTGATATTGAAATACGCCCGGTCCTGCACCAGGATAAACCGTGGATCGGCCAGCTCTTCGCCGACCGGGCCGTTGTGCACCAGGCCGGTGGTTTCCATCACGTCGAGCGGCATACCGGTTTCCGGCGTGAAGCTGACATGAGGCTTGATGCCGGAACGTTCGCCATGGTAAAGCGCCCAAGGGAGCCGATTCTTACCGACGGTAATAGTGGTGGAATCCACCAGCAGGAGCCGGTTTGGAATCTTGAGGTCCCGCCGGGTTGCCCGGTTGCATTTATCGACAACCATGGCGAAGGTTTCCTTCATCAGCTGGTAGTCCAGTTCTTTCATCTTTTTGGAGAGGGTCGAGTGATCAACATCCACCAATCCTGCGGAAGTCCCTACATCCCCGCAATGGCGGTAGCCTTTCCATTCAGACGCCGCTGCGGTGACCAGGTATTCAATTAGCTTGCCCACGGTGAGTTTCCGAGCAGTGTCTTCATAGCCTATCATTTCCGTCAGTAAAGCCACATCTTCATCTGTAATAAACTTTTGAATCAAACTCGGGAACATGATATTCTGTTTCATAAGGGACACCTCTTCCTGTAGTTGTTGGTTCGCACTTACAGTCTACAAGAAAGGTGTCTCTTTTTGTATTCATTTGGATGATTTTGGCTAATCAACACGCGTGCTATATTATAGTGTGATTGCTTTTCAAATTTTTTATTAAAATACGGATAGATCCTCCAGCCCTGTGATGACTGGCGGGACACTGAAAAAGTTGTAGCGGATATAGCCGACTCTCTTTTCTACTTGGCCTTTTTCATTTCCTTTGCCCACGTTGCACACCTGTGTTTCAAACCCGTAATACATTTGAAAGCGCAGATATTCATCCGTTAATCGGGCTTCTTCTGTGTTTTGCCTCGCATCTTTTTGACGACGGGCGTCAAGTTATCGATTCGGATTTTGCGGAGGATAAAGCCCGCTTTGCCAAATAGTTTCTTCAGTCCTTCCAGAAAGCATTCCTGGTTTTCAGAAGGCATAGGCTCATAAAAAGCGACGTTGCTGCAAGGGAAGGACATGATCAATAGCCGGATATCGCGCGCCTTACCTTCTTCAACGGCTTCCAGCACCCCAAAGTCGACTTGCGCTTCACCCGCAAGATGTTCCAAGCGTTCAAATCCTTAGTCTTTATCCTCGATATCGTGCTGCACCCGCCATTCCTGGATGAAGTTACAACAGGTCCGATAGGACCCCAGGAATTGATAGGTCTGTAATTCTTTGAATAGTTGGAGGTTCGTTCTTCTCAGTTTTTTCTTTTCTTGGGCATCCTCGAACAACCAATCAGAAACCATCGTTCCCCATTTCTCTTCGTACATCATTCCTTTTTTCGGTTTGATGATGGAGCTTGGAAGCTCACTTTCATCGGCATACTTTTTGGCCGTGCGCCAGTTAATCTTGAGGGTATTGGCAATCTGGTCGATGCTCAATCCTTTTTCGTTTCGTAAGTGTTTGATACAATTGATATCGGACATTGTATGCATTCCTTTCTAACCTCCACCTGTTATGATTTCGCACTTTAACAGTAGAGGTTGACTTGGGCGGCTTGCAAGTCCATTTTTATTTCCATGAAACTTTCATGCAGAACTCTGTACAAATTCGTTGCAAAGTTCTGTACTTCTATTGTGCATTACACAAAACGCTCTCGAATTAAATGATTTCGAGCACCACCTGCTGGTTGAGCCCGTTCTATGAACACCTCCACCGGCAACTGGTACAGGAAAATCTGCTTTATGCCGATGAGATCAGCCGCAAGTATTTACAGTCTCGTAGAGACTGCCAAAGAGAATGGTTTGAATCCATTTTTCTAACTTCAATTTCTTTTCGAAGAACTTCCACAACTTGATATGAGTTAAGAGTTGAAGATCGATCACCTTATGCCGTGGTCGAAGGAACTTCCAAAAGACTGTTATATCCAAAAGAAAAAGTAAAAATGCCTTTCCGACAAACAATCAGAAAGGCATTTCCTTTTCTAAGAAACCAGGTCTTCAATATTGGACGCTTACGTAAAGAATGGAAATCGCATCATCGACGACCGAATAGTGAAAAAATGATCGAGGGAGAACTGGCTTAGTTTCTCCTCGTTTTTCTCTATTTACCGGACAACAAACCCGTCAGGTTTTGGACAAAAAGAGCCGGCAATTTCTAGTCGAAATTAGACGTCAATAACAATATAGCTACCGAAATTCTTTATTTAAAGCTCTAGATAAGAAGACTGAAAACTCTGCTCTAGTAGCAGCAGTATTAGGTCGAAAAGTATTGTCTGGAAAGCCTTTAGTAATATTATTATTAAAAACACCAGAAACAGGTTTTGATGCCCAGTGAGTTAATGGAACATCTTTAAATACTGTTTTATTGTCTACATCTAAATCAAAAGCTAGAACCAAAATTTTAGCTATTTCCGCGCGCGTTATATTTTTTGCAGGTCTAAATGATCCATCGGGATAGCCATTAAATAATCCAGCGGCGGTTACTTTTTCAATATCTTTTTTTGCCCAATGATCTTTATAAACATCTGGATATTCAGATGTTTTATTGGGGCTAGCAATATTTAATGCAGTAGCAAGCATTTTTGCTGCTTCTGCACGAGTTAAATATTTTTTTGGTTGAAAACTCCCATTTGGAAATCCTTCGATTATTTTTTTTTCTGAAAGATATAAGATTTCATTATAGAACCAATGTCCAGATTCTATATCGAAGAATTTTTCAGCTTTTACTATCACTATCGACTCTTCACTAGCATTTCCAAAAATATCGGTAGCTGTGAGAGTTAACACCATTCCAATTTTTTGTTTTGGAATTTTAACAGTAAATTCCTTTAAATTATTAGTAATACTTGTTCCAATTATTGAACTCCCTGCTTTTACAGTAATGGTAGATCCAATTGGAGCATTTCCTGATAAAGCTGTAGATGATGCAGTTAATGCATTTACTATAGGTTTTTCTACTATTTCTTTGTCTGTCAAATAATAATAGCCTTCTATATCAATTTGACCTTCAAGATTTTCTAACTCTCTTATAGAATATCCATCCTTGATTCTCTTTGTACTATCTACATAAATACTTATTGGATTTTTCGTACCTTTCAAATTAGCAAGATATATGAGTAACCCAGAACCCAAGTTTTGT
This sequence comes from Planococcus sp. APC 3900, assembly GCF_030407735.1. Taxonomy (NCBI): domain Bacteria; kingdom Bacillati; phylum Bacillota; class Bacilli; order Caryophanales; family Caryophanaceae; genus Planococcus; species Planococcus sp. APC 3900. Next base: position 16,556 of record NZ_JASDCT010000002.1, on the reverse strand, counting down.
TCTGTCGATAAATTTAAAATTTTTATATTCTCTAAAAACTCTAATGGGCTGTTTGGTTCTATATCAATCCCTGCCTGCGGCATAGTACCATTGGTGTTAGTAATTACAGCATTAATGATCTCAAGATTTTTCACTGAAATTATTGAAATTCCCTGTCTACGATTATTACTTATTATGGGATCTATAATTTTTATATTCTCACTATAATTTTGTCTTAATGAACTTCCAATATATATCCCATCTCCCCAATTATTAGAAATAATAGGATTTTCAATTCTAATATTGTTTGAACCTTTTATGCTTATTCCCATTCCCCACTCTCCTAAAGTTCCTATATGCTCTTTCCTCTCCCCTTGAATTTCAACTCTCCCTATCATGCTTACATTTTTAACATCATGAATTTTAATTATATTTGATGCTTCTGAGTCATTAGGAATTGCTTTTAATATAGTACCTTCTTCAAATTCTAAGGTGATATCATCTTTTAAATTTATAGACTTCAATGCATCAATTTTATAACTTCCTTTTGGGAAATAAACTATTCCTCCGCCCTTCTCATTTTGAAAATCTATTGCTTTTTGTATAAATTCAGTTTCGTCTTTTTCTCCATCACCACTTGCCCCAAATAAAAGTACGCTTAGTTTATCTTCTGCCAAAGCACTCGCAGAAAATGATAAGCTTAAGGCAAAAATAATAAAGATGCTTATTATCCAAAATCGTTTTTCCGTTACCATTCCTTCCATTTTCTTCACCTCTTTTTATCTACTTATATCATAAAAATAGGTGAATTGTATTAAGTTTTTTTAATATTCTAAAAAATGAGTTTTTAACCCCATTTTACTTAATCAGAAATTAAGGAGTTTCGAGATATGTTTTTGTTTATTAAATACAATAAAAATCAGTTTATTACGGATGATTATACATTTTATGAAATTTTGTAAATGCTAAACTAGAGAGCAATTTATAACAATTAAGATAGGTTCTCACGCTCTTTTGGGGAAAATGTTTGAAGTCTTTCATGAAAAAATCTCCGGCTATTTTAAGATAATGACCATTGATAAAGAACCCGGTTTCTTAACACTTGAAAACCGGCTCGTCCATACATCACGCGTTTAATGGTTTTTAATTGGTTCACTTGTCCTTCTACCGGTCCGTTGCTCCACAGCGCTTCGATGCTTAATTTGGCTGCGCTCAAATCCTGAAGGACTCCATGAATAAATGATTGAACAAAAGAGAAGTCAACATGTTCGTAAGACGCTATCCAGCTCATCAAGTTTTCATCTTTTTTTTCATTAAATAATGCTCGGAATGGGTGAACCAGCTCATCGAGCTTCATCAGTTGCGGGAACATCTTCAGTAAATCCGGATGCAACTCATGAATCCGTTCCCGGTGATTACCTTTTTCGAAATCCCAGATCACACGGAGGACTTTCTGGCGGACCGAAATCGTCGCCGGTTTGGTTTGGCATCTTTCTTCGGCGACTAAGTTATTTAAGGTACCGAAAGATCCTCGGTAGCTTTCTGCACGACAAGTAGCTTCAATTTGTTTCACCGTCTGCTTTTCTTGGACTAAGGATCGAATAAGGGAATGAAATCGTTTGAAGGGAGAAGTCCGTTTATGGTTTGGCTTTTCCTTTTTTTGCAGATCAGCGTAAACTGTTCCGCTTGAGAGGTGAAGTTTTCTTTGAATGGCAGCTTTAGAATATCCTTCTTTGAACAGAGATTGTACCTGTTGGATTCGGGTCCATCTTTTCTCTTCATTCTGCGTACGTTGAGTTTCACTTTTGCGAAGAGGGACATCCACTTCTTCCTCTGAAGCAATTGGTTTATTTGGTGAAGGAGGTGCCCATTTCGCCGGTAAGATACCAAAAAGTGCTTTCTTGACGGCTTCAAATAGCTGATGAAGAAGATGCCACCGGTCGCCTACTTGGAGAATGGTGGCAGAAGCTTTTTTCACCGCTGCGACATAAGTTTTAGAGCCGTCGCGCGTAATCAGTTCAATCTCTGGATATTTTTGGAGCCAGTCTGTTACATCAACGGCCTCTCGTGTATTCAGTGAAGAAGGACAAGCTCGAGAACCACTCGTGCCATAAAATAGAACCACCTCGGACAAAAACCAGAACCACTTCGGACATCTGAGAACCAGTCATAAAAATAAGAAGACCGCCCAAGGGCGGTTTTTTATTCTTATGACTGAATCCCAAGCCTTTCGCGCATGGAAATCTTCCCATCGATAAAGAGAGAGTGCGAACTATGGATGACCCGATCGAGGATGGCGTCGGCGAGCGTCGCTTCCCCGATCTGCTCATACCAACCGCTAGGTTCAAACTGCGAACAGAAAATAGTGGAGGCATTTTGGTATCTCGATTCGACGATTTCCAGTACATCTCGCGCTTCATGCTCAGTCAAGGAAACAAGCAGCCACTCGTCTAAAATTAATAAGTTTACCTTTCGGTAAGCTTTCATGATCTTTTGGTACGTCCCATTTAATCGAGCCAGAGCCAGTTCATCCAGTAATTCTGGCAGGCGCATATATTTGGCCGTATAGCCATTTCGGCAAGCACTGACGCCAAGCGCGCATGCTAAATAAGATTTTTCGTTTCCAGATGCCCCTTTCAGGATGACGTTCTGCTTCTCTCCGATGTAATTGCAGCTGGCTAAACGCAAGATGGTCGTGCGATCCAGCTTGCGGTCTTCGTGGTAGTGGATGTCTTCGATGCAAGCATCTGGCATACGCAAATTCGCTGTACGGATCAGCCGTTCTAATTTGCTGTTCTTCCGGCGGATGTACTCGCTGTCGATCAATAAATTGAAGCGATCTTCGAAAGATAGTTCCCGGTATTGAGGGTCGTTCATTTGATTATAATAGGTGTCGGCTATCGCGCTCAGGCGCATTTCGTTTAGTTTGGTGATTGTAGATTCAATGGTCATTGATCTTTCCTCCCGTAATAGTCTGCCCCTCTGACAAATCCTTGCTCTTTTGAAAGGCTGACAGTTTTCTTTTGCGACTGCGTCGTCGTTTTGATGTCACGCTCTGTTTTGAGAATTGTTTTGACCGTATTCAGGCTCACTCTCGGAGAGAAGGCCAATGCCTTTTCACAAGCTACCTCGAGTTCGCGTTCACTGTACTGTGCAACGAGTTTAGATAACCCTAAGCACAGCTTGAGTGCCTGCTTTTCATTGGTGCCATTGGCTAGAATCGTGCGAACAGCTTTTTCCGTAGAGGGTCCGACGGACTCTCCCCATTCAATGAAATGCGCCGGTGTAAACGTAAGAAACTGCTGATGTTTGGCTGGCAAATGATCAAATTCCGTCGAAGATTGCCCATCTTTACCGAACAATCGCTTGTGGGAAGCGATTCGGAAGTTGTTGAAAAATACTTCCACCATTGTTCGGGTCAACCGTATTTCCACCACGTGTTTAATGTATTCATAAGGCACCGAATAATACATCTTGTCTTCCTCAATATGATAATCTGGTTGTAAAGTGGCTTTCTTCCATTGAGCCATTTCATACCGGGAAGCAGGCAGCGGGAGAAGCGCAAACTTCTCCTCTTCCAAGAAAGCAGTAAGCCGGCTTCCTTTTTTCTTTTGAAACTCTTTTTCATTGAATTCCTCCAGCTTAAGCCGGACGGCTTCATTCAGCTCCTGCAGTGAAAAGAAAACTTGGTACCTCAGTGAAGCGATAATCCAGGTGGTGATGGTGCCAACGGTTCCTTCGACACTGGGCTTGTCCTTAGGTTTCCTGACGCGTGCCGGGATGACGACGGTGTGATAATGCTCTGCCAATTCTTGATAAGTCCGGTTGATCACGGGATCGCTATAAGAAGGCTTTTCGACTCCCGTTTTCAAATTATCGGGCACAATCGTCTGCGTGACGCCTCCAAAGAATTCAAATGCATGGATATGTCCGGTAATCCAGTGAAGCGAGTTCATTGAATAGAACCCTTCGACATACGAGTAGCCACTGCAGGACAAGGTGGCCGCAAAAAGTGACACCTCATGTACTTCACCTGTTGTTTGATCTCTTACGCTCATCGAAGTGCCGGCCCAATCGACTTCCAGGGTTTCAGCCGGTTTTCGTTTAATGCGCATAGTCGCTTTGGTTGTGGTGACGAACTTCGTGTATTCCCGGCAGAACTGCCGATAGCTGTAGGGAATCTGATTCCCGTTTCGGCAGACGATTACATATTCGTGCCAGAGGAGCGAGAGCGTAACGCCTGTTTTCGCCATTTCTTTATGGACGTAGTCCATGTCAGGTAAGTACCTTTCGTCTTTAACATGTTTCTCGGGGAATAGAAGCTTTTGAAGCTCTCTGTCTCCTAACTCCTCAGGCAAAGGCCAGGAAATCCCTTTCTTTTCTGCTTGCTCCAGCACATCATTAATCGTACTCCTTGAGCACTTACAGCTGGCTGCGATTCCCCGTTTGGATACCTCCTGAGCATCCAGCCGGAGAATCTCTCGATATTTGATCATAAAAAACCTCCTACACAATCAATTTACGGAATATTCCGCAAACCAATTATATAGGAGTGGTTCTCTCATGTCTTAAGTGGTTCTATTTTTTGTCCGTAGTGGTTCTGGAATTTGGCACAGGTGGTTCTTTTAGATGGCTATATGCATTCAGCACATCAATTGGTTTATGCCTCTGTAAATCGATGAATAGGGTTCCGTAAGTGAAGCGCTTTTTAAAGGCAAAATCATCAATGCCGACGAAAGGAAGGCGGCGTCAGTTCAAACGACGCCGCTTTCACGCGTCTGAGAAGCGCGTCATGGCTGACGGGAATGTGCATCGCCTGACAAACTTTCTCCGCTGTTAAACAACTTGTGGAAAAAGCGATCTTTTCGATGACGTTCTCCAAGCGCTCGGTCTTTCTCTTATAAGATTGAAGCCAGTTTAACCGTTCTGTGAACACTTTCATTGGACAATCCGAGTTATCACAAAACCATTTGTGCAGCAGAGCCTGAAAATGTACCTGCCGGTCTAACAAAGGCAGGTCGTCCACTTTCCGGCAGTAACGGCTGTGTAGACGACGAGAAATCTGACGACAAGCAGGACATAGCGCTGAGGAGGATTGAACTTCAACAATGAAAAAGAGTTCTTCCTCCGTCTGCTTGTAATAAATAAGAGTAAACGTCCAATAGGTTCTCCACTTTGCCGATAGTCGCTGATCTGCTCGGTCCAATACAATTCTTTCTCTTTTCTTTTCAAAAAAAACCCCTCCCAGAAATTCAAATCTGAAAAGAGTATCTCATGAAGAATCTTCTATTAGAACGTGCTCGCTATTGGACGCTTACCATTAAAAAACCTCCTGTACATTCAATTTGCGCAATATTGCGCAAACTAAGTATACAGAAGGTGGCTCTCTTGAAGGCAGAGGTGGCTCTATTTTATGTCCGAAGTGGCTCAGAAATATGGCAGAGGTGGTATATTTTCTTGGCTGTAATCAGTTTTCGTCTAAATGGAAAAAGGCTTCTTCCATTGAGGTCTTCATCTCGTTCAACGACCTTTCGGGTTTCTGGTATTCTTATACCCGAAAAGTAATAAAAAGAAACCTCACCAAAAGAGCGTGAGAACTTATCTTATTTGCGGAAAATTTTCCACCTACTTGACCGTTACAAATTTCACTTTAATATATGAGAAAAGTAATCTTTAATTACTATTTCACCTTTAATTCCTTCATATTCTCCTAAATAAATTCCATCGGGTAGATTCTTTGAGGTTTCAATTTCAATACTAACTGGATTTGTGCTACCTTTTAAATTTATTAAGTATATCTGTAAACCATAGCCGAGATTATTTGATGTAATAAGATTCTTTACTTTTATATTTTCTAGGTAATCTGACGGAAAGTTTGGTTCAATATCTATCCCACTCTGTGGAGCTGTTCCATTTGTATTGTGAATTTTCGGATTAGTTATTTCCAAATTTCTAGCAGAAATAATTGATATGCCTTGTCTTCGATTATTATTTAAAGTCGCATTTATTATTTTTATTTTATTACTATATTCTTTATTCTCTGTGCTACCTATGTAAATTCCATCGCCCCAACAATCTGAAATATTCGCATTTTTAATTACTACATCTTCAGAACCCATAATGCTTATTCCGAATCCCCATTCTCCTGTTGAACCTATATGACTACTACGTTCTCCTATAATTCTAACATCTCCTGTAAGTGTAACGTTTTCTACATCTCTAATTTTCACGATTTCATAGCTTTCTAGCTCACTAGGAATAGCTTGTAGGATAGCTCCTTTCTTAAAATCCAATGTAATATTATCCTTTAAGACAACTGATTTCGATGCATCTATTAAATAGATTCCCTTAGGAAACTCAACTACTCCGCCTCCACGATTACTCTGAAAATCAATTGCTCTTTGGATAGCAATTGTATCTTCTTGCTGATCATCTCCTAAAGCACCAAAAGTTAAAATTGTAACTCTTGAATCCTTTATAGTCCAGAAATAAAACAGAAATAAGAATAGAAAACACATTAAAATAATAATTTTAATGTGAAAAAAATTTTTATTGACTGATTTTCGCAAAAAATATCCTCTCCTTCATTAAAAATATAGAAACTAATAAATATTGTTAACAGTTATTACTTTACTAATTTTAATATAATCTTTTCAAGAGTAATTAAATGCTTCTAAGCAATTAAACTTATTAATATCTGATTGAATCAATTTCATAAATCGCTCTTTTAAAAAAGTGTAGACGGTTTTTTAAGCCATTTTTGCTGGTTTAAAATTTAAGCGACTGCTAAAACGGCTTGTTTGGAGGCTTTCGATCGCTCGCCAGTCGGGATGCGTTGTAAATTAAGGTGAAGAATTGAAAATGGACTTTTGCTTTCTTGCCTGTCCGATGCCGAACGTTATTTAAATCGAAATACTCTTTTAAATAGGCATTGATGCGCTCTACTGCAGCCCGCTTATAATACAGTGTTCATTTCAAGGAGCCTCTGGCAGGTGATGTATATTTACGAAGGTCTACTGACCTTTTGATCTTAAAGATTTTTTGGCACAAGGAATCATCCTTCAACGGGCAGGTTGCACATTCTTTGGGACGGGAATATTTCAGGGTTTCGTATTTGGCGTTATAGCTGTCGTAGCGATACGCGTGTTCCCGTACGCAAGTGGGGGCGAAATGTTCATCAAAGCCGACGACTTCTTCTTCTCTGCGCGGGCCGTACGCAATGGCGGCATCCAGGTTCATCTCCTGCAATTGTCGGTAGATGGGTTTGTAATCGTAGCCCTTGTCCATGATGCTCGCTTGAAAAAGACCTGGCATTGTCTGCTGGATTTGCTTCAAGAGGGGGATGGCGGCTTTCCCGTCACTCAAACTGCCGGAACTCATGAGCCTCCTGATAATGTATTGGCTGTTCGTACTTACAGCCAAATGGGCTTTGTGGCCGAATCAAAATGTATTTTTTCCGTCACTGTTTTTCTTAATGCCCCATTTCGGGGCAATTGGCATCTCGGTTACCAGCGCCTCAACCGAGGCATCCAATTGATGGACAATCTCTTTTTCGTAGAGCGTCTTGTCAGCTTCCTGTTGTTGTTGGACGGCTTGCTCGCTCTTGAGCTTTCGTCTCCGTTTTTTCGGAGCCGGCTTTTCCTTTTTCACGGCGGCTTCCGGTTTGTCACGCGCTTCAAAATGCGTGGCATCAATGGCAAGAGATTCTTCGGTGATGTAGCCTTCTTGGATCGCTAGAGCCACAAGAACGTCTTGCACTTTCGCCAGCGTATCGGTTTCACTGATCGCCGTAATCATGCGTGAATAAGAAGCTTCAGATGGGACATCGTCCGATAATAGAAACCCGCAATCAAACCGAAAAAAAGGATCTTGTTTCAGGGCGCTCCACCACACGAGTGATCAACGAATAAATCATGGCACCGTAATTGAGTTCTCTTGGCGCGATGCGTCTTCTTGTCAAAGATGCGCAGAAGCGGATCCAATTCCATTGTCGAGAAAATAGCGTTAAATCGATGGGTAGGTTCCATCTCAAATAATTCATGCATGTCAAATAGGTTATCTTGTCTTATAATAGGCATAGAGCGCTTTCCCTACTGTTTGTGTGTTGTTGGTGACTCCCATTATACAGGATTTGGGGAGGTGCTCTATTTTTGTGCCGTTTCACACTTAGAGCCGTAAGGGCTCGGAATTATGAAATTAACTCGATTAAATAAACTTAATATAAATTTTACTTTATAATTTATAAGAAAATAGTTATATTGTTGCTCCTGTAAGCTACTTGTATATAAAAGCAGCTTACATATTTTCAATATGTAAGCTGCTTGTTAATTATCTAATAGTTTTTGTTTGGTCATTTCTAACCAGCGATTCATTTAGCTTAGCCTTAAATAATTCCAGCAACTGATCTCTCAGTTCCGGACGCTTTAAAGCGAACTCAATCGTCGTTTCGATAAAGCCGAATTTCTCGCCCACATCAAAACGGCGGCCATCAAACTCATAGGCATAAACCGACTGGACTTCGTTTAACTTTTGAATCGCATCAGTCAGTTGGATTTCTCCCCCTGCACCGTATTCATGCTCTCCTAAGTATTCGAAGATTTCCGGTGTTAAGATATAGCGACCCATGATGGCATAATTCGATGGGGCTGTTCCAGCAGCAGGTTTTTCGACAAATTTCTTCACTTTGATCAATTTTCCATCGACCAAAACAGGATCAATAATACCGTAGCGATTCGTGTCTTTTTCCGCTACTTGCTGTACGCCGATGACGCTTTTGCCTGTCTTTTCATGTTGATTCATCAATTGAGCCAAACAGGGTTCATCGTTTTCGACAATGTCATCGCCTAGTAATACAGCAAAAGGTTCGTTGCCGATAAATTTACGCGCTGACCAGATGGCGTGTCCCAAGCCAAGTGGTTGCTTCTGGCGGATGAAATGAATTTCCACTTTAGAAGTTTCTAAGACAGAATCTAGCATTTCTTGCTTACCTTTTCTCATCAGTGTATCTTCCAATTCAAACGCATGATCGAAATGATCTTCAATCGCACGTTTGCCTTTACCAGTCACGATAATGATGTCTTCTATACCAGAAGCAATCGCTTCTTCAATGATGTATTGAATCGTCGGCTTATCGACGATAGGCAGCATTTCTTTTGGCATTGCTTTTGTAGCAGGTAGGAATCTTGTTCCGAGCCCAGCTGCAGGGATTATCGCTTTTTTCACTTTCATTTTTGCACCCACTTATACTTTAGACCTTACTACTTAGTCTTATTTTTTTGTAAATTAATTGAACTATTTATCAAAAAATTAGGCCTTTTTATAATATTCACAGTACCAATCCGTAAACTTCCGAAGACCTTCTTCAATAGAGGTTTTCGGTTTAAAGCCAATCGCTTGTTCTAATAGTTTAGTAGAAGCATAGGTTGCTGGAACATCGCCTGGTTTGATTGGTTCAAACTTCTTCTTGAACTCTATTGTTCTTCCTAAACTATTACTTAAACATTTCTCAAGTGTTTCTATAAACACCATCAGCTTTTCTGGATTGCTATTTCCGATATTAAATACTTTATGTGGAACTTCACCGGCTTCGCTTGGCGGATTCGACAAGAGCCGTTGGATACCTTGTACAATGTCATCGACATATGTAAAATCACGGTATAAGTCATTTTCAAAATCACCATTGTTAAAAATCTTTATTTCTTCATCAGCAAACAATTTATCAGTGAATCCGAAGTACGCCATATCAGGGCGCCCCATGGGTCCGTAAACTGTAAAGAAACGAAGTCCGGTTGCTGGAATTTTGTAAAGATGGCTGTAAGTATGAGCCATCAATTCGTTCGACTTCTTGGTAGAAGCATACAAAGAAACTGGATTATCCACAAAGTCAGTTTCCTCAAAAGGTACTTTCTTATTCGCTCCATATACAGAACTTGAAGAAGCATACAATAAATGATCAACTGGATAATGACGGCAAGCTTCCAGGATATTATAAAACCCGATGACATTACTTTGAATATAGACATCCGGATTTTCAATCGAATATCTAACACCAGCTTGAGCTGCCAAATTCACAACAATGTTTGGTTTATATTCTTCAAAGAGATTAGAAACTAATTCCTTATCAGAAATATCGCCTTTAATAAAAGTGAACTTTTCATTTGATTCTAACTCGCTTAAGCGATCATGCTTTAAATTCACGTCATAGTATTCATTGAGGTTATCAATACCAACTACACGGCAACCCAATTCCAATAACCGTTTTGAAAGGTAATAACCAATAAATCCAGCTGCACCGGTAACGAAATATACTTTACTAGAGTCTAGAGGCTTGTAACTCAAGCTTTCTCATCTCCTTAAGCGCGTCTTGGTTTGCCGGAGCTCGACCAACTGAATAGTATTCTACTCCAGCTTGTTCCATCTCTTCAACACTATGAAGGTTACGACCATCGTAGACCAATGGAGTTCTCATCAATTTTTTATACGCTTTTGCATCAACAGCTTTAACTTCTCCCCACTCAGTAAAGATGAAGCATACATTTGCATCTTCTAAAGCATCTTCAACACTTGATACATATTTGATGCTGCCTTTACCGCCCTTGCCCTCTGGAAAGGCTTTAGCGAAGTTCTCTGCACCAATTGGATCATAGGCATATATCTCGGCACCTTGGTTTAACAACAAAGGCACGTTTTCCAAAGATGGAGCTTCTCTTAAGTCATCTGTTCCAGGTTTGAAAGTAAGACCCAAAATAGCAACTTTAAGACCATTAAATGTAATTAAACGTTTACTAGCTTTTTTATACAATAAAGTCTTTTGATCTTTATTTACATCAATCGCAGCTTTGACTGTTTTCAAATCGTAGCCATTTTGAGTGGCCAAGTATTCAAGAGCTTTCGTATCTTTAGGAAAACAAGATCCACCATATCCAATACCAGCATTCAAGAACTTGCTACCGATTCGATCATCGAAACTCATCCCTTTAGCTACATCTTGAACATCTGCTCCTACTAATTCACAAAGGTTTGCAATATCATTCATATAAGATATCTTCAAAGCAAGGAAATCATTAGAAGCATATTTAATCATTTCTGCAGATTTTCTGTTTACAGATACAATAGGTAATTTAAATGGCTGATAAATTTTTTGTAAAAGATCTTCTGCCCATTCACTCTCTGTACCAATAATGATTCTCTTCGCGTTCAAAGTATCGTGCACTGCAGATCCTTGTGCCAGGAACTCAGGATTTGAAGCAACTTCTACTCTTACATCGTTAATTAAGAAGTCATGGATAAACTGTTCAACTTTATCATTTGTTCCAACTGGAACTGTAGACTTAACTACTACTAAGCAATTTTTTTCAATCGTTTCAGCAATTTGTCGAGCGACAGTTGCAATGTATGAAAGATTAGCAGAGCCATCTTCATTTTCAGGTGTTCCCACACCTATAAATACTGCATCTGCATCTTTATAAGCTGATTTATAATCAGTTGTATACTCAAGTTTTCCCGCTTCGTAGTTCTTCTTCATTAATTTTTCTAGACCTGTTTCATATATAGGAGATACTCCTGATTTCATCAGGTTTACTTTATTTTCATCTATATCTACACAGACTACTTGATGGCCTCTTTCAGCAAAACATACTCCTGCTACTAAGCCGACGTATCCTGTACCTGCTACTGCAATTTTAAACAATGTAAACACTCCTTACTCTCTTAGTATTAAAATTCCTGAGACAAAGAAAGAAAGGAACCTTATTTTGAATACTGCTTTTCGAAATAAGTCTGGTATTCTCCAGAAATAATTCTTTCCCACCAGTCTTTATTATCAAGGTACCATTGAATAGTTTGGGCAATTCCTGTTTCAAATGTGTAGGTTGGCTGCCATCCAAGCTTTTCTAACTTACTCGGATCAATAGCATACCGTTTATCATGCCCTAAACGATCCTTAACATATTCAATCAACTCTTCTGATTTTTCTAATGTGCTAATGACTGTTTGCACAACTTCTAAATTAGTCTTTTCATTATGTCCGCCAATATTATATACTTCTCCATTTCCACCTTTATGCATAACGAGATCAATCGCTGCACAGTGATCAATTACATGTAACCAATCACGAATATTCTTCCCATCTCCATATACAGGAACTTTTTGGTCATTCAATACGCGTGATATTGTTAAAGGAATGAGTTTTTCCGGAAAATGATAAGGACCATAATTATTCGAGCAGCGGGTGATGTTAATCGGCAAATTAAACGTTTCATGATAAGCCCGAACCAACAAGTCTGAAGAAGCTTTACTTGCACTATAAGGGCTATTAGGTTCGATTGGTGTTTCTTCAGTAAAAAATGTTGTAGGATCAAAATCCAATTCCCCGTATACTTCGTCTGTAGAAACATGAACAAATTTGGTTACTCCTATATTTTTAGCTGCATCCAATAACACTTGGGTACCCAAAACATTGGTTTGAACAAAGATACCCGGATCAGTTATTGAACGATCCACATGGCTTTCAGCTGCAAAATGGACTACAAAATCAAATTTATATTTGTTAAATAAATCGTTAATAATTTGGTGATCAGCAATATCAGCTTTTAAGAAATGGTAATTAGCTTGCTTTTCAATTTCTTTATGCTTAGTTAAATCTCCAGCATATGTTAACAAGTCTAAATTATAGATATCATAGTCCGGATATTTCTTTACCATATATTGAACAAAATTACCTCCGATAAAACCTGCTCCGCCTGTAACCAAAATTTTCTGTTTCACTATTATTTCACCTCTTGATAAAGCTCGTCTACATATCTTTTTACCGCATCTTGCCACGATGGTAATAGATTAAATCCATTATCAAGCAATTTTTGTTTTGACATCCGTGAATTTTTAGGTCGAATAGCTGGGGTTGGGTACTCTTCTGTTGTAATAGCATTTACTTTCACTTCTTTTCCAGCTATACGGAATGCTTGTTCAGCCAAATCCGCCCAGCTACAAAATCCTTCGTTAGAGGCGTGATAAAGTCCATACCTTTCACTTTGAATCATATCAATCAATAGAATTGCTAAGTCATATGTATAGGTAGGAGAACCAATTTGATCGCCAACCACGTTTAATTCATCTCTCGTTTCAGATAACTTAAGCATTGTCTTAATAAAATTGTTACCGTTAATTCCAAAAACCCATGATGTACGTACAATAAAGTACTCTTCCAGTAATTCTCTTACTTTTTTTTCACCTTCATACTTTGTTAAACCATAATAACCTTGAGGGTCCGGAACATCAGTTTCAACAAAAGGTTGTTTACCTTCTCCGTCATATACATAATCCGTACTGATATAAATAAATTTAGCTTTTATACTCTTTGCTGCTGCTGCAAGATACTCAGTGCCCTCAACGTTTACTTTCCAGCAGCCTTCTTTATCTTCTTCCGACTTATCGACTGCAGTATAAGCTGCACAATGGATTATTGCATCTGGATTTATCTTACTTACATATGAATTTACATCTTCATTGATAGTAAGATCTATTTCTTCTCTATCAATACCAATCATATCGAATCCTTTTTTAAGACCTTCTTGAACTACATCATAACCAAGTTGACCTTTATAACCTGTAACTAAAATTTTCATTTACTCAGCTCCATATGTAAAATTATTGTCAGCATCTTTTAACTGAGGTGCTTTCTCATCCTTGCCAGATAGAACTGGTTTAATAGACATTGGCCATTCAATTCCGATGTCCGGATCGTTCCATACAATTCCACGATCATTTTCTGGTGAATAGAGCTCATCCACTTTATATTGAACTTCTACATCATCTGTTAAAGTCATAAAAGCATGGGCAAAACCTTTAGGTACTAGCAATTGTTTTTTATTTTCAGCGGTTAGTTCAATTCCAAACCATTCTCCATATGTGACACTGCCTTTTCTTATATCAACAGCTACATCATAAATTGATCCTTTAGTGCATCTTACTAACTTAGTTTGAGCTTTTGGAGCTAGCTGATAATGTAAACCTCTTAAAGTACCTTTAGTAGCGGAAAATGAATGATTATCTTGAACAAAACTTAAAGTTAGTCCTACTTTCTCAAAACTTTCTTGATTATAAGTTTCAGTAAACCATCCTCGATGATCACCAAAAACATTTTGTTCAATAATTAGTACTCCATCCAACTTCGTTTTAATGAAATTCATCCTAAAACCTCTTCTCTATTTAGCATATCGATATGTTGATTAGCTAGTCTCATAAGATATTGACCATACTCATTCTTCTTCAACGGTTCTGCCAAGGCTATTAATTGTTTCTTAGTAATATAGCCCTTTCGATAAGCAATTTCCTCAAGACAAGCGACTTTAAGACTTTGACGTTTTTCAATGGTTTCAATATATGAAGAAGCTTCAAGTAGAGACTCATGAGTACCCGTGTCTAGCCAAGCAAAACCTCTACCTAATAATTCAACATGTAAATCATCAAGAACTAAGTATTCTTGATTTATATCAGTTATTTCTAATTCTCCACGCTTGGAAGGTTTGATTTTCTTCGCAATGTCTACTACTCTATTATCATAAAAATATAGTCCAGTGACTGCATACGTAGAGATTGGATATGCTGGTTTTTCTTCAATAGATTTTGCTTTACCATGTTTATCAAACTCTACAACCCCAAACCGTTCTGGATCTTTGACATTATATCCAAAGATAGTTGCACCATTTTTTCTCGATGCTGCGTTCTCTAATAATTCTGTAAACCCATGGCCATAGAAAATATTGTCTCCTAAAATTAAAGCAACACTATCTTCTCCTATAAAATCTTCTCCTAGTATAAATGCTTGAGCTAAACCGTCTGGAGATGGTTGCACCTTATATTCCAAAGATATACCAAACTGAGAACCACTTCCTAGTAATTCTTCAAATTTTGGCGTGTCTTCTGGGGTAGAAATTATTAATATTTCTTTAATACCAGCCAACATTAATGTAGATAATGGATAGTAAATCATGGGTTTATCATAAATAGGTAATAATTGTTTACTTGTCACCATGGTTAAAGGATATAACCTGGTGCCACTTCCTCCTGCTAAAATTATACCTTTCATCATACTAGCTCCTTTCTATTATTAAATCTGTGTTTTAATTTTAATTGCATATTTTAATGTTTTGAATGATTTAATAAGGATATCAAAAAAATAAGTGAAAAATTAAATTTCTTCTTCTTTTCTTACTAACCTTTTAATGTATTTAAGAGTCTCCCCAATATCTTTCCTTTTTATAAAAATATAAATACCATAAAAACTTAAATAGAAAAGTAATCCTAACCAAAAACTTAAATACCAACTTGCTATTATAAATATAAAAACCATCAACAGTTCTAAAAGCAAATCTTTTAAAATAAATATTTTAAGAATTTTTGAAAGCAGGATTTCTGCTATAACACTCCGTACAGCCAAAACTATGACTATGGATAAAATCGCAAAAATAATATTTTTATAAAAGAATGTAAATAACAAAGTTAAGATTATACTTAGAATTAGTGAAATAATATTAACCATTAATATTACTTTTTCTTTACGCAAAGTTTTTAAGTAAGTATTTATTAATAAAGCCATTTTCCCCTCGAATACACATATCGGAAAAAGAAGAGCCATGTATATTAGACTTTCGGCATATTGAGGCAACCAAATGGCTAATACTGTCTTTAATGGGTAGTAAACAACTAAAACTCCTATTAATGGAATCATCAGGAATGTTTTCATATTCATATAGATAGATGGTAGATTATTAATACTAGTTCTTCTTAAAACTGGAAAAATAATAATTCCTACGGCATTTATAAATACCATTAAAAGATTGGAGATACTTAAAGTCAGAGAGACTTTACCAAATGTCGTGATATCCCAAGTACGCTCTATTCCAAGCCTAACAACTCCAACAATTAATAAACCAGCAACATTAGCAAACATTAATTTTATACCCGCCGCAACATTATTTACCATTTCGTTGATAGTTAAATAAAAATAATTTACTTTATTGAAAACAATTTCTTTACATAAAAACATAGCGTAAATGAGAGAGAAAAACTTCCCTATTACATCTGAATAAATAATTACTTTAAAATCTCTAATTCCAAAAAACAAAAAGATGATCACTAGAATTATAAATATCATTTTGTCAGATAGAGTTATACGCGCATAATCTTTAATTCTGTTCGTTGCTTGTAGAATATATAAAAGCATAACTCGAGTGTTCAAAATAACCATAGATATTGATACTATAATTATAATAAAATCTTTATTTAAATCTTGAATGAAAAAAATAGTATAAATCCAAATTAGAATTCCAAAAATAGTTTGACTACCAAACATCATAATAAATTGAGAAAAAAAAGTTTTTTTATCTAAAGCATCATATTGAATTCCTCCATACCTTAAATAAATACCATCATTCCATCCTAATTGCGACAGCCCAACATAAGTAGAATAAAATATATATAACTGCCAATATCCATATTCTTCAACACCTAAATATTTTGGTAAAATAAATATGACTAAAGTGGATATTACCAAGGCAATTAAGTTTGAAGACATTGAA